>JAUXNG010000036.1 GCA_030682835.1 Hydrogenophaga sp. | reverse complement strand
GGCGCCGCCACCGTGCGGAATGATGAACTTCAGCGTGGGGAAGTCCTTGAACAGGTCGCCCTGAATCAGTTGCATGAAAGCCGTGGTGTCGGCGTTCAGGTAGTGCGCGCCGGTGGTGTGGAAGGCCGGGTTGCACGAGGTCGAGACATGGATCATGGCCGGCAGGTCGTACTCGACCATCTTTTCGTAGATCGGGTACCAGAGCCTGTCGGTCAGCGGCGGGCTGGTCCAGTGGCCGCCCGAGGGATCGGGGTTCAGGTTGATGCCGACGTTGCCGTACTCCTTCACGCATTTTTCCAGCTCGGGGATGCAGGTTTTCGGATCGACGCCCGGCGACTGCGGCAGCATCGCGACCGGCACGAAATGATCCGGAAACAGCTGGCTGACACGAAAGCACAACTCGTTGCAGATCGCCGCCCAGGTGCTGGAGACATTGAAGTCGCCGATGTGGTGCGCCATGAAACTGGCGCGCGGCGAAAACAGCGTGATGTCGCTGCCGCGTTCCTTCATCAGGCGCAGCTGGTTGGTTTCTATCGACTCACGCAGCTCGTCGTCGCTGATCTTCAGGTCCGCCACCTTCGGCATGACGGAAGCGTCCTTGATGCCGGCGATCTGCTGGTTGCGCCAGTTCTCCAGCGCCTTGGGCGCCGTGGTGTAGTGACCGTGGCAATCGATGATGAGGCTCATGGGTTCTCCTGTGTTTTTCGTGTTGTGTTCGTCTTCGGTTCAAGCCGGGTCCATGCCCTGGCGCTGTTTGGCTTCCCGGGCCTGCGGCGAGCACATGTGGTCCAGCATGGCGCTCACCCGTTCAAATTGCGCTGAGCCGGCCGGCACGCTGGCATGAATGCCGGCGGAAAAAATGGTGGTGATCTGGATGGCCGGCGGCAGCGGGCCCACCACGCTGATGCCTTGCACGTGGAGCAGCTCGCTCAGTTGCTGGAAGCCCAGCTCGACCTCACCGCGCGCCACCAGCGTGCCCACCGGCACCCCCGGCGGCGCCTGGACCATGCGGTCCTGGATCTCGCCGGCGATCCCCCAGCGCTCGAACAATTTGGCCAGCGCCACACCGCTGGGCCCGGTCGAACAACTGATGCTGCGTGCGGCCAGCACGGCGCGCTTCACGGCGTCTTCCGAACTGATGTCGGGCAGGGGCGAGCCGGCGCGCACGCAGGCGGCAACGCCGGACTTCACCAGGTCCACCTTGCTGCCCGCATGCAGATGGCCGGCGGCCAGCAGTTTGTCGATGGCATCAGAGGCCAGCACCACCACATCGAAGGCTTCGCCCGCCTGTACGCGTTTGGCGGCATCCACACCACCGACCGCTTCGATCACGGCCGTGCACCCGGACAGCTTTTCGAAAGCGCTGACCAGTTCGGCCAGCAGCTGGCGGGTCGCCATGGAGGAAATGCCCTTGATCCCGGGAGTCGCACTTTGCATGATTGAATTCTGGTTTGTTCCGCCTTGGAAGGAAAGGTCCCGGCCGGACTAGCAGGTATATCACTTGGGCATAATGGATCAAAGGTTATTCAATTAGGGCCTGTTCACACCAGTTATGGACCTCAAGCAACTCGAATACTTCGTGCGGGTCGCCGAACTCGGCAGTTTTACCCGCGCCTCCATCGCGCTCGACATTGCCCAGCCGGCGCTGAGCCGCCAGGTCCGCCTGCTCGAGGTGGAATTGCGGCAAAGCCTGCTGACGCGCACCGGTCGCGGCGCCATTCCCACCGAAGCCGGCAAGCTGCTGCTCAAGCATGGGCGCGGCATCCTGCACCAGGTGGACGTGGCGCGCGAAGAACTGGACGCTGTGCGCGGGGGTCTGGCCGGCCGCGTTTCCATCGGCCTGCCCCCCAGCCTGTCCAAACTCATCACCGTGCCGCTGACCCAGGCCTTCCGTCAGCAAATGCCGCATGCCCAGCTGACCCTGACCGAAGGTTTTTCCATCCTGATGCAGGAAGGTCTGCGTGTCGGCAACCTGGACCTGGCCGTGCTCTACAACTCCGAGCGTTCGCCCGAGCTGGAAACCATCACCCTGCGAACGGAAGAACTGGTGCTGATCTCCCCCAAAAACAGTACCAGGGCCGGGCCTGCAGCCAAAAAAGGCAGCAGCGGCAAACGCCAGCCCATCGGCCTGGCCGAGGTCGCCAAACTGCCGCTGATCTTGCCGAGCCGGCCCAATGCCTTCCGCATCCTGGTTGAAGGCGAGATGATCGCCATCGGCTGCAAGCCGCAGGTGGCACTGGAAGTGGACGGCCTGAACGCCATCCTGAGCCTGGTCCGGGAAGGCATGGGCCACGCCGTGTTGCCAAGCTACACGCTGAGCAATGCCGAAGACCCCGGCCACTTCACCCTGCGCAGCATCCGTTCGCCGCGCATCATGAGCGAGCTGATGCTGGTGCGCTCCTCCCGCCGCGCCAGCACCGACACCCAGAAAAAAGCGATCGAACTGGTCAGGTCAGTGGTCATTGAAGCCATCAAGCCTTACGCCTGAACCCAGCAACAAACAAGAAGCAACAAGCAACACAGCATGATCTTCACGAAGGGGCCGTCGGCACGCCGACCACGCCCGAGGGTTTTGGCAAACACATCGCGAGCGAAATCGCCTGCGGGAGGCCCGTGATCCAGTCGGGCCGGGTCAAGACGGATTGAGTCGGGTGCTGCCCGCATAACTGGGAGCTCTCAGGCTTGTCATGCCGGGCTCGACCCGGCATCCAGGCTGCCCGGTCCGCGGAGGCTGTCTCGCCCGCTTGGCATGGATTGCGGGTCAAGCCCGCAATGACAATCGCTCAGTCGTCTCCCGCAGCTTACGGCTTCGGCGCCGCGTCCAGCAGCCGGTCCGCGTAGTCCTGCCAGCGGGCATCCTTGCCGAGACCGGCAAAAAAACCGGCCCTGGCCTGATCGGCCACCCACTGCTGCTTGTCGGCAATCGCCGAGGCCATGAAGGGCTGGAAGCCCGGCCCGGCTTCGCGCACGGTGTTGGCCGCCTCGCGCATTTCCTCGGCGCGGCGCTGGCCGTGCTGCACGACGCGGCTGAAAAAATAGGCGCCCTGCCTGCCCCAGTCGATGCTGGGGAAGGTCTCGGCCAGCGTCGGCAAGACGTGGTCTTCCACGCCGTAGGCCCGTGCCGTGGTGTAGCTCTCGATCACCAGCGCCTCCAGTCCCTTGATCATCACGCTGCGGCACATCTTGATGGCGCTCGCCACACCGAGCTGCTCGCTGACGGCCTTGACATCCATGCCCCAGCCGTTGAGCAAGGCAGCCAGTTCGGCCGCGCGTGCGCCGCCCAGCAGCATGGGCACGCGGATGCCGTAGGGCGGCACCGAGGTCATGACGCCGGCTTCGACGTAGAGCGCGCCAGCCGCCTCGATCAGCGCCGCGGCCTGCTGCTTGGTGCCGGGCGAGGCCGAGTTGAGGTCCAGGAAAATCGCACCCGGCCGGATGTGGGCTGCGGCCCCTTGCGCCACCGCCAGGGTGTTTGACGCGGTGACGGCAGAGATGATGAGGTCGGACCGCCCGCACAGCTCGGCCATGGAGGTGCACGCATCCACACCCGCCTGCGCCGCGTGGGCCAGCGGGGCTTCGCGCAGCGCCGGCGTTTCGAACTTGAGATCCCAGGTGCTGGCGCCCGCCACACGGTCCTTCAAGCCGGCGGCAAAAATCCGACCGACCTCGCCATAACCGACCATGCCCAGGTGTTGGAAATTCACGGCTGACACTCCTTCAAGCGACCGGCCTGCGGCTTTATTGCGTCGGGATTTTGGCGCGGACGATGACATCGCCCCAGCGTTTGGTTTCGCTGGCCAGCAAGGCTGCGGCCTGCTCGGGCGAGCTGCCGCGTGCCTCGACATTGAGGTCGGCCAGCTTCTTTTTGACGTCAGCCGAATTCACGGCAGCGCTGATTTCCTTGTTGAGGCGGGCGATCACGTCTTTCGGGGTTTTGGCCGGTGCGGCCAGCGCGTTCCAGCTGGACGCCACAAAGGTCGGCAGGCCGCTTTCCTTCGCGGTGGGCACATCCGGCAGAACAACCGCGCGTTTTTCGCCGGTGACAGCCAGCGCGCGCACCGCGTTGGCCTTGATTTGCGGCAGCACCGGGCCGAGGATTTCCACCGCGGCATCGATCTGCCCGCCGCGCAAGGCGGTGATCACCGCCGGTGTGCCATTGAAGGGGACGATCTGCATGTCCACACCCGCACTGGTCTTGAACAGTTCGGCCGCCAGGTTTTGCGTGCTGCCGATGTTGATGCTGCCAAGGTTGAGCTTGCCGGGGTTGGCTTTGGCAAACGCCAGCAGCTCGCCGAGGTTCTTGAACTTCGAGTCTGTCGGCGTGATGATGGCAATGTCGAAAAAACCCAGGGTTGAGACCGGCGCAAAGTCGCGTGCGGTGTCAAAAGGCAGCGACTTGAACAGGCCCGCGCTGACCGCCGTGCCGTTGGACATCAGCAGCAGCGTGTGGCCATCGGGCTCGGCCTTGGCCACCGCGTCGCCGGCCACCACGCCCCCGGCGCCGGGCTTGTTGTCGATGACCACCGGTTGGCCGAGCGACTCACTGAGTTTTTGCGCCACCGTGCGCGCCGTCAGGTCGGCCACGCCGCCGGCGCCGAAAGGCACGACGATCCTGACCGGCTTGGACGGAAAGGTTTGTGCGCTGGCCAGCGAAGTCAGCAGCAGGGAGGCCAGCAGGCCGGAGGCAATACGTTGAAAAGTCATGATGGTGTCTCGTGTTTTGTGTCGTTGATACCAGGCATCCTGGCTCATGCGGGCCCCAGTCTGCAAACAATGAAGGTTAAAACCGGCCCTATCCCCGGTCAGTCTTGGGGTAGCAGCTATAAATTCAATAGCAATCCGGGAACACTGCGGCCAGCCAGCGTCACCCGACGAACTTCACCAGCCACAACGATATCGGCGGGAACATCAGCAGCAGGATGGTGCGCAGCACGTCGCTGGCAAGGAAAGGCAGCACGCCCTTGTAGCTTTCGGAGATGGGCACGTCCCTGGCCATGCCGTTGACCACATAGACGTTCAGCCCGACCGGCGGTGCCAGCAGGCCGAAACCCACCGTCATCAGCACCATGATGCCGAACCAGATCGCCACCGACTCCGACGGCATGCCAAAGTCCAGGCCCATCACCACCGGGAAAAAGATCGGGATGGTCAGCAGGATCATGGACAACTCGTCCATCACCGCGCCCAGCACCACATAAAACAGCAGGATGCCCGACACCACCAGCACTGGCGCCACACCCCAACCCTGAATCACCGTGGCCAGCTGGGCCGGTACCTGGGTCAGCGCCAGCGCGGTGTTCATCATGTCGGCGCCGATGAAGATCATGAAGATCATCGCGCTGGTGGCGGCCGTGGAGTAAAAACACAGCTTGATCTTCTGCAGTGTCAACTCCCGCCTGAGCAGGGCCGCCACAAAGGTGGCTGCCGCGCCCACGCCCGCGCCCTCGGTGGGCGTGAACAGCCCGCCGTAGATACCGCCAAACACAACGACGAAGATGATGGCAATCGGCGCCACGGCCATGACGCCGGACAGCGTCATGCGCGGACGGTCCTCGTCATGCTCGGGCGCGTGGCCGGGAAACAGCCGCACATACACGGCAATCGCAACCAGGTAACCACACATCGCAATGATGCCGGGGATGGTGGCCGCGGCAAACAGCTTGGCGATGTTCTGCTCGGTCAGGATGGCGTAGATCACCAGCGGGACCGACGGCGGAATCAGGATGCCCAGCGTGCCGCCGGCTGCCAGCGTGCCGGTGGATATCCGCCCCGAATAGCCATGGCGCTTCATCTCGGGCAGCGCCACCGAGGTGATGGTGGCCGCGGTGGCGATGGACGAGCCGCAGATGGCGCCGAAGGCCGCGCTGGCCATCACGGCCGCCATGGCCAGGCCGCCACGGAAGCCGGCCATGACCACGCTCGCAAACTGGAACAGGGCCTTGGAGATGCCGCCCTGGGTGGCGAAGTTGCCCATCAGGATGAACAGCGGAATGACTGACAGGTCATAACTGGCAAAGCGCGCATAGGCCAGGCCATTGAGGTTGTTGAGAAATGGCGCCAGGCCGACCTGGTACAGGTAGCCGAACACACCCGCGATAAACATGGCAATGGCGATGGGCACCCGGATCACCATCAGGCCCAGCATGCAGCCAAAAATCAGGCCAGCCAACATCAAGGAACTCATTTGGCCTGCTCCGGAAAATCGCCATACACGGTCTGGGTCAGGGCAATCACCCCGGTCAGCACGATCGGGGGCA
>JAUXNG010000031.1 GCA_030682835.1 Hydrogenophaga sp. | reverse complement strand
CCAATCGCTCTTAGATCACATCAACTGCTGGTGGAGGAGGCTGGATTCGAACCAGCGTACGCGTTAGCGGGCAGATTTACAGTCTGCTGCCTTTAACCACTCGGCCACCCCTCCGTAGCGCAGCCCAGAATTATGCCATGGCTTTTTGGGGTTTGTCGCGTCACCATCACGAAAAACGCAAACTCACCACAAAACAGGCGGCAGACCCTGTCCCGTCAGCCACCGGTTGGCCTGCCCGAAGTGACCGCAGCCCATGAAGGGCACAGGGGGGCGTGATGCTGACAGGGGTGACGGGTGGTTGGCGCTCAGGACGTGGTGGCGGACTGTGTCGATCCCGGCGGCCTTCTTCTGGGCGTGCGCGCCCCACAGCAGAAAGACCTTGGGGGAGCCGTCGTCGCTGCACTGGCGGATCACCGCGTCGGTCAGGCTCTCCCAGCCCTGGCCGGCGTGGCTGGCGGGCTGGCCCTCTTCCACTGTCAGGCAGGCGTTGAGCAGCAGCACGCCCTGCCGTGCCCAGCGCACCAGCGATCCATTGCCGGGCGAGGGCAGGCCCAGGTCGCGCTGCAACTCCTTGAAGATGTTGCGCAAACTGGGTGGTGGCGTCACGCCGGGGGCCACCGAAAAGGCCAGCCCCTCGGCCTGCCCCGCGCCGTGGTACGGGTCCTGGCCCAGAATGACGACCCGCACCTGCTCGGGCGGCGTGAGCGTGAACACGCGCAGGGGCTGCGGCGGGAACACCACGGCACCCTGCGCCAGCCGTTCCTGCAGGAAATGCTGCAGGCCGACGCCCTGTGGTGAGGCCCGGAATTGTTTGAGCAAAGGACGCCAGCCGGACAGCACGCCGGGATCGTCCAGCAGCGCCGATCGGCCCTGCACGTGCCTGGGCGCACCGAAATCGAGACCCGCCTGCACCGGCAAGCCTCAGCCGAACAGTTCGGCCAGCGCCAGGCCCGGCTCGGGCGCGCGCATGAAGGTCTCGCCCACCAGGAAGGCATGAACGCCAGCGGCCCGCATGGCCTGCACGTCTGCCTGGGTGACGATGCCTGACTCGGTGATCAGCAGGCGGTCGGCCGGCACGTCGGGCAGCAGATCCAGCGTGGTCTGCAGGCTCACCTCGAAGCTGCGCAGGTTGCGGTTGTTGATGCCCAGCAGCGGCGTCTTCAGCTTCAGCGCGCGCTGCAGTTCGTCGCGGTCGTGCACCTCCACCAGCACCGCCATGTCGAGGCTGAGCGCCAGCGCCTCCAGCTCGGCCATGCGGGCATCGTCCAGGCAGGCGGCGATGAGCAGGATGGCGTCTGCCCCCATGGCCCGGGCTTCATAGACCTGGTAGGGGTCGACCATGAAGTCCTTGCGCAGCACCGGCAGGTCGCAGCTGGCACGGGCCTGCTTGAGGAAGTCGGGCTCGCCCTGGAAGAACTGGCGGTCGGTCAGCACCGACAGGCAGGCGGCGCTCACTTTGCCGTTGCCCTCGGCATAACTCTGCGCAATGTCGGCCGGGATGAAGTCTTCGCGGATCACGCCCTTGCTGGGGCTGGCCTTCTTGATTTCGGCGATGACGGCGGCCTGGCCGGCGGCGATCTTGGCGCGCAGCGCCCCTTCGAAGTCGCGGGTGCGCAGGCGGCTCTCGGCCTCGAAGCGCACCATCTCCAGCGGCTTCTTGCGCTGGGCGGCGGCGATCTCTTCGTGCTTCACGGCCACGATTTTCTGAAGGATGTCACTCATGCGGTTCACTCGGTTGGGTAGGGTTGGGTGACGGTGGCGGCGGGCCCTTGAGCACGCGCACGAAGACGCGGTGCATCACGATGGCCGCCACCAGGAAAAACAGCGAGACGCCGAGGGCGATCCACGCGCCCTCGTTCTGCAGCCAGGCTGGCATGTTCAGGCGCTCGCAGCAGCTGCCTGGCTGAAGGCGGTCAGGGCGCGCAGCTTGTCAGCCGCGGCGCCCGACTCGATGGTGCGCCGGGCCAGCGCGATACCCTGGGCCATGTCGGCAGCCACGTTGGCGGCGTAGAGGGCCACGCCTGCATTGAGCGCCACGATGTCGGTGGCGGCCCGCAGCGCGGGCTCGGGCCGGTTCTCCAGCACCCCGAGCAGCATAGCTCTGGAGTCCTCGGGCGTTTCCACCCGCAGCGCACGGCTGCTGGCCATGGTGAGACCGAAGTCTTCCGGGTGAATTTCGTATTCGGTGATCTCGCCGTCTTTCAGCTCGCCCACCATGGTGGCCGCACCCAGCGAGACCTCGTCCATGCCGTCGCGGCCGTAGACCACCACCGCGTGCTCGGCACCCAGGCGCTGCAGCGCACGCACCTGGATCCCGACCAGATCGGGGTGGAACACGCCCATCAGGATGTTGGGCGCCGAGGCCGGGTTGGTGAGAGGGCCGAGGATGTTGAAGATGGTCTTCATGCCCAGCTCGCGGCGGATCGGCGCCACGTTTTTCATGGCCGGGTGGTGGTTGGGCGCGAACATGAAGCCCAGGCCGACCTCGGCGATGCAGCGCGCGATCTGGTCCGGCGGCAGGTTGATGTTCACACCCAGGCTCTCCAGCACGTCGGCGCTGCCGCTCTTGCTGGAGACGCTGCGACCACCGTGCTTGCTCACCTTGGCCCCCGCGGCCGCGGCCACGAACATGGAGCAGGTGGAGATGTTGAAGGTGTGCGAGCCGTCGCCGCCGGTGCCCACGATGTCCACCAGATGCGTCTTGTCGGCCACGTGGACCTTGGTGGAGAACTCGCGCATCACCTGCGCGGCGGCGGTGATCTCGCCGATGGTTTCCTTCTTCACGCGCAGGCCGGTGATGAAGGCCGCCATCATCACGGGCGACATCTCGCCGCTCATGATGAGCCGCATCAGATGCAGCATTTCGTCGTGGAAGATCTCGCGGTGCTCGATGGTGCGCTGCAGCGCTTCCTGCGGGGTGATCTTGTGGGTGTTGGGCATGGGTGTCTCCGTTATCAGCGAGAGGGATTGTCCGCCAGTGCGAGCCTGCAGCCGAACGCGATGAACATGGCGCCGGCCGCGCGGTCCATCCAGTGCAGGGTGCGCTGCACCGCGCGGACGCGGCGCGCGGCCCATCCGGCGAGCCAGGCGTAGCCGAAGTTGATGGGCAGCGAGTTGAGGTTGAACAGCAGGCCGAGCAGCAGGAAAGCCGTCAGCTTGTCTTCGGTGCCCGGCGCGATGAACTGCGGCACAAAGGCCAGGAAAAACAGCGCGACCTTGGGATTGAGCACGTTGGTGAGAAAGCCCTGGCGGTAGACACGCCCCAGATTGACGGGCACCTGCTCGCCCGGAACGTCAGCCGGGACGATGGACGCACCGCCGCCCTGGCTGAACAGCAGCTTCACCCCCATCCACAGCAGGTAGGCGGCGCCCAGCCATTTCAGCACCGTGAACGCCGTGGCGGAAGTGGCCAGAAGCGCGCCCACGCCCAGCGCAGCCGCAAACACGTGAACGAAACAACCGCTGACGATGCCCAGCGCCGCCACCACACCGGCGCGCACACCGCTCCTGAGCGCGTGGCTGACGATGTAGAGCACATCGGGGCCCGGCGTGAGGTTGAGCAGCCAGCCCGCCGCGATGAACACCAGAAGCTGGGGCGTGTCGGGCATGGTCTGCGCCTGGGCAATCAGTAGGGGCCGGTACGCGCGCGGGCCACGTCGGCACCGGGCGCTTCGGCAAAAAAGCGGCGCACGGTGGTGACGGCGTGGTCCACGCCAGCAGCGTCGACGTCGAGGTGGGTGACGAAGCGCAGGCCAATCAGGCCCGTGGCCAGCACGCCGTGGGCCTTCAGGTAGTCCAGCAGGGCAGGACCACGGCCCTCGGCCACGTCAACGAAGACGATGTTGGTCGAGGCCGATTTCACCGTCAGGCCCTCAATGCCCCCGAGGCCGTCGGCGAGCCGGCGCGCGTTGGCGTGGTCCTCGGCCAGGCGCTCGACGTGGTGGTCCAGCGCATGCAGCGCGCAGGCCGCCAGCAGGCCGGCCTGGCGCAGCCCGCCACCCGCCATCTTGCGCAGTCGCCGAGCGCGCTCGATCAGCTCGTGCGAGCCGCACAGTGCCGAGCCCACCGGTGCACCCAGCCCCTTGCTGAAACACACCGAGAGGCTGTCAAAGTGATCGGCGATCTCACGCAGGCGCTCGAAAGCCCCCTGCCCCGGCGCGGCCGAGGCCACGGCCGCGTTGAACACCCGCGCGCCGTCCAGGTGGGTGTTGAGGCCCTTCTCGCGCGCCAGCGCCGTGGCGCCTTGCAGGTAGACGTCCGGCATCACCTGCCCGTTCCAGGTGTTCTCCAGGCACAGCAGGCGGGTGCGGGCGAAGTGCGGGTCATCGGGTTTGATGGCCGCCGCGATGTCGGCCAGCTGCATGCGGCCCTGGGCGTCCTGCGTCAGCGGCTGCGGCTGCACGCTGCCGAACACCGCCGCGCCGCCGCCTTCGTAGCGGTAGGTGTGGGCCAGCTGGCCGACGATGTACTCATCGCCCCGGCCGCAATGCGCCAGGATGCCGCACAGGTTGCTCTGCGTGCCCGACGGCATGAAGAGTGCCGCCTCTTTGCCGGTGAGCGCCGCAATCCGTTCCTGCAGCGCATTGACCGTGGGGTCGTCGCCGAACACGTCGTCGCCCAGGGGCGCGGCCATCATGGCGGCGCGCATGGCCGCTGTGGGCTGCGTCACCGTGTCGCTTCTGAGATCAACCGTTTTCATGTCTGTTCCAGAAAATTCTTGAGCATCGCGTGCCCGTGTTCCGTGAGGATGCTCTCGGGGTGGAACTGCACGCCTTCAATAGCCAGCGTCTTGTGCTTCACGCCCATGATCTCGCCGTCGGGCGTCCAGGCCGTGACGGTCAGGCAGTCGGGGCAGCTCTCGCGCTGAATGGCCAGCGAGTGGTAGCGGTTGACTGTGAACTGCTTGGGCAGGTTCGCGAACACGCCTTCCTGCGTGGTGGTGATGACGCTGGTCTTGCCGTGCATCAGCTCCTGTGCGCGGATGATCTTTCCGCCAAAGGCCGCGCCGATGCTCTGGTGGCCCAGGCACACGCCCAGGATCGGTAGCTGGCCCGCGAAGTGCTGGATCGCCGCCACCGAAATGCCGGCCTCGGCCGGCGAACATGGGCCGGGGGAGATGACTAAGCGGTCGATCTGGCCCGCGTCGAAGCGGCGCTGGATCTCGTCCACGGTGATCTCATCGTTGCGCACCACGGTCACGTCGGCACCGAGTTCGCCGAAGTACTGCACGATGTTGAAGGTGAACGAGTCGTAGTTGTCGATCATCAAGAGTTTCATTCCAGCCCCTCCTCAACGAGTTCCGCCGCGCGCAGCAGCGCACGTGCCTTGTGCTCGGTTTCCCTCCATTCCATTTCCGGGATGGAGTCGGCCACCACGCCAGCAGCGGCCTGCACATAGAGCGTCTGGTCCTTGATGATGCCGGTGCGGATGGCGATGGCCACGTCCATGTCGCCGGCGTAGCTCAGGTAGCCGCAGGCACCGCCGTAAAGGCCGCGCTTGGTGGGTTCGAGCTGGTCGATGATTTCCATGGCGTGCACCTTCGGCGCGCCGGTGAGCGTGCCGGCGGGGAAGCTGGCCTTGAGCACGTCCATGCTGGTCATGCCCTCCAGCAGCGTGCCCTCGACGTTGCTCACGATGTGCATCACGTGGCTGTAACGCTCGACCACAAAGGCCTCGGTCACCTTCACGCTGCCGATCTGCGCGATGCGGCCGATGTCGTTGCGCGCCAGATCGATCAGCATCACGTGCTCGGCGCGCTCCTTCGGGTCCGCCAGCAGCTCGGCTTCGGTGGCCTTGTCTTTCTCGGGCGTGGCGCCGCGAGGTCGCGTGCCGGCCAGCGGACGGATGATGACTTTCGTGCCCTCTTCGGTCTTTTCCTGGCGCACCAGGATCTCGGGCGAGGCACCCACCACATGGAAGTCGCCCAGGTGGTAGTAGTACATATAGGGCGAGGGATTGAGCGAGCGCAGCGCGCGGTAGAGCGAGAGCGGACTCTCGGTGTAGCGCTTCTTGATGCGCTGGCCCACCTGCACCTGCATGAAGTCGCCGCCGGCAATGAGTTCCTTGGCGCGTTCCACCGCGGCCAGGTAGTCGGCTTTGGAGAAGTCGCGCTCCGCCGGGTGGCTCTGGCTGGGCTTGACGACCGGCGCGCTCACCGAGTATTTCAGCGCTTCCTTGAGTTCACGCACGCGCTTCTTGGCGTTGGCATACGCCTCGGGCTGGGCCGGGTCGGCGTAGACGATGAGGTAGAGCTTGCCCGACAGGTTGTCGATGACCGCCAGCTCCTCGCACTGCAGCAGCAGGATGTCGGGGCAGCCCAGGGTGTCGGGCGGGCAGCTCTTCTCGAGCTTCTTTTCAATGTAGCGCACCGCGTCGTAGCCGAAGTAGCCCGCCAGGCCGCCGCAGAAGCGCGGGAGGCCGGGGCGCAGCGCGACCTTGAAACGCTGCTGGTAAGCGGCGATGAAATCCAGCGGATTGCCGTGGTTCGTCTCCACCACCACGCCGTCGCGCACCACCTCGGTTTTCGCTTCGGCGCCGAAGCCGCTGGCCTGCAGCAGGGTGCGTGCGGGCAGGCCGATGAAGCTGTAGCGGCCGAAGCGCTCGCCGCCGACGACGGATTCGAGCAGGAAGCTGTACTTGCCGTCGCCGCGGCCGTGGGCCAGCTTCAGGTACAGCGACAGTGGGGTTTCCAGGTCCGCAAAGGCCTCGGCCATGAGCGGGATGCGGTTGTAGCCCTGGCTGGCCAGGCTCTTGAATTCAAGTTCGGTGATCATGTTCGGAGGCTCCATCGACCCGGCGCGCCACGCAGCGGCTGGGCGGGTACTTCAAGGGGCCCGGTCAGGCCGGGCAAGGCTGGGGGCGGCACAGGCAGAGGGTCTTGGCGGCAGGACCCGACCTGTGCACCCCGGGGGGAGTGCACGGTTACGCTGGCTTACGCCAGGGCCAGGCTCCCCGGCCATTGCGGCTCGGCAGAACACCTGTGAGGGCTGTGCGTGGGTGGAACATGTGGGCAAAGTGTAGCAAAGCCCCGGAGCGGCTTCCGATGTCGAGCGCAGTCGCGCAGGTACCGGCGGGGACCATCTTCCGACCGCCCTTCGGCCAGTCGGGCGAAACCCCCTTGCTTTTGCGCCGGGGCTGGGAACAATCGCGCTTCTGAACGGTCGTTTTTTTACATTTACACACAGTTTTGTGGAGCCTGCCGTGAGCCCTGCGCACCGCCTTTCCCCTGCCCATTCCCCCATGCTTCGGGCCTCTTTGCTGGCGGCGCTGCTGGCGGCATCGCTCAGCAGCACGGCAGCCACGGTCGACGTGGGCGGCGTCAAGCTGGAAGAACGCCTCACCGTCAACGGCAGCACGCTGCAGCTCAACGGTGCCGGTATCCGCCACAAGGCCGTGTTCAAGGTGTACACCGCCGGGCTGTACCTGGCCGAAAAGGCCGCCACCCCGGAAGAGGTGCTGGCCGCCAAGGGTGCCAAGCGCATGACCATCACCATGCTGCGCGACATCGACTCCAGCGAACTGGGCAAGCTGTTCTCGCGCGGCATGGAAGACAACATGGAGCGCCAGGCGTTCTCCAGGCTCATCCCCGGCGTGCTGCGCATGAGCCAGGTGTTCACGGACCACAAGATGCTGCGCACGGGTGAGACCTTTGTGCTTGACTGGGTGCCGGGCACCGGCACGGTGCTGACGATCAAGGGCAAGGTCGAGGGCGAACCCTTCAAGGAACCCGAGTTCTTCAATGCGCTCATGCGCATCTGGCTCGGCCCCAAGCCGGCCGACTGGCAGCTGAAGGACGCCTTGCTGGGCAAGGCCAAGTAAAGGAGGCGCCGGGCCGGCGTCAGCCCGGCAGTGCCGCCAGGGAGCCGAGGAGGCGGTCGTGCGGCGCCTGCGAGATGGGTTCGCCGTGGTTGTAGCCGTAGGTCACCAGCGCCACGGGGCAGCCAGCCGCACGGGCAGCCAGCGCGTCGTTCTGTGAATCACCCACCATCAGCGTGCGGGCGGGTGCGGTGCCCAGCGCCTCGCAGGTCTTGAGCAGGGGCAGCGGGTCGGGCTTCTTGCGCTCGAAACTGTCGCCGCCAAACACATGGGTGAAAAAGCCGTCCAGCCCCTTGGCGCGCAACAGTGCCTGGGCGAAAGCCAGCGGCTTGTTGGTCAGGCAGGCCAGCGTCCAGCCGGCCGCGCGCATCTGCTCCAGCCCCTGCACCACGCCGGGATACACATCGGAAAACTGACCGTTGATGGCGAGGTAATGCCGCTGATAAACGTTCCAGGTGCGGTCAAACAGGGTGTCGACCGACACCGCCGGGCAGGCCTGCCCGACGCCTTTGACCTCGGGCAGCGCGAGCTGGTGCGCCAGCACGCTGCGGATCAGGTGTTCCGAGCCCTTGCCCACCGTGCGCTCGACCAGCAGCCGGTCCACACCCGGCAGGCCCAGCTCGGCCAGACAACGGTTCAGGGCGACCTCGAAGTCACCCAGCGTGTCCACCATGGTGCCGTCGAGGTCGACGATGGCGGCCTGGATATCAAAAAATTGCAAGAAAGTCTCCGGCGAAAGTGTCTGAAGTCAGGATGCCGTGGAACCGGCTCCGCCGGGCCACTGGCATCGCCCCCTTGAGGGGGTGACGCGAAGCGGCGCGGGGGGAGTGATTACCCCAGCGCGCTGCGCATCTGGTCGATCACCGCCTTGTAATCCGGCTTGCCGAAGATGGCGCTGCCGGCCACGAAGGTGTCGGCCCCGGCGTCGGCCACGCGGCGGATGTTGTCGGCCTTGATGCCGCCGTCCACCTCGAGGCGGATGTCGCGCCCGCTGGCCTCGATGCGCTTGCGCGCCTGTTCGATCTTGCGCAGGGCCGAGTCGATGAAGCTCTGGCCGCCGAAGCCGGGGTTCACGCTCATGATCAGGATCAGGTCGATGTCGTCGATGGTCCAGTCCAGCACGTCCAGCGATTGCGCCGGGTTGAAGGTCAGACCTGCCTTGGCGCCTTTGGCCTTGATGGCCTGCACGCTGCGGTGCACATGGGCCGAGGCGTCAGGGTGGAAGCTCACCAGGTCGGCACCCGCGTCGATGAAGGCGCCGGCCAGCGCGTCCACCGGCTGGATCATCAGGTGCACATCGATCGGCACCGGCGTGCCGTCGGGCTTCTTCGCGTGCGGCTTCAGGGCCTGGCAGACCATGGGCCCGAAGGTGAGGTTGGGTACGTAGTGGTTGTCCATCACGTCGAAGTGGATCCAGTCGGCGCCCGCGGCGATGACGTTCTTCACCTCGTCGCCCAGGCGGGCAAAGTCGGCAGACAGGATGGAAGGGGCGATGCGGTAGGTGCTGGACATGGAGGGCCTTGCAGTGGGCAAACGGTGGAGATGAGCCGCATTTTCGCAGGCCCGACAGGGACTTGTCCGGGCGCGGTAACATGCCGATCATGTCGAAATACCAGTTCACCTGCGAAGTCGAACCCCAGTTCCTGGCCGAACAGTCCTCGCCCGACGAGGATCTGTACGCGTTCGCCTACACCATCACCATCACCAACACGGGTGACGTGACGGCGCAGCTGATCGCCCGCCACTGGATCATCGACGACGCCCGCGGCCACACCGAAGAGGTGAAGGGCCTGGGCGTGGTGGGCAACCAGCCCCTGCTGCGGCCGGGTGAAGCGTTCCAGTACACCAGCGGCACCCGCCTGGCGACCCCCACCGGCAGCATGCGCGGCAGCTTCTTCTGCGTGGCAGAAGACGGCGAACGCTTTGATGCCGAGGTACCGTCTTTCGTCCTCCAGGCGGGCGACGCCGGCACGGGCGAGCGTTCGCCCCGCGTGCTGCACTGACGCGCACCATCCCCGGCCTGCGTTCACGGACCGCCGCGCAACGGCGCCACGATCCCATGGAACTGCCCTCGCTGCTTCGCACCCTGGACCCGCACGCGCCGCTGGCCCAGCGCCACCTCTGGCTGATCGAGTTGCTGCGCTGGGTGCGCGGCGATGCCAAGGACCCGCAGGCCAGCGTGGCGCGCGTGCGAGAACTGCTCGACGCGGTGCAAGACCAGCCCGAGTGGCTGACGCGCTGGCACGCATGGTGGCACGGCTTCGTGTCCAGCGTGGACGCCACACCCCTGCTGGCCGATTACGGTTTTGCGCCGCGCACGGCCTTCATGAGCGAGCTGGGTCATCGCCTGCGCCGCAAGCTCCTGCCCGGCACACCCGAAACCACCGACCTGGCCGAACTCTTCGGCCTGCTGCTGCCCACGCGCTTTGACGTGCGCTGGATCAAGGCGCTGGACAGCGCCACGCTCCAGCGCCTGCACGGCTTGCTCATGACGCCGCCCGCCAGCAGCGCAGCGACCGACAGCCCACCCCCGGCCGGTGCCGGGTTCTGGCAGACGGCCCTGATGGACGCGCTGATGTTCTGCGTCAGCCAGGTCAGTGCCACCGGCTTCGCCTCCGAGATTCGCGTGCGCATGTCGCCCGCGGCGCAGGCCGCGCGCGCGTTCCACGACCTGCCCACCTCGTTCGAAACCCTGCGCCAGGCCGTCACCGCAGACGGTGCACGCAGCCCGGCCGCGCTGGACGCCGCCGCACGCCTGCGCGAGCAGCTCGACGCTTGCCGGCAGGCCGCCTACACGGTGTATTCGCACCTGGAGGCGCATGGCGTGTCGGTGGGCATCGTGTTCCGGCTGCGCCAGCTGCGCGAACGCATCGTGCGCATCAAGGAACTGCTCGACTGCCTGCAGTCCACCCAGCCCGAACGCGCCGCCGCGGCCCTGCTAGCCGACCTGGCGCAGGTTGGGCAGGACAACCGCAGCGTGCGCGCGCTGATCGCCAGCAGCTCGCAGCTCACGGCGGCCAAGGTGGCCGAACGCAGCGCCGAAAGTGGCGAACACTACATCACCCGCAACGCCACCGAGTACCGCCAGATGCTGGGCAAGGCCGCCGGCGGCGGCGCGGTGCTGGGCTTCACCACCTGGGCCAAGTTCACGCTCGTGGCGCTGGGTCTGTCCGCCTTCTGGGGCGGCTTCGCAGCGGGCATGAACTACGCGCTGTCCTTCGTGCTGATCCAGTTGCTGCACCTCACCGTGGCCACCAAGCAGCCGGCGGTGACCGCACCGGCCATGGTCGCCAAGCTCAAGGACATCCGCCAGCCCGGTGCCGTGCGCCGCTTCGTGGACGAAGTGGCCCACCTGTTCCGCTCACAGATCGCGTCCATCGTCGGCAACGTCGGTCTGGTGGTGCCAGTGGTGTTGCTGATCAGCCTGGCACTGCAGTTCGGCGCCGGAGCCCCGATGATCAGCGAGGAAAAAGCGGTGCATGTGCTGGACGACCTGCACCTGCTCGGCCCCACGCTGCTGTTCGCCGGCCTCACCGGCGTGCTGCTGTTCGCCTCCAGCATCGTGGCCGGCTGGGTGGAAAACTGGTTCGTCTTTCACAAACTCGACTCCGCGGTGCGGCACAACCCGCGTTTCACCCGCGTGCTCGGCCCCATCCGTGCCGGGCGCTGGGCGAGCTTCCTGCGGCAGAACATCTCGGGACTGTCCGCCAACATTTCCCTGGGCATGATGCTGGGCCTGGTGCCGGCCTTTGCCGCCTTCTTCGGTCTCGGCCTGGAGGTGCGCCACGTCACGCTGGCGGCCGGCCAGGTGGCCGCCGCTGCCGCGTCCCTGGGCTTCGCGGTGCTGGCCGAACCGGCGCTGTGGTGGGCGGTGGCCGGAGTGGCGCTGGTGGGTCCGATCAACCTGGCCGTCAGCTTCTACCTGGCCTTCCGCCTGGCGCTGCGCGCACAGGCCATCAGCGAGGTGAACCGCCAGCGCATCCGCGCCGGCATTCGCCAGCGCATCCGCCGCGCGCCCCTGAGCTTCCTGCTGCCACCCCGCCCGATGGCGCAGGACGAGGCCTGGGACTCGGGCCTGGATGAACCGGGCGATGACGACACCCGGCCGCCACAAGTGCCCCCGGCCCGGGTGTCCGAGCACGGATGAGTTCGAGCATGGGTGAGTTCGAACTGATCCGCCGCCACTTCCAGCGCCCGACCAATAGCTACCCCGACACGGTGGCATTGGGCGTGGGCGATGACTGCGCCCTGCTGCAACCCACGCCCGGCTGGCAGCTGGCGGTGTCGACCGACATGCTGGTCGAAGGCCGGCACTTTTTCCCGGACGTGGCAGCCGAGGCACTTGGGCACAAGGCGCTGGCGGTCAACCTGAGCGATCTGGCGGCCATGGGGGCACGCCCGCTGGGTTTCACGCTCGCGCTGTCGCTGCCCGCGGCCGACGACGCCTGGCTGGCCGCTTTTGCCCGCGGGCTGTTCGCACTGGCCGACGCACACGCCTGCCCGCTGGTGGGTGGCGACACGACGCGCGGACCGCTGAACATCTGCATCACCGTCATGGGTGAAGTGCAGCCGCAGCAGGCGTTGCGGCGCGACGCCGCCCGGGCCGGCGACGACCTGTACCTGAGCGGGCGCACCGGCGAGGCGCGGCTGGCGCTGGAGCTGATGCGCGGCACGGACTGGGCGGTGGGCCATGCCGGGATGCCCGCGCTGGCGCAGTTGCGCGAGCGGCTGGAGCGGCCCACGCCACGCCTCGCACTGGGCCGCGCACTGGCCGGCGTGGCGCACGCGGCGCTCGACGTGAGCGACGGCCTGGCCGGCGACCTGGGCCACATTCTGGCCGCCAGCGGCGTCGGTGCGGTCATCGATACCGCCGCTCTCCCGGTGGCGCCGGACCTGCGTGGCCTGCCGCCCGAGCACCGGCTGGACTGCCTGCTCAACGGCGGCGACGACTACGAACTGCTGTTCACCGCGCCACCGGCGCAGCGCCAGGCCGTGGCCGCCGCCGCCGTGGCCTCGGCCACCCCGGTGCAGCGCATCGGCCGCGTGCACGCGGGCGCCGGGCTGTGCGTGCGGGAAGCAGATGGACGCGAACGCCCGTGGAGCCCACACGGGTTCGATCACTTCGCCTGACAGGCCGAGCCCGAGCGTGCCCAGCTTGAGCCTAAAGGCCGCCGCATAATCCCGCCATGTCCGAACCCCTAGACGCCACGAACACGTGGCCGCGCGCCGGCGACACCGCGCCACCCCTGCACCACCCGGGCTGGGCTTTCCTGTTTTCACACCCGGCCCACTTCATCGCCCTGGGCGCCGGCTCCGGACTGGCGCGCCTGGCGCCGGGCACTGTGGGCACGCTGTGGGCCTGGGCGGCCTTCCTGCTGCTGCAACCCTTCCTGTCGGATGCGGGCTGGGCGGTTCTCATCGGCGTGGGCACGTTGGTGGGCTGGTGGGCGTGCACGGTCACGGCGCAACACATGCGCATTGCCGATTCGAGCCACATCGTGTGGGACGAGGTGATCGCCTTCTGGCTCGTGCTCTGGCTGGTGTCGCCCACCGATCTCTGGGGCCAGCTCTATGCCTTCACGCTGTTTCGCCTCTTCGACGCGGTGAAATTCGGGCCGATGGCCTGGGCCGACCAGCGCTTCAAGGGCTTCGGCCCGCGAGGCGGTTTTGGCATCCTGCTGGACGACTTTGCGGCGGCCTTCTGCACCGTGCTGGTGGTGGCGGCCTGGAGGTACTAAGCTCCCCCCGCGCCGCGCTGCGCGCGTCACCCCCCAGGGGGCGATGCCTGCGGCCTGGCGGAGCCAGTTCCGCGGCATCTCTGGGCTCAGACACATCACGCCGGATTCCCCCTTGCGCTCGAGGCGGCGCATCAGTTTTTTCCCGTTCACAGGAGGCTCCATGACCACGCTCCCCACCCCCGCCCTGGTTGAACGACTCGCCACCGAGTTGAAAGCGCGGGGCTGGATGATGGCCACGGCCGAGAGCTGCACGGGGGGGCTGATCGCGGGGGCGTGCACGGAGCTGAGCGGGTCGAGCGACTGGTTCGAGCGCGGGTTTGTGACCTATTCCAACGCCGCCAAGACCGAGCTGCTCGGGGTGCCGGCGGCGCTGATCGCGGCTGATGGCGCGGTGAGCGAAGCGGTGGCGCGCGCAATGGCTGCCGGCGCACTGCGGCACGCGCGGGCCGCGTGTGCCGTGGCGGTGACGGGCGTCGCTGGCCCCACCGGGGGGAGCGCCGAGAAGCCGGTTGGCACCGTGTGGTTTGGTTGGGCCACGCCGGCGGGCGTGTGGGCCGAGCGGATGCTGCTGCCGGGTGACCGGGCCGCGGTTCGCCAGGCCACCGTGCAGCACGCGCTGGCCGGCTTGCTGCAGCGCCTGCCGGCCCGCGGCTGACAAGGCAGCGCGCACCATGGCCGAGCCATTCAAGCTGCTGATCAACACCGGCACCGTGGCGCGGGCAGCGCAGCGGCTGCGGGCGGTTCATCCGGGTTTCGAGCACGACCGTTTCACCGCGGTGGCCACTGCGGGGCTCGATGCGCTGGCGTTCAAGGCACGGGCGATGCAGCTGGCCGATGCCCTGGAAGCCACCCTGCCGGGGTGTTTTGACGATGCCTGCCAGGTGCTGGAAGCCAGCCTCGCGCCACCCCTTCCGCTCGACGCACAGGGCGAGCCCATCTCGCTCGCCTCGGAGCAACCTGGCGACGCGCTGGCCGGCTGGGTGGTGTGGTCCATGGGCGAATTCGTGGCGCGCCGGGGCGGGGGCGATGTGCCCCGTGCACTCGCCTGCCTGCACGCGCTCACGCAGCGCTTCTCGGCCGAGTTCGCGATCCGGCCCTTCGTCCGCGACCACCCTGAGGCCGTCTTCGCCACGCTGGCGCGCTGGGCCGACGACCCCAGCGCGCACGTTCGCCGGCTGGTGAGCGAGGGCAGCCGCCCGCGCCTGCCCTGGGGGCTGCGGCTGCAGGCGCTGGTGGTCGACCCATCGCCGGCCCTGCCCCTGCTGCTGGCGCTGCAGGACGACCCCAGCGCCTATGTGCGCCGCAGCGTGGCGAACCACCTCAACGACATTGCGAAGGACCACCCCGGGCTGGTGGCGCAGTGGGTCGCCCGCCACCTGCGCGAGGCCCCACCGCCGCGACGGGCACTGCTGCGCCACGCCAGCCGCAGCCTCATCAAGCAGGGTCACGCGCCAACGCTCGCCGCCTGGGGCCTGGGCGCGCCGTTCCAGGGGAACATCGGGCTGGCGCTGAGCAGCCCGCACGCCGCGGTGGGTGAGCACATCGGCCTGATCATCACCCTGCGGTCCACCGCCCGCGAGGTCCAGCCGCTGGTGATCGATTACGCGGTGCACCATGTGCGGGCCAATGGCGAGAGCAGCGCCAAGGTGTTCAAGGGCTGGAACCTGACGCTGCAGCCCGGCGAAGCGCGGCAACTGGCCAAGCGCCACAGCCTGCGCCCGGTGACGACCCGCCGCCTGTACCCAGGCCGGCACAGGATCGAACTGCTGGTAAATGGCGAGGTACTGGCCAGCGGCGGTTTCGAGCTTCTGGACGGCCCGGCCGAGTCCACGCCAGGCATTGGGTCATATGACCCTCCGCCGCCCCCGGCGGCTGCTGAACAAGCGTGATATTTCACACAGCAAAGGGGCGTATCGCCCACGCCTGACGGCGCTCTGCGGGACCGAATCCCGCTTCCCCCGGAGCGCGCCGGCCATGAGAGCGGGTGCGCCCTAAGATGCGGATACCCCCCGCAGCACGGTCGTCGTTGTCGTGCCAGACGAGTACAAAAGATCAGCATGAAGTTTTTCACCTATCTGATGGGGCGGCTGCACCGGCGCGCGCCGGTTCAGATCGCCGCCACCCGCCCGCCCCCGCCGGAAGACCGCGGCTTTGACCGGCTGGAGATCCAGGGCGTCATCATCGAGCACCTGGAATGGTGTGTGGCCTTCAACGATCACCTGAGCATGGACCCGGCCGACACCGCACAGCGCCCCGCCCTGCCCGGCCCGGCCGAGAGCGGCCTGGGCCGCTGGCTGGCGCGGGCCCTGGAGCGCGCGGAAGGACGGCATTCCCTGCTGGTGGAACTGCGGGACGAATATGAGCAGTTCCACCGCCTGGCCAACCAGGCGCTGTCACACGCCCGGGCCGATCAGATGCACCTGGCCAGCACCCTGCTAAACACCGATTTCGAGCGCCGCCGGGCGCGGGTGCTGGAGATGCTGCGCACCCTGCAGCGGCGCTGAGGGAGGCGCAGTCGCCTTCCTCAGCGGGCGATCAGTTCGCGCCGTGGCACTTCTTGTATTTCTTGCCGCTGCCGCACCAGCACAGGTCGTTGCGGCCGGGGGTGTCGGCCTTGCGGGCCGACTCGATGCGCGGGCCCAGACTCTGCCACAGCTGACGCAGGTCGTAGACCGCCCAGATGGCCGCGCCAAAGGCGTTGAGCCGCTCCTCGCTCACGCTCGGCGGGCCGTCGTCGCTGTGCATGCAGACCGTGGGCGGGTCGGTGTCGTCTTCGGTGATGGCCACGATGGCGTCGAGTGCATCGTTGAGCCAGCCCGCCGTTTCCTTGTCGCGCGGCGCGGCCCAGTCTTCTGCCCAGTTCTCCACCACGAACATGAAACCCAGCGCCCAGACCTGGCCGAAGGCGGGCAGTTCCTGGTCACCGATCTCGGCGCGCGCGTCCTCGGGCAGGCTGGCCACGGCTCCCCGCACGTCCATCACCTCGGGGTGGTAGCTGCGCTCGTCTTCCAGCGTTTCCACGTCGGCGCCCAGGGCGGTGGCCACCTCGTTCCAGCGCCGGGTCCAGAGGGTCATGAACTGCGTGAACTGGGCTTCGTCGGCAAAGTGCGTGTCGGCCTCGTCGCTGCCGGGCTGGCCGGGCGAGCTGTCGCCCGTGCCCAGCAGCACCGGGAAGTACTCGCTGGGCATGATGAGGCGGCGGGTGCACAGCAGCGCGGCGATGGCGCCCTCGCAGAATTCCCACTGCGGCACCTCTTCACCGCGGGTGCGCAGGTCGTCCAGGATGGCGTCGAGCGCGTCGAAATCGTCGTGGTCCAGCGGGGTGTTCAGATCGGGCGGGGTGGCGGGGGTGTTCATGGCAGTCAGCGGGCAATTGAGATTGACAACCAGTGTAGCCCGCAGCACCCGGCCGATGCTGTGACCAGCGGTCAGCGCTCAGGCGCTCACATGCACTGGGTCACAGGCGACTGGTGTCGTCGGTGAAGCGCTCTTCGCGATCAAGCGAGCCGTCGGGGCGGAAGTGGCGCCGCTGCAGCAGCACACCCTGTTCACCGTGTTCGTCTTCGCGCAGGCGGCGACCGGCATCGTCGTGGTAGCGCTGCCAGCCCCACAGGCGGCCGCTGCGCTCGGTGTTGAGGGCGGCGGGCTGGCCGTTTTCATGGAAGGTTTCCGACGTGCGCCACTGGTGGCGGGCGATGCGCCAGCTGCGCTGGCGCAGGCGGACCTGGCCGTTCAGGTGCCACTGGGTGAGGCTGTGGGCGTCGGCGGACGACCACACGGTTTCCTGCGTGAGCTGGCCGGCCTCGGCCCACTCGCGCGCCACGCCTTCACGGCCTGGTGCGGCGCCAGGGTCGCGCTCCAGCAGGTCGGTCTCAGACCGCAGCTGGACCCCGCCCGGGTAGTACACGCGCTTGATGCGCCGGCCGCCGGCCAGCGTTTCGCTGCGCACCAGACGGCCCTGGGCATCGAAGACCTGCAGATCGAGCAGCGCGCCGCTGGCCGAGAGGCTGCGTTGCACACGCAGACTGCCCTGCTGCTCGGTGCAGCGCTGCACGGGCGCCGGCTCGACAGCCCCGGCGGGCTCCAGCGGCACGCAGACCGGGGTCGCCTGCACAGCGCCTCCCGCCAGCGCCAACGCAAGCGGCAGCGCCCACGCCAGCCGGGGGCCGCGGCCCGCCCATTCACGGATGGGCTGGGGCCTGCGCATGGCGCGGTGTCGGGGTGTCGGGCGCCGCCGCCTCCGGGGCGTTCCAATGGCGCCGCACGTCCACACCCAGCCGGGCCAGCCGGCGGGCCATGCAGAGCACGGCGGCGTCCTTGCTGAGCAGACCGGCGCGGTGCGCCACGGCCAGGTCGATGAACTTCTGGTCGTCCGGGTCCTTGCAGATGCAGGTGGCCCGGGGTGCGGGGGGCAGGATGCAGACGCGCTGGTCAAACGAGTCGAGCACCTGTTCCGCCGCCACGGTCTGCAGTTCCAGGCGGCGCGCGATCTGCGGGTAGACCAGTACGCGGGCCAGTTCCTCGCGCATGGCATCGGTCGCGAGCCAGCCGTGCGATGCGCCGTCGATGGCGGCGCGCAGCGCCTCGGTGGACGGGTCGTGGAACACGAACAGGTCCAGCGCGATGTTGGTGTCGATCACCAGCGGTGCGCGACAAGGCATGGGCCTGCCTCTCAGTCCCGGGACGCCGGGGGCTCGATGCGCCGCGCGGTCAGGTCGAAGCGGAACAGCCGGCACTCGATGGGTCCGTTCCACAGGGGCACGCGGCGCGACTCCTTGAAGCGCATCTTGCCGGGCAGCTTGAGGTCGGGCGTGAGCAGCCAGGCGCTCCAGCCGGCGTAGTGGCTCTTCCAGTGCGCGGCGAGCTGCTGGAAGAACTCGCCGCCGTCGCCACCGTCGGCCATCTGCGCGCTTTCGCGGCCCAGGCCGGGCGCCGGGGGCGCCTCACGGCCCATAGTGAAGGTGCGGGCCGCACGCGGCTCGGCCCGCTGGGCGCGGGCACTGGCGCGCTCACCGGCGCTCTCGCCGGCCACCCCGGCCGCGGCGATGCGCTCACCGTACGGGGGATTGAGCAAGAGCACACCCGGTTTATCAGTGGGCGGCATGCGCTGCAAGGCGTCGCCGCCACGCAGCTCCACCGCGTGGGCCACGCCCGCGCGCTCGGCGTTGCGCTGGGCGAAGTCGACCATGCGGAAGGACACGTCGCTGCCGAACACGATGGGCGGATGGCCCTCGGGCCACGCACGCTGCAGCTCCACGGCTTCCTCCTTCACACCTGTCCACACATGCGGCTGGAAGGGCAGCATTTTCTCGAACGCAAAGCGGCGCTGCATGCCGGGCGCGATGTTCAGCGCGATCTGCGCCGCTTCGATCACCACGGTGCCACTGCCGCAGCAGGGGTCGTACAGCGGCACCACTTCATCGAGCGGGGCCTCGGCGCAGCTGTCCCAGCCGGTGGCGGCGATCATGGCCGCGGCCAGGGTTTCCTTCAGCGGCGCGTCGCCCTTGTCTTCGCGCCAGCCGCGCTTGAACAGCGGTTCGCCCGAGGTGTCGATGTAGAGCGTGAGCTCTTCGGTGGTCAGGTGGGCGTAGATGCGGATGTCGGGCCAGGTGGTGTCCACGCTGGGGCGATCGCCGCGCTTGTGGCGGAAGCGGTCGCAGATCGCGTCCTTGATCTTCAACGCAGCGAAGTTCAGCGAGGTCAGCGGGCTGTGCTGCGCGGTGATCTCGACCTTGATGGTCTGCGCGGGCGAGAACCAGATTTCCCAGGCCACCTCGCTGGCGGCGTTGTACAGGTCCTGCTCGTTTCGGTAGGGGCAGTGCCAGAGCTGCACCAGCACGCGCTGCGCCAGGCGGCTGTAGAGGTTCAGGCGCATGGCCTCGCGCCAGGACGCCTTAACGCCGACGCCGCCACGTGCCTTGAAGGCCAGCGGCTCGCCGGTGATGCCCTGCACTTCGTTGGCCAGGTAGTCCTCCACACCGGCGGCGCAGGGGAGGAAGAGATTGAGTTGGTTCATAGGGTGTTTCGCCGCCGGGCCGCCCCAAGGCGAAACAGCCCCCTCGGGGCTGAGCGCTGGGGCTCTCGACGTGCCTGCGCACGTCGGGACAGCGAGAAGAGGCGCTGGGTCTGGCAGCGTCTCGTCCAGCGACCCGCGAAGCGGCGGAGCGTGGGGGTCATAAGGTCTTCCGTAGATTGGCCGGCGCTATGCGCAAGGCCTCGCGGTATTTGGCCACGGTGCGGCGGGCGCATTCGATGCCCTGCTCGCGCAGCAGGTCGGACAGCTGGTTGTCGGACAGCGGCTTGGCCGGATCTTCCGAGGCGATGAACTGCTTGAGCAGCGCGCGCACCGCGGTGCTGGACGCGTTGCCACCGGTCTCGGTGCCCAGCGAGGAGCCGAAGAAGTACTTCAGCTCGTAGGTGCCAAAGGGCGTGGCCATGTACTTGGCGGTGGTCACCCGGCTGATGGTGGACTCGTGCAGGCCCAGTTCGTCGGCGATCTCGCGCAGCACCAGCGGGCGCATGGCGAGTTCGCCGTGCATGAAGAAATTGCGCTGGCGCTCGACGATGGCCGAGGAGACGCGCAGGATGGTGTCGAAGCGCTGCTGGATGTTCTTGATGAACCAGCGCGCCTCCTGCAGGCGTTGCTGCATGGCGGCGTGGCCGGCCTCGCCGCCGTTGTCGCGCCCGCCGCGGTTCTGCCGCATGGCGTTGGCGTAGACATCGTGCACGCGCAGGCGCGGCATCACCTCGGCGTTGAGCTGCACCTTGAAGCCACGCCCGGCGCGGGTCACCAGCACGTCGGGCACCACCACGTTGCGCTCCACGTCGACAAAGCGCCGCCCGGGCTTGGGCTCCAGTCGGGCGATGAGGCCGAGCGCGGCGCGCACCGTTTCGTCGTCCAGTCCGCACAGGTTGCACAGGCGCTTCACGTCGCGCTTGGCGATCAGCTCCAGCGGTTGCGCGCAGATGGCCAGCGCGGCGCGGGCCTCGGGGCTGTTGCGCAGCTCCATCACCTGCAGCCGCAGGCACTCGCCCAGATCGCGCGCACCCACCCCTGTGGGTTCCATGTGCTGCAGCAGCTGCAGCGCCATGGACAGGCGCTGCTGGATGGCCTCGCGCGCTTCCAGCTGGTCGGGTGGCTCGTAACCGTCGATGGCGGCTTCGAGCGCGGCCATGTCGTTGGCCGGCGCTTCGGGTGCACCGGCCGCTCCCGGTGCGTCGGGCATGGCGGACAGGTGCAGCCAGGCACTGGCCAGGTCGGCCAGGCTTTCTTCCAGATAGCCGTCGTCGTTGAGCGACTCGATCAGAAAGTAGAGCGCCGCGCTGTCTTCGTCGCTCAGGCGCAGGCAGCGCGCCTGGTCGTGCAGAAAGTCCTGCAGGCTCACCGGCACGCGCGCCAGATCGGCTGCGCTGGCGGTTTCGTCGTCCTCGCCGGAGCCGCTGGTGCGCGGCGGGGCATCGCCGCCCCACTCGCTGTCGTCGGGCTTCATCTCGACCGTGCCGTCGCCTTCCCAGCTTTCTTCCACCGGGCTGGCACCGTCCAGCCGGCTCTCGAATTCGTCGGCCGGCGAGCTGTCGGTGGCGACGTCGGCGCTGCTGCTGCTGCGCTCGGCCACCGGGCCATCAAACTCGGCGCTGGCAGGCGCCTCGGAAGCGGGCGCGGCCAGGTCGGCCAGCTGCTCGCTTGCGCTCACCGGCGTGTCGGTCTGCTCCAGGCCAAAGGCCTCGCGGTCGGCGACTTCCTCGGTGCGCTCCAGAAACGGGTTTTCATCGAGCATCTGCTCCACTTCCTGCGCCATCTCCAGGGTGGAGAGCTGCAGCAGGCGGATCGATTGCTGCAGCTGGGGCGTGAGCGCCAGGTGCTGCGAAACGCGAAGCGAAAGACCTTGTTTCATCTAGCGAGCAGCGAGAGAGCGACGAGACGATTCGCCGCCGGGCCGCCCCAAGGCGAATCAGCCCCCTCGGGGGGCAGCGAACTACACGAAGTGAGGAGCGTGGGGGTCATGCTCACATGCGGAAATGTTCGCCGAGGTAGACCCGGCGGACGTCGGCGTTTTCCACGATCTCGGCGGGTGTGCCGCTGGTGAGGACGTGGCCGTCGTTGATGATGTAGGCGCGGTCGCAGATGCCCAGCGTCTCGCGCACATTGTGGTCGGTGATGAGCACGCCGATGCCGCGCGCCTTGAGGAAGCCGATGATGCGCTGGATCTCGATCACGGCGATCGGGTCGATGCCGGCAAAGGGCTCGTCCAGCAGGATGAAACGTGGGTCGGTGGCCAAGGCGCGTGCGATCTCAACGCGGCGGCGCTCGCCGCCCGAGAGCGCGGGCGCGGGCGAATCGCGCAGGTGGTCAACGTGCAGGTCCTTCAGCAGTTCGTCGAGCCGCGCCTCGATGGCGGCGTTCGACAGCGCCTTGCCGGCGGCGTCCTGCTGCAGTTCCAGCACCGCACGCACGTTTTCGGCGACGGTGAGCTTGCGGAAGATCGACGCCTCCTGCGGCAGGTAGCCCAGCCCGAGCCGTGCACGGCGGTGGATCGGCTGGCGTTCGATGGACTGCCCATCGAGCAGGATCTGCCCGGCGTCCGAGCGCAGCAGGCCCACCAGCATGTAGAAAGAGGTGGTCTTGCCGGCGCCGTTGGGGCCGAGCAGGCCCACCACCTCACCCTTGTCGACCCCAAGCGACACGTCCTTGACCACCAGGCGCTTGCCGTAAGCCTTCTTCAGGCCGCGCGCTTCCAGGCGGCTGGTGATCGGGCGGGACGGGTCGGTGGCCGCCGTTGCTTGCACGGGCGCGCTCACTGCGCGCCCTCGCCCAGCTGGCGGCTGGGGCGCAAGGGGGCTGGCGGGGTGGCAGGGGCTGGCGCTGCCTCCTTGGGCACCGGGGTGAGCATGGCGCGCACGCGGCCCTGCGGGTTGCCGGCGCTGCGGTTGGCCGGACCGCCTTCGACGCTGAACGTGTCGTTGCTGCTGTTGTAGACGATGGTGCCGCCCACCGTCTCGTCGTTGAGGCGCGTGCCCACGAAGCGGCGCAGTACCGCGCCGCCGAGGAAACGCACGGTCTCGGTCCGGCTGTCGTATTCGATGCGCTGGGCCTGGCCCTCAATGAATTCGTCACCCACGTCGCGCTTCTGGCGGAAGAAGGCCGGCAGCCCGGGGCCGGCGGTGACAAGACCGAACTGGTTGCCTTGCGGGTCCTGGCGCACCTCCACCTGCGCGCCGCGGATGATGATCGTGCCCTTGGTGATGACCACATTGCCGGTGAACACGCTGGTCTGGCGGGCGTCGTCGTAGCGCAGCGAGTCGGCCTCGGCGTTCATGGGCTGGTTGCGGTCGGCCCGCTCGGCGTGCGCCACGCCCAGCGTCAGCACGGCACCCACGAGCGCAGCCACGAGCGAACGACAGGGGCGGCGGCGGAGGATGAGGGGGAGTGAGGTCATGGAATGCAGGGCACGAAACTTGCATTCATTGTAGCGGTGCCACCGCCGGAAAACGCCACACATCCGAGGGGTTTCGTCGGCCCGTGCAAGCCGTCGGCCACCCGCGCGCCACCGGTCCGGACAGGAAACACAAAGCCCGCACAAGGCGGGCTTTGTGGCTCAGGGGTGAGGGTGGTCAAGCCTTGCGCAGGTCGGCGATCAGCGCGTCGGCCACCACCAGCGTGCGAGGGCCCTGACCGGTCACGTAGAAGCGTCCGCCCACGCCGAGCGAGGGCGTGCCTTCGACGCCGTAGGCGTCCTGCAGCTGGGCTGCGCGCTTGGCCTTGCCGGCCACGGCAAACGAATTGAAGAAGCCGACGAACTTCTCACGGTCAAGGCCCTGGGCGACCGCCCAGGCCACGATCGTGTCGGGGTTGGTGAAACGCTGCTTCTCGACATGGATGGCACGGAAGGCTTTCTCGTGCAGGGCGTCGACCTGGCCCATGGCCTCCAGCGCGTAGTACAGGCGCTGCATGGGCACGAAGCTTTCGTTGAAGGCCACCGGGGTGCGGCGCACGACCACGCTGGCGGGCTTCTTTTTCATCCAGTCGCTCAACAGGGGCTCGAAGTTGTAGCAGTGGATGCAGGAGTAGGCAAAGAACTCCACCACCTCGATCTTGTCGGCCGGGCTGTCCACGGGCGCCGGGCGCGGCAGGCGCACGAAATCGGTACCCTCCTTCAGGCCAGCCGTCTGGGCATGGGCAGGCAGCAGGGCCAGTGCCCCGGCGGCGCCCACGGCGGTGCTGGCGCCAGCGGCCAGAAGAGAGCGGGAAAATTCACGACGTTGCATGGAATCAGACTCCTTGAATGGCTTCTTGGGGCTCTCGGCCCGTTGATTAGTTCCCGTCGAGCAGGCCAGGTCAGCGCTGCACGCGCACCAGGGCAGCCTCGACGCCGTTGCTCTCCAGCTGCTCGCGAGTGGCATCGGCCAGCGCTTTCTGGGTGAACGGACCGACGCGCACGCGGAACACCGTGCGGCCCGACTGCTCGCGCTCGCTCACATCGGCCGCAATGCCCAGCATGGCGAGTTTGGCGCGCTGCGTCTCGGCATCTTCCGGCGTGCGAAAGGCGCCCGCCTGCACGAAGTAGTTGAACGGGTCGGCACCGGGCCCGGCTGCCGGGCTTGGGGTGGCACCCGCAGCGGGCGCAGCCGCGCCGCCCTGCCCCAGGCGAGACTGCACCAGATCACCCAGCGGGTCGGTGGAACCGGGCGTGACCGGCCGGGCCACCGGGGTGTCGGGCGTGGGGGACGGGGTGGGAACCGGCAGGGCCTTGCCGTCGGCCGGCGGCACGACGATGGTGCCCGCCTCCTCGGCGGCCGGGGGCGGCGGTGGCGGTGCCGTACCGGGCATCTCGCGGCTACCCAGCGCGGCATTGGGGTTCCAGCCCCGGTTGCGTTCGGCCTCGGCCTCGTCCTGCGCCGGCTTGCGTGAAACGCCGCGATCCACAAAGGGCACCGGCACGCGCGTGACGTAAATGGCCACCGACAGCGCTCCCGCCAGTCCCACGAGCAGGCCCAGGATGAAGCCGATGAGGGTGCCGCCGCGCTGGCGCCTTGCCTGCAGAGAGTTGCTGTTCATAAGGGTTCCGGGATCACATTTTCTGCGGGGCGCTCACGCCCAGCACCGCCAGGCCATTGTGCAATACCTGTGCGGTCGCGCTCACCAGCGCCAGGCGGGCGCGTTTCACGGCCTCGTCTTCCACCAGGATGCGCTCGGCGTCGTAGTAGCTGTGGTAGCAGGCGGCGAGCTCTCGCAGGTAGAAGGTGACGTCGTGCGGCGCGAAATCGGTGGCGGCCGAGGCCAGCATGGCCGGGTACTTGGCCAGCAGCAGCATCAGGGCCTGCGCCGCCGGGCTTTGCAGCGCCACCAGGTTGGCGTCTTTCAGCGTGGCCGGGTCGCCGCCGTCTTTCTCCTGCCAGGCCGCCAGCACCGAGCAGATGCGGGCGTGGGCGTACTGCACGTAGTAGACCGGGTTGTCGTTGTTCTTCTGCACCGCCAGATCCACGTCAAACGTGTATTCGGTGTCGGGCTTGCGGCTGAGCAGGAAGAAGCGCACGGCGTCCTTGCTGGTCCACTCGATCAGGTCGCGCAGCGTGACGTAGCTGCCGGCGCGCTTGCTGATCTTCACCTCTTCGCCGCCCTTGACCACGCGCACCATGGTGTGCAGCACGTAGTCGGGGAAGCCCTCAGGGATGCCCTCGCCCGCGGCCTGCAGGCCGGCGCGCTCGCGGGCGATGGTGCCGTGGTGGTCGGTGCCCTGGATGTTGATG
>JAUXNG010000024.1 GCA_030682835.1 Hydrogenophaga sp. | reverse complement strand
GAAGAAGTGCGCAAGCCCGAAATCGATGCCAAGCTGATCGCCGACAGCATCACGCAGCAGCTCGAGAAGCGCATCATGTTCCGCCGCGCCATGAAGCGCGCGATGCAGAACGCCATGCGTCTGGGCGCACAGGGCATCAAGATCATGTCGTCGGGTCGCCTGAACGGCATCGAGATCGCCCGTTGCGAGTGGTACCGCGAAGGTCGCGTGCCACTTCACACGCTGCGCGCCGACATCGACTACGGCACGTCCGAAGCCAAGACCACCTACGGCGTCATCGGCGTCAAGGTCTGGGTTTACAAGGGTGACACCCTGGGCCGCAACGACGCGCCCGTGGCTGTCGAAGCCCCGCGTAGCGAAGAAGACCGTCGCCCACGTGGCCCACGTCGCGAGCGACCGGCAGGTCCTCCTGCTCGCGCCGCCGTGCGTCGCCCTGGTGCGAACGCCGCGCCGGCCGATGGCAGCGACAAACCTGCCGTTGCCACCGATGGTGCCGATAAACCCGCCGTTAAGCGCGTTCGTAAAGACGCACCCGCATCTGCAGCTGCGGACGGCAAAGGAGAATAAACATGTTGCAACCTGCTCGCCGCAAATACCGTAAAGAGCAAAAGGGCCGCAACACGGGCGTCGCCACCAGTGGTGCGACCGTGGCGTTCGGTGACTTCGGCCTGAAGTCCACCGATCGCGGCCGCCTGACGGCTCGTCAGATCGAAGCGGCCCGCCGTGCGATTTCCCGTCACGTCAAGCGTGGCGGTCGTATCTGGATCCGCGTGTTCCCCGACAAGCCGATCTCGAACAAGCCTGCCGAAGTCCGTATGGGCAACGGCAAGGGCTCGGTTGAGTACTACGTGGCTGAGATCCAGCCCGGCAAGGTGCTCTACGAGATCGTCGGTGTGCCAGAACAGCTGGCCCGCGAGGCTTTCACCCTGGCAGCCGCCAAACTTCCTTTGCGCACCACGTTCGTGACGCGCATGCTGGGTCAGTGATTCAGGAGCTATTGATATGAAAACCTCTGAACTGCGCCAGAAGGATGTGGCCGGCCTCGAAGCCGAAGTGAAATCGCTGCAAAAGGCCCATTTCGGCCTGCGCATGCAAAAAGCCACGCAACAACTGAACAACAACGCCACGCTGGGTAACACCCGTCGCGCCATCGCTCGTGCCAAGACCATCCTGGCCGAGAAGCAGCGCACTGATGCCGCGGCCAAATAAGGAGTGACCATGACGGAAGCTAAAACATCCCTCAAGCGCACCTTGGTTGGCAAGGTGGTCAGCGACAAGCGTGCCAAGACCGTGACGGTTCTGGTCGAGCGCCGTGTGAAGCACGAGCTCTATGACAAGATCGTCGCCAAGTCGAGCAAGTACCACGCGCACGACGAAAACGGCGAATTCAAGACGGGGGACGTGATCGAGATCACCGAGAGCCGTCCGCTGTCGAAGACCAAGAACTGGGTCGCCACGCGCCTGGTGCAAAAAGCCGCTCTGGTGTAAGGCCTGAGCCCGCTGCTCGCAGCGCGATCCGACAAAGCGACCGACAATCTCGGTCGCTTTTTCTTTTTCCGGGCCTGCCCTGTGGCAGGTCTTTTTTCATGACCATTCAGGTCGCCACCTCTTGAGGAGCCCCCATGATCCAGATCGGCCAGTCCATTCCCGCCACCACCCTGATGGAGTACGTCGAGGTTGAAGGCAACGGATGCAGCATCGGACCCAACCCGGTGGACGTGGCCGGCGCGACCGCACGCAAGACGATCGCCATCTTTGCCCTGCCTGGCGCTTTCACCCCCACCTGCTCGGCCAAACACGTGCCAGGCTTTGTGGAACATGCGGCCGATTTCAAGGCCGCGGGCGTGGATGAGATCTGGTGCGTGAGCGTGAACGACGCTTTCGTGATGGGTGCCTGGGCCCGCGAACAGCAGACCGCCGGCAAGGTGCGCATGCTGGCAGACGGCAGCGCCGATTTCGCCAAGGCCACCGGCCTGACGCTGGACCTCAGCGGCCGTGGCATGGGCCTGCGCAGCAACCGTTATTCGATGCTGGTGAAGGATGGGGTGGTCAAGGCCCTGAACGTCGAAGGTCCTGGCAAGTTCGAAGTGAGTGACGCCGCCACGCTGCTGGCGCAGGCCCGCGCGGGCATCTGATCGACTGTCTTTCCGAGAAAAGGGCGGGCCCGCTGACGCGGCTTGCCCTTTTCTTATTCGGACGAGTCAAACGCTCAGAGCGCCACTTTGAGGTAGTGAGCCCCGGGCAGGGGGTTGTGGTAGTAAGGCGCCACCTCGACAAAGCCAGCCTCCTGGTAGAGGGCTCGAGCGGCTTCCATGTCGCTGAGGGTGTCGAGCAGCATGGTGGTGTAGCCCGCGAGGTGCGCTTGTGACAAGGTGTGCTCGACCAGTTGCCGCCCGAGCCCGAACCCGCGAAAGGCGCGGCGCACGAACAGCCGCTTCATTTCACAGGCGTTGAGATGGTCGGTGGTGGGAAGGGAACGGAATGCGCAGCATCCGGCGGGCGCGCCGTCCACACGGGCCAGCAGCAACCCGCCACCTGGCTCCGCGTACTCGCCCGGCAATCCGGCGAGTTCGGCGTCAAAACCCTGAAAGCAGAGATCGATGCCGAGATCGGCCTGGTAATCAACGAACAGTTCCCGGATGTCTTGCAGGTCTTCAGCGGAGCTGACGCGGTGAAGCTGGATGTCGGGTGCGGAGGGGGCGGGCATGGAGTCGGAACGCGAAGCTGCACGCAGTTTAAACCACCCCCCGGCAGCGACGGGTGCCCGGGCTCACATGCCACCTCGCTCGGCGAACCACAGCATGCCGTACACCAGCGCGGCACACGCCAGCCAGATCAGCAGCGCGCCCAGACGGGTTGAGGTTGAATCCCGCGAGGCCGGCAGGATCGCCGGCACCGCTTTGTCGCCCGTGATCATGGGCCCCACCAGATTCTGGCGGCGAGCGATGCGGTAGAACACGATGGCCAGGATGTGCAGCACCACCAGCCCGAGCACCACGAACTTGCCCACGTTCTTGTGGTAACGAGTCGCCAGGCTGACGGTGTCGCCCGAAACAAAGGCCGTCAGCGGACCGAAAAAGGAAATCTCGTCATCGCTCATGAGACCGGTCGAGACCTGCGCGAACAGCACGAGCAGCAGCGCCAGCACCGACAGTGCGCCCAGCGGGTTGTGACCCGTGGTTTCGCGGTCCGTGCCTTGGCCGCGCAGATAAGCCCAGGTGGTGCGGGGCCCGTAGACAAACTGGGCGAAGCGCGACCAGTGCCCCCCTGCAAAACCCCACACCAGTCGAAACAGCAGCAGACTGAGCACCGCGTAGCCAAAGCGGAAATGCCAGTTCATCCAGTTGCCGCCGACGTTCCCGGTGACCAGAAGCCCCACGACCAGCAGTGCCAGCAGCCAGTGAAACAGACGGGTGGGAAGGTCCCAGACGCGAAGGGTTTGCATATGCTTGTGCTAAAAAGTGGTGCGGCGCGTGCCGCGCGGCAGTGGTTGGCCGTGGCGGAACTTTGGCACCGACCCGCCGCTCCCGTCAAGGCGGACCACCGCATTCCCACCTTAATCCAGGAGGTTCCATGAAAGTCCCCGCCACGCTGGCACTCTCTCTCGCGCTTTCGTCAATGGCATTGCCTGCCATGGCCCAGTTCCAGAAGCCGGAAGACGCGGTCAAGTACCGCAAGGCGGCATTCACGGTGATGGGTGCGCATTTCTCGCGCATCGGTGCTATGGCCAATGGCCGCGTGCCGTTTGACGCGACCGTGGCGGCCGAGAATGCGGCCATCGTCCAGGCCATGTCCAAGCTGCCGTTTGCCGCCTTCGGTCCTGGCACCGACAAGGGCGACACCCGGGCACAGCCGAAAATCTGGAGCGAGCAGCCGCGCTTCAATGAAGCCGCAGAAAAAATGCAGTCCGAGGTGGACAAGCTGGCGGCCGCGGCGAAAACGGGCAATCTGGACAGCGTGAAGACGGCTTTCGGGGCAGCCGGGCAGAGCTGCAAGGCATGCCACGACAACTACCGGCGCGACTGAAGGATGACTGCGCGGGTGCCGCCGGAGGCAGGCGCCTGCGCGCTCAACTCTGGGCCAGCAGTTTTTCGATGAGCTGGTGCAAAGCGGTGAAGTCGGGTTCACCCACGTAGCGCTTTACGATGCGCCCTTGCCGGTCCACCAGGTAGGTGGTGGGCGTCAGCTTCACATCGCCCCAGTTCTGGGCGATTTCACCGGTGTTGTCGAGCGCCACCTTGAACGGCAGCTGGCGCGTCTGCGCAAAATTCAGCACCCAGGCGGGCGGGTCGTAACTCATGGCCACGGCCACGGTGTCAAAGCCCTGATCCTTGTACTTGTTGTAAGTGGACGCCAAAGCGGGCATTTCCTTGACGCATGACACACAGGTCGTGGCCCAGAAATTCACCAGCATGACTTTGCCTTTAAGGTCGGCAGTGGTCGTGGTGGCCCCGTCGATCAGCACGAAGGTGGACTCGGGGGCCTGCTCCTTCGAGCCACAGCCGCCCACAGCCAGCAGGGTCGCCAGGCCAAGAGCCGTACCGGCCGACAGCCACGAGCGCCGATGCAAAGAAGTTGGATGTGTGAAGTTCATGGTGAAAAGGGCGCCGGGCAGGGGTGATGTCCCACGGCTCATCGTTACGATTCGTACCAACTCCGGGAGTTCACATGCAGCGACGCCAGTTTAACCATTCGATTGTCTTTGGCACCCTGGTGCTCGGTGCCTACCAGCAGGCCTGGGCCCTGTCGCTGGCCGATCTCACCGACCAGGATGCCAGCAGCGGCCTGAAGGCCGCGCTCGAGAAAGGCGCGCTGGCCGCCGTGGGCCTGCTCGGCCGCCCCGACGGCTTTCTGGGAAACCCCAAGGTGCGCATCCCGCTCCCAGGCTACCTGGACGACGCGGCCCGCTTGCTGAAAACCATGGGGCAGGGCAAGCGGGTGGACGAGTTGGTGACCAGCATGAACCGTGCGGCTGAAAGCGCGGTGCCCATGGGGCAGCAGCTCCTGGTGGGCGCCGTCAAGAACATGTCGGTGACCGACGCCAAGGGCATCCTCACCGGGGGCGAGGACTCGGTGACGCGCTTTTTTGCCAGCAAGACGCGCGAGCCGCTGGGCGAAACCTTCCTCCCCGTCGTAACCAAGGCCACTGAGAAAGTCGGTCTGGCCGCGTCGTACAACCGGGTGGCCGGCCGCGCCGCCGGCCTGGGGTTGCTGAGGAAGGACGAAGCCAATATCGAGCGCTACGTCACCGGCAAGACGCTGGATGGCCTATACACCATCATCGGAGAAGAGGAGCGCAAGATCCGGGAGGACCCAGTGGGCGCCGGCAGTGCCATCCTCAAGAAGGTCTTTGGCGCGCTGAAGTAAGCCACGCCTTGTGCGAGCCGCCTACCTCAGCTGGCGGCGCGCCTCGGCCAGCCGGGCGTCGAGGTATTCACCGTAGAAATCCGGCACGGCCACGCCCACCAGGCGCTCGGTCAACTCGCGCCCGTCGGGCCCGAAAAACAGCACCGTGGGCGTGAAGCGCGCCTTCCACAGCCGCAGCTGGTCAGCTGGCGTGGTGTTCTCACCGCCAAATCCCTGGAGGTTGCTGGTGCGGTCGCGCACGTCCAGCTGCACCGCCACCACGCGCCCTTCGCGCAGCAAGGGCAGCAGGTGGTGGTTGCGCACCAGATCGCAATAGGGGCAGCCGACCAGCGTGGTCATCACCACCAATGGCTCGCCGCGCGCCGCCGCGGCCTGGGCGGCGCCGCGGAGTGAGGCCGGGGTGGGCAATGCACCGGGCTGGACGCGCGTGGGCGCGGCGGGGGTGGCTGTGGTCATGGGGCTGGCCGGTCGTCTGGAACTGCGTCAGACGATACCGCGCTCGCGCAGCCCTGACAAGCGCTCAGCCGGGCAGTCCAGCCATTCGGCCAGCACCTCGGCGGTGTGCTGGCCCAGCAAGGGCGGCGGCAGGTCGGCGCGAACGGGTGTGGCGCTGAGCTTGAGCGGACTGGCCACCAGCTCCACCGCATCGGCCAGCGGGTGCTCCCAGCGCTGCACCATGCCGCGGGAGCGCACGTGCTCGTCGGCGAACACCTCGGCCAGGTTGTTGATGGGTCCGCCGGGCACCTGAGCGGCTTCGAGCGCGGCGAGCCAGTCGGCCTTGCCCCGGGTCTTCATGACCGTCTCGATCAGGGGCACCAGCTGCTCCCGGTGGCGCACCCGGTCCTGGTTGCGCGCAAAGCGCGGGTCGGTCGCCCACTCCGGGTGGCCGGCCACGGTGCAGAACTTGGCAAACTGCCCGTCGTTGCCCACGGCGAGGATCACGTACTGGGGCTGACGGCTGTCATCGGGCGCCACCTCAAACACCTGGTAGGGCACGATGTTGGCGTGGGCATTGCCCGCGCGGCCGGGCACCTGGCCGGTCTCACGCCCCCGCACGAGGTAGTTCGCGCCGAGGTTGGCCAGCATGGCCACCTGGGTGTCGAGCAGTGCCATGTCGATGTGCTGGCCCTCGCCGGTGCGCTCGGCGTGGCGCAGCGCGGCCTGGATGGCCACCGTGGCGTACAGGCCGGTGAACAGGTCGGCCACCGCCACGCCCACTTTCTGCGGGCCGCCGCCGGGCCGGTCGTCGCGCTCGCCGGTCACGCTCATGAGGCCGCCCATGCCCTGCACGGCGTAGTCGTAGCCGGCGCGGTCCTTGTAGGGGCCGGTCTGCCCGAAGCCGGTGATGGAGCAGTAGACCAGCCGGGGGTTGAGCGCGTGCAGGCTCGCAAAGTCGAGCCCGTAGCGCGCCATGTCGCCCACCTTGTAGTTCTCAACGAACACATCGGCCCGCGCGGCCAGCTCGCGGATCAGCGCCTGCCCCTCGGGCGTGGCGATGTCGCAGGTGATGGAGCGCTTGTTGCGGTTGGCGCCCAGGTAATAGGCGGCCTCGGCGGTGTCGGCGCCGTCGCGGCCCTGCAGGAAGGGTGGGCCCCAGCCACGCGTATCGTCGCCGCCCGGGTGGAGCGGCCCCGGCGGGCGTTCGACCTTCACCACTTCGGCACCGAGGTCGGCCAACGTTTGCGTGCACCAGGGGCCGGCGAGCACGCGCGACAAATCAAGTATGCGGATACCATCCAGAGCGTTCATCACCGCCATTGTGCGCGCCCTCGCGGGTTGACCCTGTCGCATGCTTTCCCCCCACTCCACCGCCCACCCCGCGCATCCTGCTGTGCAACCCCGTTTGCGCGGCCTGCTGTCAGGCCTGCTCGCGCTGACCCTGGCACTGGCGGCCTGCAGCCCTACATATAACTGGCGCGAGGTCCGCCCCGCCGGCTCGCCCCTGCTTGCGCTCATGCCTTGCAAGCCCGAACAGGCCGAGCGAGCGGCGCCTCTGGGCGGGTCACCCGTCGTGCTGCACATGCACAGCTGCGAAACCGGTGGCCTCACCTTCGCCGTGGCCTGGGCAGAGCTGGCCGCCAGCGACTCCAGTGCCGAGGCGCTCGACCGGTGGCGAGGTGCGGCACTGGCGGCGATCCGGGCCGACCCGGGCCGGGCTGGCGATCCGGCCCTGCAATGGACGCCCGAGGTGCGCGGTGCTGACCAGGCGCAGGGGCTGGTGGCGCAGGGCACGCAGCACGACCAGCGCACGGTGCAGATGCGCGTGGCCCACTTTTCACGGGGCCAGCAGGTCTACCAGGCGGCGGTCTACGGGGCGGCGTTGCCAGACGAAGTGGTCACCACGTTTTTTGAAGGGCTGCGGCTGCCATGAACGCGTCTTCACACACGGCGGCGGGTGGGCAGGTGCGGCCCGACGCTGCTGCCGTACCGGCCACACCCGACATGCTGGGCTACCGCGCAGCCATCGTGGTGTTCCTCTCGTTCGCACTGGCCTACTTCTTCTCGGCACTGGTGCGCGCCGTCACGGCCACGATCTCGCCCGTGCTCAGCGTGGAACTGTCGCTGCAGGCCAGCGACCTGGGCCTGCTGGCCGGCGGGTACTTTCTGGGCTTTGCCCTCACGCAACTCCCCCTGGGCACCTGGCTGGACCGCCACGGGCCGCGCCGTGTGATCCTGGGTTTTCTGCTGCTGGCGGTGCTGGGCTGTGCCGCGTTTGCCATGGCCACCAGTTTCTCGGGGCTGCTGGCGGCGCGGGTGCTCACCGGCATGGGCGTGAGCGCCTGCCTGATGGCACCGCTCACCGGCTACCGCCGCTGGCTGGCGCCTGCCGCCCAGATGCGCGCCAACTCCTGGATGCTCATGACCGGCTCACTGGGTATGGTGGCCGCCACGCTGCCGGTGCAGTGGCTGATGCCGCTCATGGGCTGGCGCGGACTGTTCTGGGCGCTGGCCGGGATGATGCTGGTGGCCATGGCCGGCATCGCGGCCGCCGTGCCGCCGTGGCGCAAAGCCGTGCCCGCGGCCGGCAGCGACGGTTCACCGCTCACGCCCGCGGGTTACGGCCTGATCTGGCGCCACCCCTATTTCCGCCAGATGCTGCCCATCGGCTTGGTGAACTACGGCGGCATGCTGGCGGTGCAGACCCTGTGGGCCGGGCCCTGGATGGTGAACGTGGCCGGCTACACGCCGCAGCAGTCGGCGGCGGGGTTGTTCGGCATCAACCTCTCGATGCTCACCGCCTTCTGGCTCTGGGGTGTGGTGAATCCGCACCTGGCACGTCGTGGCCTGGCGGCCGCCCGCATCATCGCCTGGGGCCTGCCGCTGAGCCTGCTGGTGCTGGCCAGCATCATCTGGCTGGGTGCCGACGCCGGCTGGCCACTGTGGGCGCTGTTCTGCGTGAGCTGCACCTTTGTCACGCTCACCCAGCCGGCGGTGGCTATGGCGCTACCCGCCGAAGCGGCCGGGCGCGCGCTCTCGGCATACAACCTGGCCATCTTCGCCGGTGTGTTCGTGGTGCAGTGGGGCATTGGCCTGGTGATTGATGCTTTCGGCTTCTTTGGCTGGAGCGAGCCCGACCGCTACCGCGGGGCCTTTGGCGTGTTCCTGGGCGCCTCCACACTGGCCTATCTCGCCTTCCTGCGGCTCTATCTGCGCTCGCAGTCACCGGGATCGCGGGCGCATCGCGGCTAAACTGTTTGTATGAACGGCATCCTGATCATTGCCCACGCGCCGCTGGCCACCGCCTTGCGCCAGTGCGTGTTGCACGTGTTCCCCGACAGCGCCGCGGCGGTGTCGGCACTGGATGTCCAGCCCAATGTGCCCCCTGAAGAATCCCTGGCCCAGGCCCGCGCCCTGATGCGCCAGCTCGGTCTGCCGAGCACGCTGGTGGTGACCGACGTGTTCGGCGCCACGCCCTGCAATGTGGCGCAGAAGCTGGTCGATGGCGTGCGTTCCAAGCTCATCACCGGCGTCAACCTGCCGATGCTGCTGCGCACCGTGTCGTACCGGCACGAATCGCTGGACGCGCTGATCTCGCGCGCCATGATAGGTGCCACGCAAGGCGTGATTCAGGTGGCGGTGACCGCTCCCCAGAACCAGGCCAGAAGAGCCACACATGATCAAGACCACCGTGACCATCAGCAATAAGCTCGGGCTGCACGCCCGGGCCTCCGCCAAACTTACCAAGCTCGCTGGCAGCTTTGCCAGCGAGGTTTGGATGGAGCGGGGCGAGCGGCGCGTCAACGCCAAGAGCATCATGGGCGTGATGATGCTGGCGGCCGGCCTGGGCAGCACGGTCGAGATCGAGACCACGGGCGAAGACGAGCAGGTCGCCATGGACGCGCTGGTGGCGCTGATCGACGACAAGTTCGGCGAAGGCGAATGACGATGGGCCAGTTGACGCATACCGGGTGGGGCGCATGGTCGCCGCCCGGCCACGGCGAAGGGGCTCTGATCCCCTGCGCCGCACGGAGGACGGTCCGGTGACCTTCGTTGTTCACGGTCAGGCGGTGTCGCGCGGCATCGCCATCGGGCGTGCGGTCATCGTGGCGTCGAGCCGGCTGGACGTGGCGCATTACTTCGTCACCGGCGACCAAGTGGGTGCCGAGATCGATCGCCTGCGCCGCGCACGCGACGAGGTGGCGGACGAGATCGTGCGGCTGCAGCAGGGCCTGGCGGTGCAGGGCGCAAACGACGCCCACCCCGAACTCGCCGCCCTGCTCGACGTGCACCTCATGCTGTTGCAGGACGAGCAGCTCACCAGCGGCGTGAAACACTGGATCGTCGAGCGCCACTACAACGCAGAGTGGGCGCTCACCAGCCAGCTGGAGGTGATTGCACGCCAGTTCGACGAAATGGAAGACCCCTACCTGCGCGAGCGCAAGGCCGACCTGGAACAGGTGGTCGAGCGCGTGCTCCGGGTCATGCGGGGTGTGGCCTCACCCGTGGCGGCGCCTTCCGGACCCCGCCCGACAGGCCCGCAGGATGTGGGCAGCGAGGCTCCCCTGGTGCTGATCGCGCACGACCTGTCGCCTGCCGACATGCTGCAGTTCAAGCAGAGCGTGTTCGCCGGTTTCGTCACCGACGTGGGCGGCAAGACCAGCCACACCGCCATCGTCGCGCGCAGCATGGACATTCCCGCCGTGGTCGGCGCGCGCTCGGCCAGCCACCTGATCCAGCAGGACGACTGGGTCATCATCGACGGCGACGCTGGCGTGGTGGTGGTCGAGCCTTCGGCGGTGCTGCTGGCCGAGTACGGTTTCAAGCAGCGCCAGGGCGAGGTGGAGCGCGAGCGCCTGTCGCGCCTGAAAAACACCCCTGCCGTGACGCTGGACGGCCAGAAGATCGAGCTGCTGGCAAACATCGAGCAGCCGGGCGACGCGGTGGCCGCCCTGAAGGCGGGCGCCGTGGGCGTGGGCCTGTTCCGCACCGAATTTCTGTTCATGGGGCGCAACGGCAAGCTGCCCGACGAAGAAGAACAGTACGAGGCCTACCGCCGCGCCGTTGAGGGTATGCAGGGCCTGCCGGTGACGATTCGCACCGTGGACGTGGGGGCCGACAAGCCACTGGACCGTGGCGTGCGCTCGGGCGATGACCACCTGAACCCGGCGCTCGGCCTGCGCGCGATCCGCTGGAGCCTGGCCGATCCGGCCATGTTCCTCGCGCAGTTGCGAGCCATTCTGCGAGCCGCGGCGCACGGCGCGGTCAACCTGCTGGTGCCCATGCTGGCCCACGCACACGAGATCCGCCAGACGCTGGCGCTGGTGGCCCGCGCACGCGAGCAGCTGGACGCGCGTGGGCAGGTCTACGGCCAGGTGCGCCTGGGCGCCATGATCGAGATTCCGGCTGCCGCGCTCACCGTGCCGCTGTTCCTGCGCCACTTCGATTTCCTGTCGATCGGCACCAACGATCTGATCCAGTACACGCTGGCGATTGATCGGGCCGACGAGGCGGTGGCGCACCTCTATGACCCGGTGCACCCGGCGGTGCTGCAGCTGCTGGCCAGCACCATCGCGCAGTGCCGCGCGCAGGGCAAGGGCGTGAGCGTGTGCGGCGAGATGGCGGGCGATGTGGCCATGACGCGGCTGCTGCTGGGCCTGGGGCTGCGCAGTTTTTCCATGCACCCCTCGCAGGTGCTGGCGGTCAAGCAGCAGATCCTGCGCAGCGACACCGTGCGCCTGCAGACCTGGGCGCAGAGCGTGCTCGCAGCCGAAGACCCGGCTGCGCTCATGACCGACTGATTCTGACCGGTCGCTTCAGCGGCTTCGCGTGGCCACCACCGCGGCCCCGATGATCAGCACCGCCGCCAGCGCCACCGAGGCACTTGGCGTCTCGCCGCGCACCCACAGCAGCGTGAGCGTCGACAACAGGGGCGTGACGAAACTCAGCACCCCGATCTGGCGGGGATCACCCCGTTTCAGGGCCGCGTCCCACAGGAAAAAGGCGCCGCCCAGCGGCCCCAGGCCGAGCAGGGCGATCAGAGCCCAGTCGCTGGCCGACAGCGTGACGGCCGCCTCCAGCCAGGCGTGGCACAGCAAGGCCAGCAGGCCCGACACCAGTGCAAAGCTGCCGATGGCTGCGGTGGGGAAGGCGCGCACCCGCTGAGTGAGCAGCGAGTAGCTGGCCCAGATGAACGCGGACGCTGCGGCCGGCACATAGCCCCAGGCCCAGATCGGCGCCGCGTCGCCGGCACCGCCTGGCGAGCCACCCAGGATCGCCAGCGTCGCCCCGGCAAAGCCGACGGCGGCGGCGAGCAGATGCCGCCGTGTGAGCGTCATGCCCGGCAGGAACAGCGGTGCCATCACCACAATGCCCAGCGGCCACAGGTAGTTCACCAGGTTGGCCTGCACGGGCGGGGCGTGGCGCAGCGCGATGAACAGCAGGAAGTGGTAACCGAACAGGCCGTAGACGCCCAGCGCCAGGGTCGGCGCGGGCACGCGCCACTGACGAAAGTCAAAGCGCGACAGCGGCAAGGCAATCACACTGCCCACCAGCAGTGCCAGCCCGGTCAGCAGGAAGGGCGGCACATGCGCCAGCGACACGCCAAGCGCGGCCAGCGACGCCCACAGGGCAATGGCGCCCAGCGCCAGCAGGTTGGCCGTCATGCGCGGGCCCCCGTTTCCCAGCCCCGACTTACACAGAAAGCCCCATGAGCACCTTCGATCACACCGCCCTGATGCAAGACCTCAACACCCACATGGCCAGCCTGCGCAAGGCCCAGCCAGAGGCCATGGCCGGCTTCGGGCAACTGGCCAAGGCCTCGATGGCCGCCGGTGCGATCGACGCCAAGACGAAAGAGCTGATCGCGCTTGCCATCGGCATCACGCAGCGCTGTTCGGGGTGTATCGGTTTTCATGTGAAGGCCTTGATCCGCCTGGGCTGCACCCGCGCCGAACTCGATGAAATGCTCGCCATCTGCGTGTACATGGGTGGAGGTCCGGCACTGATGTACGCCGCCGAAGCGACGGGCGCCTGGGAACAGCTGCAACCCAAGGGCTGAGCCGCGGCGCAACCCTGGCGGCGGATTCAGACGGGCAGCCCAGCAGCGCCCGGGTTCAGGGCGTTGTGCGCCTGCTGGTCGGCGTGGTACGAGCTGCGCACCATGGCGCCCACGGCGGCATGGGTGAAGCCCATCTCGTACGCTTTCTCCTCGAACATCTTGAACACGTCCGGGTGCACGTAGCGGCGCACCGGCAGGTGGTGGCCGCTTGGTGCTAGGTACTGGCCGATGGTGAGCATGTTGATGCCGTGCTCGCGCATGTCGCGCATGACGGCCAGGATTTCCTCATCCGTCTCACCCAGGCCCACCATCAGGCCGCTCTTGGTGGGCACGTGCGGAAACAGCGCCTTGAATTTCTACAGAAGGTTCAGGCTGAAGGCGTAGTCGGAGCCCGGGCGGGCCTCTTTGTACAGGCGCGGCACCGTTTCCATGTTGTGGTTCGTCACGTCGGGTGGTGCGGCCTTCAGGATCTCCAGCGCGCGGTCGTCGCGGCCGCGGAAATCGGGCACCAGCACCTCGATCTGGGTGCCCGGCGACAGCTCCCGCGTCTTGCGGATGCACTCGACGAAATGACCGGCACCGCCGTCGCGCAGGTCGTCACGGTCCACGCTGGTGATCACCACGTACTTGAGTTTCAGCTGCGCGATGGTGCGGGCCAGGTTGTCGGGCTCGTTCACGTCGAGCGGGTCCGGGCGGCCGTGGCCGACGTCGCAGAACGGGCAGCGGCGCGTGCATTTGTCGCCCATGATCATGAAGGTGGCCGTGCCCTTGCCGAAGCACTCGCCGATGTTCGGGCAGCTGGCTTCCTCGCACACCGTCACCAGCTTGTTGGCGCGCAGCACGTCCTTGATTTCGTAGAAGCGGGTCGTGGGCGATCCCGCTTTCACCCGGATCCACTCGGGCTTCTTCAGCACCTCCGCCGGCACCACCTTGATCGGGATTCGCGACGTCTTGGCCTGGCTTTTCTGCTTCGCGGTGGCGTCGTAGGCCGGAGCAGGCTGGGCGTCCCGCACGGAGGGGCTGGAAGAATCGTTGGTGCTCATGGAAGGTCCGTTCGGGGTGTCAGGCGCTCAGGGGGCGAGCGTGGCCGTCAGCTTGTCGGCCAGCAGGCGGGCCAATTCATCAGGTGAAACGTCAACCCCTATTGTAGAAAGTGCCACGGTCTGCAGGCCCTCATACCCACACGGGTTGATGCGCTGGAAGGGTTCCAGGTCCATCGCCACGTTCAGTGCCACACCGTGGTAGGTGCAGTGGCGACTGACCTTGATCCCCAGCGCGGCGATCTTGCCCAGGCCGGTGAAGTCTGGCGCCGGCGCCGTCTCGCCGGGCTGGCGTTTCTGCGGGCGCTGTGGCAGCAGGGCGTGGCTGCCCGGGTCGTCCATGCGCACATAGATGCCGGGTGCACCCGCCACACGGTGCCCCGTGACACCCAGCGCCGCCAGCGTGCGGATCACCGCTTCTTCGATGCGGTAGACGTATTCCTTGACGTAGTAACCGGCGCGCTGCAGATCGATCAGCGGGTAGGCCACCACCTGGCCCGGGCCGTGGTACGTGACCTGACCCCCGCGGTTGCTCTGCACCACGGGAATGTCGCCCGGGGCGAGCAGGTGGTCTTCGCGCCCGGCCAGACCCTGCGTGAAGACAGGGGGGTGTTCGCACACCCACAGTTCGTCGGGCGTGTCGGCCGCGCGCGCCTGTGTGAAGGCGACCATGGCGTCAAAGGTGGCCCCGTACTCCACCCGGCCGAGCTGGCGCAGGGTCAGCATGTCGGCTCGCTGTGCGTCAGCGCTTCACAGCACATATTTCACCAGCGGGTGCGTGGTGAGGGTGCGGTACAGCTCGTCGAGCTGTTCGCGGCTGTGCACGTGCACCGACAACGTCAGGCCCACGTAATTGCCGGCCTTGCTGGGGCGCTGCTCGACCGAGGTGGTGTCGAAACCCGGTTCGAACGACTGGGCAATGAACACCATGGCCGACACGAATTCGGGCGTGTTGCCGCCCATCACCTTGATGGGAAAACGGCAGGGGTATTCGATGAGCGACTGCTCGGGTGGAATGTCGCGTGGCGGCTGCATGCTTGCCTCAGATGGATTGCTTCAGTTTGGCTCGCTGGTAGCCGGCGTACAGGCGGGCGTACACAGGGCCAGGGCGGCCCTGCTGGGCGCCGTGCCCGACGGGCTGGCCGTCCAGGGTGGTGATGGGCAGCACCTCTTTCGTGGCCGAGGACAGCATCAGCTCGTCCGCGTCCAGCACCTCGGCGCGCGAGATGCGGCGCAGCTCGAAAGGAATGCCTTCCTCGCGGCAGATGTCTTCGATGAGGCCGAAGCGAATGCCTTCCAGCACCAGATTGTCTTTGGGCGGGCCCATGACCACGCCGTCCTTCACCACCCAGACGTTGCTGGCGGCGGCCTCGCTCAGGTGCTCGCCCCGAAACATCACGGTTTCCATCGCGCCGGCGTCGGCGCTGATCTGGCGCGCAAACACCGCGCCCAGCAGGCTGGTGCTCTTGATGTGTGCCTTGGCCCAGCGGAAGTCGTCGGCGGTGACGCAGTCCACGCCGTCGGCGCGTTGAGCCGGGCTGGGCAGCTTCATTTCGCCACACATCACGAACACCGTGGGTCTGAGGCCAGGCGGCATCACGTGGTCGCGCACCGCCACGCCACGTGTGACCTGGATGTAGATGAGCTGGTGGCTGGCCCCGGTGCCCTGCGCCAGGGACTGGATCAGCCGGCGGGCCACGGCGAGCCACTCGTCCTGGGTCAGCGGATTCGAAATGCGAAGCTCCTCCAGCGAGCGGTCGAGTCTGGCCAGGTGCTGCTCGAAGCGGAACAGCTTGCCCTCATACGCGGGCAGGACTTCGTACACGCCATCGCCAAAGATGAAGCCGCGGTCCAGCACGCTCACCTTGGTGTCGCAGAGCCGACCGTAGTCTCCATTCAGGTAGCACAGCGAGTCGGGAAGAGGGGGGCTTGCGCCGGTGTCAGAAAAGTCTTGCATGGATCGAATTATCGGCCGCACCAGCGAAGAGACATCAAAAACGAAAGGCGCGCGAAAGCCATCGCCGGGCTTGACGAGCGCCTCGGGTTTCTACGTATAATCAGCGGCTTTGCGGAACTTCTTGCCTTGTAACCTGCTTGTAATTTGCCATGTCGACAATGCCCCCGGACAGGTCGACAGCGACTTCAGCAGATGATTGGGAAGATGGTGCGCAAGAGCCTGAATTCAAGCCACTGACGCGCGAAGAAGCGCAGCAGTGGCGAGCAGGCCAGCCGAAGTTCTCGATCTGGCGTCTGGTGGGGTTGCAGTTGCTGGCAGGTCTGGCCGCGGGTGCGGTGGCCTGGTTGCTCACGCAGTCGGTACTGGTCGCTGGTTCGGTGGTCTACGGTGCGGCGGCGGTGGTCATTCCCTCGGCCTTGATGGCTTACGGACTGACCTCCAGCGCGCTGTCCCGCCTCATGGCGGGCTTTGCGCAGGCGGCGTTTGCCGGTTTCCTTCTGTGGGAGGGAATCAAGGTTTTGCTGGCGGTGGTGCTGTTGTGGCTCGCCCCGATGGTGATCCCGGGGCTGAGCTGGCTCGGTCTGCTGGCGGGGCTGGTGGTGGTGCTCAAGGTGTACTGGCTTGGATTTCTGATCCAGGGCAGGCGTTCAAACGTAAACGGTTGATTGGCTCGAACGAACATGGCTACAGAAGGTATCGGTCCTACCCCTGGCGAATACATCCGCCACCATCTGGTACACCTGACCAACAAGAAGCAGGAGTCGATCATCGACTTCTCCGTGATCAACATCGACTCGGTGGTGGTCAACGTCATTCTGGGTGCGCTGGTCTGCTTCGTGCTGTGGCTGGCAGCGCGCAAGGCTCACGCCGGTGTGCCGGGTCGCTTTCAGGCGGCCGTCGAGATCCTGGTGGAAATGGTCGACAGCCAGGCCAAAGGCGTCATTCACAACGCCACCAGCCGCAAGCTGGTCGCGCCGCTGGCCCTGACCGTGTTCTGCTGGATCTTCATGATGAACTTCATGGATCTGCTGCCGGTGGACCTGCTGCCTGCCATGTGGCACGTGGCTGGTCCCGCCATGGGCTATCCCGACTACCTGCGTGTGGTGCCGACTGCCGACCTTTCGACCACCCTGGGTCTGTCGGTGTCCGTTCTGCTGCTGTGCCTGTACTACAACATCAAGATCAAAGGTCTGGGTGGCTGGGCACACGAATTGGTGAGCGCGCCTTTCGGCACGAGCAAGAACCCCATCTGGGCCTTGCTGCTGGGCGTGGTCAACTTCCTGATGCAAATGATCGAGTTCGTGGCGAAGACGGTTTCGCACGGCATGCGGTTGTTTGGCAACATGTTCGCGGGTGAACTGGTGTTCATGCTGATTGCGCTGCTGGGTGGCTTTGCTGCTCTCTCGCTCTCTGGTGGGCTCTTCTTCGTCGGACACCTGATCGCCGGTACGGTGTGGGCCATCTTCCATATTTTGGTCATCACCTTGCAGGCGTTCATTTTCATGATGCTGGCCCTGATTTATCTGGGCCAGGCGCATGACGCTCACTAAGTTGCGCGGTTTCACCTCGCTCTGAGTTCTCTCGTTTCTTTCCTTTCTCAACTTTCTTTCTCATCTCAATAGGAGTCATCATGGAAAACGTTCTGGGTCTCGTCGCGCTGGCTTGTGGTCTTATCGTCGGTCTGGGTGCCATCGGCGCCTCTATCGGTATCGCCCTGATGGGTGGCAAGTTCCTCGAGTCTTCGGCTCGTCAGCCTGAACTGATGAACGACCTGCAGACCAAGATGTTCATCTTGGCCGGTCTGATTGACGCTGCTTTCCTGATCGGCGTGGCCATTGCCCTGCTGTTCGCGTTCGCCAACCCCTTCACGCTGTAATCGGGTTTGCTGCCAGGCGCAGCGCCTGGTTCCAGCGGTCAGCCTCCCTGCGGGGTGAGCCGCGGTCCCATCGCTGTGCCGCAGCAAGTGCGTCACCACTCTTGTCAACACACAGAAAGGCGTTGCGATGAACATCAATGCAACCCTCTTCGCGCAGGCCATCGTTTTTGCGATCTTGGTGCTGTTCACGATGAAATTCGTGTGGCCCCCGATCGCCAAGGCTCTCGATGAGCGGGCGTTGAAGATTTCCGAAGGTCTGGCTGCTTCCGAAAAAGCCAAGGCCGAACTGTCCGTGGCCAACAAGCGGGTGGAAGAGGAGTTGAGCAAATCGCGCAACGAGTCCGCTACCCGTCTGGCCGATGCCGAGCGCCGCGCGCAGACCGTGATCGAAGAAGCCAAGGCACGGGCGACCGACGAAGCCGCCAAGATCGTGGCCGCCGCCCGCCAGGAAGCCGAAGCACAGGTCTTCAAGGCCCGCCAGGCCCTGCGTGACGAAGTCGCCGCACTGGCAGTCAAAGGTGCCGAGCAGATCCTCAAGCGCGAAGTCAACGCCGGCGTTCACGCCGAGTTGCTGGGTCGCCTGAAGACCGAGCTTTGATCCCTGTCGATCTGCCGGTAACGTCCAGAGGCATTCAAAGGTAAACCATGGCCGAAATTGCCACCATTGCCCGCCCTTACGCGGAAGCGCTGTTCCAGGCGAGTGGAGCCAACGCAGCCCAGGCTGCGGTCTGGCTCGACGAGCTGGCCGCCGTTGCCTCGAACGAGCAGCTGCGCCAGTTCGCTGACAGCCCCAAGTCGACGCCTGCACAGGTGCTGGAAGTCATCACCGGCACGCTGAAAACCAGCCTGCCCGAGATGGCGCTGAATTTCCTACGCACCGTGATCGACAACGGTCGCCTCTCGGCGCTGCCCGAAATTGCCAGCCAGTTCCGTGCGTTGAAAAACGCGCAGCAAGGTGCGTTTGATGCCGTGGTGTACAGCGCCTTCGAGATGGACAGCGCTGCGCTGGCCGATCTCTCGGGTGTGCTGGAAACCCGTTTCGGCCGCAAGCTGAACCTCCAGGTGGAACTGCAACCCGATCTGATCGGTGGCGTTCGCGTGGTGGTGGGCGACGAGGTGCTCGACACCTCGGTCAAAGCCCGCCTGGAACAAATGAAAATTGCCCTCACGGCCTGACGGCTCGTTCCTCGGGCGCGCCCTGCATCACATTTAACGAAAGAAGGAAAGAGTCATGCAACTCAATCCCGCCGAAATCTCTGAACTGATCAAGTCCCGTATCGAGGGACTGGCCGCATCGACCGATGTGCGCAACCAGGGCACCGTGGTGTCGGTGACCGACGGTATCGTCCGAGTCCACGGCCTATCCGACGTTATTCAGGGCGAAATGCTGGAGTTCCCCGCCAACAAGGACGGCGTGCCTTCCTTTGGCCTGGCCCTGAACCTGGAGCGCGACTCCGTCGGCGCCGTGATTCTGGGTGAGTATGAGCACATCTCCGAAGGCGATACCGTGAAGTG
>JAUXNG010000021.1 GCA_030682835.1 Hydrogenophaga sp. | reverse complement strand
TGGTTGCGAGCACGTCGATGTCGCCGAGCAACTGGCCATCGACCGGGCGAAAAAGCTGTTCGGCGCCGATGCGGCGAACGTCCAGCCCAACTCCGGTTCGCAGGCCAATCAGGCGGTGTTCCTGGCCTTCCTCAAGCCCGGCGATACCGTGCTCGGCATGAACCTCGCCGCCGGCGGCCATCGGACGCATGGCATGGCGCTCAACATGTCCGGCAAGTGGTTCAACGTCGTGCCCTATGGCCTTGACGAGAACGAGGCGATCGACTACGACGCGATGGAAAAGCTGGCCCACGAGCACAAGCCCAGGCTGATCATCGCCGGCGCCTCGGCCTATGCGCTGAGGATCGACTTCGAACGTTTCGCCAAGGTGGCCAAGGCAGTCGGCGCCATATTCATGGTGGACATGGCGCACTACGCGGGCCTGGTTGCGGCTGGCTTCTATCCGAATCCGGTGCCGCACGCCGACGTCGTCACCTCGACCACCCACAAGACCCTGCGCGGGCCGCGCGGCGGCCTGATCCTGATGAAGGCCGAGCACGAAAAGGCCATCAACTCGGCGATCTTCCCCGGCCTGCAGGGCGGCCCGCTCATGCATGTGATCGCCGCCAAGGCCGTTGCTTTCAAGGAGGCTCTGGCGCCCGAGTTCAAGGCCTACCAGCAGCAGGTGCTGACGAACGCCCGCATCGTGGCTGAAACGCTCACCTCGCGCGGTCTGCGCATCGTCAGCGGCCGCACCGAGAGCCACGTGATGCTGGTCGACCTGCGCGCCAAGGGCATCACGGGCAAGGAAGCCGAGGCCGTGCTGGGCAGCGCCCACATGACCATCAACAAGAACGCGATCCCCAACGATCCGGAGAAGCCGATGGTCACCAGCGGCGTGCGCATCGGCACCCCAGCCATGACCACGCGCGGCTTCAAAGACGAAGAGGCACGCCTCACCGCCAACCTGATCGCCGACGTGCTGGACAACCCGCGCGACCCGGCCAACATTGAGGCTGCGCGCGCCAAGGTGAACGCGCTGACCGCCCGCTTCCCGGTCTACAAGTGACAGCTGGCCGCCCGGCACCGGAGCTGGCTCCATGAAATGCCCGTTCTGCGGTCATCTGGAAACCCAGGTGGTGGAGACCCGCGTCTCGGAAGACGCGGGCTTCATCCGGCGCCGGCGTCAGTGCGGACACTGCGACAAGCGGTTCACCACCTACGAACGCCCTGAAGTGAGCTTCCCTGCCGTCGTGAAAAAAGACGGCCGCCGGGTGGACTACGTCCCGGCCAAATTGCGGGCTTCGTTTGCCTTGGCATTGCGCAAACGCCCCGTCAGCACCGAGCAGGTGGACGCGGCCATCGAGCGCATCGAAGAGAAACTGCTGAATCTGGGCGCTCGCGAGGTGCCCGCCACCCGCCTTGGCGAGATGGTGATGCGGGAGCTGAAAAAGCTCGACAAAGTGGCCTACATCCGCTTTGCCAGCGTGTACCGCAGCTTTGAAGACATCGACGAATTCAGGGCACTTGTGGACGAGGTGCGACGGTGATCGTGCAGCACATCACGGGCTGAAGAGTACTTTTTGCCACCTGTCGGGCACCACGCCGGGCTGGTCGGCAGCTCTCAAAGCTTGGCGTGCCCTGCCGATACAGTGGGATGATGTTTTCTGATTTCGTCGCTCCAAAGAATGCGCGCCATAGAGGCTTTTCCCTGGTGGAACTGCTCGTGGTCGTTGCACTTCTCGGCATCCTGGCGGGGCTCGCGGCGCCAAGTTTCTCGGGTCTCTTCCAGCGTTACCGAGTGGACGCGGTGCGAGAAGATTTGATTGCGAGCTTGCAACTGGCCCGGGTCGAGGCGGTGAGGCAGGGGCAAAGCGTGGTGATGCTCAAGCAGACCGGGTGCATGACACTAGCCTCCACCAGGGACTGGAGTTGCGGCTGGATCCTGTTTGTGGACCTGAACAGCAACGGCGCCCACGACTCTGCCACCGAGCCGCTCCTTCAGACCACCGATCTGCCCCCGGGGGTCACGGTGACCAAAAGCGATGTCCAACCGCACACCCGTGTGACGTCTGACCGCTTCGGGCAGATTCCTCTCGCCATGCACTTCCTGATCAGCCCCACCAACGGTTCTCAGGCGAACGGCGTCATCGTATGCAAAGGGGCAGGCTCACGCATCAATTCCATCAAGGGAGCCACCTCGTGCAGCTGACTTCGACTGCTTCCTTCGTCCGCTACCGCCGTCTGCAGCGTGGCGTCAGCATGATCGAGGCACTGGTCGCCTTGCTGGTTCTGGCGTTGGGAATCATGGGCCTGGCCGCCATCCAGACCCGCACCTTGGTCGAATCCCGTGCAAGCAACGAGCGTGCTGTCGCCATCCGCATGGCTGAAGACCTCAACGAGCGCATGCAGCTCAACTCGGCGGTGAAGTTCGCCACACCTGCCCCTGATCCGCACCCCTACGTCGTCACATGGGGAGCCGCTGCTGCGGGCACGGATTGCCTGGCCGCTGCCTGCACAGGCGCCCAGCTCGCGTCTTACGACATTCAGCAGTGGAAAACCGCGCTCGGACAGCTGCTGCCGGGCGGCGACGCGCGGGTGTTCCGATCCACGACCGATGGCAATCAGTTCGGGGTATTGATCGGCTGGAGAGAGGTTCAGGCCAAGAACCAGGGTTCAGCCGGCACATCTGAGCTGGCCCAATACACCGACCGTTTCACGGTGGATACCGGCGTCAACGGCATCACATGCCCCGCGGGTCTCGTCTGCCACCTGGTTTACATACGCCCATGAAAACGGTCTCCACGCACCCGCAGCTGTCGCGGTTTCAAGCGGCCAGCCCTCCACCCACCCGCCGCCAGCGAGGAGTGAGTCTCATCGAGTTGCTGATCGGTCTCACGATCGGCCTGCTGGTGGCCGTGGCCGCAGTGGGAAGCCTTGTTTACACCAAGGTCTCCTCCACCAGTGTGGGTGACAGTTCCAGGCTGCAGCAGGATGCGTCAACAGCCTTTCGTATCATGGGGCACCAGCTGCGCCAGACGGGAGCAAGGCGGCTCCAGAACAGCACCGGTGACAAGGTGCAGTTCGACCCGACCTATCAGGGGCTGTCCACCGCTACTTTCGTCATCCTGAGCGGAACCGAAGGCGCCACCAACGGCACCGATACGCTGGTCGTCAGCTACGACGTTGACCCGTCTATCGACGCACGGGACTGCCTGGGGCAGACGCCTGCCGGCAGCATGGTTAGAAGCACATTCCGCGTGGTGGGCCGCGAACTGCAATGCCTGGGCTCAGCCACCGCTGCGACCTCACAGGCGTTGATATCGGGCGTGGAAGACATGCAGGTGTGGTACGGCGTGCGCACCGGCGATGACTTGCGATACAGGGTGGCGTCTGATGTAGCCGACTGGGGCATGGTCGAAGCCGTGCAAGTGTGTCTGCGACTGGTTGGCGATGCCGCGGGCAATCCCACGGTGGCTGCCAATACCCCTGGCTGCATCGCGGGCCAGACGGTGAACAGCGACGGTCGGATACGGCGTGTCTTCACGCAGGTCTTCAATCTGCGAAACGTCGGACTATGAAACTGCCTCTGAATCCCATTCGATCCAATGGGCCTGCACGCCGTGAGCTTGGCGTCTCCCTCATCGTGGTCATGGTGATGCTGCTGCTGGGCAGCATCGTCGTGCTGGGCAGCACCCGCGTGGGCTGGCTCAACGAAAAACTGGTGGGCAACCAGGGTGATTACCAGCGCACTTTCGCTGCGGCGGAAGCGGTGCTGCGGGATGCAGAACGCGATATCAAAGGTCTGCAGAACGATGGGATCACGCCGTGCAACGCCAGCGCTGCGTTCGTGGGCTGTCGCGACTTTGGCAGCGGCCGACCATTTTTTCCTCAGGATGAAGATGACCTCGACACGCTGAAAGCGCGCATCGGCTCAAACGTCTGTTTGCAGGGCATTTGCCTGCCCGCCACGGTGACCGCCTTCTCCTCCGCCACCTTCCCGGACTCTTTGGGCACCATGACCGCAGGCACCGGAACGGCGGCCATCGCCGCCACCTACGGACAGTTCACCGGGCTGACGCCAGCCGCCGTTGGCAACCCTTTGCTCACGGGAGCTTCTGCACGAGCGTGGTATTGGGTCGAAGTCTTCCACTATGAATCGGCCAGCGGGATATTGAACGCAACCGCGAACGTACCGGCACCGGACATGGCGCACCCCTTCGTGTATCGGATCACGGCCTATGTTCAAGGACAAAAACCGGGTTCCAGGGTATGGCTGCGGTCTATTTTTGTTCCCCTGCCGCAAAACCAGAACAAATGACAGTTCAAAAGAGGCAGATCATGAATCCATCCGCGTCCATCCCCGTGATTAAAGGCCTGATAACTTTTGGCTGTCTCAGCTTTCAATTGCTGGCTCAGGCTGCCCCGCTTAGCTTGGCGCAAAGCCCGCCGGGAGCGGCCCGAGAACCTGCGCCTAACATCATTGTGTCCGTCGATGACTCAGGAAGTATGGGCACGACCGGGATTGCAACCCTAAAGGCGGCACTCACCCAGACATTTGCTGCTTCCAACGTCGTCGACGACCGCATTCGGTTGGCATGGCAATCAATGAATCGCTGCGGGGGCATTCCCAATACAGGCACAAGTTGCAATGGTCTCAATGGCATGAAGCCGCTGAGTGGAAGCCACCGGACCAACTTCATGAGCTGGGTGAACGGACTGACACCCAACGGCGGTACCCCGTCCCACTACATGCTGGATGAAGCGGGGCAGTACCTGAGCAAAACCGGCTTGGGCATCAACAGCCCATGGGCGGCCATTCCAGGGCAGCAGGAACTTCCCGTGTTGTCTTGCCGGAAATCGTTCCACATCTTCATGACCGATGGCAACTGGAACAGCGCCGCCGCCACGACTGACGTCCACGTTGACACGGCCGGCCCTCCTGGCACGGCAATCGTACGAGCTGGTAATGCCGACGGCACCACAACCGTGCTAGGTGATGGCACTACAACCTACTCAGTGACGGCCACCCAAACAAGACTGTATCGAGACACGGCGGGCACCGCCAATCTCAGCACGCTGTCAGATCTGGCGTTTTACTATTGGTCCAGAGACCTGCAACCGTCTCTCACCAACAATGTACGCCCGAGTATCAATATCACGGGAACTCAAAATTTCGGCACCTCGGCTAGCCCGGCGATCTTGGATAGCTTTTGGAACCCCCGCAACAACCCTGCCACTTGGCAGCACATGGTCAACTACACCATCGGGTTTGACCCGGACGGTCCAGGCGGCGCCGCCGGAGCGGATCAATGGGCGGGATCGCCAGTGTGGGGGGGCGACACTTTCAGTGGCGATCTGGCGAACCTCATTAGAGGTTCTGTTCTATGGTCAACGCCTTTTTGCAGCCTTCCAATCGGCACCACGGCCAATCCGGGCGGAAACTCGCCATGCAATGGAGCCAACGGCTACAGTCAACGGTCGGACGCCCGAAAGATGGAGCTATGGCATGCAGCCCTGAACAGCAGGGGTCGTTTCGTGCCGGCACCTAATGCATCGGCGCTGGTGAATGCGTTCAAAACGATTCTAGATGACATACTGCAGCAGACGGCGAAACCCCTAGTCAGCATTGCCGCCAGCGGCAGTCGCCTGCGCACGGACGGATTTGTCTATGTGGCCGGCTTTAACTCAGAACAATGGAGCGGCGAACTCAGCGCGTATTCGATTTCGGCGACCAACACGACGGTCAATCCCACGCCCACCTGGAAAGCCACAACGTTGCTGGACACCAGCACCTTTGTGGTGAACGACCGACTGATTTTGACGTCCCCTGGAGGCACCATCACCAGCTCGTTCCGTTGGGGTAGCCTGACGACGGCCATGCAGGCGGACCTGAGTGGGACTGACGGAACCACCACGGGTTCGTTGCGAGTGGATTATTTGCGCGGGGTGCGCACGGGTGAGAAGCAGAACGGTGGGCAATTTCGCGACCGGGCCTCTCGCTTGGGCGACATCGTGAACTCCAATATCTGGCTGACGGGAAAGCCAGCGCGAATGTCTTTCGAACACCTGGGACATGAAGCGTTCCGCACCGCCCATTCCGGCCGCACACCCACGCTTTACGTAGGTGCCAACGACGGAATGCTGCATGCATTCAACGCCAACACGGGTCGTGAGCTCATGGCGTATGTGCCGCGGGGGGTGTACGCCAACCTGCGCGATTACACCCTCGAGAGCTATACGCACAAGTACTTCGTGGATGGTCATCCCTTCACTGGAGACGCCGACACCAGCGGCCGGCTGGACTCGACCACCACTCCGGCGGTCTGGCGAACGATGCTCGTGAGCGGGCTGGGCGGAGGCGGCAAGGGTTATGTGGTGCTGGACGTGACCAGCCCCACCACCGCCCAGGTGGTCGTGGACAACACCATGCCAACCCATGCAGACGTGGGCCATATCTTTTCACAGCCTGTTGTGGACCCGGTCAGCGGGAGCCGCTCAGAGCAGATCGTGAAAATGAACAACGGCCGCTGGGCGGTGGTCATGGGCAATGGTTACAACAGCACCAATGAGCGCCCGGTACTGTTGATCCAGTATCTGGATGGCGATCGAAGCATGCAACCCATCATTGCGACCACGACCGACCAAAGCAACGGTCTCTCGGCCCCGCGCCTGATCGACATCAACGGCGACGGCAAAGTGGATATCGCCTACGCCGGTGATCTGCAAGGCAACCTGTGGAAGTTCAACTTGACGTCAAGTAACCCCAGCGGCTGGGCGCGCGCAGGCTCAGGCCCCCTGTTCACCGCCGAGTTTCCTTCGGGCACACGGCAGCCAATCACCGCGGCTCCCCTGTGGATGGCGCCGCCTCAAGGCGGTATTCAGGTGGCGTTTGGCACGGGGCGCAATGTCACCACGACCGACCGCGCCAACACGAGTACACAGTCCATCTACTCGGTGTGGGATGATGCCAAATACACGGTGTCGGGCACGGGCATCACACTTGGCACGCTGACCTCAGCCATCTCCGGGCGTTCGCAATTGGTGCAGCAGTCGGTGGGAAGCACTGTCACGACCAGCGCGACCACCTCTGCAGATGCCAACACCTTCTACAACACGACCGAGAACGACGTGATCTACACAGGTGTCAACGCCAGACGCGGATGGTTCATGGACCTTCCCGTCTCGCGAGAGCGCGTGTTGAACAACCCGGTGATCTACGAAGGCCAAAAAATAATGGTGAGCTCCAACGTGCCCACGCTGGGCAGCAGCGGGGAAACATGCGACCTCAGCATCGTGGCGGAGGATAATTTCATCAGCGTCCTCAACATGTTCAGCGGCAAGCCTTCGCAGACCCCCGTGTTTGCAACCACTGACACCTCCATGAACATGAACAAAGCCAGCCGCACGCGCTTTGGCACAGGAGACTATGTGACACTGAAAACAAATGCCGGTGCCGAACTGATATCGCCCCAAGGCGGCAACGATTGCCCCGAAGGACAGCTATGCACGAAGAAGCTCAGGCTCACCACAGGCAGCACGCCAGGTGCGCGCGCGGATTGGCGGGAGGTTCGAAAATGATGCGCGCACGACCGAGGGCTGAAGCGCAAAGGCAGCGGCCGACCGCCCCCGGCGCGGGGGCTCACAAAGGGTTTACGCTGATCGAGCTGATGATCGTGGTGGCGATCATCGGTGTACTGGCTTCGATTGCCGTGCCCAGCTACCAGGAATACGTGCAGCGGAGCCACCGCGCGAACGCCAGGGCTGCGTTGCTGCAGGCCACGCAATGGATGGAGCGTGCGGCCACCGCGCAAGGGACATATCCCCGGAGCAACACAACGCCCAGTCAGATCCCGGCGGGGATCATGGCTGTTGAGGGGGGGCGGTATACCGTGGCAGCCGACTCAACCACAGGGGCGACGTTCACGTTCACGGCCACACCAAGCGCCGCGCAGGCGACGGACCGGTGTGCGGCCTTCCGCATCAACCAGGCGGGCACCCGCTCCCAGGTAACGACCACGGCGGTGACGTCGCCGCTGACAACCCCGGAATGCTGGAACCGTTGAAACCAAACGACTCGCCGGTTGAAGGCGGGTATGCCACTGCGCTCGCAGTACGGCTTTCCGCCCAGGCCCTTTGCGTCAGCAACCCCAACCCCCGTGTCGGCTGCGTCATCACAACACCAGGGTGTCAGCTGATCGGGCAAGGATTCACCCAGCAGGCCGGGGGGCCGCATGCCGAGGTGATGGCGCTGCGCGATGCACAAGCACAAGGACACCCTGTTCATGGCTGCACGGCTTACGTCACGTTGGAGCCCTGCTCCCACCACGGCCGCACCCCTCCCTGCTGCGATGCCCTCATTGCGGCTGGAATTGCCAAAGTGGTTGTCGCCACCCGTGACCCCAACCCGCTGGTCGCCGGCCGTGGTCTGGAGAAGCTGCGAGCAGCTGGAGTTGAGGTGGAACTCCTACCGCATGACAGCCATACAGCCCGCGCCGTGCGTGAACTCAACATCGGCTTCTTCAGTCGGATGATCCGGCAGTCGCCTTGGGTCCGCATGAAGATGGCTGCGTCGCTGGACGGCACCTCCGCTCTGCACAACGGCAAGAGCCAATGGATCACGGGTGAAGCCGCCCGCGCAGACGGGCATGCCTGGCGGGCGCGCGCGTGCGCGGTGCTCACGGGCATTGGTACCGTGCTGGAAGACGACCCGATGCTGGATGTGCGGCTGGTCGACACACCACGGCAGCCGCACCTCGTCATCGTCGACAGCCGACTGGAAACACCCCTCGATGCGCGGCTCTTTTCGCCAGCAGCACACGGGCTGCCGCGGCAGATATGGATGTATTGCGCGGTGGACGATGAGGCCAAACGGTCGGCTCTCACGGCCCTGGGGGCTCAGGTGACTTGCCTGCCGAGCGCTACTGGCAAGGTGGATCTTGCGGCCATGCTGCAGGACCTGGCGCGGCGCGAGGTGAACGAGCTGCACCTGGAGGCCGGCCACAAACTCAACGGCTCGTTCCTGCGCGAGGGGCTGGTGGATGAGTGCCTGGTCTACCTGGCGCCCAAGTTGCTTGGCAAAGGTGCGGGACTCTCCAGTCTGGGACCGCTGGATCGGCTGGAAGACGGTACGGCGCTTGATTTCCAGTCGGTAGACCGTGTAGGTGCCGACCTGCGCGTGATCGCCCGAGTGCAGGGGCGCGACCACTTCCTCCACGGCTGAGTCGATCGTCCTTCTGCGGCACCAGTGGGTCGCGCGAGGGGCGAACCCGGCAATAAAGGTGCCGGGCGAGCCCCTTGGCAGGCGAAGGGGCAGGAAAGCCTGCGAAAATAGCGCTCTATGTTTACCGGCATCATCACCGGCGTGGGGCGTATCGCCGACCTCCTCGCACTGGGCAGCTCTTTGGATCACGGCAAGCGACTCACCATCGAGGCGCCGCCGGGCTACCTCGATGACGTCGGGCTGGGCGACAGCATCGCCCTCAATGGTGCCTGCATGACGGTCACGTCACTGGACCTGCCTGGCCAGTGCTTCACGATCGACATTTCCGCCGAATCGCTCGCCCGCACCACCAGCCTCGCCACGGTGGGCACGCGCATCAACCTGGAAAAGGCGCTTCGCGCGCACGACCGGCTGGGCGGCCACATCGTCTCGGGCCATGTGGACGGCATCGGCCGGGTCACGCGCTTCGAACAGGTGGGCGAGAGCTGGGAACTGTGCGTGCTGGCCCCCCGCGAACTCGGCAAGTACCTGGCTTACAAAGGCTCGATCACGGTCAACGGCGTGAGCCTCACCGTGAACCGCGTGAGCGACACGCCCGATGGCTGCGAGTTCAGCATCAACCTCATTCCCCACACCGTGGAGAACACGTCTCTGGGCCAATTGGCCTCGGGCAGCCCGGTCAACCTCGAAATCGACACGGTGGCGCGCTACGTGGAACGCATGCTCAGCGCGCCGGCCACTTCTTTGTCAACCTTCGCTCCCGCCTCCAAGGACTTTTCCGCATGAACGCCCCCGCAGCGCTGGCCCCGGTGGCCATTTCCCCGGTCGAAGACATCGTGGCCGACATGCGCGCCGGCCGCATGGTGATCCTGGTGGACGAGGAAGACCGCGAAAACGAAGGTGACCTGGTGCTGGCGGCCGACCACGTCACGGCCGATGCCATCAATTTCATGGCGCGCTACGGTCGCGGACTGATCTGTCTGACGCTGTCGCGCGAGCGCTGCGAACAGCTGCACCTGCCGCCCATGGTGGCGCGCAATGGCGACAAGAAAGGCACGGCCTTCACCGTGTCGATCGAGGCCGCCGAGGGCGTGACCACCGGCATTTCAGCCGCTGACCGCGCTCGCACCGTGCAGGCAGCGGTGGGCCCCAAAGCAGTGCCCGACGACCTGGTGCAGCCCGGCCACATCTTCCCGCTGCAGGCGGTGGACGGCGGCGTGCTCATGCGCGCGGGCCACACCGAAGCCGGCTGCGATCTGGCGGTGATGGCCGGCTGCTCGCCCGCTTCCGTGATCTGCGAGATCATGAAAGACGACGGCACCATGGCGCGCCTGCCCGACCTTCAGCTCTTTGCGGCCGAGCACGGCCTGAAGATCGGCACCATTGCCGACCTGATCGAACACCGCAGCCGCACCGAGAGCCTGGTGGAGACGCTGGGCACGCGTGCCCTGAACACCGCTTTCGGTGAATTCCGCGCCACCGCCTTCCGCGACAAGCCAAGCGGCGCCCTGCATTTGGCGCTGGTGAAAGGCGAATGGGCACCCGAGCAGACCGTGGCCGTGCGCGTGCACGAGCCGCTCTCGGTGCTGGATGCACTGGAGGTCGGTCGTTCCATGCATTCCTGGAGCCTGGAGAGCAGCCTGCGCCACATCAGCGAGCAAGGCGCCGGCGTGGCCGTGCTGCTGAACTGCGGCGAAAGCGCCGAGCAGTTGCTGGCGCAGTTCGAAGGCACCGCCCGCTCCGCCCAGGCGCCCGAGCGCGGCCGCATGGACCTGCGCACCTACGGCGTGGGCGCGCAGATCCTGCGCGAATGCGGCGTGCAGAAAATGCAGCTCATGGGCAACCCGCGCCGCATGCCCAGCATGACCGGCTACGGCCTGGAAATCACCGGGTACCTCAGCCGCAACGGCTGAACCCCCTTCACCCAAAAAGAAAACGGAAATCACATGTTCGGCGCAGACAAGGGAACAGCCAACCTGCTGGATGGCAAGAAACTCAGCATCGGCATCGTCCAGGCCCGCTTCAATGCGGACATCACCGACGCGCTTTACCAGGCTTGCCACAGCGAGCTGCTGGCACTGGGCGTGCAGGACAAGAACATCACCCGCGTGCAGGTGCCCGGTGCGCTGGAAGTGCCGGTGGCCCTGCAGGCCATGGCCGAGCGCGACGACTACGACGCCCTCATTGCGCTGGGCTGCATCATCCGTGGCGAAACATACCATTTCGAGCTGGTGGCCAACGAGTCATCTGCCGGCGTCACACGCCTGGCGCTGGACTACCACCTGCCCATTGCCAACGCGATCCTGACCACCGAAAACCTGGAACAGGCCGTGGCCCGCCAGACCGACAAGGGCCGCGACGCGGCCCGCGTCGCGGTGGAAATGGCGCAGCTCCTGGAACACATTGGCTGACATGAACACCCCCACCCCCAAAGTCCGCAAGGCCGCCGACAAGTCGGCCCGCACCCGCTCGCGCGAGTTCGCGCTGCAGGCGCTCTACCAGCATTTCGTGGGCAAGAACGACGCAGGTGACATCGACGCCTTCACGCGCGACCTGGCCGGCTTCCACAAGGCCGACAGCGTGCACTACGACGCCCTGCTCCACGGCTGCGTGACCCAGGCCGACGCGCTGGACGCGCTCATCACACCGCTGCTGGACCGCCCCCTGGTAGAGCTCTCGCCCATCGAACGCGGTGTGCTGTGGATCGGCGTGTACGAGTTCCAGCACTGCCTGGACGTGCCTTGGCGTGTGGTGCTCAACGAGTGCATCGAGCTGGCGAAATCCTTCGGTGGCACCGACGGTCACAAGTACGTGAACGGCGTGCTGCACCAGCTGGCGGCCCAGCTGCGCCCGGTCGAGGTGGCGGCGGCACCGGCCAAGGCCGGCAACCGTGCGCCCCCCAGACGCGAGCCGGTGGCCGGCCCCGACGAAGCCGCCTGAGCCGCGCCGGAGTGAACCCCACATGAGGATTGCCCAGCGGGCGCAACGCGTCGAACCCTTCTACGTAATGGAGCTGGCCAAGGCGGCACAGGCAATGGCAGCCAGCGCCGCGCCGGGCGACCGGTCCATGCTCTACCTGAACATCGGCGAACCCGACTTCACCGCGCCACCGCTGGTGCAGGAAGCCGCCATTCGCGCCATCCACGGTGGTCAGAGCCAGTACACGCCAGCCACTGGCCTGCCGGCGCTGCGCCGGGCCATCAGCGGCTGGTACGCCGCGCGCTTCGGGCTGGACATCGATCCGGGTCGCATCGTGATCACCGCCGGTGCATCGGCTGCACTGCAGCTGGCCTGCCTGGCGCTGATCGAGGCCGGCGATGAGGTGCTGATGCCCGACCCCAGCTACCCTTGCAACCGCCAGTTCGTGCAGGCGGCCGAAGGACGCGCCACGCTGATCCGGACCGGCCCAGCCGAGCGCTTCCAGCTCAGCGCCGCACAGGTGGAAGTAGCCTGGAACCCGGCCACCCGCGGCGTGTTGCTGGCCTCGCCATCCAACCCCACCGGCACGTCGATCGCACGTGACGAACTGGAACGCATTGCACGCGTCGTGCGCGCGCGCGGCGGGATCACGATGGTGGACGAGATCTACCTGGGCCTGAGTTACGACGACGCCTACGGCCACAGCGCACTCGGCCTGCCCGACGGTCTGGGTGACGAGGTCATCAGCGTCAACAGTTTTTCCAAATACTTCAACATGACCGGCTGGCGCCTGGGCTGGCTGGTGCTGCCACCGGCACTGGTACCCGCGGTGGAACGCCTGGCGCAGAACCTGTTCATTTGCGCCAGCACGGTGGCGCAACATGCCGCGCTGGCCTGCTTCGAGCCCGAGAGCCTGGCGGAGTACGAGCGCCGCCGGGCCGAATTCAGGGCGCGCCGCGATTACTTCATTCCCGAACTCAAGCGCCTGGGAATGGCGGTGCCGGTGGAACCCGATGGTGCGTTCTACGCCTGGGCCGACGTGACGCAGCTGTGCAAGCGCTGGGGCATTGCACCGCGCGGCGAGCGGCCTGACGAGGGCGGCAGCTGGGCGCTGGCGTTCGAGCTGATGAAGCGCTGCCAGCTGGCGACCACGCCTGGCCGTGATTTTGGCCAGGCCGACCCCTGGCGCTACCTGCGTTTCTCCACCGCCAATTCGATGGCGCAACTGCAGGAAGCCGTGCGCCGGCTGGAGCAGGCGCTGTGAGCAAGCCACGCGCTGTGCCGACCGCCGCCGCCTTCGAGTGGCCGGTCCGGGTGTACTGGGAAGACACCGATGCCGGTGGCATCGTGTTCTACGCCAACTACCTCAAGTTCTTTGAGCGCGCCCGCACCGAGTGGCTGCGCAGCCTGGGCCTTGAGCAGCAGAAGCTGCGCGAGCAGCTGGGCGGCATGTTCGTGGTCACCGACACGCAGGTGCGCTACCAGCGCCCGGCCCGGCTCGATGATTTGCTTCTGGTTACAGCCGAGCTGGCTGAAGCCGGGCGGGCCTCGCTCACAATCAGGCAGTCGGCGAGCCTTCAACCGGCCTGCGCCACCTCTGCCCTTGCACCTGCTGAACGAGCCGAGGGCAGCGGTACTCCCCAAGTAGTAGTCCAGCCAGCCCTGCTGTGCGAAGGCAGCATCCGCATTGGCTGGGTGGACGCTGCCACCCTGCGCCCCCAGCGCATTCCCGCCCATCTTCTCGACGCGTTGCACCCTTCTCGCTGACGCCGAAGAACCTTTTTTGTCTCACCGCCTCCGATCGCCATGACCCAAGACCTCTCCATCGTTCAACTGATGCTCAACGCCAGCTGGGTGGTGCAGGCCGTGGTGCTGCTGCTGATCGGGGTGTCGGTGGTGAGCTGGGCGGCCATTTTCCGAAAGGTCTTTGCCATCAAGCGCGTGCGGGCGCACAACGAAGACTTTGAACGCGAGTTCTGGTCGGGCGCAAACCTGAACGACCTGTACGCCGCAGCGGCCCAGAGTGCACGCCACGGTGGCCCCATGGAACGCATTTTCGCCAGCGGCATGCGGGAGTACCAGAAGCTGCGCGAGCGGCGCATCACCGACAACGGCGCCCTGCTCGATGGCGCGCGCCGCGCCATGCGCGCCAGCCTTCAGCGCGAGCTGGACGCGCTGGAAGTGAACCTGTCGTTTCTGGGTTCGGTGGGCTCGGTCTCGCCCTACGTGGGCCTGTTCGGCACCGTGTGGGGCATCATGCACGCCTTCACTGGGCTGGCCGCGCTCACCCAGGTGACGCTGGCCTCGGTGGCGCCAGGCATTGCCGAAGCACTGGTGGCCACCGCCATCGGCCTGTTCGCCGCGATCCCGGCCGTGGTGGCCTACAACCGCTTCACGCACGACATCGACCGCGTGGCCAACACGCTGGAGACCTTCATGGAAGAGTTCTCCAACATCCTGCAGCGCAACCTGGGCGCGCAGCAGACCACACCCTCGGGCCACTGAGCATGCCCGACGTTTCACGCCGCGGCCGGGGCCGCCGCACCATGAACGAAATCAACATGGTGCCCTTCATCGACGTGATGCTGGTGCTGCTGATCATCTTCATGGTCACCGCCCCGCTGATCACACCCAGCCAGATTTCCCTGCCCAGCGTGGGACAGGCCGACCGCACGCCCGATGTGTACGTCGAGGTCATCATCGACAAGACCGAACGCCTGCAGCTGCGCATGGGGCAGGACAACCGCCCGCCCGCAGAAGTCAGTGCACGCGAACTGGTGCGGCAGGTGCAGACGCTGCGGGCGGGCGCTGAAGACATGCCGGTGTTGGTCAGCGCAGACAAAGAAGTGACCTACAACGCCGTGATGGAAGTGGTGCGGCAGCTGCGGGCTGCCGGCGTGAACCGCGTGGCGCTGTCCACACTCTGATCGCTCAACCGGCCCGTGCAACCCACCACACCATGCAGACCACCGCCGACCACCTGAGCCTTGCGCCGCCCGAGCAGGGCCGCTGGCTGGGCCCGCTGGGCCTGGCGCTGGTGGCGCACGGGCTGCTGGTGGCCGCGTTGACGTGGGGCGTCGGTTGGCAGCACGAGGCTCCACCGGTGCGCTTTGAGGCCGAGATCTGGTCCAAGCTGCCAGCGCAGGCGGCTCCCCGCGCCGCTGAACCTCCGCCCCCTGAGCCCCCAGCTCCGGCCCCTGCTCCCACGCCGGTACCGCCGCCACCAGCGCCGCCCAAACCAGCACCCGTGCCGCCCCCACCGCCACCGGCTCCCCGCCAGTCCGACGTGGCCACTGCCCAGGCGAAGAAAAAAGCCGAAGCCGAGGCCGAGCAGCGCAAGGCCCGCGAGGAGGCCGCACGCAAGCTGGCCGCCGAGAAAGCCGCGGCAGACAAGCTCGCTGCCGAGCGCAAGGTGGCCGCAGAAAAGAAAGCGGCAGCCGACAAGTTGGCTGCAGAAAAATTGGCCGCCGACCGGGCCGCCGCCGAGAAGAAAGCCCAGGCCGACAAAGCCGCCGCCGAGCAGCAGCGCAAGCTGGCCGAGGAAAGGGAAAAGCGCGAGACCGCGCTGGCGGCCCAGCAGCGAGACGAGCAGATGCGCCGCATCATGGGCCAGGCGGGCGCCACCGGAGGCGCCCAGTCCACCGGCACCGCACAGCAATCCAGCGGCCCCTCGCCCGGCTACGCGGGACGCGTGGCGGCCCGTATCAAGCCCAATGTGGTGTTCGCCGATGTGGCCCCGGGCAACCCCCGCGCCGAAGTCGAGGTGCGCACCCTGCCGGACGGCACCATCACCTCCAGCAAGCTCGTCAAGAGTAGCGGCAATGCGGCGTGGGACGAAGCGGTGCTGCGCGCCATCGACCGCACCGCCAGCCTGCCGCGCGACACCGACGGCCGGGTACCGCCTGCGCTGATCATCGGGCTGCGTCCGCAGGACTGAGGCCGCGGTGTGCGGGCCAGATGTGCCGGAGCGGATTAACGCGGAACGGCGTGTTGCCGGATCCAGGCAGCGAAGTCATCCTGTGTGATGTCGCCAGCGGCAACCTTGAGCATGGTCAACACGCAGTCGGCGTCATCGGCCATCAGCATCCAGCCGTTGAGCCGCAAGAACAATTCTGAAGCCACAAAACCTGTTCGCTTGTTCCCATCCATGAAGGGATGGTTGCGGGAGATGCCATATCCGTAACAAGCTGCCAGAGCGGCCACATCCGGCGTTCCACCGTCGGGCAATCCGTAAGCGGCCAGATTTTGAGGCCGGCTCAATGCTGAATCAAAAAGGCGCGCGTCTCGCGTACCGGCCAATCCTCCGTGTTCCGCCAGTTGCGCTTCATGAACCGCCAACAACACTTCTGGCTGTAGCCAGACCCAGGCGCTCACTTGGCCAACTCATGCAACACCGCCCGTCGCGATTTCATGATGTCGCGCGCCTCTCGCATCTGGGCCTCAAATGCCGGGTTGTGCACCGTGAGGCGCATGCCATCAGGCGAATCGGTGAGAAAAATCTCGTCACCTCGCTCCAGCTGGAGTTTGGTTAAGACATCTTTTGGCAGGATCACTCCCACCGAGTTGCCGATCTGGGTGAGTTTGAGCGTGTGCATGGGCGACTCCGGCTGCGTTATAACAGACGTAATACTAAACCTGAATCCCCCACCTCTGCAAGCGCACTCCGGCCCATCAGTCAAACACAATCTCCGCCCGCCGTTCATGCGCCTGCGCCATCCAGCTCGCCAGCGCGGCGTCGGTCGGGAAAAACAGGGCGCGGTCGTCCAGCTGCAACTCACACTGCGCACCGGGGCGCAGCAGCGACAGCCGCACCGGCAGGCCCCGCACCAGTTCGCCCTGGTCCGTCAGCTCGCGTTTGGGCGGAAACTCGCGCACCAGCTCGGCCACGGCCGGGGCGTGGCCGTTCACCGCCACGCGCAGGTACTTGCCGAAGCGGCAGCGGGCCGAGGCCAGGTCCCAGATTTGCTGGATCTTCAGGCGCAGGCCGCCCGAGAAGCGGTCGGGCTGCGCCAGCGCCTGCACGATGATGAGTTCGTCGTCCTTCAGCAGGTTGCGGTGCTGGTTGATGAGGTTCTCGTCCGCGCTGACCTCCAGCACACCGCTCTTGTCGTCGATCTTGAACAGCGCCAGCTTGCCGCGCTGGCCGTTGATGACGCGAAAGTCGGTCACGATGCCGGCCAGGATCACCGGGTCGCGGCTTTCCTTTACGTCTTCCAGGGCGGTGCGGGCGAAGCGCCTCACCTCGCGCGCCACTTCATCAAACAGGTGGCCGGAGAAGTAGAAGCCCATGGCAGTCTTCTCGTGCGTGAGCTGCTCCTTCACGCCCCAGGGCGTGGTGGTCACCAGATCGGGCTCTTGCGTGCTGGAGCCGTGGTCGTCGTCGCCACCCATCATGTCGAACAGGCCGCCCTGGTTGGCGTTGGCCACGCTGGCGGCGGCGAAGTCAAACGCGCGGTCCACCGAGGCCAGCGCCTCGGCGCGGTTCAGGTGCAGCGAATCGAAGGCACCGGCTTTGATGAGCGCCTCCACCGTGCGCTTGTTCAGGCGGCTACGGTCCACCCGGCGGCAGAAATCGAACAGGCTCTTGAACGGCCCCGCTTCACCGCCGTTGGGACCGTCCCCCCGTCCTTCGCGCGCGGCCACGATGGCCTCGATGGCCAGCTGCCCGGTGCCCTTGACGGCGCCCAGCCCGTAGCGGATCGACTTGTCGGTGATGGGCTCGAAGCGGTGGAAGCCACGGTTGACGTCGGGCGCCTCGAAGGCGATGCCCATCTTCAGCGCGTCTTCGTAGAGCACGCGCAGCTTGTCGGTGTCGTCCATCTCCACCGTCATGTTGGCGCAGAAGAACTCGGCCGTGTAGTGCACCTTCAGCCAGGCCGTGTGGTACGCCAGCAGGGAGTAGGCGGCGGCGTGTGACTTGTTGAAGCCGTAGCCCGCGAACTTCTCCATCAGGTCGAACACCTCGTCGGCCTTCTCCTGCGTGATGCCGTTCTTGGCCGCACCGGCCCGGAAGATTTCCCGGTGCTCGGCCATTTCCTCGGCCTTCTTCTTGCCCATGGCGCGGCGCAGCATGTCGGCGCCGCCGAGCGAGTAACCGCCCAGGATCTGCGCGGTCTGCATCACCTGCTCCTGGTAGACCATGATCCCGTAGGTCTCGGAGAGCATGTCGGCCACCAGCGGGTGCGGGTACTCGATCACCTCGCGCCCGTGCTTGCGTGCCACGAAGCTGGGGATCAGGTCCATCGGGCCCGGGCGGTAGAGCGCGTTCAGGGCAATCAGGTCTTCCAACCGGCTGGGTTTGGCGTCTTTGAGCATGCCCTGCATGCCGCGGCTTTCAAACTGGAACACGGCCTCGGTCTGCCCGCGCGAAAACAGCGCGTAGGTGCGGGCGTCGTCCAGCGGCACGTCTTCGAACCGGAAGTTTTCCTGGCCCTTGTGGCGCTTGACGATGAACTCGCGCGCGATCTCAAGGATGGTCAGCGTGGCCAGACCCAGAAAGTCGAACTTCACCAGGCCGATGGCCTCCACGTCGTCCTTGTCGTACTGGCTCACGGCCGAGTCGCTGCCGGGCTGTGCATAGAGCGGGCAAAAGTCGGTGAGCTTGCCCGGCGCGATCAGCACACCACCGGCGTGCATGCCGATGTTGCGCGTCATGCCTTCGAGCTTCTGCGCCAGCTCGATCAGCGTCTTGACGTCGTCTTCCTTCTGGATGCGCTCGGCCAGCACCGGCTCCATCTCGATGGCGTAGTTGTTCTTGTCGCCCTCTTTCTTGGGGTTGGGCGGGTACTGCAGCGTGACCGACATACCCGGCTTGTTCGGGATCAGCTTGGAAATGCCGTCGCAGAAGCCATAGGAAAAATCGAGCACGCGGCCCACGTCGCGAATGGCGGCGCGCGCGGCCATGGTGCCGAAGGTGGCGATCTGGCTCACCGCGTCCTTGCCGTACTTGTCCTTCACGTAGTCGATCACCCGGTCGCGGTTGGACTGGCAAAAATCGATGTCGAAGTCGGGCATGGACACCCGCTCCGGGTTCAGGAAACGCTCGAACAGGAGGTTGTATTGGAGCGGGTCCAGGTCGGTGATGCTCAAGGCGTAAGCCACGAGCGAGCCGGCACCCGAACCGCGGCCGGGGCCCACCGGGCAGCCGTTGTTCTTAGCCCACTTGATGAAGTCGCCCACGATCAGGAAGTAACCGGGGAAGCCCATGTTCAGGATCGTGTTGATCTCGAACTCCAGCCGCGCCACATAGCGGGGGCGCTCGGCGTCGCGCTTGGCCACGTCGGGGTACAGATGCGCCAGACGCTCCTCCAGCCCTTCGAAAGACGACTGGCGGAAGAAGTCCTCCATGGGCATGGGCACGCCGTCGATCAGCGGCGTGGGGAAATCGGGCAGCTGCGGCTTGCCCAGCACCAGCGTAAGGTTGCAGCGCTTCGCAATCTCCAGCGTGTTGGCCACGGCGCTGGGCACATCCACGAAGAGCGCCACCATCTGCTCGGCGCTCTTGAAATACTGTTCGCGGGTGAAGCGGCGCACACGGCGGCTGTTGCCCAGGATCTCGCCATCGGAAATGCACACGCGGGCCTCGTGCGCCTCGTAGTCGTCGGGCTCCAGAAACTGCACCGGGTGCGTGGCCACCACCGGCAGCCCGAGCCGGGCCGCGAGCTGCACCGCCGCCGTCACATGCCGCTCGTCGTCCAGGCGGCCGGCACGCTGCAGCTCGATGTAGAAACGGTGTGTGAACAGGCGCCCCAGCTGCAGCGCCACGTCCATCGCGCGCTGGGTGTCACCCTGAATGAGCGCCTGTCCTACGGGCCCTGCCTGCGCGCCCGAGAGCATGAGCAGGCCGGCGTTGAGCTCCTCCAGCCATTCCCGCCGGATCACCGCGCCACCGCGCCCGTCGTTGCGAGTCCAGGCGCGGGCGAGCAGCTCGCTCAGGTTCAGGTAGCCCTGCTTGTCCTGCACCAGCAGCACCACGCGGGGTGTCACCGCCTGGTGGCTGCCCGGCATGGCGCCGGGTGTCTCTTCGGTGAAGCCCTGCAGCATCACCTCGGCGCCCAGCACAGGTTTCACGCCGGCGCCACGCGCGGCTTTGTAGAACTTGACCGCGCCGAACAGGTTGTTCAGGTCGGTGATGGCCAGCGCGGGCTGGCGGTCGGCGGCCGCTGCGGCCACCACATCGTCGATGCGGTTGGTGCCGTCGACGACGGAGAATTCGGTGTGCAGGCGCAGGTGGATGAACATCAGGCCATTTTAGAAGCCACCACCTGACCGTTCAGCGCTTGGTCGCCCCAGCTTCAGCGCTTGCCACGACCCGCGAAGCGGCGGAGCGTGGTGGCACATTCAATCCCGCAAGATAAACAGCACCTCCGAATGAAACTCCCGGCTGTACAGGATCGCCACCACCACGCCGGTGGCGGCCACCATGGCCAGTGGCGAGACAAACCAGGCCAGTGCAGCGAACGCAAAGTAGTAGGCGCGCAGGCCATCGTTGAACGTCTCGGCGGCGGCGCCCACCATGGCCGCTGCCCGGTCGGCGTAGACCTTCCGATCGAACTTGCCCGATTCAAAATCCTCCGGCGCCGGCATGGAGCCGATGACCAGCGCCACAAAGGTGTATTGCCGCATGCACCACGAGAAGCGAAAGAACGCGTAGACAAAGATGGCCACCAGCACGAGCACCTTGAACTCGAACACCACGAGCGTGGTGGTCTGGGCGAACGGAATTTCGCTCATCAGCTCGGCGGCCTTGTCGGTGGTGCCGAGCAGGGCAAACAGGCCACCGATGACCAGGATCGAAGTGGATGAGAAGAAGGAAGGCGTCTGTGAAAGCGTCTGCGTGATCAGACCGTCGAGCATGCGCGGGTCGCGGGCGGTGGCCTGCCTCATCCAGTACGCGCGGTATCGGTTGGTGGTGACCAGCAGGGACGAGCGCCGTAGCCCCCACACCCGCGCGAACCACGCGTACCCGACCCACAAAGCCAAAAAGCAGACCAGCGCCAGCCAGTCTGCCCAGGGCAGGATGTTGATGATCTTCATGGAAGGAAATGTAAGCGCGCTTGGCGCCCTTCCCCCACGAAAGTGATCAGCCCTTGATTCGGACCGCGGTGGCGGCGACGCGCTCACCGAACAGGCGGGCCGTTTCCAGGTCACCGGGCAGCATTTCGTTGGCACCCGCGTCCGACGGGCTCTGGGCCATCGCGCCAGCAAACGAACCGACGTAGTTCACATCGTTGCGCTGGGCCGCCTTGCTGTTCGCGGGCATCAAACCGGTGCCCACCCACAGGCCGCTGTGCTGCATGGCCAGGGTGAAGAGGTAGTGCAGCGTGGAATGCTTGTCGCCGTTCATGGTGGCGCTGTTGGTGAAGCCGGCGAACAGCTTGTCTTTCCACTGCTGCGAGAACCACGGCTTGCTGGACGCATCGGCAAACTTCTTGAACTGCCAGCTCACGCTGCCCATGTAGGTGGGCGAACCCATGATGATGGCGTCGGCTTCGTTCAGCGCCTCCCAGCCGCCTTCGGGCAGGTTGCCCTCGGCATCGATGGCGATCAGCTCGGCACCGGCGCCCTGCGCCACGGATTGCGCCATGCGCTGGGTGTGGCCGTAACCGGAATGAAAAACAACAACGACTTTTGCCATGTGAACAACTCCTGAAAAATCTGCCCGGCGGCAGCTGCGCTCGGGCGGGTGGCTAAAAAAAATAAATCCAGATGGACGCGCTCAGGGCGCCAAGTCAAACACCAGCACTTCGGCAGCTTCGCCCTCGCTCAATACCAGGCGGGACTCGTCGGCCATCACCGCGGCATCCCCGGTCTGCAGCAACTGGCCGTTGACGTTCAGCTTGCCGCGCACCAGGTGCACATATGCCTTGCGCCGGGGATCCAGGGCCAGCTCTGCACCTTCCTTACCGTCGAACAGACCGGCGTACAGCGAGGCATCGGCATGGATCGTGACCGACGCCTCGGCACCGTCGGGCGACGCCACAAGCCGCAGACGACCCCGCTTGTCGGACTCGGCAAAGCTCTTCTGCTCGTAGCCGGGCGCGATGCCGCGCACATTCGGCTCGATCCAGATCTGCAGGAAGTGCGTGGTCTGGTCGGGTGCGTGGTTGAACTCGCTGTGGCGCACGCCGCTGCCGGCACTCATGCGCTGCACATCACCCGGGGGAATGCCCTTGACGTTGCCGATGCTGTCCTGGTGCGCCAGGTTGCCCTGCAGCACATAGCTGACGATTTCCATGTCGCGGTGGCCGTGCGTGCCAAAGCCCGTGCCGGGTGCGATGCGGTCTTCGTTGATCACGCGCAGATTGCCCCAGCCCATCCAGGCCGGGTCGAAATACTCCGCGAAAGAGAAAGAATGGTGGCTCTTGAGCCAGCCGTGGTCTGCGAAACCGCGGGCATCGGAACGTCGGATCTGCAACATGTCGAGGTTGTCCTTTGAAGTCAGCAACTGGCGCGAAAGCGCTGTGCGATGGCTTCATTATGCGAACCTGATACCTCGTTTCGTTCGCACTGTTTTGGTGGCATCATTCGATTAAATTGAACAAACGGAAGCAGCCGATGCCCTCAGCGACCCCTCGAAGTGCGCTATCCCCCGAAAACCTCGGCCTCCTCGAGGCGGTGGCACGGCTGGGCAGCATGGCCGCCGCGGCGCGCGAACTCGGGCTCGTGCCGAGTGCCCTCACGTACCGGGTGCGCCAGATCGAAGACGCGCTGGACGTGCTGCTGTTCGACCGCAGCGCGCGCCGCGCCCAGCTCACGCCAGCCGGTGCCGAGCTGCTGCGCTCGGGCCAGTACCTGCTGGACGAGCTCGACGCCGTGGCGCAGCGCGTGAAGCGCGTGGCCACCGGCTGGGAACCCCAGCTGACGATTGCCGCTGATGCCCTGGTTGCGCGCAGCACCCTGTTCGAGCTGTGCGAAGCCTTCTACGCCGAGGGCGCACCAACCCGCCTGAAACTGCGGGCCGAAACGCTGTCGGGCACGCTGGAGGCCCTGCAAAGCGGTCAGGCCGATCTGGCCTTGGGCGTGTCCGGTGAACTGGCCCAGGGTGACGTGCAGAGCGCTCCCCTGGGCACTGTGTCGTTCGTCTTTGCGGTGGCGCCCCACCACCCGCTGGCGAGCATCGGGCACAGCCTGAGCGACGACGAGCTTCGCCAGCACCGCGCTGTGGCGGTGGCCGACAGCACGCAGCGCGGCAATGGCATGACGCACAACCTGCTGCCCGGGCAGGACGTGCTCACCGTGCCCACCATGCAGCACAAGCTCGAAGCCCAGCTGCGCGGCATCGGTGCCGGTTTCCTGCCGCTGCCACTGGCTCAGCCCTTCATCACGGCGGGCAGGCTGGTGGTGAAGGCGGTGCAGCGCCCCAACCGCAACGTGCGCGCCGCCTACGCGTGGCGCCAACTGCGCGGCGCAGCCGACACGGGGCGGGCGCTGCGCTGGTGGCTGGAGCGGCTTCAACATCCCACCACGCGCGCGGCCCTGCTCAACAACCACCACCAAAGCTGACACTGCCCCTCATGCGAGCGGGAAAACACGACACAGGCTGATACAGTGACACCCATCCCCCCGCCACCCTTCACCACGCGCACGAGACATGAAAAACAGCAAAAAGACCAGCGCTCCTTCGCCCCTTTCCAAACCCGCAGCCAGCCAGGCCAAACCCGCGCGGGCTGCACGCCGCGCCGCCTTTGAGCCCCTGCATGTGGCGGTGGTGGGTGGCGGCATGGCGGGTGTGGCCTGCGCCCGCACGCTGGCGCAGGCCGGACACCGTGTCACGGTGTTCGAGAAGAGCCGGGGCTTTGGCGGACGCATGTCCACGCGCCGCACCGAGTTCGGCGGCTTCGACCACGGCGCACAGTACTTCACCGTGCGTGACAGCCGCTTCGCCAAGGCGTTGCTGACCGCGCAGGCGGTGGTGCGTCCCTGGAGCGTGAGCACCGTGCGCGTGCTCGACGAACTGGGCCATGTGCTGGCCAGCGCGCCGCCGCCGTCTGAACCCCATTTCGTGGCCACGCCCGGCATGAGCTCGCTGGTGTCGTACTGGGCCGAACCGCTGATGAACCCGCAGCAGCACGGCGACCTGAAGGCCGAGGTGCTGCTGCAGTCGCGGGTGACGCTCATCGAGCGCGACGCGCTGCACCCCGAACAGTGGCAGCTGCGCACCGAAGACACCGAGGGCGGCCTGCATGTGCACGGTGGTTTCGACCGCATCGTGCTCGCGCTGCCGCACCCGCAGGCACACGACCTGCTCATGGTCTCGGGCCACACGCCCGACTTGCGCCACACACTGGACGCGGTGAAAGTCGCGCCCTGCTGGACGCTGATGGTGGCCTACCCCAACGCCATGCAGCCCGGCCTGCCGCACCTGGGCCCGCAGTGGAACGCCGCGCGCAGCACCCACCACCGCATCAGCTGGCTGGCGCGTGAAAGCAGCAAGCCGCGACGCGAACCCATCGAGCGCTGGACCGTGCAGGCCAGCCCCGCCTGGTCGTCCAAGCACCTCGAAGACGACGCCGAGCGCGTCAAGGCGAAGCTGCTCAAGGGCTTCTCGCAGATCACCGGCATCCGCGCCACGCCCGCCTACGCCGAGGTGCACCGCTGGCGCTTTGCCCAGACGCAGCAGCCGCTGGGCCGCTCCCACATCTACGACCCGGCATTGGGGATCGGCCTGTGTGGCGACTGGTGCCTGGGCCACCGGGTGGAAGATGCCTTTGTCTCAGGACTGGAGCTGGCTCTGGCGATGGTCTGAGGGCCCCAGCACCGCTTCGTGCCTGCTCCCCGTTCGTACCGTGGGCGTTTTGCGCCCTCCCCCACCGGCCCGCTGCACGCCGGCTCGCTGGTGGCCGCGCTGGCCAGCTGGCTAGATGCGCGCGCCCACGGTGGTACCTGGCTGGTGCGCATCGAAGATGTGGACACGCCCCGCTGCGTGCCGGGGGCGGCCGAACACATACTGGCGCAATTGGCGAGCTGCGGCCTCGTCAGTGACGAACCCGTGCTCTGGCAGTCGCAGCGATGCGGCCATTACCAGGCCGCGCTGGACCAGCTGGTACAAGCGGGCCGCGCCTACCCATGCGGCTGCTCACGCAGCGACATTGAAAGGGCGTTGCTGGCCCGAGGCCTGAACCGCGAGCGCCACCACAGCGCCGTCTACCCTGGCACCTGCCGGCCCGATCAAGGCGGCCTGCAGGGCAGGCCGGCCAGGGCCTGGCGCTTCCTGATCGCGCCTGAACAGGCGCCCGTGCACTGGACCGACCTGGCACTGGGCGCGCAGGTGCAGGACGTGGCCCGCGAAGTTGGCGATTTCATCCTGAAGCGCGCCGACGGGCTCTGGGCGTACCAGCTCGCGGTGGTGGTGGACGACGCGGCGCAGGGCATCACGCACGTGGTGCGCGGCGCCGATCTGAGCGACAACACGCCGCGGCAGATGCTGCTGCAGCAGGCGCTGGGCGTTCACACACCCCAGTACCGCCACACACCCTTGGTGCTGGGCGAGAACGGCGAAAAACTGAGCAAGCAGAACGGCGCCCGCGCGCTGGACCTGGGCACTCCGCTGGCCGCGCTGAACGCGGCTGCGGCCTGCCTGGGTCTGACCCCTGCCCCTGCCCACGACACACCCAGCGCGCTGCGAGCCTGGACCGACGAGTGGGCTGCCCGCTCCTGAACCATGAGCAGGCCGCACCGGTAGCGGCACCTACAATCTGGCACCTCTTTCCCCGCCTGCCATGAACCACGACAGCCCGCCTTCCCCCACGCCCGAATCTTCCGACGACGCCAACGCCCAGACGGCGCCCGAGGGCACCCAGGCACCCTTCATGCGGGTCATCAAGAGCTACGTGCTGCGCGCCGGGCGCACCGGCCCTGGCCAGCAGCGCGCCTATGAGCAGTTCGGCCCCCGCTTCCTGCTGAACTACGCCCCGGCGCCGCTGGACGTGGACACGGTTTTCGGACGTCGCGCGCCGCTGATCATGGAAATCGGTTTTGGCATGGGCGGCGCCACGGCCCAGATTGCCCAGACGCGCCCGCAAGACAACTTCCTGTGCTGCGAAGTGCATGAGCCCGGCGTGGGCGCACTCCTCAAGCTCTGCGGCGAGGGTGGCATCGAAAACATCCGCATCTTCCGCCACGATGCGGTCGAGGTGCTGGACCACATGCTGGGCGAAAACAGCCTGGACGGCGTGCACATCTTCTTCCCCGACCCCTGGCACAAGAGCCGTCACCACAAGCGCCGACTGATCCAGACGCCGTTCGTGAACCGCCTGGCGCGCCATCTCAAGCCCGACGGCTACCTGCACCTGGCAACCGACTGGCAGCCCTATGCCGAACAGATGCTGGCCGTGCTCAGCGCAGAGCCGCTGCTGGCCAACACCGCGCCCGCGAGCAGTGAAGGCTTCGTGCCCAAGCCCGATTACCGGCCTCTGACGAAGTTCGAAAACCGGGGCCTCAAGCTGGGCCACGGGGTGTGGGACCTGGTGTTCACCCGCGTCTGAAACCGGCCCCATGGCCCACGTGTCCAAGAACCCGGCCATCGCCATGCGCGATGGGGTTTCGCCCAGCTGCCTGGCCCTGCCGCGGCTGCGGCATATTCCTTGGCTCACGCTGCTTGATCACCTCGCCGAACGCCTGCCCAGGGTGAGCCGCGACGAGTGGGCTCAACGAATGGCCAGTGGCCAGGTCGTCGGTGAAAACGGTGAGCCTCTCGGCCTGGATGCGCCGTACGCAAACGGATCTCGCATCTACTACTGGCGAGACATGCCCGACGAAGCGCCCATTCCATTCGAGGCGCGGGTGCTGTTCGAGGACGCGCACCTGGTCGTGGCCGACAAGCCGCACTTTCTGCCCGTCACCCCGGGTGGCCGCTACGTCAAGGAAACGCTGCTGGTGCGCCTGAAAACCCAGCTGGGCTGCCCCGACCTCAGCCCGCTGCACCGCATCGACCGCGAAACCGCCGGCCTGGTCTTGCTGTGCAAGCGCCCGCAGGACCGCGATGCGTACCAGCGCCTGTTCCGTGAGCGGCGGGTCGACAAACAATATGAAGCCATCGCCGCCTGGACGGATCGCCTCACATTCCCCCTGACGCGCACCAGCCACATTCTGGAAGACGAGCAGGCCTTCTACCGGATGCGGGAAGCACGGCCCGACGAAAACCTGCCCCCCAACAGCGAAACCCGTGTCGATTGTGTGGAGCGAAGAGGCCTCTGGGCGATGTACCGGCTGTGGCCGGAGAGCGGCAAGCGGCACCAGCTGCGTGTGCACATGAATGCGCTGGGCTTGCCGCTGCTGGGTGACCAGTTCTATCCCACGGCGCGGCGCGGGCCGAGCGAGAAAGAGGATTTCGCAAACCCGCTGCGCCTGCTCGCACGAGGTATCGCGTTCACCGATCCAGTGACCGGTGCCGCGCAATCCCACAAGAGCTGCATGCACCTCGCATGGCCATAAGCCATCGGGATGGCTGTCCATTGCCGCAGGAAACCACATATGGGCGCGTTATCAAATGCAAAAGTGTAATTTATGGTTTTCCATAAATAATCAATTGGACGCATCAATCCCATAAGCCGACGATTCGTTTCCTGCAGATACGGCTAGCCCGGATATTTCACGCATGTAGCCAACGGCGTGCGCAGCGGGGCATCGCGGCGCGGATTTGAGCGAGCAAGGCCACGATGTTGGCCGCAGCCATGGGTGTGATGGTTGGCATGCGCAATGCTGTCGCAATGGCC
>JAUXNG010000019.1 GCA_030682835.1 Hydrogenophaga sp. | reverse complement strand
TCTGGAGCTGTTCAAGCCTTTCATCTTCTCGCGCCTGGAAGCCATGGGCATCGCCACCACCATCAAGGCGGCGAAGAAGGAAGTGGAAGCCGGCACGCCGGTGGTGTGGGACATCCTGGAAGAGGTGATCAAAGAGCACCCCGTGATGCTCAACCGCGCCCCCACGCTGCACCGCCTGGGCATCCAGGCCTTCGAGCCCATCCTGATCGAAGGCAAGGCCATCCAGCTGCACCCGCTGGTCTGCGCGGCCTTCAACGCCGACTTCGACGGCGACCAGATGGCCGTCCACGTGCCGCTGTCGGTGGAAGCGCAGCTGGAAGCCCGCACGCTGATGCTGGCCTCCAACAACATCCTGTTCCCCGCGAACGGCGAGCCGTCCATCGTGCCCTCGCAGGACGTGGTGCTGGGTCTGTACTACGCCACCCGCGAGCGCATCAACGGCAAGGGTGAAGGCATGATCTTCTCGGACCTGTCCGAGATGCTGCGCGCGCTGGACAACGGTGCCGTTGAAATCACCGCCAAGATCAGCGTGCGCCTGACGCAGTGGAGCAAAGACAAGACCACGGGCGAATTCGAAGCCTCTACCTCGCTGGTGGACACCACCGTGGGCCGTGCCCTGCTGTCCGAGATCCTGCCCAAGGGCCTGCCCTTCGACGTGCTGAACAAGCCGCTGAAGAAGAAGGAAATCTCCAAGCTGATCAACACGGCCTTCCGCAAGTGTGGTCTGAAGGAAACCGTGGTGTTCGCTGACAAGCTGCTCCAGAACGGTTTCCGTCTGGCCACGCGCGCCGGCATCTCCATCGCGGTGGACGACATGCTGGTGCCCAAGGAGAAGCCAGCGATCATCGAGCGCTCCGAGAAGGAAGTGAAGGAAATCGCCCAGCAGTACGCGTCGGGTCTGGTGACCGCCGGCGAGCGCTACAACAAGGTGGTGGACATCTGGGGCAAGTCAGGCGACGAAGTCTCCAAGGTCATGATGGCCCAGCTGTCGAAAGAAAAGGTCATTGACCGCCACGGCAAGGAAGTC
>JAUXNG010000014.1 GCA_030682835.1 Hydrogenophaga sp. | reverse complement strand
TCTGGCTTGCAGATGTTGATGCGCCCGTGCTGCCGCGCGGGCATCCCGGCCCCGCACACGGGCCCCGTGAATGAGGGTGACAGCACCAGAGGGTGCTTGTCACCGGCAAAAGGACACCACCGTGATCACTGAACTTGAATTCAAAAGCCTTGCGCAGCAGGGCTATAACCGCATCCCGCTGATGGCGGAGGCGTTTGCCGACCTCGAAACCCCGCTCTCCCTGTACCTCAAGCTGGCGCATTCGAGGGACGGCGGAAAATTCAGCTTTCTTCTCGAATCGGTCGTCGGCGGCGAGCGTTTTGGCCGCTACAGCTTCATCGGCCTGCCGGCCCGCACCCTGGTGCGCGCCAGCGGGTTTGGCGCCGACGTGCTGACGGAGGTTGTGCGCGACGGCCAGGTCATCGAAACCTCGAAAGCCAACCCGCTGGACTTCATCAGCGACTACCAGAAGCGTTTCAAGGTCGCGCTGCGGCCCGGCCTGCCGCGTTTTTGCGGCGGTCTGGCCGGCTACTTCGGCTACGACACGGTGCGCTACATCGAGAAAAAACTCGAAGCCTCCTGCCCGCCCGATACCCTGGGCTGTCCCGACATCCTGCTGCTGCAGTGCGAAGAGCTGGCCGTCATCGACAACCTCTCGGGCAAGCTCTACCTGATCGTCTACGCCGACCCGGCGCAGCCCGAGGCCTTCGCCAACGCCAAGAAGCGCGTGCGCGAGCTGAAGGAAGCGCTGAAGTATTCGGTCAGCGCGCCGGTGGTCAAGCCCAGCCAGAGTTACCCGGCCGAGCGCGACTTTGCCAAGGCCGACTACCTGGCCGCGGTGGAGCGCGCGAAGGAGCTGATCGCCGGTGGCGACTTCATGCAGGTGCAGGTGGGCCAGCGCATCAAGAAGCGCTACACCGAGTCGCCGCTGAGCCTGTACCGCGCGCTGCGTTCGCTGAACCCGTCGCCCTACATGTATTACTACCACTTCGGCGACTTCCACGTGGTGGGCGCGTCGCCCGAGATCCTGGTGCGCCAGGAGCAGGTGGA
>JAUXNG010000009.1 GCA_030682835.1 Hydrogenophaga sp. | reverse complement strand
GCCGCTGATGCCGAGCCGGAAGGCTTTGCCGGTGTGCGGCAGCAAGGCTGTGAGCAATTCGTCTCCCTGCGCGCGGTGGTCGGCGCGGGTGGATTCGAGCAGGGTGATGGCTTTGGCGATGGCGCGGCGCTGGGCCATGGCATCACCACCCAGAATGGTTTGCAGTGTCACCACGGCGTTGGTCGGTTCTGTGGTCACAGGATGTCGAAGCCTCGGCCGTCAGGCAACCTGTAACGCGAAAAATCACGCACATCGGTGGTCATGATGGAGGTCACACCGGTGTCGGACGCCAGCCAGAGCAGCGATGCGTCGGCCAGGTCCATCTCGGTGCGCGGTGCTTCGGTGTAACGCTGCATCAGGCCCACAAAATCTTCCAGCATTTCCTGCTGAAACGGAAACACCGAGAGCGCGCCCGCCCCCACCCAGCGCAGAAAGGTGTAGCGCTGCGGCGGCGCGAGCAGGTAGCTGGCCTCCACCACACAAGGCCAGGTGGTGGAGAGCGACCAGTTCATGTCGGCCGCCTTCTTGAACAGGTCCAGGTAGTGCCTGGCCCGGGGCTGCTTGGCCCCGAACACCGCCACCATCGGCCCCGCGTCAACCAGCACGGCCGCCATGCTTGGCCTTGAGTTTTTTCACGATGGTGGCGCGCGAAGTGTCGGTGTCGTAGGGCTGTTCTTCGCCTTTGAACGCCTTGGCGACAGCCTTGTATTCGGCCTGCGACTCTTCGGCCTTCAAGGCCACCAGCAGGTCGTAGGGGTTCTTGCGGCCGAGCGCGCGCTCCACCGCGTCCACGATGAACTGGGACTTGGTCACGCCCTGGCGGCGGGCAGCGAGCTCCAGCTCTTTCTCCAGCAAGGGATCCATGCGAACGGATACAGCCATGATGATCTCCTGATTCAATACCGTATTACGGTATCACATTCAGGCCGTCTTTCCATTCATTGCCTTGCGGATCTGCTCCAGCACGTCCTTCGCACTGGCCGGGATCGGCGTGCCCGGGCCGTAGATGCCCTTGACGCCCGCCTCATACAGCATCTCGTAGTCCTGGCGCGGGATCACGCCGCCCACGAACACGATGATGTCGTCGGCGCCCTGCTTCTTGAGCTCGGCAATGATGGCCGGCACCAGGGTCTTGTGGCCGGCGGCGAGCGTCGAAACACCCACTGCATGCACGTCGTTCTCAATGGCCTGGCGCGCGCACTCCTCGGGCGTCTGGAACAGCGGGCCCATGTCGACATCGAAGCCGAGGTCGGCAAACGCGGTGGCCACCACCTTGGCGCCACGGTCGTGGCCGTCCTGCCCGAGCTTGCTGATCATCACGCGCGGGCGGCGGCCCTGCGCTTCGGCAAACGCGTTGATCTCGGTCTTGAGGGCGTCCCAGCCCTCGGCGGAATCGTAGGCT
>JAUXNG010000095.1 GCA_030682835.1 Hydrogenophaga sp. | reverse complement strand
GCTGGTGGAACTGTTCGACGCACTGAACGCAGAGAACCATCAGCCCATCCAGTTGCGCATGTTCCACGGCCGGGGTGGCACGGTGGGCCGGGGTGGTGGCCCCAGCTACCAGGCCATCCTGGCCCAGCCGCCCGGCACGGTGCGCGGCCAGATCCGCCTGACCGAACAGGGCGAGGTGATCGGCTCGAAGTACGCCAACCCCGAGATTGGCCGGCGCAACCTGGAGACGCTGGTGGCCGCCACGCTGGAAGCCACCCTGCTGCAGCCCACGCGCAACGCGCCGGCGGCCTTCCTGCAGGCGGCCGACGCGCTTTCGACGCACAGCATGGCGGCCTACCGCGCGCTGGTCTATGACACCCCCCGCTTTGCCGAGTACTTCTTTGCCGCCACGCCCATCCGGGAAATTGCCGAGCTCAACATCGGCTCGCGCCCGGCCTCGCGCAAGGCCACGCAGCAGATCGAAGACCTTCGCGCGATTCCCTGGGGCTTCAGCTGGGGCCAGTGCCGCCTCACGCTGCCCGGCTGGTACGGATTTGGATCGGCGGTGCAGGCCTTCCTGAACCAGAACGGCCCCGACGGCGTCGGCAAGCAGACCGCGCTGCTGCAGAAGATGGTGAAGCAGTGGCCGTTCTTCAGCACGCTGCTCTCGAACATGGACATGGTACTGGCCAAGAGCGACCTGGCCCTGGCCACGCGCTACGCCGAACTGGTAGAAGACAAGAAGCTGCGCACCAAGGTGTTCAACGCCATCGAGGCCGAGTGGCACCGCACCAGCGAAGCGCTGGCGCTCATCACGGGCGAACAGCAGCGCCTGGTCAACAACGCCGCGCTGCAGCGCTCGATCCGCCACCGCTTTCCCTACATCGACCCGCTGCACCACCTGCAAGTCGAACTGGTGCGGCGCTACCGCGCCGGTGAAAACCAGGCCGACCGGGACGAGAAGGTGCGCCGCGGCATCCACATCTCGATCAACGGCATTGCGGCGGGGCTGCGGAACACGGGCTAACCCCCGCGCCGCCTGCGGCGTTCCGGGCCTGAGCCACCTCCGCTGACACGGGTGTTGCCTGATGGATCGACGATAGGTGGCCATCAAACCTAGAATGACCCGGTGACCCACATACTGAACGCCGACCTCCACTGCCACTCCATCGTCTCCGACGGTACCCTCACGCCTGAAGCACTGGCGCAGCGCGCCAAGGACAACGGGGTGGAACTCTGGGCCCTGACCGACCACGACGAAATCGGGGGCCAGGCACGCGCCATGGCCGCCGCCCGCGCCGTGGGACTGCCCTACCTCACGGGTGCCGAAATTTCGGTGACCTTCGCCGGGACCACGGTGCACATTGTTGGCCTGGGCATGGACCCCGAGCACCCTGCGCTCGTGCAGGGCCTGCGCAACACCCGCGGCGGGCGCGAGCAGCGGGCGCGCGAAATGAGCGCCGACCTGGCGCGGGTCGGCATCCCCGGCGTGTACGAAGGCGCACTGAAGTACGTGGACAACCCCGAACTGATCTCACGCACGCACTTTGCGCGCTACCTGGTGGAAGCCGGCGTCTGCCGGGAAACCAATGAGGTCTTCCGCAAATACATCACCGAAGGCAAGCCCGGCTTCGTGCCGCACCGCTGGGCCTCGCTGGGCGACGCCGTGAGCTGGATCACGCAGTCCGGCGGCGTGGCCGTGATCGCTCACCCGGGCCGCTACAAGATCACACCGAATGAAGAATTCGCCCTGTTCACCGAGTTCAAGGCCCACGGCGGCCAGGGTGTCGAGGTCGTGACCGGCGCGCACGGCCCGGCCGACTTCGTCAAGTACGCCGGCTATTGCCAGGAGTTCGGCCTGGTTGCCTCCCGCGGCAGCGACTTCCACAGCCCCGAAGAAAGCCACACCGACCTGGGCAAGCTGCCCGACCTGCCAGGCAGCGTCACGCCGGTGTGGGAGCTCCTGCAGTCGCGCATCCACTGATGGCGGGCCACGCCGACCGCTCCCCGGCCTTGCTCGGCATCGTCTGCCTGGTTGCGGCGACCGCCTGTTTCGCTGTGCTCGACACCAGCGTGAAGCTGGTCAGCGCGTTCATCTCGGTGCTGGTGGCGGTGTGGTTCCGTTATGTGTTCCAGGCGGTGGCGGTCACGGTCTTCCTGCTGCCCCTGCGCGGCCGTGCGCTGCTGCAGACCCGCCAGCCCCGGCTGCAGCTGCTGCGCGGTGCGCTGCTGCTCACGGTGAGCGTGCTGTCGTTCGTGGCGGTGCAGTTCATGCCGGTCGGCGAATTCACCGCCATCGTCATGACCACGCCGCTGGTGGTCACGCTGCTGGCTGCGGTTTTCCTGAAGGAGCAGGTGCCACCGCTGCGCTGGGTGCTGGTAGCGGGTGGATTTGCCGGCGCGCTGATGGTGGTGCGCCCGGGTGGCGCCGTGGTCGGGTGGGCGAGCTTGCTGGCGCTCCTGATGGTCTTCACCTACGCGGGCTTTCAGATCCTCACCAGCCGAATGGCGCGAACAGAAGATCCGCTCACCACGCATTTCTACACCGGCTGGGTCGGCGCACTGCTGTCCACGGCCCTCCTGCCGCTGGTGTGGCAGGCGGTACCCGATGCCCGCACTTTCGCGCTGCTCTGCCTGATCGGCCTCATGGGCACGGTGGGCCACTTCCTGCTGATCTTGGCATTTTCCCGCACGCAGGCGTCCACCCTCACGCCTTACCTCTACGCGCAGATCGGCTTTGCCATGCTCTGCGGCTGGCTGGTGTTCGACCATGTGCCGGGCATGCTGGAGTTGGCCGGCATCGCGCTGATCGTGGTGTGCGGCGCCACGGCCAGCTGGCTGACGGTGCGGGAACATCGCCTGTCCGCCGCTGCCTGAGCAAGCCGCTTCCAAACGCCCGCCACGCTCAGCGCTGTGCCTTCAGTACCTCGTAGGCGTCGCCCACACGCTTGAACGCGTTTTCGGCCAGCTTGAGCACCAGCGGCGACACGTGGCCCAGGCGGTCCGGGTGGTACTGCTGCAGCAGGGAGCGGCGCACCCGCTCCACCTCGGCCCAGGCCGATCCGCTCGGCAGACCCAGTACCGACCAGGCCTCGCCGGCATCCATCTCCACGCAGCCGGGTTCATCACCGGCGTCGTCCGGCGTCGGCTCATCTTCGACCCGCACCTGCTGCTGCACCACGCACACCGACGCCTGCCAGTGCACGTGGTACTCGGTCTGGCAGGACGGGCAGCGGATCTCGCACGCGTTGCTCAGTTGCGGAATGCGCAGGCGCTTCTGGCACGCGGTGCAGCGCATGATGCCCGGCGCCGGCGCCTCACGCTCGCCCGCAGGCCGGGGTGCCTCGCCCCCGGCGTTGACGGCCGCCCGCAGCACCTCGGTCTTGGACATGGGTCGCAGCGCCAACTCGGCCCGCACCGCCTCGCGCACCGCCGGGTTGGCCCCAAACGCGCGGTGCAGCTCACCCAGTTCGTCCACCGCCAGCCCTTGCAGGGGCCGGGCACGGTTGGGCGGCGACAGCAGTTCGAGTTCCTCGGGTTCGCACACGCGAAGCTGGCGGGCGTGAATGATGTCTTCCGGCGTCAGCGGCGCACGCTGCAGCGCTTCTTCCGGGTCCAGCAGACCCGCCAGCATGTGGATGGTCAGAACCGGCCGGTCGAGAAAGGCGGCACAGGCCTCGGCCATGGCATCGTCCAGTGCCTCGATGCGCCGAAAACCGATGCGCAGCTGGCTCACATCCCAATACGACACGCCCATTACCGACGCCATCTCGCTCAGCGAAAGGCCGCGCTCGTCGGCACAGCGCGTGAGCGCGGCGATCAGCATGCCGGCGGGGCGCGCCAGATCGGCCGGCTCCACGCGGCCGCTCCAGGAAACGGCACCCAGGTCAACCGGTTTCTTGCGGAAGGCCGAGGCGCTGGCACTGGCGGTGGCTTGTTGCATGGCGTTCGGGCGGTCCTGGGTCAGAAAACAGTGAAAGAAGGATGGTAACGGCGATCGGACCGCGCTTTGCCACGGGTACAACACCCTGTCACCAATGCCCGTCTGCTCGCGGACAATACGCTCATGTCCCAGTACTTTGAAGTCCATCCCGACAACCCCCAGCCCCGCCTGCTCAAACAGGCCGCGCAGCTGCTCGAACGCGGCGGCGTACTGGCTGTGCCCACCGATTCCAGCTACGCGCTGGTGTGCCACCTCGACGACAAGGCCGCGGCCGACCGCCTGCGCCGCATCCGGCAGGTGGACGACAAACACCACCTCACCCTGCTGTGCCGCGACCTGAGCGAGCTGGCCAATTACGCCCGGGTCGACAACCGCCAGTACCGCCTGCTCAAGCTCGCCACCCCCGGCCCTTACACCTTCATCCTCGAAGCCAGCAAGGAAGTGCCCCGGCGGGTGAGCCACCCGTCGCGCAAGACCATCGGCCTGCGCGTGCCCCAGCACACCGCCCTGCTGGCGCTGCTGGAACTGCACCACGCGCCGCTGCTGGCCACCACGCTTATTGCCCCCGGTGAAGCCGAAGCGCTCAACGACGCGCAGGACATCCGCGAACGCTTCGAACACGAACTGGCCGGTGTGCTGGACGCCGGTGCCTGCACCCTGGAGCCCACCACGGTGATCGACCTCACGCCCATGGGCTCGGGCGGCGAACCCGAGGTGCTGCGCGTCGGACAGGGCAAGCTGGCGCCACTCGGCCTCTGAGGGCCTGCCGCACCGCACCGGCGCCTCTTGGAGGGAGTGGCCCGGCATGTCAGCCATGGGAAAGTCCCGTGGGACAATAGCCGTTTGCCCACGCCGCCATGGACTTCGCCCAGATCGTTCAAACCATTGCCATCTACGCCATCCCCGTGCTGTTCGCCATCACGGTGCACGAGGCGGCCCATGGCTATGCGGCGCGGCATTTTGGCGACCACACAGCGGCCAAGCTCGGGCGCATCACGCTCAACCCAATGCGGCACATCGACCCGGTGGGCACGATTGCCATGCCGCTGCTGCTGTACTTCGCCACCTCCGGCGCCTTCCTTTTTGGATACGCCAAGCCGGTACCGGTGAATTTCGGGGGCCTGAACAATCCCAAGCGCGACATGGTGTGGGTGGCACTGGCCGGCCCGGGCGCCAACCTGGTGCAGGCCATCCTGTGGACCATGCTGCTGTATGTGCTACTGGGCAGCGGCGTCGACGAACGCTTCTTCCTCCAGATGTGCCGCGCCGGTGTGATGGTCAACCTGGTGATGTTCGCCTTCAACCTCTTTCCCCTGCCCCCGCTGGACGGAGGTCGCATCCTGGTCGGCCTGCTGCCCTGGAAGCAGGCGGAAATGGTCTCGCGCGTGGAACCCTGGGGCTTTTTCATCGTGATGGCGCTCGTGCTAACCGGCGTGGTGGGCAACCTGTGGCTGCGCCCGCTCATGGTGCTCACCGGCAGCGCCATTGAAGTGCTGCTTACGCCCCTTCGCCTGCTCATCCTGTAATGCCTGCAAAACCCATGAAAACCTTGCGCGTCCTCACCGGCATCACCACCTCGGGCACCCCGCACCTCGGCAACTACGTGGGCGCCGTGCGCCCGACCGTTCGCGCCAGCCGCCAGCCCGAAGTGGACAGCTTCTACTTCCTGGCCGACTACCACGCCCTCATCAAGGTGGGCGATCCTGCGCGCGTGCAGCGCTCCACGCTTGAAATCGCCGCCACGTGGCTGGCCTGCGGACTGAACCCGGACGAAGTGACCTTCTACCGCCAGTCCGACATTCCTGAAATCCCCGAGCTCACCTGGCTGCTGACCTGCGTCACCGGCAAGGGCATGCTCAACCGCGCCCACGCCTACAAGGCCTCGGTCGACAAAAACACCGCAAGCGGTGAAGACCCCGACGCGGGCGTGACCGCCGGCCTGTTCATGTACCCGGTGCTGATGGCGGCCGACATCCTCATGTTCAACGCCCACCGCGTGCCGGTGGGGCGCGACCAGATCCAGCACATCGAGATGGCACGCGACATCGCGGCCAGCTTCAACCACCTCTATGGAGAGCACTTCACGCTGCCTGAAGCCGCCATCGAGGAACACGTGGCCACCCTGCCGGGGCTGGACGGCCGCAAGATGAGCAAGAGCTACGACAACACCATTCCCCTGTTCACGCCGCGCGAGCAGCTGCGCAAGCTGATCATGGGCATCGTCACCGACTCGCGCCTGCCCGGCGAACCCAAGGACACGCAGGGCTCGGCCCTGTTCCAGCTCTACCAGGCCTTTGCCTCCGTCGACGAAACGGCGAGCCTGGCCCAGTCCTACGCCAGCGGCATCGCCTGGGGCGAGGCCAAGCAGCTGCTGTTTGAACGCATCGACCAGGAAATTGCGCCCATGCGGGCCGTGTACGAAGAGCTGATGCAGAATCCGGCGCACATTGAACACACGCTGCGCCGAGGTGCCGAAAAGGCCCGCAGCGTGGCCACCCCGTTCACCCGCGAGCTGCGCCAGGCCGTGGGCCTGCGGGCCCTTGACACCTTGGCGACGAAGGCACCGACTACGAAATCGGCGAAAATAGCGGCAGCGAGCTTCAAACAATACCGAGAGAGCGACGGCCTTTTCTATTTCAAGCTGGTCGACGCCGGCGGACAGATCCTGCTGCAAAGCGATGGATTCACGTCGCCGAAGGAAGTCGGGCAGGCCATTGCCAGACTCCAGTCTGAAGGCTCTCCCGCGCTGGACGCCCTGCGCCCACGCATGAAGGTCATGGCCGGTACGGCCGAGCTGACCGCTGCACTGGAGCAACTCGCCAGTGCAGGTCATTGAACCGATTTCAGCCCTTTTTATCTGTCTATAACTGGCGCATGAGGTGATTGGCACGCCAATTGCCTGCCACGGCGGGCGAAAGTGGACGCTTTTCACTATCGCCAACTGTGGACATAGCCGATATGCTCTCACCCTGCCAACTTTCTGAACTGCGCACGAACCCATGAGTATTTTTGTCATTGACGATCATCCGCTGATGCGCGAGGCAGTCGTCATGCTGCTGAGACGTCTGCGCTCTTCGACCCAGGTCGTCGAGCTGGAACGTCTGGCCTCGGTGAGCAAGGCCATCGCCGAACACGGCGACCCGGAGCTGGTGTGCCTCGACCTGAAGCTGCCCGACACCAACGGCGTCTCTGGCGTGCGGGAAGTGCGTCAAATGCTGCCGGACACCTCGCTCATCGTGCTCTCGGCCTCCCCGGCATCAGACTACGAAGACCTGGCCCGTGAAGCCGGAGCCGACGCCTACGTGGAAAAATCTGCCGGTGCGGCCCAGATCGCCAAGGTGCTGCGGGAATTTCTTGCCGAAGAAGTGGAAGACGAGAACGCGCCAACCATTCCCGACAAGCTGTCCAAGCGGCAGAAACAGCTGCTGGTCATGCTTGACCGCGGCCTGAGCAACCGAGACATCGCCGAACAGCTGCAGATCAGCGAGCACACGGTGAAAGTGCACCTGTGGCGCCTGTTCCGCCGCCTGAACGTGAAGAGCCGCTCGCAGGCCAGCCACCTGGCGCGCACCGCCGGACTGCTCGAACTCTGATGTGCTGACGGGTTGAGGGAGCGGTCAGGCCGCCTGGGACACCACGGTGGGTTCGGGCGCTGCAGTGGCGTCCCTCTGGGTGAATGCTGGCAGCAGCACGCGAAACACGCTGCCCTTGCTGGCCTGAGAATTCAAAGCCAGCTGATAGCCCATCAGCGCCGTGAGTTTGGAGACGATCGTCAGGCCCAGCCCCAGGCTGTCTTCGGTGCCCTGGTGCTGCGACACGCGGAAAAACTCCTGAAAGATCGCCTGCTGGTGCTCACGCGCGATGCCTACACCGGTGTCCCACACCTCGAACACCAGCATGTCGCGCCGATGGCGCAGCCCCAGCAGCACGCCGCCCTTGTTCGTATGTCGCAGCGCATTTGACACCAGATTGCCGAGAATGCGACGCAGCACCACGGGATCGGCCCAGATCGTGGCTGGCCTGGCGTGGGTGCGCAGACGCAAGGACTTGCCTGCGGCCACCGGCTCAAACTGCAGGGCCATGTCGGCAAACAGCTGCTGCACATCCACATGCTGCAGTCGAACCTTGTAATTGCCGGCGTCGATCCGGGTCAGGTCGAACAGCGAGTCGAACAGTTCGTTGATGGCCCGTGTCGACTGAAGGATGCGCGGCGCAATCTCGCGCGCCATTTCCGGTTCGGTGGCCAGCCAGTCAGCGTAGAGGCTGAGTGCGTGCACCGGCTGGCGCAGATCGTGCGCAGCCGAAGCCAGAAACCGGTTCTTGGTGGCAACGGCGCGCAGTGACGCACGGGTCTGCTGTGTCAGGGAGTCGATCAGTTCCTGGTTGGAGAACTCCAGTTCCAGGCTGGCCCGGTGGACCTGTCGCAGCCGCGCGCCGGCGATGCGCAGCAACCACCAGAAGATCAGCAACAGCACCACGAGCGCCAGCACGTGTTTGTATTGGGCTGGCGGCACCAGCCCCGCCACAACGGGCCAGAGCAGACCGATCAGCACGGCCACGCAGAGCGCATTGACATTGGCGCGGAAGACCTGCTGGTATGCGCTGTACGCGGTGAGGGACAGCAGGCCGTGCCCCATCACCACGAGGCCGCAGATGAACTGCGTCGTCAGACTGGCCTGGTAGAAGGTGAGCGCGATCGCCGACCCCCACAGCAGACCCACCGCCGCCCAGGACCACACATAACGGCGAATGAAATCGCGGCGCATCGGCCCGTCGGCACTGTCGTAGCGCAAACGGTAGGTGTTGATCATCTGGTAGCGCTGAACCACCAGCGCCAGATGCAACACGACCCATGCGCCCAGCGCCAACGCATGGACCTCGCCCCACATCAGCAGCAGCATCACGGGCAATGCCAGGGTTGCCGAGACCAGCGAAGGCATGGCCCGGTCCATCACCATCGCAATCAGCCGCGAATCCACCCATTGGTCCCGCACATCAGCCGACGCTGGCAGGTGTTGGTGGGTGGCGGGCTGGGTGTCGACGAGCATGGGCGTCCAAAGAACGGGCGGTTCGTGATTGTCGCACCGGGTCTGTCGGGCAAGCGGCATCCCACGGCAGAAGTTCCCACTCAGGAAAAGATGCCGTGTCCGATTTAACGGCCCTGAACCTCTGGTAAACTCCATGGCTTCAGACCAGCACACATCCCGGAGAGGTGGCAGAGTGGTCGAATGTACCTGACTCGAAATCAGGCGTACCGCAAGGTACCGTGGGTTCGAATCCCACCCTCTCCGCCAGTTGTGTCAACAGACAAGCGCCCACGAGGCGCTTTTTTGTTGCCTGAACGACCGCTCGACAGCAAGCCAGCTGCCCAGGCGTCGCTCATCCGGTGGGAGACTTCGCGTAACCGTTAGATTTTGTTCGTCGATTCGGCGCTATGCTTGTGCCATGGCGACGATCCGTACGGCGAGGATGGCGTCGCCGACGCACATTTTCAGCGGAGAGAACATGGCCAGCGATTTCGACACAGTACGGGTGCTGCGGGCGCTGTTCAACGACATGCCGCGGGCACCGCAAGGGCTCTCGCACGGGGAAATGATGGCCTGGATCCGCGAGTCCATGGCGGATTTCGAGGGTGGTGAGACGGCTTACATGATCGAACACATCACCCGCAATTCGATGGTCGACATCGTGCTACGCCTGCGGGAAGAAGGCTACCTGCAGGACGATCTCGCTTTTGAGGAAACGCTGAAACAGATCGCCACCGTCGAGGGCCGTGTCACCTTCATGGACCGCTGCATCCAGGCCCAGAAAACGGTAGAGGCCACCCGCAAGCTGCTCAGCCGCGCCAAACGCTCATGGGCCGAGGTACGCTCGCCGGTGCGTTCTCAGCCCGACGAAATCCAGCGCCTGGTGGACGGTGAACCCACCGGCCCCGGCCCCCTGTTTGCGGAGTACATCTGCCGCGAAGATGTGCGGGCCATTGGCGTCTTTGCCGGTGACCGGCCCGATATCTACGAATTCGAGTGGGGCTTCGTGACGGAAGAGGCGTCGACCTGGAACATCTACATCGCCGAGGTCTGGCGACGCGGAACCCTGAGCTTCTTCGAGTATTTCATCGACGCCTGGGCCGCGCAGACCAGCACACCGCCACACGGCATCAGCTGGCGCGTGCCAGAGGGGCTGGCGGTCGAGGTCGGCATCGGTGCCTTCAGCTGCATCACGCTGCGCAGCGAACACAACCCCGCCGACGAGGCCACCCGGCAGTGGCTGGGCGACGACTTTGTGGCCGGGCTGCTGCCCGAACTCACACGGCGTGCGCTGGACGACAACGGCGACCCGCCACCGAAACACTGATCCGGCCGCGACCGGACAGCTGGGGCAACATCAGGCAGGCGTGAGGCGATCCAGACCGCCCATGTAGGGGCGCAAAGCCGCAGGCAGCGTGACGCTGCCATCGGCCTGCTGGTGGTTTTCCAGCACCGCCACCAGCGCACGACCCACCGCCAGGCCCGAACCGTTAAGCGTGTGCACCAGCTCGTTCTTGCCCTGGGCGTTCTTGAAACGCGCCTGCAGGCGACGCGCCTGAAAGGCTTCGCAGTTGGACACGGAGCTGATTTCACGGAAGGTGTTCTGCGCCGGCACCCACACCTCCAGGTCGTGGGTCTTGCTGGCGCCAAAGCCCATGTCGCCGGTGCACAGGCTCATCACGCGGTAGGGCAGTTCCAGCTGCTGCAGGACCGCCTCGGCGTGGCCGGTCATGGCCTCAAGCGCCTCATAGCTCTTCTCGGGGTGCACGATCTGCACCATTTCGACCTTGTCGAACTGGTGTTGGCGGATCATGCCGCGCGTGTCCCGCCCGGCGCTGCCGGCTTCCGAACGGAAGCATGGCGTGTGGGCGGTCAGGCGGATCGGCAACTCGGACTCGGCGAGCACGGTGTCGCGCACCACGTTGGTCAGCGTCACCTCCGAAGTGGGGATCAGGTACAGCGCCTGCGTGTCGGGCACCGGCTCGCCGTCCTGCCCGCCTTTCTTCACCGCAAACAGATCGCCCTCGAACTTGGGCAGCTGGCCCGTTCCCCTCAAGGTGTCGGCGTTGACGATGTAGGGCGTGTAGCACTCGGTGTAGCCATGCGCCTGCGTCTGCAGGTCGAGCATGAACTGGGCGAGTGCGCGGTGCAGGCGCGCGATGGGGCCGCGCATGAAGGTGAAGCGTGCGCCAGCCAGCTTGGCGCCGGTGTCGAAATCCAGGCCCAGCCGCTCGCCGATCTCCACGTGGTCGCGCACGGTGAATTCGAAAGCGCGCGGGCTGCCCCAGCGGCGCAGTTCCACATTGCCGTGCTCATCGCTGCCCACCGGCACGCTCTCGTGCGGCAGGTTGGGCACGGCCAGCAGCAGGGACTGCAGCTCCGCCTGAAGCACATCGAGACGCGCAGCCGACGCTTCCAGCTCACCCTTGAGCGCCGCCACCTGCGCCATCACGGCCTCGGCCTCGGCATGCTGGCCCTTGCCCTTGAACATGCCAATCTGCTTGGACAGACTGTTGCGCTGGCTCTGCAGCTCTTCGGTCCGGGTCTGCAGCGTCTTGCGCTCGTTTTCCAGCGCCTGGTAAGCGGCCACATCCAGGTAGGGCTGGGGGCTCTTGCGGGTCTCAAGCCGCGCGACGACCGCATCGAGGTCTTTTCTGAGTTGGACAATGTCAAGCATGGGGGCGATTGTAGTTTTAGGGCAGCAGAGGGGATTCCGCCTCGGGCCGGGATGCCGCGCAACCGGCCTTGCCGGGTCGCAGGGCATCGCCCCCTGCAGGGGGTCGCGCGAAGTGCGGCGGGAGATCGTGCTACCGCAGGTGATCCAGGGGAGCAGCGGTGTCGCCCTCGACCTTCAGGCCCTTGGGCAGGGGGAACTTGATCGATTCGGTGAGCCCTTCCATGCGCCGCACGGAAATGGCGCCCAGCGCCTTGATGCGCTCGATCACCTGCCGCACCAGGATTTCGGGCGCAGAAGCGCCGGCGGTCAGGCCCACCCGGGATTTGCCGTCGAACCACTCGGCCCGCAGCTCCTCGGCGCTGTCGACCATGAAACTCTCGGTGCCCAGCTTCAGGGCCACTTCGCGCAGCCGATTGCTGTTGGAACTGGTGGGGCTGCCCACGACGATGACGATATCCACCTGGGGGCTGAGGAGCTTCACGGCGTCCTGCCGGTTCTGCGTGGCGTAGCAGATGTCCTGCTGCTTGGGCTCGCGCACGCTGGGGAATCGGGTCTTCACCGCCTGTAGGATGGCCGCGGCGTCGTCCACCGACAGTGTGGTCTGCGTCACCACCGCCAGCTTGTCGGTCTGCGCCGGAACCACGCGGGCGACATCGTCCGCGTCTTCCACCAGATGAATGCCACTGTCGAGCTGGCCCATGGTGCCTTCCACCTCGGGATGGCCCTTGTGCCCGATCATGATGAACTCATAGCCTTCGCGGTGCAGCTTGGCCACCTCCACATGCACCTTGGTCACCAGCGGGCAGGTGGCATCAAAGATCTGGAAGCCCCGGGCGTGCGCCTCCTGCTGCACGGCCTTGCTCACGCCGTGCGCCGAAAACACCAGCGTGGCACCGGGCGGCACGTCGGACAACTCCTCGATGAAGATGGCGCCCTTTTCCTTCAGGTCGTTCACCACATAGGTGTTGTGCACGATCTCGTGGCGCACGTAGATCGGGCGGCCAAACTTGACCAGCGCGCGCTCCACGATCTCGATGGCGCGGTCCACCCCCGCGCAGAAGCCCCGCGGCTCGGCCAGCAGAATTTCGTTCATTCCAGCACCCCGATCAGTTGCACTTCGAATCGCACCGGCTGGCCAGCCAGGGGGTGGTTGAAGTCGAACAGCACGGCGCCGTCTTCCCGCACCTCCACCGCCGAGCCGGCGTAGCTGCCCAGGCCGTCGGGCGTGGGGAACTGCACCACATCGCCCGCCGCGTACTGCTCGTGCGGGTCGCCCAGTTCGCTGAGCAGCTTGCGCGCGACCCACTGCACCATCTCGGGCTGGCGCTCGCCGAACGCTTCGCCCGCGGCCAGCTCGATCACCGTGCGGCTCCCCTCCTCCAGCCCGATCAGGCGCTGCTCAATGGCGGGGGACAGCTCGCCCGCGCCCAGGCTCAGCGTGGCGGGCTGGCCGTCGAAGGTGTCGATGATGACCTGGCCCTGCGGCCCGGACATGCGGTAGTGCAGGGTGAGAAAGGAGCCTTCTTGGACGAGGGGCATGGGGGACCGTTGTGGTGGATTCGAGGAATCGGCGTGTGCTCTGCCACGGGTGTGGCGAATCGGACACGGCGGCAAACAGGCCCTATTGTAAAAAGGGGGCTGCACCAGGGAGAGAACACCATGGAAAGCCTTTTGAGCGCGGGGCTGAAGGGAATGCCCAGCGACGCACGCCCGCGAGAGAAACTGCTGAGCCGCGGCGCCGGGGCGCTCAGCGACGCCGAGTTGCTGGCCCTGCTGCTGCGTACTGGCATACCCGGCAAGCACGTGGTGCAGTTGGCGCAGGAACTGCTCGACCGCTTTGGCGGTATCGGCGGCCTGCTGCACACCGGCGCAGACGCGCTCAAGCTCATCAAGGGGCTGGGGCCTGCCAAACGATCCGAGGTGGTGGCGGTGCTGGAGCTGGCGCGGCGTGCCCTGGCGCAGGAACTCCGTCTCAAGCCCCTGTTCGACAGCCCAAAAGCCGTGCGCGAGTACCTGCAGCTGCAGCTCGGCGCGCGGGCACACGAGGTGTTTGCGGTGCTGTTCCTGGACAGCCAGAACCGCCTGATCGAGCTGGAGGAGCTGTTTCGCGGAACCCTTACGCAAACCAGCGTGTACCCGCGCGAAGTGGTGCTGCGCGCGCTGCACCACCACGCCGCAGCGGTGGTGCTGGCCCACAACCACCCCAGCGGCACCGCCCAGCCCTCGCGCGCCGACGAGGCCCTCACCGGCACCCTGAAGGCGGCGCTGGCGCTGGTGGACGTGCGCGTGCTCGACCATTTCATCGTCACCCGCGAACAGGCCGTTTCCATGGCGGAAATGGGACTGATCTGAGCGTGCTCTGAACATGTCCTTGCAGGGCGCGCCATTCGGCACTGCCCTGAGCACGAAACACAGGGGTGGTCCACAATCCCCCGCATGAAAGTGCATGCCCTGGCCGACCTGCGCACGCTCCAGCGCGTGATGGCTGCCCGCGCCGCGGCGGACGCGGCGCGGCGCGAAGCCGAGCGGCAGGCCGCACAGCAGCGCGAGCGCGAGCGCCGGCTGTTTGCGCTCACCGTGGGGCCGGTGCGCCCGGTCAGCCACGGTGGCCGTATCGAGCCCTGGCGCGCCGAGGTGGAGCCCCTGCCGGTGCAGCGCCAGCTGGACGAAGCGTCGGTGATGCGCGAGGCGCTGTCGGACGAGTTTGACGTGGAAACCCTGCTGCACACCGACGACCTGCTGAGCTACCGCGTGCCCGGCCTGGGTCCCGACATCGTGCGCAAGCTGCGCGAAGGCCGCTGGAGCATCCAGCGCCAGATCGACCTGCACGGCCTGCGCACGGACGAGGCCCGCGAGGCCCTGGGCCGCTTCATCCGAGAGACCCACCAGATGGGTCTGCGTTGCGTGCGCGTGGTGCATGGAAAAGGCCTCGGTTCGCCGGGACGCACGCCCGTTCTCAAGGGCCGCGTGCTGCGCTGGCTGATCCAGAAGAATGAAGTGCTGGCCTTCGTCCAAGCACGCCCGGCGGAGGGCGGCGCGGGCGCACTGGTGGTGCTGCTGCGCCCAGGTTGAAACGATCAGACCGCTTCAGCGCAGGCGCAGCACCATCTGCTGCTGGTTGATCTCGATGTTGAAGTGCGACAGGAAGCTTTGGCCCAGCAAGGCCTTGCCACTGTCCAGCCCGACCAGTCCCACCGCCACCGCGGTTCCGGGCATTTCAAGGTGGCTGGCCGAGACCGCCACGTTGCGCAAAATGCGCCCCTGCAGCGGCCCGTTGGCGGTCTGGAACGTGACGGCCTGACCACCTTCCAGCCCCGCTTCTCGCGCGAAGGAGTCGCTCACCGTCACCACGCTGGCGCCGGTGTCGACCAGAAACACCACCGGGTGCCCGTTGATGAGGCCCGGCACACGGAAGTGCCCGTCGCGCCCGCGTGGGATCACCAGTTCGCCCGACTCCCCGGCCTGCGGCAACAGCCGCGCCTGCTGCCGCGTTTCAACCTGATCGAAAGCCAGGTAGAGGCCAGCCATGATGGCCAGCCAGAACGCCAGCATGCCCCAGGCCCCGCGACGCACCGTGCGGCCCACGTCGGGGCTGTGCTCGTCGGTGCGACGGGGTTCCATGTCAGCTGCCCGCGCGGTTGCGCATCCAGTCGGCGGTCTGGAAGAAACTGCTCTTCAGTCGCTCGCGCAGCGCCGGGTCCACGCCAGTTTCCACCATCGCCTGGTCCATGCACGCCAGCCACTGGTCGCGCTCCTGGACGCCAATCGAAAAGGGCATGTGGCGCATGCGCAGGCGCGGGTGGCCGAAGCGCTCCATGTAATGCTGCGGCCCGCCGAGCCAGCCGCACAGGAACCAGAACAGCTTCTGCCGCGCATCGTCCAGCGTGCTGCCGTGCGACACGCGCAGCTCGCGGTAGCCCGGCTCGATGTCCATCAGGTCGTAGAAACGGTCCACGAGGGCGCGCACGCGGTCTTCGCCGCCTATCCATTCAAAGGGCGTCTGTGGTGCAACAGGGGTGTCAACGTTCATGGCAAAGCCGTGTTTTCAATGTGGTGAGGTGTGATGCCTCGGGCGACGGCGGCGTTCATGCCGTGGCACGTCTCAAGGTTTCCACCACCGGGGTGCGCAGCACGCTGCGCAAACCCCACCAGCCCGCTGCCAGGGCAAGCAGCGCGCCGGCCAGGCTGCCCGCCAGCGGCACCCAGAGCGACGCCGTCCAGGCGAATTCGAAGACGAAGCGGGCGAGCGCCCAGCCCACGGCGACGGCAACCACCGAGGCCAGGAAGCCCGCAAGCAGGCCCACGCCCAGCAGTTCGATGCGCTGCACCTGCCGCAGCAGGCCCGAGCCCGCCCCCACGGCGCGCAGGATGGCGAATTCGCGCTCGCGCTCACCACGCGTGGCGGTGATGGCGGCCAGCAGCACCACCAGCCCGGCGGCCAGGGTGAAGGCGAACAGGAACTCGACCGCACCGATCACCTGACCCAGCACGCGCTGCACCTGGGCGATGGTCTGCGTCATGTCGACGTTGGTGATATTGGGGTAGGCGCGCACCAGGGCGTTGTCGAACTGGGCATCGCCCTCGGGTGCGCGGAATGCGCTGATGTAGCTCACCGCCACATCGGGCACCTGGGCCACCGGGAACACCACGAAGAAGTTGACGCGCATGGAGCCCCAGTCCACCTTGCGCAAGCTGGTGATGCGGCCTTCGCTGACCTGCCCGGCGATCTCGAAGCCCAGCCGGTCGCCGAGCTTGAGGCCCAACTCTTCGGCCAGCCCGTCTTCCACGCTCAGCGCGTCGGGCTCGTTGTCGGTCCAGCGGCCAGCCACCACCGGGTTGTGGGGCGGCAGGGTGGCGGTGTTGGAGAGGTTGAACTCCCGGTCGACCAGGCGCTGGGCACGGTCGCTGGTGAAATCCTCGGGGTTGACGCGCTCGCCGTTGATGCTAACCAGGCGGCCGCGGATCATGGGGTACCAGTCGAAGCGCTCCACGCCCGCCGCACTCAGCGTCTGCTGGAAGGCCTCGCCCTGCTCGGGCTGCACGTTGATGACGAAGCGGTTGGGCGCATCGGGCGGCGTGGCGTTGCGCCAGCTGGAGATGAGGTCGGTGCGCAGCAGCACCAGCAGCACCAGCGCGAGCAGGCCCACCGCCAGGGCGCTGATCTGCACCACCGCGTAGGCCGGGCGGGCCGACAGCTGGCGCGTGGCCATGACCAGCGCACGGGGGGCCGTGGCCTCGTTCACGCTGGCCCGCAGCAGGCGCACCGCCGCATAGCTGACGACCGCAAACAGCAACACCGCCGCCGCAAAGCCGCCCACCGCAATGGCGCCCAGCAGCAGGTCGCGGCTGGCGGCCAGCAGCAGCGCAGCAAAGCCCAGCACGCCCAGCCCCAGCACGCCCAGCGTGGCCGGCTTGAGCTGACCCACATCGCGGCGGATCACGCGCAACGGTGGCACCTGGGCGAGCTGCAGCACCGGTGGCAGACCGAAGGCCATCATCAGCGTGAGACCCATGCCCAGGCCGAGCAGCACCGGCGTGATGCCGGGCGCAGGCAGCGACGACTCCACCAGGCCGGCCAGCAGGATCACAAAGCCGTGGTGCACCGCGTATCCAATCAGCACGCCCAGGGCGCTGGCCAGCAGGCCCACCACCGCGAACTCGAAGGTGTAGGCGCGCGCCATGGTGCCTTGCGACAGGCCCAGCACGCGCAGCATGGCGCAGTCGTCCAGGTGGCGCTGCGCGAAGCCGCGCGCGGCGATGGCCACCGCCACCGCGCACAGCAAGGCAGCCAGCAGGGCCACCAGGTTGAGGAATTTCTCGGCCCGGGCCAGCGTCTGCTGCATCTCGGGCCGCCCGCCTTCCAGCGATTCGAGCCGAAGGCCACGCACGCCTGGCTTTTCGGTTTCGGCCCTGGCCCAGCGCACGAACTGCGCTACCGGCGCATCAGCCCCCGCCACGGCCAGCCGGTAGGTGAGCCGGCTCGCCGGTTGCACCAGCGCCGTGGCCGCCAGATCGGCCTGGTTGATCATGACGCGTGGCGCGAAGCTCATGAAGCCAGCCCCGCGGTCCGGCTCGACCACAATGACCCGCGCGATGGTGAAGGACGCATCACCCAGCAGCAGGGGCTGGCCCATCTGAAGGTCCAGCGCCACGAGCAGCGCGGCATCCACCCAGGCGGTGCCGGGGGCCGGAGTCTCGCGCGTGGCGGCGTCCGACCCCTGCGGCGTTTCGGCCACCCGCAGGGTGCCGCGCAGCGGATAACCCGGTCCGACCGCCTTCAGCGCCACCAGCCGGGCCGCGCCGCCCTCTTCCTCACGAGCCCGGCCCATGGTCGGAAAACCCAGCGTCTGCGCTGTCTCCAGCCCGAGCGCGCGCGCCTGCGCTTCAAAAGCGGGAGGCGTGGGGTTGTCGCTGCTGATGACGGCATCGCCACCGATGAGCGCCCGCGCGTCCCGCGCCAGGCCGTTCTGCAGGCGATCGGCAAAGAAGCCGACCGCCGTCAGCGCCGCCACCGCCAGCGTCACCGCCAGCACCAGCAGCCGCAACTCCCCCGCCCGCCAGTCGCGCCCCATGGAACGCCAGCCGAGTTGCCAGAAAGAAGGACTGTTGTTTTGCATCAGAGAACCTTAACCGAATGGATCCGTCCAGCGCCCGCCAAGGGGCTCCGGCCATTCAGGGATGGATGCGCGCAGCAGCGCAAAGTGCCCAGGGGCGTTGCAAACGCCCATCCAGGAGGCCCGGGACACCGCTGGATCCTCTGTCCACGAGCGCGGCGCCGGCAAATGGATTGCTTCACTGCGTTCGCAATGACGGCGTCGCTGATGCAGCATTCGGCGCGCGTGCCCCCACCCAGAATGCCGCGGAACGGGCTCCGCCCGGCCGCAGGCATTGCCCCCTGGGGGGTGACGCGAAGCGGCGCGGGGGGTACCGTTACTTCGTGCCAAAGATGCGGTCGCCCGCGTCACCCAGGCCCGGCACGATGTAGCCGTGCTCGTTCAGGCCACGGTCCACCGCGGGGGTGTAGATCGCCACGTCGGGGTGGTGGTCGTGGAAGGTCTTGATGCCTTCGGGGCAAGACACCAGGCACACGAAGCGGATCGAACGGGGATTCAGCTGCTTCAGGCGCTCCACCGCGGCCACCGCCGAGTTGCCCGTGGCCAGCATGGGGTCGAGCACGATCACGTCGCGCTCGTCCATGCCCTGCGGCATCTTGAAGTAGTACTCCACCGCCTGCAGCGTGGCCGGATCGCGGTACAGGCCGATGTGGCCCACGCGCGCAGCCGGCAGCACCTGGAGCATGCCGTCCAGAAAACCATTGCCGGCGCGCAGGATGGAGGCGAGCACCACCTTCTTGCCGTCGATCATGCGCGCGGTCATCTTCTCCAGCGGCGTCTCGATCTCGACGTCCTGCATCGGCATGTCGCGGGTCAGTTCGTAGGCCAGCAGGATGCTGATCTCGTGGGCCAGTTCGCGAAAGCTCTTGGTGCTGGTGTCCTTGCGCCGCATGAGCGTGAGCTTGTGCTGCACCAGCGGATGGTCAATGACGTGAAGGGCTCGGCTCATGGGGTGCTTTCAAAAGAAGGGATGTCAGCGGGCCTGGGCCACGCTTGGCCGGAGCCCCGGATACGCGGAGTTTATGACGCGCGGAGACACCTCTGCCACCCGGCATACCGCCGCGCCGAGCAGCGACGGCCGCGGGCTGGCGAGCTCAGCCGCGCGGGGCCGTTCGTTCGCGTGTACCCGCCACGGGCGGCGGCGGCATGGCGTCGAGCATCAGGCGCTCGGGGCGGGCGTAGCACAGGAAGTGCTTGTTCGTCGCCCGGCCGATGGCGCACAGGCCGACGCGCTCGGCCACCTCCAGCCCCATTTCGGTGATGCCGCTGCGCGAAACCACCACCGCCACGCCCATCTGGGCCGACTTGATCACCATCTCGCTGGTGAGCCGCCCGGTGGTGTAAAAGACCTTGTGCCCGGCATTGGCGACCGGTGCCTGAAGGGCCATCCAGCCGGCAATCGTGTCCACCGCGTTGTGACGGCCCACGTCTTCCACAAAAAGTTGCAGTTCCTCACCCCGGAACAGGGCGCAGGCGTGCACCGAACCGGCCGACTTGTAGGTGCTTTCTTTCAGCCGGATCGCGTTGACGATGGCGTACAGCGTCGACTGGTGCAGCACCACGTCCTCGGGCAGGCGGATGGCATCGATCTCGTCCATGAGGTTGCCGAACACGCTGCCCTGGCCGCAGCCGGTGGTGACGACGCGCTTGGCGGTGCGCTCCTCGATGCGCTCGATGCCATGGCGTGTCTTCACCGAGGCTGCGCCCACGTCCCAGTCGACCGTGATCGATTCGATGTCGGCCACCGACGCAATCAGGCGCTGGTTCAGCAGGTAGCCCAGCACCAGCCACTCGGGCTGTGCGCCCAGCGTCATCAGCGTGACCAGCTCGCGCTTGTCGACATAGACCGTGAGATCGCGCTCGGCCGGGATCGAGATGCTCTCGCGCTCACCGTAGGGATTCATCGCCACGATGTCGCGGGTGAGCGGCACGCGCGCCTGGGTCAGGTGGGGAATGGACATGGGAGAAGGCTACAGGAAAGAGAAAAGGGCCGCCACCCGAGGGTGCGGCCCTTGTGGCCTGAGAGCAGGCCGGGTCTGGCGATCAGGGCTTCTTGGGCACCACCGCCGACGCAGGGGCGTTGGTGTTGGGCGGGCTGATGGCCGTGGCTGCCGGAGAGTGCGCACCCGCTGCCTCGATCGGCTTGGGCGGTACGTAGGCAAAGGTGCCTGGGTCGGCACACGAGGGCGTGGCCACGGCCGGCTTCATCTCGAGACCCTTGGCGCGGGCCGTCTGCTGATGAGCGGCCGCCGCGCGGTCCTGGGCCACACAGAGCTTGTAGGCATCCTGCTTGGCGGCCCAGGCGGTGCGGGCGGCGGCCTCGGCGGCTTTCGCCTTGGCCTCCTCGGTGAGCACCGGTGTGGGCAGCTTGGCGTGAGCCGCAACGCTCAGCAGCAGGGCTGAGCACAAAAGCAAGCGTTTCATGGTTGTTCCTTGATGTTGAAGAGGGCTCAGGCCTTGGCAGCCTGTGCACCCACCGGCGCGGAACCAGCTGCAGCGCCCGTGCGCTGTGCGGGAATCTTGCCGGCCTTGATGTCGTCGTACCAGAGCTCGTGGTGCTCCTTGGCCCAGGTCTCGTCCACATAGCCGGTCTTCATGGCCTTGTAGGCGCCTTTCATGCCCAGCGTGCCCATGTAGATATGACCCATGAACATCACCATCATCAGCGTCGAGGCAGCCGCGTGGATCATGTGCGCGACCTGCATGTTGCCTCGGCTGTAGTCCACAGCCGGCAGGATCTTGTCAAGGAACAGGCCGGAGCCCACCACGATCAGGCCGAAGAAGAACACGCCGGCCCAGAACAGCAGCTTCTCGCCGCCGTTGAAGCGGTGCGAAGGCACTTCGTGCTCGCCGAACATGCCGCCACCCTTGAGCAGCCACACCAGGTCTTCGCGCTTGGGCAGGTTGTCACGGGCGAACGTCGCGATCACCACCACCAGCGACACCGCGAACAGCGGGCCGGTGAAGTTGTGCAGGTTCTTCAGCGCGTACGCCAGCCAGCCGAACAGCGTGGTGCCGATGATGGGCAGCAGGAAGAACTTGCCAAACGCCATGATGATGCCGGAGACAGCCAGCGCAACGAATGCGATCGCGTTGACCCAGTGGGCCGCGCGCTCGAAATACGTGAACCGCTCGATGACACGGCCGGTTTCCTGGCCGTGCAGGCCGATCGTGCCCTTGCGCCAGTAGAACAGCGCAATGGCCACCGCCACGATGAGCAGCAGCGAACCACCGTAGGGAATCAGCCAGTTGTTGCGCACCTGGCGCCAGGCTTCACCGGCATTGGTGAAACGCGAGCCCGGGTACTGTACAAAGCCCTGGATGAGGTTGCCCGACTCGGCATACGGCAGGCTGCTGTAGCCGGTGACGCCCTTGCCCACATCGCGCCACATGGGCGCGTTGTTGCCGGGTTGCACCTGCTTGCGCTCGGCGTTGCTCTGGTTGGCGTAGTTCGGGTCGGTGCTGGCGTCCGGTGCGATCTCTAAGATGTTCGCACTGCGGATGCCGCCGGTGGCAGCCGGCGCGGTGGCGGCCGGTGGTGGCGCTGGATCGTCCGGCACGGTGGCCGCCTGCGGCGCCTGGGCGTTGGCCCAGCCGGCACCTGCGAGCAGCACCACCGCAGCGAGCCGGTGCAGCAGAGAAGAAAGGGACCGATGCATGAGTGGCTCCCTTATTGGTTAGGCATGCGGCTGTAGTCGTTTTGACCATACTGCGCGCGCGTCTTCAGCTGCTGTTCCCAGCTGCCGCGGTCGCCGGCGTTCCAGCCGCCATGGGCGTACTGGCTCTTGCCCACGCCCTTGTAGGGCGCGGCGTCCTGCTTGACGCCCGAGCGCATTTCCTGGGGCTGGTCGCCACAGGCCGACAGGGTCACAAGGGCGGCCGCCACGGCGGCGAGGGTGAGGGTGCGCTGGATCATCATGACTTGGTTCCTTGTGCGGTGCCGTATGCGGTGCCCCAGCCCCAGACTTCCGCGCCCTTGCCGCGGCGCAGCACGCGGCTGCGGAAGATGTCGGCCACGACGTCACCGTCGCCGGCCAGCAGGGCCTTGGTCGAGCACATCTCGGCACAGGCGGGCAGCTTGCCTTCGGCCAGGCGGTTGCGTCCGTATTTCTCGAACTCGTCCTGGCTGCCGTGGGCTTCGGGGCCGCCGGCACAGAAGGTGCACTTGTCCATCTTGCCGCGCACGCCGAAAGTACCCTGCGAAGGGAACTGTGGCGCGCCGAACGGGCAGGCGTACGAGCAGTAGCCACAGCCGATGCACACGTCCTTGTCGTGCAGCACCACACCTTCTTCGGTGCGGTAGAAGCAGTTGACGGGGCAGACCGCCATGCACGGTGCATCGCTGCAGTGCATGCAGGCCACCGAGATCGACTTCTCGCCCGGCACACCGTCGTTGAGGGTCACGACCCGGCGGCGGTTCACGCCCCACGGCACTTCGTGTTCGTTCTTGCAGGCGGTGACGCAACCGTTGCACTCGATGCAGCGCTCGGCGTCACAGATAAATTTCATTCTGGCCATGTGTCAGCTCCTCAAGCGCGTTCAACGTTGCAGACCGTGGTCTTGGTTTCTTGCATCATGGTCACGATGTCGTAACCGTAGGTGGTGGCGGTGTTCACCGCTTCACCACGCACGACCGGCATGGCGCCGTCGGGGTAGTAGGCCTTCATGTCTTCGCCCTGCCAGCGACCCGAGAAGTGGAAAGGCAGGAACACGGTGGTCGCGTCCACGCGCTCGGTCACCAGGGCCTGCACGTTGATGCGCGCGCCGGTGGGGGTGCTCACCCACACCCGCTCGCCGTTGCGGATACCGCGCTCGGCCGCCGCTTTCGGGTTGAGCTCGACGAACATTTCCTGCTGCAGCTCGGCCAGCCAGGGGTTGGAACGGGTTTCCTCGCCACCGCCCTCGTACTCGACCAGACGGCCCGAGGTCATGATGAACGGGTACTTTTCGTGCACCTTCTCGTCCACGTTCTTCTGCTGGAGCGACTTGTACAGGATGGGCAGGCGCCAGCGGGTCTTCTGGTCGTCGTGGCTGGGGTACTTGGCCACCAGGTCGGGGCGGATGCCGTAGATCGGCTCGCGGTGCTGAGGGATCGCGTCGGGGAAGTTCCAGACCACGGCGCGGGCCTTGGCGTTTCCGAACGGGTGGCAGCCGTGGGCCATGGCCACACGGATGATCGCACCGGTCGGATCGGTCTTCCAGTTCTTGCCTTCGGCAGCGGTCTTCTCGGTTTCGCTCAGGTCGTTCCACCAGCCCAGCTTCTTCAGCAGCACATGGTCGAACTCGGGGTAACCGGTGGCGATTTCGGAGCCCACGGAGTGCGAGCCGTCCTCGGCCAGCAGGCTGACGCCTTCACGCTCCACGCCGAAGTTGGCGCGGAAGTTGCCGCCGCCGTCCATGACGTGCTTGGAGGTGTCGTACAGGTTGGGCGAGCCCGGGTGCTTGATCTCGGGCGTGCCGTAGCAGGGCCAGGGCAGGCCGAAGTAGTCACCGGTCATGTCGTAACCGGTTTCCTTGTCGACCACGGTGCCCTTGGCCTTGAGCGTCTTGACGTCGAAGATCCCCATGTGGCGCATGTGGGCCTTCAGGCGCTCGGGGCTCTGGCCCGTGTAGCCGATGGTCCACACCGAGCGGTTGATCTCGCGCAGGATGTCTTCCACCACGGGCTCGTCCATGCCCTTGACCTGCTGCATCTTGTAGTTCTTGACCAGCTCCTTGTCGAAGCCGAGCTTCTGCGCCAGCTGGTACATGATCATGTGGTCGCTGCGGCTTTCCCACAGCGGCTCGATGACCTTCTCGCGCCACTGCAGCGAGCGGTTGGACGCGGTGCAGGAACCGCTGGTCTCGAACTGCGTGGCCGCCGGCAGCAGGTACACCGCACGGTTGGGGTTCTGGTCTTCCGGCTTGCCGGGCATGGCCGCCATCGACGCGGTGGCCGACGGATACGGGTCCACCACGACCAGCAGGTCGAGCTTGTCCATGGCGCGCTTCATTTCCAGACCACGGGTCTGGGAGTTGGGCGCGTGGCCCCAGAAGAACACGCCGCGCAGGTTGGCGTCCTGGTCGATCAGCTCGTTGTTCTCCAGCACGCCATCGATCCAGCGCGACACGGTGATGCCGGGCTTTTCCATGTTGCCGCCGGTGTACTTGGACTTGATCCAGTCATAGTCCACGCCCCAGGCGTTGGCAAAGTGCTTCCACGAGCCGGCGGCCAGGCCGTAATAGCCGGGCAGCGAGTCGGGGTTCGGTCCCACGTCGGTGGCGCCCTGCACGTTGTCGTGGCCGCGGAAGATGTTGGTGCCGCCACCGCTCTTGCCCACGTTGCCCAGCGCCAGCTGCAGGATGCACGAGGCACGCACCATGGCGTTGCCGATGGTGTGCTGCGTCTGGCCCATGCACCACACGATGGTGCCGGGGCGGCTGTCGGCGAGCATCTTGGCCACTTTGGCCATCTGCTCTTCGCCCACCCCACAGGCCTCTTCGACCTTCTCCGGGTTCCACTTGGCAATCACGTCGGCCTTGACGGCTTCCATGCCGTAGACGCGGTCGCTGATGTACTTCTTGTCTTCCCAGCCGTTCTTGAAGATGTGATAGACCAGACCGAACAGGAACGGAATGTCGGTGCCCGAACGGATGCGCACGAACTCGTCGGCCTTGGCCGCGGTGCGGGTGAAGCGCGGGTCGACCACGATCATCTTGCAGCCGTTTTCCTTGGCGTGCAGCATGTGCAGCATGGAGACCGGGTGCGCCTCGGCGGCGTTCGAGCCAATGTACAGGGCGACCTTGCTGTTCTGCATGTCGTTGTACGAGTTGGTCATCGCACCGTAGCCCCAGGTGTTCGCCACGCCAGCCACCGTGGTGGAGTGGCAGATGCGCGCCTGGTGGTCGCAGTTGTTGGTGCCCCAGAAGCTCACGAACTTGCGCAGCAGGTAGGCCTGCTCGTAGTTGTGCTTGGAGGAACCGATGAAGAAGACCGAATCGGGGCCGCTGGCCTCTTTCAGCTCGTTCATCTTGGCGGTGATTTCGTTGAGCGCCACGTCCCAGCTGATGCGCTGGTACTTGCCGTTGACGAGCTTCATGGGGTAGCGCAGGCGGTACTCGCCATGGCCGTGCTCACGCAGGGCAGCACCCTTGGCGCAATGCGCACCCAGGTTGATCGGGGAATCGAACACCGGCTCCTGGCGAACCCAGACGCCGTTCTCCACGATGGCGTCGGTGGCGCAGCCCACCGAGCAGTGCGTGCAGATGGTGCGTTTCACTTCGATCTTGCCGGTGCCGTCGATCGAGCCGCCGGAAGCGGCCTTGGCCTTTTTCACCAGCGTCAGCTGGGTGGCGGCCAGACCCACGCCCACGCCCAGGCCGGAGCGGCGCAGGAAGCCGCGACGATCCATCGTGGGCAAGGCCGAAGCCAGGCCACGCTGCAGGCTGTGAACAAAGGAGGTGTGGGGACGGCTGCCGCTGGCAGCGGTGCCGGATGTTTTCTTGGTCAGCAACATGGTGGTCTCCTGCCGGGTCAGATCAGGGTGGTCTTGTAGTACTGCTTCACGTGGTCCGAGAGGCTGTAACCACCACCCTTTTCCGGCGCGGGCTTGGGAAGGGCGGCCGTGGGATCGGTGACGGCGACGCGCGGCATCAGCGTGGCGGCGGCGGCGAGTGCACCGACCGTGGTGGCACCGGCGAACAGCGACCGGCGGTTCAGACCGGACCGGCCCTCACGTGTCTCAGGGGTGGGCTTGCGCATGCATGTCTCCTGGTTGAAAAAGGCTCCCGATGGCACGCCCGATGGCGCGCAAGGAGAGTCGTTTAATTGACGGCGAATCTACCGGGGGCACCCGGGTGGCGCAAGCGTGGAACCCCGCACTGTTGGCCCACACCGACGCTGCGCGCTCGCCTCAGAAACCCGCCAGGCGCAGCAGGCCCCTGACGGCCGCGCGGCCTAGCCAGTTCCGTGCCATCAGCACCTGCTTATGTAGCAGGCCACCCAGTCCCACCGGGGTGGCTGAAACGAACTGTCACCAAGCGTGTGACACCGCACAAACACCGCATCCGTGACAACAGGCCGCGCCGACTGTGTTCAGGGACGCGCCACGCTGTCGGCCTGATTGCGACAAATTGTCGCGACGTCGACGCGCCGTCAGGTCGTCGGTCAACCACCTAGGTTGTCGGTTTTTTGTGAATACCCAAGTGTTTTGGTAGGCTTCATCCGTAGAATCCGGCCCGGTGGAACCCACCTTTTTCCCTCCCTCGCCTGAAAAGCTGCTCGAAGGCTGGCCCGACTGGTCGATCCTGATCGTCGATGACGAGCAGGGCATGCTCAACTTTCTGGTCAAGACCCTCGCGCCGCGCTGCCACTTCGTGATGAGTGCGTCCAGCGCAGAAGAAGGTGCGCACTGGCTGCGCACGCACCACGTGGATCTTGTGGTGCTCGACATTTCACTGCCCGGCAAGAACGGCGTGACCTGGCTGAAGGAACTGCGCGAGCACGGCTTCAGTGGCGAGGTGATCCTGATCACCGCCTTCGCCGACCTGGACACCGCCATCGAGGCCCTGCGTGCCGGCGCGTCCGACTTCATCCTGAAACCGTTCCGGGTACCCCAGATCCTCAATGCCATCAAGCACTGCTACGAGCGTTCGCGCCTGCGCCGCGAGAACTTCGTGCTGCGCCGTGCGGTGGCGAGCGCGCCGGGCCGCAGCGCCTCGCTGGTGGGCGACTCACCCGCCATGCGGCGACTGCGCGAGGCCATCACCCGCGTGGCCCCCGTGAACAGCACGGTGCTGCTGCAGGGCGAGTCCGGCACGGGCAAGGAGCTGGTCGCGCGTGAGCTGCACGCCCAGAGTCCGCGCGCCAGCGGTCCCTTCGTACCGGTGAACTGCGCGGCCGTGTCGCCGGAGCTGATCGAGAGCGAGCTGTTCGGCCACGCCAAGGGGGCTTTCACCGGCGCCACGCGCGCGCGCGACGGGCTGTTCCACTACGCCCAGGGTGGCACCCTGTTTCTGGACGAAGTGGCCGAGCTCCCGCTGCCGATCCAGGCCACGCTGCTGCGCGCGATCGAAGACCTGAAGATCCGCCCGGTGGGAAGTGAGCAGCTGATGCCGGTGAACCTGCGCATCATGGCGGCCACCAACCGGCGCCTGAGCGACGAGGTGGCGGCCGGTCGCTTCCGCAAAGACCTGTATTTCCGCCTGCAGGTGGTCGACCTGAGCCTGTCGCCGCTGCGCGAACACAAGGAAGACATCGCCGAGCTGGTGGCGCATTTCATGGCCCAGCTCGCGCCATCGCTGGGCGTGGAGACGCTGCAGATCAGCGCCGAGGAAATGCGCTTTCTGGAACAGTACGACTGGCCCGGCAATGTGCGCGAGCTGCGCAACCTGATCGAACGCTCGCTGATCCTGGGCGTGCTCAACGTGTCGGCGCTGTACCCCGGCACGGCCACACCCCGCCACGGGGGCGCCGGCGTGCCCGGCACGCCCACCGACCTTCACACGCTGGAGAAGCAGCACATCCTGTCGGTGCTGGAATCGGTGCAGGGCGACAAGACCCGCGCAGCACAGTTGCTGGGCGTGTCGCGCCGCACCCTGGAGCGACGCGTGGCCGAATGGGCCCCGGTGAGCGGCAGCGGCCAGGCATGACCCGCCTCACGCCGCGCTGGCTGGCCGGTTCGGTCCGCAACAAGCTGCTGGCCATGGCCCTGCTGCCGCTGCTGGTGGCGTTTCCGCTGCTGGTGCTGGCCGTGGCTGTGTGGGGCAATGTGGCCTACGACCGGCTGCTGATCACCAAGGTGGGCAGTGACCTGGCCGTGGCGCGGGGGTATTTTGACCAGGTGCTGATCGAGGTTGGTGCAGGCACCCGGGGCGTGGCGGATTCACAGGCGCTGTACGCCGCGCTGCAGACCCCTCGTGCCGGCTCGGTGGCCGTCCTGCAGACCCAGCTGCAAAGGGCCCGCGAGCGGCTGGCGCTGGACTTTCTGGTGCTCTACAGCCCCGACGGAACACCACTGGCGCGCTCGGTGCCGGTGGCGCCGGGCAGCGCCCGCGCAGCGGCGGACGAACGGCCGATGCCGCTGGCCGTGCGCCAGGCGCTGCAGAACGACGGCACCCCCAGCAAAGCCCGGCTGATGCTGATGGAGTCTGCCGCGCTGAACGCACTGGCCCCGCATCTGCTGCCCCGGGTGCAGCTGCCCGTGGTGCCCACCCTCAACGCGGCCCCGAGCGAGCGCACGCTGGAAGACCGCGCCATGGTCGTGCTGTCGACCCTGCCGGTGCGCGACGCCCAGGGCCGCACGCTCGCCCTGCTCAGCGGTGGCCTGCTGCTGAACCAGAACCTGGACTTCATCGACCACATCAACCGCATCGTTTACCCCGATGGCTCACTGCCCTTCGACAGCCAGGGCACGGCCACCCTGTTCCTGGACGATGTGCGCATCACCACCAACGTGCGTCTGTTCCAGGACAAGCGCGCCATCGGCACCCGCGTTTCGCAGACCGTGCGCGACACCGTGCTGGGCCAGGGCAAAACCTGGCTCGACCGGGCCTTTGTGGTGAACGACTGGTATGTGTCGGCCTACGAGCCGCTGCTGGACGCGGCAGGTACGCGCATCGGCATGCTCTACGTGGGCTACCTGGAAGCGCCGTTCCGCCAGGTGCGCCACACCATGCTGGGCGCCATCGGCCTGATCTTCCTGCTGGTGATGGCGCTTTCGGCCTGGTTCTCCATGCGCTGGGCGCGCAGCATCTTCCGCCCGGTGGAACACATGAACCGCACCATGCAGCGGGTGGAAGAAGGCGACCCCCATGCCCGAGTGGGCGCCCTGCCCGCCCGCGACGAGCTGGGTGCACTGGCCGGCCACCTGGACGAGCTGCTCGACGTGATCGACGACAAGACCCTCACCTTGCAGCGCTGGGGCGAAGAACTCGACCAGAAGGTGGTGAAGCGCACGGCCGAGCTGGAGGCCAGCAACGCCTCGCTGCAGCAGGCGCAGCAACAGCTGGTGAAGAGCGAAAAGCTCGCGGCCATCGGCCAGCTCACCGCCAGCATCGCTCACGAAATCAACAACCCCATTGCGGTGATGCAGGGCAACCTGGACCTGATCCGCGAAACGCTGGGCGCGCACGCCACACCGGTGGGCGCCGAGCTGCGCCTGCTGGACGAACAGGTGCAGCGCATGCGCCTGATCGTCACCCAGCTGCTGCAGTACGCGCGCCCCACCGAATACGCCGGCTACGTGGAAACGCTCGACCTGAACCGCACCGTGGATGACTGCCTGGTGCTGGTGGCGCACCTGCTGGCGCAAACCCGGATCCAGGTGCGCCGCGACTTCCAGGCCAGTCAGCGGGTGGCTTTCAACCGGCCGGAACTGCAGCAGGTGGTGATCAACCTGCTCATCAACGCGATCCAGGCCATGCCCGAAGGCGGTGAGCTGCTGCTGAGCACCTGCGACTGGCACGCCGACCTCGGGGGCGCCGGTGCCCAGCTCAGCGTGGCAGACAGCGGCGCCGGCCTGCCACCCGGTGTGCAGGAACGCCTGTTCCGCCCCTTCTTTACCACCAAGAACGACGGCAACGGTCTGGGCCTGTGGATCAGCATGGGCCTGGTGGAGCGCTACGGCGGTCGCATCGGCGCCGGCAATCGCACGGACGGCCCGGGCGCGGTGTTCACGGTGCAGCTGCTCACCGAGCCACAGGCGCCGGATGCGGTGAACACACGGGACGGGCGGCCTGGGGGCTGAACGGAAGCGCCTGCCGCTGTGGCCTGAGTGCCCGGGACACGGCCGCTCAGGCGCCAGTCACCCGCATGGTGGGCCGCTGGGCCGTGGCCGGCAGCTCCACCGACACCACCGTGCGTGACGCGTCTGAGGCCATTTCGATGGTGCCCCCGTGGGCTTGCACGATGGAACGTGTGATCGCCAGTCCGAGACCCGAGCCCTCGCCCTGGCGCGAGCGCGACTGGTCCACCCTGAAAAACCGGTCGAACACCAGCGCCATCTTGTCCGGCGGGACCGGTTCACCGGGGTTGCTGACGGTCACGCGGACGCGATCGACCAGAGCCTCAATGCCCACCTGCACCACGCCGCGTGCGGGCGTGTGGCGGATGGCGTTTGACAGCAGGTTGGAGAGCGCCCGGCGCAGCATCAGCCGGTCGCCGGTGACCTGCGCGACGCCGCTCACACGGAGGTACACGCCCTTCTCTTCGGCGAGCGCTTCGTAAAACTCCAGCAGCGCGGCCGACTCGTCCTGCAGCACCACGCACTCGTCTCCGCGGGGCAACAGCCCGTTGTCCGCCTTGGCCAGGAACAGCATGTCGGCAATCATCCGGGCCAGCCGCTCGAACTCCTCCAGGTTGGAATGCAGCACCTCGCAATAAGCTTCGGCCGACCGGGTGCGAGACAAGGCCACCTGGGTTTCGGTCATGAGGTTGGACACCGGCGTGCGCAGCTCGTGGGCAATATCGGCCGAAAATTCATTGAGGCGCCGGAACGACGATTCGAGCCGCTCCAGCATGCCGTTGAACGCATCCACCAGGTCCCGCATCTCGGCTGGAACGCGTTCGGAAGACATCCGTTCGCCCAGCCGTTCGACAGACAGCCGGCTGACGGTTTGCGTCACCTCGCGCAGAGGGCCCAGACCCTTGCGTGCCACCAGCCAGCCGAGCATGGCCGCCAGCAGGGCCGCTGCCGAAATGCCGATGCCCAGCTGCAGCCGCATCGTCCGCAGGAAGTGCACGTGGTGCGAGATGTCAATGCCCAGCAGGAGGTCTGCCGTTTCCGGCGGGGCCAGCGGCACCGGCAGCGACAGGGCCTGGCCGATGTGGTGCGCGCCCCGGGTATCCTGCCAGCTGATGACCTCGCCCGGGCTGGACGCCAGCTGCTCCGCCTGCCCCTCAAAGCCCTGGCGCAGGACCACATGCAACCAGTTCCGCTCGGGGATGGCCAGGCGCAGCGACACCGTGTGGTGGCCCGCCAGGGCATCGTCGATGCGGCCGGGCAGTGCGGCCAGCGCTTCCTCTGTGCGGGTGCTCTCCAGCAAGGTCTCGATGGCCGAGCGCTTGGTCGACAGCTCGATCAGGTCCAGCTCATCGAAGTGAGCCGACACCGCCTGGTCAATCGCGATCCCGACGACGATGAGCAGGCCGCTGGCCATGGCGGCGAACAGGGCCGCCAGCCGGGCGGTCAATGACGAAACGAGGCTCAATTGGGGTCCGCTTCCAGCACATAGCCCATGCCCCGCACGGTGCGGATCAGCTTGGGCTCGAACGGGTCGTCGACCTTGGCGCGCAGCCGGCGCACGGCCACTTCGATCACATTGGTGTCGCTGTCGAAATTCATGTCCCACACCTGCGAGGCGATCAGCGAGCGCGGCAGCACTTCGCCCTGGCGGCGCAGCAGCAGTTCGAGCAGGCCGAATTCCTTGGCCGTGAGATCGATCCGTCTGCCGCCGCGCGTCACGCGCCGGCGCAGCAGGTCCAGTTCAAGATCGCCCGCCTGCAGCACCTCGGACTCCTTGGTCCGGCCCCGGCGCAGCAGCGTGCGAACCCGTGCGAGCAGTTCCGAGAAAGCAAAGGGTTTGACGAGGTAGTCGTCGGCCCCGAGCTCGAGGCCCCGCACCCGGTCGTCCACGGCGTCGCGCGCGGTCAGGAACAACACGGGCATTTCGCCACCCGAGCGGCGCACCGCCTGCAGAATGGCCCAGCCGTCCACGCCGGGCAGCATCACATCAAGCACCAGCAGATCATGGTCACCGGTCAGGGCGAGGTGCAGGCCGTCTATGCCGTCCCGTGCCAGGTCGACCACAAAGCCCGCCTCGCCCAGGCCCTGGCGCAGGTATTCGCCGGTCTTGGGCTCGTCTTCGACGATCAGGATCTTCACGTGTCATGCCCCTGGCTGTGGTGATCCGATTCTGCCAGCGCACAGGGCGGTGCATCCGCAGATGACAAAGATGTAATCACCCGGTCAGCTGGCTGTGGGGGTGCCCATTCCATGATCCGACCCATCCAGGCCCGGCAGGCCATTGAGCCGCTGGTACGGGCTGCGTTTCATGCCACTTCAGGACCCGCCATGCGCACCACACTGCCACTCGCCGCCACCGCATTCACACTCCTCTTCATGGCCGCGGGCCCCGTGGCTGCGCAGGCCGAGCACGACCGGCACCACGCCGCGCCGCCGGCCGACGCCAGCACCCCTGCCGCCAGCATGGCGGACGGCACGGTTCGCCGCGTGAACGTGTCCGCCGGCACGGTGACGATTGCGCATGGGCCCCTGACGGCGCTGAACATGCCGGCCATGACCATGACCTTCAAGGCGAAGGGCACGGTGGCCCTGGGAGAGCTGAGCACCGGCGACAAGATCCGTTTCGTGGCGGGCAAGGAAGCCGGCACCCTGGTGGTGACGGCCATCGAAAAGCTGCCGAACTGAAGCGGCAAGGCTGGCCGCGCCGCAGGGCCAGGGGCCGGCACTCGGTCCACGCCCCACCCCACTCCCTTCCCTTCACGCGCCTGGACGCCGCCACGATGAACCCCAAAACGCTGTTTCTGCACACCTTGCGCGCGGTGGGGGGCTGCGCCGCTGCGCTGCTGATCGCCGCGGGACCGGCCGCCCGCGCTGACCAGCAGACCACCGCCCCGGCGCTGGGCAGCGATCTCCCGGCCTTGCTGGCCTACGCGCACCAGCACAACCCGGCGCTGGCTGCTCAACGCCTGGAGGCGGCGGCCGCCCGCGAGCGCTTGACCGCGGCAGGCGCCCTGCCCGACCCCCAGCTGGCCATCGAGCTGATGGACGTGACCAACACCATGAACCCCGGGCGCTCGGCCTCGCTGCTGCCGGGCGAGGTGGGCTCGACCACCTGGCGCCTGTCGCAGATGCTGCCTTTTCCGGGCAAGCGGGCCTTGCGAGGCGAGGTCGCGGCGGCCCAGGCCAACAGCGCAGAAGCCGGCGCGCAGCAGACCCGGCTGGACGTGGAACTGGCCATCCGGCGGGCCTTCGTCGAGCACTACCGGGCGCAGCGCCAGGCGCGCATTCTGGATGAAACCATCGCGCTCAGCGACAGCCTGCACGCCCTGGCGCTGCAGCGCTACACCCTCGGCCTGGCGGGTCAGCAAGAGGTGCTGCAACTGCAGGGCGAGCGCACCTCGCTGCGCATCGAATCCCTTGAGCTGGTGCGTTCGCAGGCCGCTGCCCGGGCGCGACTGAACGCCTTGCTGCCCCGTGAGCCCGACGCGCCACTGGCGGGCCCCGGGGCCCTGCCGGCACTGCCAGCGCCGGTGGCACTCGCGGCTCTGGTGCAGCGGGCCACCGGCCAAGCCCCGGCGCTGCGCCGTGCGCAGGCCGAGCTGGGCGCCGCCGAACGAAGCCTGGCGCTGACGCACCGCGAACGCTACCCGGATCTCGGCGTGTCGCTGGCCAACAACCGGCCCCGGGCCGGGCGCGCCAGCTGGGATGTGATGCTGGAAGTCAGCATCCCCCTGCAGCAGGCCAGCCGGCGCGCCAGCGAGCGCGAGGCCGGGCATGCCCACGCAGCCGCCGAGGCGCGTCACCACGACGCCCAGGCGCGCCTGGCCGGTGCGCTGGGCGAGGCACACGCCGCCCTGGAGGCACGACGCGCCCAGCTGCGGCTGATGCGCGACGCCCTGGTGCCGCAGACCGAGGCCGCTCTGGAATCGGCCCGTGCAGGCTACGAGAAAGGCAGCATCGGCTTTGCGCCCGTGCTGGCGGCCCAGCAGAGCCTGCTGCGGACCCGCCTGGCCCTGCTGGAGACCGAAGTGGAGGCCGCCCTGGCGGCGGCCGATCTTGAACAACTCGTGGGAGATGCCTTGTGACACCCGCCATCCAGCGCGCCCTGATCGGGGTGGCCGTGGCCATCGCCCTCGTGGCGGCCTACCTGCTCGGCCAATACCGCGCCCCGGGCGGGGGCTCGCACACCACCGGCGAGCACGCGGCGGGGGCCGCACCCACGACCCAGACCGCCGCCCCAGGGGAGCGCGCGGTGCTGTATTACCGCAACCCCATGGGTCTGCCCGACACCTCGCCGGTGCCCAAGAAGGATTCGATGGGCATGGACTACCTGCCGGTCTATGCAGACCAGCAGAACGACGACGCGGGTGTGGTGCGGGTGAGCCCCGCCCGCCTGCAGAGCCTGGGCGTGCGCACGGCGCCGGTGGAGCGCCAGCCGATGGACACGGCGGTGCGCACCATCGGCCGCGTCGAGCTGGACGAGCGGCGCGTGCATGAGGTGGCGCCGCGCTTTGAAGGCTGGATCGAGCGTCTGCACGTCAGTGCCACGGGCGACCCCGTGCGCAAGGGGCAGCCGCTGTTCACCGTGTACAGCCCCGAACTCGCCTCAACGCGTGAGGAGCTGGCAATTGCCGAACGCCTGCAGGCGCGCACCGCCGACGCCGACCCGACGGCGCAGGCCGCGGCCCAGCGCATGGTGGACGCAGCCCGGGCGCGCCTGAGCAACTGGCAGGCCAGCGGAGCGCCCACCGGCAACCGCGTGGTGTTTCACTCGCCCGCCGATGGCGTCGTGCTGGAGAAGGCGGCGGTGGAGGGCATGCGCTTCACGCCGGGCATGGCGGTCTACCGCATCGCCAGCCTGTCCACGGTGTGGGTGCTGGCCGATGTGTACGAACAGGACCTGGCGCGCATCGTGAAAGGCCAGCGGGCACGGGTGGGTATCGACGCCCTCCCGGGGCGCCATTTCGACGCCCGCATCGCCTATGTCTACCCGCTGCTGAACGCGACGACCCGCACCAGCACGGTCCGGCTGGAACTGGCCAACCCGGGCGATCTGCTGCGCCCCGGCATGTTCGCCAACGTGGAACTCTTCACCGCTGGCGACACGCCACGGCTCACCGTACCGGACTCTGCCGTGATCGACGACGGCCGGCGGCGCATCGTGCTGGTGGCCGAGGGCGAAGGCCGGTTCCGGCCGCAGGTCGTCGAGACCGGCCTGCGGGGCCATGACCGCATCGAAGTGGTGTCCGGCCTCAAGGGCGACGAGCAGGTGGTGGTCTCGGCCAATTTCCTGATCGACGCCGAGAGCAACCTGCAGGCCGCGCTGGCGGGCTTTGCTTCGGTCGACACCGCCAAAGCTGCGCCGCGCCACGCCACCCGCGGCACGTTCGACGCGTTCTTTGACGACAGCAACACGGTGATGCTGTCGCACGAGGCCATACCCGCCCTCAGCTGGCCCGCGATGTCGATGGAGTTCGAGCTGGCCAGCCCGCAGCTGGTGAAAGGGCTGGCGCCCGGCACGCCGATTGAGTTCAGCTTCGAGGACCGTGGCAATGGCCGCTTCGTCGTGGTGGAACTCAAGGCCCGCCCGGCCGCCGGCTCCGCCCCGGCGCGCTCCGGTGGCACCGCTGGCCAGAACCGCCGGGGCTCCTGACATGCTGAACCGATTGATCGAGTGGTCGGGCCGCCATGTCTTCGCGGTCCTGCTGGCCACGCTGTGCCTGGTGGCCGCGGGCATCTACGCCATCAAGCACACGGCGCTGGACGCCCTGCCCGACCTGTCCGACGTGCAGGTCATCGTGTTCACCGAGTTTTCGGGGCAGGCCCCGCAGGTGGTCGAAGACCAGGTCACCTACCCGCTGACCACGGCCATGCTGTCGGTGCCGGGCGCGCGGGTGGTGCGGGGCTTTTCGATGTTCGGCGCCTCGTATGTGTATGTGATCTTCGAGGACGGCACCGACATCTACTGGGCGCGCTCGCGGGTGCTGGAATACCTCAGCTCGGCATCGGGCCGCCTGCCCCAGGGGGTTGCGCCGCAGATCGGCCCGGACGCCACCGGGGTCGGCTGGGTCTACCAGTACGCCCTGCTGGGCAAAGACCAGGATCTGGGCGAACTGCGCAGCCTGCAGGACTGGTATGTGCGCTACCAGCTGAGCCAGGCACACGGGGTGTCCGAAGTGGCGAGCATCGGCGGCTTCGTCAAGGAATTTCAGGTGGTGGTGGACCCCTACCGGCTGGCGAGTGTCGGCATCACGCTCGACCAGGTGGGCAAGGCGGTGGCCGCGTCCAACCGCGACGTGGGCGGGCGCGTCATCGAACTGGCCGAGAAAGAATTCATGGTGCGCGGACGGGGCTACCTGCGTGGCATCGACGACATTGGCTCGCTGGTGCTGGGCCAGGACCGGGGCACGCCGGTGCGCATCTCGGACGTGGCCCGGGTCGAGCTGGTGCCGGCGGGTCGGCGCGGCATTGCCGAGCTCAACGGCGAGGGGGAGGTGGCATCGGGCATCGTGATGGCCCGTTTCGGCGAGAACGCACTCGACGTGATCGCCAACGTCAAGGCCAAGATCGCCGAGATCAGCCCCGGCCTGCCGGCGGGCACCGAGATCGTGCCCGTGTACGACCGCTCGACGCTGATCCAGCGCGCCATCGACAACCTGAAGTGGACACTGCTGGAAGAAAGCCTGATCGTCGCGGCGGTGTGCATCATTTTCCTGCTGCATGTGCGCAGCGCACTGGTGGCCATCGTCACGCTGCCGCTGGGCATCCTGTTTGCGTTCATTGCCATGAAAGTGCTGGGCATCGGCTCCAACATCATGAGCCTGGGGGGCATCGCCATCGCCATCGGGGCGATGGTGGACGCCGCCATCGTGATGATCGAAAACGCCCACAAGCGGCTGGAACGCTTTGACTCGAAGGCACTTGTCCTCACCCCGGCCGAACACGCCCGGGCGCGCGCGCGGGTCATCATCGACGCCTGCCAGGAAGTGGGCCCGGCGCTGTTCTTTTCGCTGCTGATCATCACGGTTTCGTTCCTGCCGGTGTTCGCGCTGGAGGGCCAGGAGGGGCGGCTGTTCTCGCCGCTGGCCTTCACCAAGACCTTTGCCATGGCCGGCGCCGCCTTTCTGTCGCTGACGCTGGTGCCGGTGCTGATGCTGTTCTTCGTGCGCGGGCGCATCCTGCCCGAGTCACGGAACCCGGTGAACCGTTTCCTGATCTGGAGCTACCGGCCCATGATCCACGCCGTTCTGCGCTTCAAGTGGGTGACGATCCTGCTGGCGCTGGCGGCGATGGTGGCGACGATCTACCCGGCGCGCCAGCTGGGCTCGGAATTCATGCCCACCCTCAACGAGGGCACGCTGTTCTACATGCCGGCTTCGGTACCCGGCATGTCGGTCACCGAGGCCGGGCGCCTGCTGGCCACCACCAACCGCATCATCAAGACCTTCCCTGAGGTCGAGTCGGTGTATGGCAAGGCGGGCCGGGCCGAATCGGCCACCGATCCGGCACCGATCGAGATGTTCGAGACGGTGATCAACCTCAAGCCCGAGGCACAGTGGCGCCCCGGCCTCACGGTGGACGCGCTGGTGGCGGAGATGGACGCTGCGCTGCGCTTCCCGGGGCTCGCCAACTCGTGGACCATGCCGATCAAGGCGCGCATCGACATGCTCTCCACCGGCATCCGCACCCCCATCGGGGTCAAGGTGTTTGGCCGCAACCTGGACGACATCGAGCGCGTGGCACGGGAAGTGGAGACGGCCGTCAAATCGGTGCCGGGCACCACGAGCGCCTACGCCGAACGGGTGACCGGTGGCCTGTACCTAGACATCGAGCCGCGCCGCGAGCAGCTGGCGCGCCTGGGCCTCACGGTGGACACCTTGCAGCAGGTGGTGGCCGCCGCGCTGGGCGGCGAGCAGGTCACCACCGCCGTGCTGGGGCTGGAGCGCTACGGCGTCACGGTGCGCTACCCCCGGAGCCTGCGCAGCGACCCCGAACGGATCGCACGCGAGGTGTTCCTTCCCACCAGCAGCGGCATGGTGCCGCTGGGCCAGGTGGCCGAGGTGACGATTCGCAACGGCCCGCCCGCCATCCGCACCGAAAACGCCCTGCTGGTCGGCTACATCTATGTGGACACGCGCGAGTCCGACCTTGGCGCGTTTGTGCGCCGGGCTCAGCAGGCGGTGGCCGAACAGGTCAGCTTCCCGCCGGGCACCTACGCCACCTGGAGCGGGCAGTTTGAATACATGGAGCGCGCCAAGGAAAAGCTCAAGGTGGTGGTTCCGCTGACGCTGGCGCTGATCTTCCTGTTGCTCTACCTGAACTTCCGCCGCCTGACGGAAACCCTGATCGTCATGAGTTCGGTGCCGTTCGCGCTGATCGGTGGCATCTGGCTGATGTGGTGGCTGGACTACAACATGAGTGTGGCCGTGGCGGTAGGCTTCATCGCACTGGCCGGTGTGGCGGCCGAAACCGGCGTGATCATGCTGATCTACCTCGACCACGCCTGGCGCGACGCACAGGCCCGCTGCGCAGAGGAAGGCCGTGAGCCCACTGTGGCCGACCTGTACCGCGCGGTGATGGAAGGAGCGGTGGAGCGCGTGCGCCCCAAGATGATGACCACCATCACCGTGATCGCGGGCTTGCTGCCCATCATGTGGAGCACTGGAACGGGCTCGGAAGTGATGCGCCGGATCGCCGCACCGATGGTCGGCGGCATGGTCTCTTCAACCATCCTCACGCTGATGGTGATTCCGGCCCTTTACGCAGTGGCCAAGCAATGGACGCTGCGCGCCGGGCGGCGCACGATGCCGGGAACACCACTGGCCGCCACGGCCGGCTGATCACGTCAGCCGACGGATCCCAGGAGCTCTTTGCCCGCCATCATCACGCCCAGCGCCACAAACGCGGCAAACAGCACGCGGCGAAACACGCCAGCGTTCAGGTGGCGGCGCAACTGCGAGCCGGCGTAAAGGCCGGCGAACGCGGCGAACAGCGCCACCGCCCCTGCCACGGTGAACGCCTCTGCCGCCACCTGGGCGCCGCCCAGGCGAAGGGCCATGGCCAGGGTGCACACGGTGAACGACAGGCCCATCGCCTGGATCATGGCCTCGCGCGGCAGCTGCAGCGCCTGCAGATAGGGCATGAGGGGCAGCACGTAAACCCCGGTGGCCGCGGTGATGACCCCGTTCACATAACCCGCTGCCACCGAAAGAATGCCTTCGTGGCGGCCTGGCCCAGGCAGCGCCCGACCCAGCAGGCCCCAGGCACCGTAAGCCGCCAGCACGGCGCCGAGCATCAGGCGCACGGCGCTCCCCGCGTCAGCCAGCGAAGGCAAGGGACTGACAAACGCGCCCACGAAGATGGCCAGCCACAGCGGCCAGAGCCGCCTCACCAGCACACGGGTGTGGGCGCCGAAACACTGCACCAGGTTGGTCGCCAGGGAGGGGATCACCAGCAGGCTGGCGGCGGTGGCTGGAGGCATCACGAAGCTGAGCAGGCCGATCGCCACGGTAGGCAAGCCCATGCCGGACAGGCCCTTGACCCCACCGGCCAGGCCGAAGACGGCTGCCACGAACACGAGGCTGTGTTCAGTCATGGGGCGGGCGGTCGTGGCTGAGCGCAGCCACTCGGGCGTTCCGCCGGAGGGGCGCTGATCGCACCCTCCCCGCCCTCGAACAAGCGATCAGGCCAGCATGTCAAAGCCCTGCGCCTCCACCCCCAGGAACGCATGGGTAAAGCCGGCCAGTGCCGCGTAGAAGCGGGCTTTGGGGTGGGCGCTGATGGCGTCGCACATGGCCTGGCCCCAGGGCTGCAGGTGGGTGACGAAGAACTTCTGCTGCTGCGTGAGGTTGGCCACCTCGACCTCGTCGCCGGCGATCAGGTAGCGCATCACCTCGCACAGGTAGGCGAAGTGGTCTTCGGTCTCGGGCATGGTGTCGTCACGGCCCAGACCCAGAGCCGCGAGATCGCCGCGGAGGGCGGCCAGAGGTTTTTCGTTCAGGAAACCGCTCAGGTAGTGCGAGCCGAACAGGTAGATCTCGGGCTTGCCGACACCACCGAACAAGGCATCGAACTCGGTGGCCACACCTTCATCGCTCACGTCGCGGGCAGCGGCCACGACCGTGCGCCACGGCTCTTCCAGGAAACCGCCGGCTGCCGGTGCTTCGGTGACCGCCACGCGCAGCTGCGCCATCAGCTCGGGCGTGGGCGGCGCGTAGAACAGAGCGGCCAGCAGGCCATAGACCTCGGCACGGGCGGTTTCTTCGTCAAGGGCGGAGGAAACGGGAATGGGTTCGTTCATGTTGTTCGTTGTTCGGTTCGCTGATCACCATATCAGGCTGAGCGCCCGGGCTGAATCCGGGGCACGCCGCGGAACTGGCTTTGCCAGGCCACAGGCGTGGTCCCCCTTGGGGGCTGAGGGCTGCGGCTCTGAATCTGCCTGCGCAGATTCGGACAGCCCGAAGGGTCTGCGACTCTGGCGCAGACGCGGCCTGCAAGGCGAGCGCAGCGGCGCAGGGGGGCGTCATAAATCCGTGATGCGCGTTTCGCGGGTGGTCGAGTAGATGTCCACCACGCGGCAGTCGCCACACATTTTCAGGCGTTCCAGCGCCTCGCCCTGGAACATGGCGTGGCCGGCCAGCTTGCCCAGCATCACCTCGATGCCTTTGAGCGTGCCAAAGGGCTTGCTGCAGCGTATGCACTGGTAGGGCTGGGCTTCGTTCAGCACGCGCAGCTGCTTGCGCTGTTCCGTGAGCAGCAGGCGCGGCGCCAGCGTGATGGCGTTCTCCGGGCAGGTGCTGGCGCACAGGCCGCACTGCACGCAGTTTTTCTCGATGAAGCGCAGCTGCGGGCGCTCGGTGTTGTCCTGCAGGGCGCTGGCCGGACAGGCGCTGACACAGCTCAGGCACAGCGTGCAGGCGGCCTGGTCAACAGCGATGGTGCCCAGCGGCGATGCAGCAGGCAGCGCGATCGCCTCGGCGGTGCGGCCCAGCGTGGCGCTGTCTTGAGCGAGATGGTCCAGCGCCAGTTCGAGCGTGGAGCGTTTTTCGGCCTGCACGGCGAAGCTGGCGCGGCGCTTCACACCTTGAGCCGGCGCGGCACCCAGGGCAGCGTCCAGCGCCATGAGGTCACGGGCGTCGCGCGCCTCGATCAGCTGGAAGTGCTGGCCGCTGTAGCCCAGGCCGGTGACGATGCTTTGGGCCACTGCCATCTGCTCGCGCACGGCGTCACGGTACTGCGGTGCTTCGTCGCCGGTCATGAGCACCCAGACCTGCGAGGCACCGTAGGCAAAGGCCGACAGCCACACCTCCAGCCCCACGGACGCGGTGTGCCAGAGCGGCAGTGGGATCACGCGGGCGGGCACGCCGCGCACGGTCTTGTCCAGCGAGGCGGCACGGCCCAGGTCGCCAATGAGCGCGGCGCCGGCTTCCTGGCTGTGCAGCAGCAGGGCCGCGTCTTTGCCGCCGGCCCTGGCGTAGGTGGCCAGCACGGTGCGCAGCTTCACGCCCTGCTCGCTGGCGCGGGGGTAGGCGTAGCTCAGCGCGCCCGTGGGGCACACGGTGGTGCAGGCGCCGCAGCCCACGCACAGGTTGGGGTTGACGACGATCTGGTTGCGCTTGATGTCGCTGCTGATGGCCAGGGCCGAGCAGATCTCGACGCAGGCGTTGCAGCCCACGGTCTCGTTGCGGCCGTGGGCGCAGATTTTCTGTTTGTAGGTGAAAAACTTGGGCTTCTCGAATTCGCCCACCAGCTCGCGCAGCTTGAGCAGCGATGCCATGGCCGCCGGGTCGCTCAGGCCACCGGGCAGGTGGAGGTAACCCTGCGGGTGCGCGTGCTGACTGAAGGCGGGCGTGCGGCGCAAGTCGAGCACGAGGTCGAAGCTGTCGCTGTGGGGCTGGGGCTCGCGCTGGAAGTTGATGGCGCCCACGGCTTCGCAAGCCTTTACGCAGGCGCGGTGCGACTGGCAGCGGCTCATGTCGATCTGGTAGTCCAGGCCGATGGCGTCTTCCGGGCAGGCCGATATGCAGGCGTTGCAGCGGGTGCACAGGTCCAGGTCGATCGGGTTCGATGTGGTCCATTCCACATTGAAGGCACCCAGCCAGCCGCGCACTTGGCGCAGTTCGCCGGCGATGACGGGGTAGCGGCGCTGCTGCATGCCGGCGCCGCCGGTGGCCATGAGGGTGACGTCGAGCACGTCGCCCACCAGCGCAGCGGCGCGCTCGCCGGCTTCCAGCGCACCGATGACCAGCACGCGGCCGGCACTCTTGTAGCTGACGGTGGGCACCGGCTCGGCTTCGGGCAGGCGGGCGGCAGCCAGCAGGGCGGCCATCTTGGGCGTGGCCTGCGCCGCTTCGCGGCCCCAGCCGCCGGTTTCGCGGATGTTGACGAAGTGGATCGACCGCACATCGAGCGACACGGCGCCTTCGGTCTGCTCCGACAGCTCGGTGAACAGGCGGCTTTCCTGCGTGCAGGCCACCACCAGTTCGTCGCTGCTGCGGGCGGCCCGCTGGAAGGCGGGCGCGTCGCGCCGGCACAGCGTGGTGTGCAGCGTCAGGTCTTCATCCAGCGCCTCGCCCAGGGCTTTCGCGTTCAGGGGCATGGTCTGGTTGCAGTTGCAGATCAGCGTGGTCATCTTGGCATTCGGGTTGGTCCGTGGCGGCGACATTCGCCGCCTCTGGAGTCTGATCGGACGGTGGGCCGTCCGCTGCAGGAGCGGGGGTGTCGGCGGACGCTTCGTCGGTATCGGCGGTGGTGGCCTCGGCCGGCACCGGGCCGGCGGGCGCACCGGCCACGGTGGCGGGCTTCACCTCGTTCGGGTCGTCCACCAGCTTGAGGAACTGGGCACCGACCATGCGCGCCATGTCGGCGGCGGAGAGCGGGCTGGGCTTGGAGTAGTCGTCGATGTAGATGTCGAGCCCGTCCATGATGTTGAAGTGCGGGTCGGCAAACAGCTTCTTCACGGCCGCGTTGCGCACCTCGGCCGGCACCTGGCGGGCCATGAAGGGCTTGAAGTCGGCCTCTGGCGTGAGGCGGGCCACGTCTTCCATGGTGGGCGGCGGCTCGTCGGCCACCGCGGGCGCGGCGGTTTGCCGCTCTTGCTGAACGGGGGCAGGCGCGCGCGTGCGGCTCTGGTCGGGCGGCGGCACCGCGGCGGTGCCGGGCACCACCACGGGCGCAGGCGCAGCCGGCGGATCGACCGGCAGCGGCTGGCCGGTGCGCACCTGCACCTTGCGTCGCGACCAGCGCGAGAAGAAGTTGTCGTCTTCAGCCATGGGCACCGCCGTCGCCACCTTCTGCACGGGGGCCGCCACCGCCGCGCAGCTTCTCCGTGGAGATACGCACCGGCTGACCAAAGCGGTCGGTCAGCGGCTTGAAGCTGTCGGGGCGCTTGCGGCGCTTGGGCTCGGGCTGGTAGGTGGCGTCAACGAAGCCGCGCAGCCAGTCCACCACCTCGGGTGGCGCGCTCACCTGCTCTACCCGCTCCTGCGCGTCGAGCCAGCGGCCCGCGTCGTGGTAGCTGAGCGTGACGGTCTGCGGCACGGCCAGGGGCTCGCCCTCGATGAGTCGGTCTTCGTCCGCCCGCCAGACCACCCAGAAACAGGGCGTGGGGCTGTTGAGGTTCAGGAAATAACCTTCCGAGTCGTCGCGAAACAGCTCGACGCGAAAGCGCGGAAACAGCCAGTGGCTGGCGCCGGGGGGGGCGGCAGTGTCCACCGGGGTCACGGCCTCTGGCTCGTGCTGCTCGTCAGGCAGCAGCGCGGGCGCCTCGTCGGGGTCGGCCCGCAGCAGCACGTCGCCCAGCACCCAGCGCCAGGCCTGCCAGCGGCTCATGGGACCCGTGACGGGCTCGTGGCGCATGACCACGTCCACCTCGATCACGGGGCGTGGCTGGGGGCTTGTCATGGTGGGTGCGGACATGGTGGAAAGCAGGGAATGTAAGCGATCCCGACACCCCTGAGACAGGGCCAGGCGCTATTCCGTGCCCCCAGCAGTGCTTTCCCCTAGGGCGGTCCGACAGCCGGCCATGACCGCCCGGCGACACGCGTGCCGCTGCCCGCTCGTCAGTAGGTTTCCAGATGCAGGCGGCCTTCGCGCTTGAGGGTCGCGCCGATGCTGTCCCAGTCGAGGCCGGCGTTCTGGGCCACGTCGCGCAGGGCCAGCACCACGCCCTCTTCCATGCTCTTGAGGCCGCACACATAGAAGCAGGTGTTGGGGTCTTGCAGCAGCGCGGCGAGGTCGGCGGCACGGTCGCGCATCGCGTCCTGCACGTAGCGCTTGGGCTTGCCGGTCTCGCGCGAGAACGCAAACTCGGTGTCGATGAAGTCTTTGGGCAGGTTGTTGAGCGGGCCGAAGTACGGCAGTTCGGCCGGGGTGCGGGCGCCGAAGAACAGCATGAGCTTGCCGCCCTCGAACTTGCCGCTGGCGCGCAGGCGCCGGCGCCACTCGGTCATGGCGCGCATGGGGGCACTGCCGGTGCCGGTGCAGATCATGACGATGTTCGACCGGGGGTGGTTGGGCATCAGGAAGCTGGCACCGAAGGGCCCGATGACCTGCACCTTGTCGCCCACCTGCAGGTCGCACATGTAGTTGGAGGCCACGCCGCGCACGGGCTGTCCGTCGTGGTCTTCCAGCACGCGCTTGATGGTGAGCGAGAGGTTGTTGTGACCGGGCCGCTCGCCGTTGCGCGGGCTGGCGATGGAGTACTGGCGCGCGTGGTGCGCACGGCCCTTGTCGTCGGTGCCGGGCGGCAGGATGCCGATGGACTGGCCTTCGAGCACCGGAAAGGGCTGGTTGCCGAAATCCAGCACGACGTGGTGGGTGTCGTATTCCTTGCCGACTTCGGTCACGCGCAGGTTGCCGGTGACGGTGGCGGTGATGGTTTTCTCGGCGGCCTTGGGGCCGTAGAGGTTGGTATAGGCGTGGGCGGCCGACCAGGGTGGGATGGTGGCGCCGAAGGCCGCGGAACTGAAAACGGCCTGGCCGTTGGCGGTGCCGGCGGCCGGGGCCAGTGGTTCAGCGGTGGCGGGCGTGGCCTCCACCTGCTCGCCAGTGGCATCGTCGCCGGCCAGTGCGCGCCGCTCTTCGGCCGACAGCTCGGCAGGCAACTCGTCCCAGCCCAGCTGCTCGGCCAGCGAGTAGGCCTTGATGCGCGGCATGGTGCGGTAGTTGTCGATCGAGCCGGTGGGGCACGGCGAGATGCAGTCGTTGCACCAGTTGCACTTCTCGGCGTCCACCACGTAGTTGCGGGAATCGTGCGTGATGGCCTGCACCGGGCAGATCGCTTCGCAGGTGTTGCAGCGGATGCAGATTTCAGGGTCGATCAGGTGCTGCTTGATCGTGGTCACGGCCATGTCCATTGGGTTACCTCCGCCTTTTAGGGTGGGAGTCGTATTGTCTAACGTCTAACGGGTCGCGACTTCGTGATGACACCGCATGGGTCGGGGCGACCGACTCCGTTCGTGTCCCCCGCCGGCCTGCGGCCGGCTCCTCCTTTACCTCACTGCGCCGGTCACCCCGACCCATGCTCATCGGCACGCGAGGAAGCACAAAAAGATACTCGACACAGGCACCTCGCCGGAGCGCGGGCCTGAGCCGAGGATGCGGCGGAACCGGCTTTGCCGGGCCGCTTCGCATCGCCCCCTGGGGGGTGACGCGCCCTTAGGCGCGGCGCGGGGGGGTAACAGTCAACCGAACCTTACGTACTCGAAGTCCACCGGCTGGCGGTTGATGCCCATCACCGGGGGTGCGATCCAGTTGGCGAACTTGCCGGGATCGACCACGCGGCCCATCAGGCTGGCCACGAAAGCGCGGTCGCCCTCGCTGGGCAGCCAGTTGTCGCGGTTGGCAGCCCACTCGGACTCGGAGATCACGCGGCCTTCAGGCGACACCTTCACCCCCTTGAGCATGCCGATGTTGCGGTGGAAAGCCTTGTGCGGCACGGTCAGGCGCACGGGGATGCCTGCCTTCTCGATCACCTTGTTCCAGCGCTCCACGCCGCCGACGCTGTCCTTGATGTAGTCGTCGCGCAGCACTTCGTTCAGCGCATTGAGCATCGGCACTTCTTTTTCCACCAGCTGGCCGTTCTGAACGTTCAGCACCTTGTAGAACTGGCCCTTGAGCACGTGGTCGTCGGTGCGCTTGCCTTCTTCATAGCGGCCCTTGAGGCCGGTGGAGTAGAAGGTGGCAGCGTTGCTCGACTCGTCGGCACCGAACAGGTCAATCGTCACCGAGAAGTGGAAGTTCAGGTAACGCTGGATGGTCGGCAGATCGATCACGCCAGCGGCGCGCAGCTTGGCCGGGTCGTCGGTCTTCAGTTCGTTCATCACCTGGCAGGTGCGGTTGATGACGCGGCTCACGCCGGACTCGCCCACGAACATGTGGTGCGCTTCTTCGGTCAGCATGAACTTGGTGGTGCGGGCCAGCGGGTCGAAGCTCGACTCGGCCAGGGCGCAGAGCTGGAACTTGCCGTCGCGGTCGGTGAAATAGGTGAACATGAAGAACGACAGCCAGTCCGGCGTCTCTTCATTGAAGGCTTCCAGGATGCGCGGGTTGTCGGCGTTGCCGCTGTTGCGCTCCAGCAGGGCTTCGCCTTCTTCACGGCCGTCCTTGCCGAAGTACTTGTGCAGCAGGTAGACCATGGCCCACAGGTGGCGGCCTTCTTCCACGTTCACCTGGAACAGGTTGCGCAGGTCGTACTGGCTGGGCGCGGTGAGGCCCAGGTGGCGCTGCTGCTCGACGGACGCCGGCTCGGTGTCACCCTGGGTGACGATGATGCGACGCAGGTTGGCGCGGTATTCGCCAGGCACATCCTGCCAGGCGGCTTCGCCCTTGTGGTCGCCGAAATGGATCTTGCGGTCTTGCTCGGCGGGGTTCAGGAAGATGCCCCAGCGGTAGTCGGGCATCTTCACATGGCCGAACTGCGCCCAGCCCTGCGGGTCCACGCTGACGGCGGTGCGCAGGTAGACGTCGAAGTTCTGCGAGCCGTCCGGGCCCATGTCGTCCCACCACTTCAGGTAGTTCGGCTGCCACTGCTCCAGCGCGCGCTGCAGCGTGCGGTCTTCGCTCAGGTTGACGTTGTTGGGGATCTTGTCGCTGTAGTCAATGGTGGACATGGATGTCTCCTTGGGGTGGTAACTTGAATCTCCGTTCACCCTGAGCTTGTCGAAGGGTTCACGCGGTGCTGGTGGGCAGGGGCTTCGACAGGCTCAGCCCGAACGGTGTGGGGTGTCGAACGGGTCGGTCAAACTCTGTTCATGTCAAAGACCGCTTTGTCGCCTTTTCCATAAACCTTCAGCGCGCCCTTGTCGCCGACGGCGTTGGGGCGCTGGAAGATCCAGTTCTGCCAGGCGGTGAGGCGGCCGAACACGCGGGTGGCCATGTTTTCCTTCTGCGCGAAACGCAGGTTGGCTTCCATGCCGGTGAGGGCGTCGGGCGACATGGCGGCGCGCTCTTCCAGCGCCATGCGCACCTCGTCGGCCCAGTCGATGTCGTCCGGGGCGGCGGTGACCAGGCCCAGCGCGAAGGCGGCGTCGGCGTCGAGTGCCTTGCCCACGGCGCCGCGGGCGGCTTCCATCGGGCCCACTTCTTCATAGAAGCGGCGCTGCAGGCGCGACTGGTCGTTCACCATGGGCAGGAAGCCGAAGTTGAATTCGCTGAGCTGCAGCTTGGGCGCCTTGTCGGCGTCGTCCGGCAGGGCCAGCATGTAGGCGCGGTCGGCGCAGAAAGCCAGCTCGGCCAGCGTGCCGGCGAAGCAGGAACCGGTCTCGATGAGGGCGAACAGGCTGCGCGAGGACACGTCCAGGCGGGCAAAGGTGCGGCGCAGGGCACCAATGGTCTCGTTCACGAACCAGTGGTCCTTGTGGGCCAGCATCAGGGCGTCGTTGGCCAGCACAGCGGCGGCGTCGCCTTCGGTCTTGAGCACCCAGGTGCCGATGTCGAGTTCGTTGGTGCGCAGGTTGAGGATGGCATCGTCGAGCTCGCGGGCCATCTGCAGCGGGTACCAGGCGGCGCCCGCGGCTTCGATGCCGGCGATGTCGGTCGGCTGGGCGCCGGTGGGGGCCTTCACAGTGAGTGTGGCGCTGCGCTTGGCGCGGTCGATGGCCACGTTCACATAGGTGTAGGCAATGCCGTCGGCGCTGTCGGTGCGCTCCACGCGGGGCAGCTGCACGCCTTTGGCTCCAGCCGGGCGGCTGCTCTGGGCGGCCAGCCTGGCGGCGCGTTCGCTCACGGCGGAGGCGAACTGCTGGGGCTTGGCCACGGCATCGACCAGGCGCCAGTCCACCGCCTTCTGGCCCCGCACGCCTTCGCTGGTGGTGCAGAAGATGTCGGCCAGGTCGTGGCGCACGTGGCGCTTGTCGGTCACGCGGGTCAGGCCGCCGGTACCGGGCAGCACGCCCAGCAGGGGTACTTCGGGCAGGCTCACGGCGCTGGAGCGGTCGTCCACGAGCAGAATTTCGTCGCAGGCCAGGGCCAGCTCGTAGCCGCCGCCGGCGCAGGCGCCGTTCAGGGCCGCCAGGAACTTCAGGCCGCTGTGCTTGCTGGTGTCTTCAATGCCGTTGCGGGTTTCGTTGGTGAACTTGCAGAAGTTGACCTTCCAGCCGTGGCTGGAGACACCCAGCATGAAGATGTTGGCGCCGGAGCAGAACACGCGGTCCTTTGCGCTGGTGACCACCACGGTGCGCACTTCAGGGTGCTCGAAGCGCACGCGGTTCAGGGCGTCGTGCAGTTCGATGTCCACACCCAGGTCGTAGCTGTTGAGCTTGAGCTTGTAGCCCGGGCGCAGGCCAGCGTCTTCGTCGATGTCGATCGACAGCGTGGCCACTTCGCCATTGAAGGCGAGCTTCCAGTGGCGGTACTGGCTGGGGTCGGTGCGGTAGTCAACGGCGTTCTGGCTCATGATGTCTCCTCGGGTGGCGGTGGGTTGTCGCCGGGGGCGACAGACGTTTCGGTGGACGGCACTCGCCGGCATTTGCAGGAAAGTGCGCCCAGTGATGTGAATAATAATTCACCTTCTCGTCGACGTCAATGCACTTTTGTGCAGTTTTTCGAAATCAACCCACTCCGAGCACCTCGCGCACCTGGGTGCGCAGGGCATCAAATGCATCTTCCAGCCCGTAGGCACTGGTATTGAAGTGCAGGTCGGCCTTCGAATAGAAGGCCGAACGCCCCGCCAGGATGCGCTTGAGGTCTTCCATGGCCTCGCGGCTGGCGGCCATGGGGCGCATGTCGCCCTGTGCGGCCACGCGGCCCATGTGGTCGGCCGGGTCGGCCTGCAGCCAGATGGTGGTGCAGTGGCTCAGCAGCAGGTTGAAGTTGGCCGCGTCCGACACCAGGCCGCCAGGCGTGGCGATGACCACCTCGGGATAGATCTGGATCGCCTCTTCCAGCGCGCGCCGTTCGTAGCGGCGGTAGGCCGGCGTGCCATAGAGCGCGTGGATCTCGTTGATGGTGCAGCCGGCGAATTTCTCGATCTCGCGGCTGAGTTCAATGAAGGCATAGCCCAGGTCGTCTGCGAGGCGCTGCCCCAGTGTGGACTTGCCCGCGCCGCGCAGACCGATGAGCGCGATGCGCGCGTGACGCCCCGCGCTGCCGGGCTCCACGCCCGTGCCCCCACCCAGCAGACCGCCGATGGCCACGCGCACCCGACGCAGGTCGGCCTCGTTGCGGTGCTCCAGCAGCTCGCGGATCAACAGCCACTCCGGTGAGCTGGTTGTCACGTCGCCCAGCAGTTCGCTCAGTGAGCACTGCAGCGCCTGGGCCACCTGCAGGAGCACGAGGATGGAGGCGTTGCCGGTGCCGTATTCGAGGTTCGCCAGGTGGCGTTCGGACACGTCGGCCGCCACGGCCACGGCCTTGCGCGTCATGCCACGGCGTGAACGCAGGGTGCGCACCCGTTCTCCCAGCGCCACCAGAAAGGGGTGGCGCGGGGCTTCGTCGGCCTCGGGCGCCGCCGCGGGGCGCAGTGCATCGGGAGGAGCCACGTCGTTCATGGGGATCTCTCTAGGGTTTACCCTGATGGGTCTTGTTTTTCAGTGCGACATGCACTTTAATGCATGTACGCACAGGCGCAGAATAATGCATTTATAGCGCCATTCCCTCCTGGGAACACGTTTTTCCGCGGCAGCGCCGCTCACATCACTTCGCAACGGACCTTCCATGAACGATCTGCCCCTGCTTCCGAACATCCTTGCCGGCCGCCCCCAACTCGGTACCGGTGCCGGCACCATCCTGCTGGACCCTGTCACGGGGCAGGGCCTGGTGCGCGTGAGCAGCGCCGGGCTGGACCTGGCCGAGGGCTTTGCCTTTGCCCGCGAAGAGGGCGGAGCCGCCCTGCGCGCCATGAGCTACGCCCAGCGCGCCGCGATGCTCGGCGCCGTGGTGAAGGTGCTGCAGGCCAACCGTGACGCCTACTACGAGATCGCCACCGCCAACTGCGGCACGGTCACGAAAGACTCGGCTGTGGACATCGACGGCGGCATCTTCACGCTGGGCTATTACGCGAAGCAGGGCGAGGCCTTGGGCGACGCCACCGTGCTGCTCGACGGCGAGCGCATCCGCATGGGCAAGGACCCGGTGTTCCAGACCCAGCACGTGCTCAGCCCCACCCGCGGCGTGGCCCTGTTTATCAACGCCTTCAACTTCCCGAGCTGGGGCCTGTGGGAAAAAGCCGCTCCCGCCCTGCTCTCGGGTGTTCCCGTAATCGTGAAGCCCGCCACAGCCACCGCCTGGCTGACCCAGCGCATGGTGCAGGACGTGGTGGACGCGAACATCCTGCCGCCTGGCGCCCTGTCGGTGGTGTGCGGCTCCTCCGCCGGCCTCATGGACCAGCTGCAGCCCTTTGACGTGGTGAGCTTCACCGGCTCGGCTGAAACGGCCCGCATCATCCGCAGCCACCCGGCCGTGGCCGAGCGTTCGGTGCGCTGCAACATCGAGGCCGACAGCCTGAACAGCGCCCTGCTCGACCCCGCCGCCGCCGCCGGCGACGAAGCCTTCAACCTGCTGGTGGCCGAGGTGGCCCGCGAGATGACCGTGAAGAGCGGCCAGAAGTGCACCGCCATCCGCCGCGTGTTCGTGCCCCGCGCGCTGTACGACGCAGCGGCCCAGGCCATCGGCGCCAAGCTGGCCAAGGCCACCGTGGGCAACCCGCGCAACGAGTCCGTGCGCATGGGTGCCCTGGTGAGTCGCGAGCAGTTCGATGGTGTGCAGGCCGGTATTGCGAAGCTGCGCGCAGAGGCCGAGGTGCTGTTCGAGGGTAGCCAGCAGCCGCTGGTGGACGCCGAGGCTGCCGTCTCGGCCTGCGTGGCACCCACGCTGCTCGGCACGCGCACGCCGGCCGATGCAAAGGTGCTGCACGAGGTAGAGGTGTTCGGCCCGGTCGCCACACTCATGGCCTACGACAGTGAAGAACAGGCCTACGAGCTGATCCGCCGCGGCGAAGGTTCGCTGGTGAGCTCGGTGTACAGCGTGGACCCGGCCTTCATGGCCCGCGCCGCGCTGGAGCTGGGCTCCAGCCACGGCCGCGTGCACATCATCAGCCCCGATGTGGCGGCCAGCCAGACCGGCCACGGGAACGTGATGCCCATGAGCCTGCACGGCGGCCCCGGCCGCGCCGGTGGCGGCGAAGAGCTGGGCGGCATGCGTGCGCTGGGCTTCTACCACCGCCGCAGCGCCGTTCAGGCGAGCACAGCCGCGCTGGACGCCCTGGCTGCCAGCGCAGTGGTGTTCAAAGCCTGAACGAACGGGATTGCCATCCGCCAGGAATGATCGCAACCCTCCCCGTTCGGGCTGAGCCTGTCGAAGCGTCCACAGGCCCTTCGACAGGCTCAGGGCGAACGGCGTTTTTTGCCACCGAGAGCGAGCGAAACAACACACCGTTCGGGCTGAGCCTGTCGAAGCCCTCGCGGGCCTTTCGACAAGCTCAAGGCGAACGAGCCTGAGAACAACGAGGAGACACAACATGAGCCACACAGCCCCCGCCGCGCCGCCCGAGCGCTTCAACTTCGCCCGCCACCTGCTCGCGGTAAACGCCGAACGTCCGCAAAAGACAGCGCTGATCGACGACGCCGGCACGCTCAGCTACGGCGAGCTGGCCGACCAGGTGCAGCGCTTCTCGGCCGCGTTGCAGGCGTTGGGTCTCAAGCGCGAAGAGCGCGTGCTGCTGCTCATGCACGACTGCAGCGACTGGGTGGTGAGCTTCCTGGGCGCGCTGCATGCCGGCGTGGTGCCGGTGGCGGTGAATACTCTGCTGACCGCGAAGGACTACGCCTACATGCTGGCCAACAGCCGGGCACAGGCGGCCTTCGTGTCGGCCGCGCTGCTGCCCACCCTGCAGAGTGCACTGGATGACACGCCAAACGAGGTGCGCCATCTGGTGGTCTCGCGCGCCAGCGAGCCCCTGCCCGCTTCGCCGCAATGGACCGCGCACGACATCGCCGCCCTGCTGGCCCGCCACGCACCGGGCCAGGGCGCCGACACCCATGCCGACGAACCGGCGTTCTGGCTGTACTCGTCCGGATCCACCGGCTCGCCCAAAGGCACGGTGCACAGCCAGGCCAGCCTGTACTGGACGGCCGAGCTGTATGGCAAGGCGGTTCTGGGCATTACCGAGCGTGACACCGTGTTCTCGGCGGCCAAGCTGTTCTTCGCCTACGGCCTGGGCAACGGCCTGAGCTTCCCGCTGAGCGTGGGTGCCAGCGTGGTGCTGATGGCCGAGCGCCCCACCCCGGCCGCCACCTTTGACCGCCTGGTGCGCTGCCAGCCCACGGTGTTCTGCGGCGCCCCCACCGGCTACGGCGGCATGCTGGCCAGCCCCGAGCTGCCGGCGAAAAATGCGGTGGCGCTGCGCCTGTGCTCATCCGCCGGCGAGGCGCTGCCGCGCGACATCGGTGAACGCTGGACCGCCCATTTCGGCTGCGAAATTATTGACGGCATCGGCTCCACCGAGATGCTGCACATCTTCTTGTCGAACCGCCCGGGCGACGTGCGATACGGCACCACCGGCAAGCCGGTCGCGGGTTACGAGCTGCAACTGCGCAACGAAGACGGCAGCGTGATCGACGGCCACAACCAGATCGGCGACCTCTACATCCAGGGTCCGAGCAGCGCGCTGATGTACTGGAACAACCGCACCAAGTCGCGCGACACCTTTCAGGGCGTGTGGACCAAGAGTGGCGACAAGTACACCCGCGACCCCGACGGCTACTACACCTACGCAGGGCGCAACGACGACATGCTCAAGGTCAGCGGCATCTACGTGAGCCCTTTCGAGGTCGAGTCCACGCTGGTGCAGCACCCGGCGGTGCTGGAAGCCGCCGTGATCGGCAAGGTCGACAGCGACGGTCTCACCAAGACCAAGGCCTACGTGGTGCTGAAGCCCGGGCAGGACATCTCCGTGGCCGACCTGCAGGCCTTCGTGAAAGAAAAGCTCGCGCCTTACAAGTACCCGCGCTTCATCGACTTCGTGCCCGAACTGCCCAAGACCGCCACCGGCAAGATTCAGCGCTTCCGGCTGCGCGAGCTGGAAGCCAGTACATGAGCCGAGCCACCTGGGCGCTGCCCCTGTTCCTGCAGCGTCAAGGAGCTGATGTTGGGGATGACGCAGGCATGGCCGAGGCCGGCAGTCCGAACACGCGGTCGAAGCACCAGGTGAAGACCACGGTGTAGACGAGGAAGAACAACAGAATCCCCAGGTCGGCGACGAACGCATGCCACCAGGAAATCCCGAGCCAGCCGGCCATCACCGGCACCAGGATCAGGGCAAGTCCCCCTTCGAAGCCGAGGCCGTGCAAGGCCCGTCGCTTCCACGACCGGCCTTTGACCTCCTGCCGGGCTTCCCAGCGCTCGAACAACGCGTTGAAGGTGTAGTTCCAGGCCAGCGCGATGCTGGACATGGTGACCGAGAGCCCCAGCGATGACAGCGGCGACTGCCCGAACACCAGCATCAGCATGGGCGTCACGCAGGCAATGGCAAAGGTTTCGTACAGGATCGCCTGGACGACGCGGCGGGAACGAGGGGACATGGAAAGCGATCAGGTGGCAGAGACGAGGCGCGATTGTGCCCCGCCTGCGCTCCCTCGGTCGGCCGGCGGGTTTACCGCTGCGCCGCCAGCACGTGGTCGCGGCACCAGGCGACGCAGAACGCACACCAGCTCATGATGCCCATCCACTTCAGGCCGTCTTCCAGCAGATAGGTCCAGTGCCCCAGCCGCCACAGCCAGCGTTCCAGCCCGTCCACGCCCACCGAAGCCGCCAGCAGACCGAGCGCGCCCAGCAGGAGCAGGCCGCGCCGGTTGAGCAGCTGTTCGCGAAAGCTCAGCAGATAGGCCGCCACGGCCAGGCCCAGCATGCCGTATACCGCCAGCTCGGGGATGCCCAGGTACACCGGCGCCAGCGACTCGTGGATCTGGAACAGGTCATCCAGCGCCAGGTAGCCCGACAGCAGCGCCGAACTCAGGCAGAAGCGCGCCAGGTGCTGCTCGCCCTCGCGGCGGTGGACCGCCGCACAGAACAGCCAGAGCGACGCGCTGGTCCACCACCCCAGAATGCCGAGGCTTGAGAGAATGCCTGCCAATGGGTGCACCTTGGCAAGCGCGGTCGCGTCCTGCGTGAAGATGCGGACCTCAATGGCCAGCCAGCTGCTGGCCAGCGCCACCAGCAGCACGGGCAGGATGCCCAGCCAGAGCGCTGGCCGCACGGCAGACCTGAATGACGAATCCATGACAAAACCCTCCCCACACGTGACATCTTGTTGGTGACGCAGTGTGAAGAGGGCTGAATCGGCTGGAGCAACAAGACGTTACAAAGCGGCCGTTTTGCCCTGCGGCGCGCGGGCCGGCGCAGGGGACGACGGGGCGGCAAGCCCCGTCCGTTTCAGGTTTCCTTGGAGATCTTGATGCTCGGGAACTTGCTGGAGAAGTCCTTGGCCCGGGCCGCGATCTTGATCGCCACCTGGCGGGCCACGGCCTTGTAGATGCCCGCAATCTCACCTTCGGGGTCGGCCACCACGGTGGGCATGCCGCTGTCGGCCTGCACGCGGATCTGCATGTTGAGCGGCAGCGCGCCCAGGTAGTCCATGCCGTACTCGGCCGCCATGTTCTTGCCGCCGTCGGCGCCGAAGATGTGCTCGGTATGGCCACAGTTGGGGCAGCAGTACACCGCCATGTTCTCCACGATGCCCAGGATGGGCACGCCCACCTTCTCGAACATCTTGATGCCCTTGCGCGCGTCCAGCAACGCAATGTCCTGCGGCGTGGTCACGATCACCGCGCCGGTCAGCGGCACGCGCTGGCTCAGGGTCAGCTGGATGTCGCCGGTGCCCGGCGGCATGTCGACGATGAGGTAGTCCAGCTCTTTCCAGTTGGTCTGGCGCAGCAGCTGCTCCAGCGCCTGCGTGGCCATGGGGCCGCGCCAGATCATGGCTTCGTCCTTGTCGATCAGGAAACCGATCGAAATCACCTGCACACCGTAGTTCTCCAGCGGCTCCATGGTCTGGCCGTCGGCGCTTTCGGGCCGGCCTTCCACGCCCATCATCATGGGCTGGCTCGGGCCGTAAATGTCGGCGTCCAGGATGCCGACCTTGGCGCCCTCGGCGGACAGCGCCAGCGCCAGGTTCACGGCGGTGGTGCTCTTGCCCACGCCGCCCTTGCCCGAAGCCACGGCGATGATGTTCTTCACCTGGGGCAGCAGCTGCACGCCGCGCTGAACGGCGTGCGCGGTGATCTTCATGCTCAGGTTGACCGACACGTTGTCCACGCCCGGCACCGACTTGGCCGCGCCGATCAAGGCCTTGCGCAGCGCCGGCATCTGGCTCTTGGCGGGGTAACCCAGCTCCACGTCGAAGGACACGTCGCCGTCCTGGGCCTGCAGGTTCTTCAGCGCCTTGGTGGATACAAAGTCCTTGCCCGTGTTCGGGTCGGTCACGGCCTGCAGGGCAGCCAGCAGCGCTTGTTGGTCAACGGCCATGTCGGGAAATCTCCTGTGGGAAGCGTTTTTTGAATGTGGGTGGGCTCGAAAGCGTGGCCGGAAGTCTACCCGCCCGCCAGACCCGGCCCCATACACACAGGCCGCATGAGGGCATCGGCCATGCCTGCCCACGGTGCAGCAGCTGAGCAGGCCGCCACCGGCCTAAAATCTCAGGTTCCCCGACAGAAAGCACACCCCATGAGCCAGCGACGCCTGTTCGTCACCACCGCCCTGCCCTACGCCAATGGCCACTTCCACATCGGCCACATCATGGAGTACATCCAGGCTGACATCTGGGTACGGTTCCAGCGCATGCAGGGCCATGAGGTGCACTTCGTCTGCGCCGATGACGCGCACGGCGCGCCCATCATGATCGCGGCCGAGAAAGCCGGCGTCACACCCCAGCAGTTCGTGGCCGGCATCGCCTCGGGCCGCAAGCCCTACCTGGACGGCTTTCACATCGGTTTTGACAACTGGCACAGCACCGACGGCCCGGAAAACCACCAGCTGGCGCAGGACGTCTACCGCGCGCTCAAAGCCAATGACCTGATCGAGACGCGCACCATCGAGCAGTTCTTCGACCCCGACAAGAGCATGTTCCTGCCCGACCGCTTCATCAAGGGCGAGTGTCCGAAGTGCAGCGCGAAAGACCAGTACGGCGACAACTGCGAGGTGTGCGGCGCCGTGTACGCGCCCACCGAACTGAAGAACCCCTACTCGGCCCTGTCTGGCGCGGTGCCGGTGCTCAAGACGTCCGAGCACTTCTTCTTCAAGCTCTCAGACCCGCGCTGCCTGGCCTTCCTGGACCAGTGGACGCAGAGCGGCGCGGTGCAGCCCGAGGTGCTCAACAAGATCGCCGAGTGGATCGAGCCGGGCGAAGACGGCAAGCCCAAGATGGGCGACTGGGACATCAGCCGAGACGCGCCCTATTTCGGCATCGAGATCCCCGACGCGCCGGGCAAGTACTTCTATGTGTGGCTGGACGCGCCCATCGGCTACCTCGCCTCGCTGAAGAACTACTTCGACAAGACCGGGCGCGATTTCGAGGCCTTCATGGCCGACCCGGCCACCGAGCAGTTCCACTTCATCGGCAAGGACATCATCACCTTCCACACGCTGTTCTGGCCCGCGATGCTGAAATTCAGCGGCCGAAAGGTGCCCAACGCCGTGTTCGTGCACGGCTTCCTCACCATCAACAACGGCGAGAAGATGAGCAAGAGCCGGGGCACCGGCCTGAACCCTCTCAAGTACCTGGAACTCGGCATGAACCCCGAGTGGCTGCGCTACTACCTGGCCGCCAAGCTCAGCGGCAAGAACGAAGACGTGGACTTCAACCGCGACGACTTCCTGCTGCGCGTCAACAGCGACCTGATCGGCAAGTACGTCAACATCGCCTCGCGCGCCGCCGGCTTCATCGCCAAGCGCTTCAATGGCCAGCTGGGCGCCGTCTCGGCCGACGGGGACGCGCTGCTCGACCACATCCAGAGCGCCGCCCCCGGCGTGGCCGAGCTGTACGCCGAGCGCGAATACGGCAAGGCGCTGCGCGAGATCATGCAGCTGGCCGACCGTGTGAACGCCTACGTGGACCAGAACAAGCCCTGGGAACTGGCCAAGCAGGAGGGCATGGACGGCCGCCTGCAGGATGTGTGCAGCACCTGCATCGAAGCCTTCCGCCTGATCTCGCTCTACCTCAAGCCCGTTCTGCCCGCGCTGGCCGCCAACGTAGAAGCCTTTCTGAAGGTCGAGCCGCTGACCTTCGCCGACGCCGATCGCCTGCTCGGCGCCGGCCACACCATCGGCACCTACCAGCACCTGATGCAGCGAGTGGACATCAAACAGCTCGACGCCCTGTTCGAACCGCCGCCAGCGCCCGAAGAGCCGAAGGTGGTGCCCGGTGGCGAGCCCATCGCCGAGACCATTTCCATCGACGACTTCGCCAAGGTCGACCTGCGCATCGCACAGATCGTCAAGTGTGAGGCGGTCGAAGGCTCCACCAAGCTGCTGCGCCTCACACTTGACGTGGGCGAGGGCAAGACCCGCAACGTCTTCAGCGGCATCGCCAGCATGTACAAGCCCGAAGACCTGGAAGGCAAACTCACGGTGATGGTGGCCAACCTGGCGCCGCGCAAGATGAAGTTCGGCGTGAGCGAAGGCATGGTGCTGGCCGCCAGCCATGCGGACGAGAAGGCCCAGCCCGGCATCCACGTGCTGCAGCCCTGGCCGGGTGCGACGCCCGGCATGCGCATCCACTGACCGCTGTGCATGTTTGAACCGATCCGCGGTTTCACCAGCCTGCAGCGCACGCCGCAGACGGACCTGAAGCTCGGATCGGTGCTGGCTTTCGTGGCCGGCGCGGCCAACGCCGGCGGCTTTCTTGCGGTGGGCCAGTACACGTCCCACATGACCGGCATCGTGTCCTCGGTGGCCGATCACCTGGTGCTCGGGCAACTGGTGCTGGCGGTGGCCGGCACGGGCGCCCTGCTGGCGTTTCTGCTGGGCGCCATGTGCACCGCCTGGCTGGTGAACTGGGGCATGCGCCACACCCTGCGCAGCGCCTACGGCCTGCCGCTGATGCTGGAAGCCGCGCTGCTGCTGGTCTTCGGCCTGTTCGGCGCGGCCATCAGCCTGCTCACCGCCGTGTTCCTGCCGCTGACCGTGGTGCTGCTGTGTTTCATCATGGGCCTGCAGAACGCGGTGATCACCAAGATCTCCGGAGCGCGCATCCGCACCACGCACGTCACAGGGCTGGTCACCGACCTCGGCATTGAGCTCGGCAAACTGTTCTATCGGAACGGCGCCTCCGACCGGTCACCCGTGCGCGCCGATCGCGAGCGCCTGCGCGTGCACGCGCAACTGGTGGGCGCCTTCTTTGTCGGCGGGCTGGCGGGCGCACTGGGCTTCAAGTACCTGGGCTACATCAGCACGGTGCCGCTGGCGGCCGTTCTGCTGCTGCTCGTGCTGCGCCCCGCGCTGGACGACTGGCAGCGCCTGCGGGGCGCCTGAGCCAGCAGCGCTCAGCGCCCGCGGTCCAGATCCGGGTCCCGCACGCTCATGGTCGAAACCACGCGCAGGTCGGCGTCAAACACCACGGTGAACACCTTCGAGTCGCTCTCGTTCGGTCCGTCCAGGTAGCGCCAGTCGTAATGGGTCTCGCGCTTGAGGTCGTAGGTGGTGATCTTCATGGGCTTGCCCAGCCGGCGGCGCACGTCTTCCATGGCCATGCCCGGCTGGATCTGCGCGAAGTGGTGAGGGGCCAGCACCTGCTGCAGCGCGGCCATCTTGCCGTCTGGGCCGATGGTGATCATGTAGTTGCGGTGCCCGGCGGGCTGCCGGTTGTACTCGTAGACCTGCGCGCCGTCGGGGCCGTCCCACACCGCCTCGGGCGGCCCGAAGCGCTCGCGCACGTCGGCCTCGGTGGAAACGCCCTCCTCCAGTTCGCTGATGTTTTGCGGATCGCAGCCGGCCAGCCCACCCACCACCAACAGCACCACCGCCCAGCGGCACCAGGCCCGACCCTTCGCTTGCTTCAGCATGACGACTCCGCATCTGGCGATAAAAAGTCAGTGTAAACCCTTGGAAACTTGTCATCTTGGTGTAAGTCCGGCGAACTGTCGCGGGCAGTAACATTTGCCGATGCTCAAGTCTCTGCCTCCGCTCGCGCGTTTCCGTCCCCGATTGCTGCAGGACCTCAAGGGCTACAACGGCGAGAAGCTGGCCAAGGACATGGGTGCGGGAGCCACGGTGGGCATCGTGGCGCTGCCGCTGGCCATGGCGTTTGCGATCGCGAGCGGGCTAAGCCCCCAAGCGGGCCTGTGGACGGCCATCATCGCGGGCTTCCTCATCTCGGCCCTGGGCGGCACCTCGGTGCAGATCGGCGGGCCTGCAGGCGCCTTCATCGTCATCGTGTACGGCATCGTCGAGCGCTACGGCGTGGCCAATCTGCTGATTTCGACCGCGAGCGCGGGCGTGCTGCTGTTCCTGCTCGGCCTGTTCCGCCTGGGCACACTGGTGCGCTACGTGCCCGTGAGCGTGGTGATTGGCTTCACCAACGGCATTGCGGTGCTGATTGCGCTGTCACAGGTGCGCGACCTCCTGGGGCTGGACATCGCCAGGATGCCGGCGGACTTCTTCAACCAGCTGGGCGCCATCGGGGGACACATCGGCAGCTTCAACCCCTATGCGCTGGGGCTGGGGCTGGTCTGCGTGCTCGGGCTGTTCGTCTGGCCGCGCCTCTGGGCGGTGGACTCGCAGTTTCGCCGCCATCTCGACAAGCTCGACAAGCTGGACACCGTGAGCGCCCTGCGCGCCACCTCGCGCCTGCCAGCGCCCGCCGTGGCGCTCATCACCCTCTCCCTGCTGGCCTGGGCCCTGAGCCTGCCGGTGGAGACCATCGGCTCGCGTTTCGGCGGCATTCCGCAAGGCCTGCCCACCTTCGAGCTGCCGGCGTTTTCGTGGGAAACGGCCAAGATGCTGGTCACGCCCACGCTCACCATTGCGCTGCTGGGTGCCATCGAGTCGCTGCTGTGCGCGCGCGTGGCCGACCAGCTGGGCGACGCGCCCAAGCACGACCCGAACCAGGAACTCATGGCGCAGGGCATTGCCAACACGGTGGTGCCCTTCTTCGGCGGCATGCCGGCCACCGGCACCATCGCCCGCACCGTCACCAACATCCGCGCGGGCGCTGTCTCGCCCGTGGCGGGCATGGTGCACGCGGCCACGCTGGCCGCCGTGGTGCTGCTGGCCGCGCCGCTGGCCGCGCACATTCCGCTGGCCGTGCTGGCCGGCGTGCTGCTGTTCGTGGCGTGGAACATGGGCGAGTGGCGTGAGTTCGGGCGGCTCAAGCAGTTCAGTAACCACTACCGGCTGATGATGCTGTCCACCTTCTTCGTCACCATCGTGTTCGACCTCACGCTGGCGGTGGAGCTGGGCCTGGTGCTGGCCGTGGTGCTTTTTGTGCGGCGCCAGAGCGAGCTGTTCCGCGCCGACATCGGGCAGCAAGGCGCCGAGCGCACCGAAGCACGCCTGTACGGCGCGCTGTTCTTCGGCGCGGTGGCCAAGCTCGACCCCTTGCAACGGGCCGCCGAAGCGGCGGCTGACGGCAGCGTGATGCGGCTGGACACGCGGCAACTGATTTCGCTGGACACCACCGGCCTGGACGCGCTGGAGCAGTTGCAGCGCTGCCTGCACAAGCGCGGTGCGCGCCTGGTGCTGTGGGGGCTCAACCCGCAGCCGCGTTCGCTGCTGGAACGCTCGGGCTTCGCCCAGCACATCGATCTGGAGGACTGAACCCATGGCACCGCTGGACCGACCCCTTCAGGAACGCATCGACTGGCTGTTTGCCCTTGCCCGGCGGCACGCGCAGGACTTCTCGAGCCCCGAGGCCTGGCTGGCCCGCCAGCGCTACCTAGCCTGCCACCCCACCGCGATCATGGTGATGAAGTGCATGGACGGGCGCATCAACATCCCCATCGCCACCCAGACACCGCGCGGCATCATCCAGCCCTTCCGCAACCTGGGCGGCATCTTCCACCTGGGCTGGCCGCACCTGGGCGAGGTGCTGCTGGCGGGGGTGGAGAAGGTGCTTCGCGAGGGGCGGCAGACGCTGATGGTCATCACCTACCACTACTCCAAAGGTGACGAGCGCCGGGGTTGCGCCGGCTTTCACTTCCGCACCGACGACGCCCGCGCGCACACCTTCGGCATCCGCGACGAGGTGAGTGCCCTGTTTGGCCAGCAGCACCAGACCGTGTACCCGCTGGTGTGCGGTTTCGAGACCGACGAGGAAGCCCTGGTGCTGCACGGCGCACAGGGCCAGACGCTGAACATGGCCGACCTGGGTGAGGCCGATCTGCCGGGTCTGCCTGCGCGGCTGCAGATGCTGCTGCCCGACATGCCCGCCCGCATGCGCGAGGACCTGCTGCCCCTGCTGGAGGGCAACCACCGCCACATCGCCGAGCTGCGCCAGCGCGAGCGCCACCTCGACATCGAGCACCGCGAGTGGATGATCTGTGTGGGGCGGGGTTTCGACTGGTTGCACCTGCCCAACCTGGCCCTCATCATCGGCCCCTACAGCCCCGATCTGGCCGACCCGATCCGCAAGGCGGCCGGCATCATCCGCAGCAACATGGCGGCCGGCCGGATACCGAACGACGGCTTTCTGCTCATGTCATCGGTGCCTTATGAAGACGTGGGCGTGGACCGGGCCCGTGCCGAGCTCAAGTCGCGCTTCATGGCGCGCTTTGCCGGCGATGTGATCCGCCGGGAGTTTCCCGATCTGGCGCAGGGCATGGTGGTGCGGCAGACCGTGCTCAACTGGAACAGCCGCTCGGTCGAGCCGCTGGACACGCCGGCCATCCTGGCCTGAATCCTGACCGCCGCCGCCGGGCCATCCACGGCGGCCCCCACGTGCCTCTGACGGCCAAGCCGTAAAATCGGCGTTTTATCTTTCAGTGCGCTTGCCGCCCTGCCCGCCATGTCCTTTTTTGCCCGCCCGCACTACACGTCAGAAGCGACACAGTTCATCGAGCAGCTCAAGGCCGATCAGCCGCACATCGAGCAGGATCAGCGCAAGGGCCGCGCGCTTCTGTGGGACAAACAGATCGACCGCAACTTCCAGGCCGACGCCCAGCTGGCGCGCGTGGCACAGAAGCCCTACGTGTACCAGACCGGCTCTGACCACAGCTGACCCCCGCCGCGCCACCGGCATGAGCAACGAGGCGCTCGACGCCGCCCCACCCGGGCTGGACGCCGTGTTGCCCCGCGTGGTCGACCACGTGGCGCTGGCCCGCCTCTATGGCGAACCGCTGTTCGCCATGCCCCGGGACCTTTACATCCCGCCCGATGCGCTCCAGGTGTTCCTGGAAGCCTTCGAAGGGCCGCTGGATCTTCTGCTGTACCTGATCCGCAAACAGAACTTCAACATCCTCGACATTCCCATGGCGGCGGTGACCCGCCAGTACCTGAGCTACGTGGACGAAATCCGCTCCGGCAACCTGGAACTGGCGGCCGAGTACCTGCTCATGGCGGCCATGCTGATCGAGATCAAGTCGCGCATGCTGCTGCCGCCGAAGAAGGTGGCCGAGGGCGAGGAAGCCGAAGATCCCCGGGCCGAGCTGGTGCGCCGCCTGCTCGAATACGAGCAGATGAAGCTGGCAGCCCAGCGCCTGGCCGACCAGCCCCAGTACGGGCGCGATTTCCTGCGCGCCCAGGTCACTGTGGAGCAGTCGCTGGTGCCGCGCTTCCCCGACGTGAGCGCGGTTGACCTGCAGACCGCCTGGCGCGACATCCTCAGGCGAGCGAAGCTGGTGCAGCATCACAGGATCAGCCGCGAAGAACTCTCGGTGCGCGAACACATGAGCATCGTGCTGCGCCACCTGCAGGGGCGCAAGTTCGTCGAGTTCGGCGAACTGTTCGACCCGTCGCGTGGCCAGCCGGTGCTGGTCGTCACCTTCATTGCCATGCTGGAACTGGCCAAGGAAACGCTCATCGAGCTGACCCAGGCGGAGGCCTTCGCGCCGATCTACGTGCGCCTGGCCTACACGCCCACCTGAATGCTTTGCGAATCCCCATGAGCACCACCCTTCAATTCGACGTCCTTGTTATCGGCAGCGGCCTGGCCGGACTGACCGCGGCCCTGAACCTGTCGTCCACCCACCGCGTGGCCGTGGTCACCAAACGGGCCTTGAGCGACGGCTCCAGCAACTGGGCCCAGGGGGGCATTGCGGCCGTGCTGGGCCAGAACGACAGCTTCGAGTCGCACGTGGACGACACGCTGGTGGCCGGAGCCGGCCTGTGCGACCTCGACGCCACCCGTTTCACCGTCGAGCATGCGCCCGCCGCCGTGGCCTGGCTGCAGGAACTCGGCGTGCCCTTCACGCTGGAGAACGGCGGCCTGCACCTCACGCGCGAAGGCGGCCATTCGCACCGCCGGATCGTGCACGCCACCGACGCCACCGGCGCCGCCGTGCAGGCCACGCTGCTGCAGCGCCTGAAAGACACTCCCAGCATCCAGGTGTTCGAGCACCACATGCTGGTGGACCTGATCACCGACCGCAAGCTGCCCGACCACAGCCCGGCCGCCGCTTCCGGCCGCTGCCACGGCGCCTACGTGCTTGACGTGGCCAGCGACCAGGTGCTCACCTTCGCGGCCACGCACACTGTGCTGGCCACGGGTGGCGCGGGCAAGGTCTACCTCTACACCACCAACCCCGACACCGCCACCGGCGACGGCATTGCCGCCGCCTGGCGTGCCGGCTGCCGCGTGGGCAACATGGAGTTCATCCAGTTCCATCCCACCTGCCTGTACCACCCGCACGCCAAGAGCTTCCTCATCACCGAAGCCGTGCGGGGCGAAGGTGGCCATCTGAAGTTGCCGCCGCACCTGGGCAGCCACCGCTTCATGCCCGACCACGACCCCCGCGCCGAACTGGCGCCGCGTGACGTGGTGGCACGCGCCATCGACTTCGAGATGAAGAAGCATGGCCTGGACTGCGTGCACCTGGACATCTCGCACCAGCCAGCCGAGTTCCTGCACGAGCACTTTCCCAACATCCTGGCCCGGTGCGCCGAACTGGGGATCGACATCACCAAGGAGCCGATCCCGGTGGTGCCGGCGGCGCATTACACCTGTGGCGGCGTGATGACCGACCTGGCGGGCCACACCGATCTGGCGGGCCTGTACGCCGTGGGCGAAACCACCTGCACCGGCCTGCACGGCGCCAACCGCCTGGCCAGCAATTCACTGGTGGAGTGCATGGTGTTCGCGCAGGGTGCGGTGGCCGCGATTCGCCATGCGGCGCCTCCCCCGACCCCGAACATGCCCCTGTGGGACGACAGCCGCGTCACGGACGCCGACGAACAGGTGGTGATCTCGCACAACTGGGACGAACTGCGCCGCTTTATGTGGGATTACGTCGGCATCGTGCGCACCAACAAGCGGCTGGAGCGCGCGGCGCACCGCATCACCTTGCTGCAACGCGAAATTCACGAGTTCTATTCGCAGTTCCACGTCACGCGCGACCTGCTGGAACTGCGAAACCTGGTGCAGGTGGCCGACCTGATCGTCATGAGCGCCATGCTGCGCCACGAAAGCCGGGGCCTGCACTACAGCCGCGACTACCCTGGGCTGCTGGACGAGGCGAAACCCACCATCCTGGTGCCACCGGCGAGGTGATTGCAGTGCGGCTGTGTTCGCGCTGAGCACGGTGAGGGTGGCGCGGTTCCCTTCGCACAGAGTACCCTGAGGCACGTGCTACTCCGTTCGCCCTGAGCTTGTCGAAGGGTTCACACGGTGCGTCGCACAAGGGCTTCGACAGGCTCAGCCCGAACGGTGGGGGTGGCCCGGGTAGGCTCCAGATTCGTAGCCCCAGTTTCTCCGTTCGCCCTGAGCTTGTCGAAGGGCTCAGACGCGCAGCGCATCAGGGCTTCTACAGGCTCAGCCCCGACGGATGGAGCAGGCCCAGCTTGAACAGCCGCCCCCGCTCAGGCCGCGCCGATGTTCGGCACCAGCGCGCCGGCGTCCTGCCCGGCTTTGTGCGCGGCCGTGAAGGCGAGCATGCGGTCGATCGGAAGGCGCGCCCGCGGAATGATGGCCGGGTCCACGTGGATCTCGTTCAGGCCCTTTTCCAGCACCTGTGCCACGCCGGCCAGGCCGTTCATGGCCATCCAGGGACAGTGCGCGCAGCTCTTGCAGGTGGCGCTGTTGCCGGCGGTAGGCGCTTCAAGGAACACCTTGCCGGGGTTCTGCTGGCGCAGCATGTGCATCATGCCGTTGTCGGTGGCGACGATGAATTCGGGGGCGTCCAGCTCGCGGGCGGCCTTCAGAATGGCGGAGGTGGAGCCCACGGCATCGGCCAGCGCAATCACGTCGGCCGGGCTCTCGGGGTGCACCAGCACCTTGGCCAGAGGGTGCTCTTTCTTCAGCGCTTCCAGCTCGAAGGCCTTGAACTCGTCGTGCACGATGCACGAGCCGTTCCACATCACCATGTCGGCCCCGGTCTCGCGCTGGATGTAGCCACCCAGGTGCCGGTCGGGCGCCCACAGGATCTTGTGGCCCTTCTCCTTCAGCGCGTTCACGATGTCCAGCGCGCAGCTGGACGTCACCAGCCAGTCGGCGCGCGCCTTCACCGCCGCACTGGTGTTGGCATAGACCACCACGGTGCGGTCCGGATGGGCGTCGCAGAAGGCGCTGAACTCGTCGATGGGGCAGCCCAGGTCGAGCGAGCAGTTGGCGTCCAGGTCAGGCATCAGCACGGTTTTCTCCGGGCTCAGCATCTTGGCCGTCTCGCCCATGAAGCGCACGCCGCTGACCACCAGCGTCTGGGCCGCGTGGTCGCGCCCGAAGCGCGCCATTTCCAGCGAATCGCTGACAATGCCGCCGGTCTCGATCGCCAGGTCTTGCAGGTCCGGGTGCACGTAGTAGTGCGACACCATGACCGCGTTGCGCTCCTCCAGCAGGCGGCGGATCTTGTCCTTGAGCTCGGCGCGCTGCTTCGGCCCCGGCTCCACCGGCACCCGCGCCCAAGCGTGCTGCGTGGGACAGGCCGGCTGTTCGTATTCGACGTCGATCAATGTCTCGGTGTTCATGGGTTCAGTCCATCCGCATGGAAAAGTCGGTGGCTTTCACGTCCTTCGTCAGGGCTCCGATGGAGATGCGGTCAACCCCGGTTTCTGCAAGGGCGCGCACGGTTTCCAGGTTCACACCACCCGAAATCTCCAGCACCGCCCGCCCGGCGTTTCGACGCACCGCCTCGTGCAGCGTGGGCAAGTCCATGTTGTCCAGCAGCACCATGGTGGCGCCGCAGGCCAGGGCTGCGTCCAGCTGCTCCAGCGTCTCCACCTCGATCTCGACAAAGCGGGCCTGGGGCGATGTCTCGCGCACGCGCTGCAGCACCGCCGCCACGCCGCCGGCTGCCGCGATGTGGTTTTCCTTGATGAGCACGGCGTCGTACAGGCCGACTCGGTGGTTCACACCGCCACCCGTGGTCACGGCGTACTTCTGCGCCAGGCGCAAGCCCGGCAGCGTCTTGCGGGTGTCGACGATCTGCGCCCGCGTGCCGGCGACGGCCTGCACGTAGGTGGCGGTCTTGGTGGCCACGGCCGAGAGCAGTTGCAGGAAGTTGAGCGCGGTGCGCTCGGCGGTGAGCAGTTGGCGGGCCGATCCCTCGATGTGCACCACCACCTGGTCGGACGCACACCGCTGGCCTTCGCCCACGTGCCAGGTCAGCCGCGCCTGCGGGTCCAGCGCGAGCACGGCCGCTTCCACCCATGGGGTTCCGCAGATCACGGCCGCTTCGCGCGCCAGGATGCGTGCGGTGGTGCGTCGCGAACCGTCGACCAGGGCGGCGGTGAGGTCGCCAGCGCCGACATCTTCCTCCAGGGCCCGCGCCACATCGCGCCGGGCCAGCTCGGCCAGATCGACCGCGGTGAATTCAGACAGGTGTTTCATGGGGGGCAAGCATAACGGGATCGAATATAGTGCCCCCATTCTGATCGCCACGCACCCAACCGAGGCTTACCGACATGAGCATCACCGCCCCCGCTGCGCCCACGGCCACCCCGTACGGCACGCTACCCGCTGCATCGCCCTTGCCCCAGCGCAAGCCGGTGAGCCTGCCGCGGCTGATGGAGATGCGCGAGCGCGGTGAAAAAATCACCATGCTCACCGCCTACGACGCCACGTTCGCCGCCGTGGCCGACGCCGCCGGGGTCGAGTGCATCCTCGTCGGCGACTCGCTGGGCATGGTCTGCCAGGGCCTGTCCAGCACGGTCGGCGTGACGCTGGAGACCATGCGTTACCACACCGAAAGCGTGGTGCGCGGCCTGCAGCGCGTGCAGGCCACGGCCTGGGTGATTGGCGACCTGCCCTTTGGCAGCTACCACGAAGGCAAAGAACAGGCGCTGCGCAGCGCCGCCGAGCTGATGCGCGCGGGCGCCCACATGGTCAAACTCGAAGGCGGCGGCTGGACGGCCGAGACCGTGCGCTTCCTGGTCGAGCGCGGCATTCCCGTGTGTGCCCACCTCGGCCTCACGCCCCAGACCGTGCACGCGCTGGGCGGCTACCGGGTGCAGGGCCGTGGCGAGGCCGCCGCCCTCACGCTGCGCCGCCAGGCGCTGGAACTGCAGGACGCCGGCGCCAACATGCTGGTGCTGGAAATGGTGCCGGCCGCCGTGTCCCGCGAGATCACCGAAGAACTCAAGACCTGCCACACCATTGGCATCGGCGCCGGCAAGGGCACGGCCGGCCAGGTGCTGGTGATGCACGACATGCTGGGCATCAACCTGGGCAAGAATCCCAAGTTCGTGCGCAACTTCATGGAGGGCCAGGCCAGCGTGCGCGACGCCATGGCGGCCTATGTGGCCGCCGTCAAGAACGGCTCGTTCCCGGACGACGCCCTGCACGCCTGGTGAACAAGACCACCCCTGCCGCGCTGCGCGCGACCCCCTTAGGGGGCGGCGCTGGCGGCCCGTCCTGAGCCTGACGAAGGGCGGTTCCGCGGCGCCCCTGGAATAGCTTCCCCTCTATCGTTTATGAAACTCGTCCACACCCTCGAAGACCTGCGCGCCGCGCTCCAGCCCTACGACTCGCCTGCGTTCGTGCCCACCATGGGCAACCTGCACGCTGGGCACCTGGACCTGGTGCGCACGGCGAAGCCGCTGGGTGACGTGACGGTGGCCAGCATCTTTGTGAACCGCCTGCAGTTCGCGCCGCACGAGGATTTCGACACCTACCCCCGCACCTTGCAGGCCGACTGCGACAAACTGGCTACCGAGGGCTGCGACCTGGTGTTTGCGCCCTCCGAGAAGGATCTGTACCCCGAGCCACAGGGCTTCAAGGTACAGCCGCCCAGCGAGCTGGCCGACATTCTGGAAGGGCATTTCCGCCCCGGCTTCTTCGTGGGCGTGAGCACGGTGGTGATGAAGCTGTTCCAGTGCGTGTTCTCGCAGGCCAAGGGCCCGCGCTACGCCGTGTTCGGCAAGAAGGACTACCAGCAGCAGATGGTGATCCGGCGCATGGTGCAGCAGTTCGCCTTGCCGGTCACGGTCATTGGCGCCGAGACCCAACGTGCGCCCGACGGCCTGGCGCTGAGCTCGCGCAACGGCTACCTCAACGAAACGGAGCGCGAAGAAGCGGTCCAGCTGTCGCTGGCGCTGCGTGCCCTGGCGCGCGATGCGCTGGCTGCCGCCGATGGGCTGCCGGCCCACCGCGAAGGGCTCGAAACCCGCGCCATGCACGCGCTGGCCGCACGCGGCTGGCAGCCGGATTACCTGACGGTGCGCCGCCGGGTGGACCTGCAACCGCCCACGGCACAGGATGCCGTCACGGCGCAGTCACTTGTGGTGCTGGGCGCAGCACGGCTGGGCACGACACGCCTGATCGACAACTTCGAAGTCTAAGTACCCCCCGCTCCGCCTGCGGCGTCACCCCCCAGGGGGGGCAATGCCTGGCCTGGCGGAGGCAGTTGCGCGGCATCCTGATGCAGGTCAGTGTGCTCCGGATGCGTAGTGGCCACTGTCGTGGCCGTGCGAATTAAAGCGTCTCTTCCTTCGGATCGCGCCCCATAAGGGCCGCCACCGCCTGCCCGGGGCGCAGGCGGCCTTCGAGCAGTGCCACCACGCCCTCGCTGATCGGCATTTCAATGCCCAGTGCCCGGGCGCGCTGCACCACGGTCCGGGCGCTGTACACGCCCTCGGCCACATGCCCGAGCGAATCCACCGCCTGCTGCAGGCTCAGCCCCTCGGCCAGCAGCTGACCGACCCGGCGGTTGCGGGACAGGTCGCCGGTGGCCGTGAGCACGAGGTCGCCCAACCCTGAAAGGCCCATGAAGGTCTCGGCGCGTGCGCCGAGCGCCAGCCCCAGGCGCGTCATCTCGGCCAGCCCTCGGGTGACCAGTGCGGCGCGGGCGTTCAAACCCAGGTTCAGGCCGTCACACAACCCGGTGGCAATCGCCAGCACGTTCTTGACGGCGCCACCGACCTCAACACCCACAATGTCGTCGTTTGCGTACACACGCAGGGTGGCGCAGTGGAAGGCACCGACCAGCGCCTCGCGCACGCTGGCGTGTTCGCTCGCCGCCACCAAGGCGGTGGGCTGACCGCGGGCCACCTCCTGCGCAAAGCTGGGTCCGCTGAGCACGCCGGCACACAGCCGGGGTGCGACCTGGGCGCGGATCTCATGGCCGAGCAGGCCCGGCGTCTGCACGCCCTGCGGCACGGCCTCGAAGCCCTTGCACAGCCACGCCAGGGGGGCCTGGCTTTCGCTCAGCTGCTCCAGCATGCCGCGCAGGCCCGCCATGGGCGTGGCCACGATCGTCAGGCTGGCCGAGCGCAAGCACGAGGTCGAGCCATCGGGCGAAAGAGCCCCATGGGCCACCGCCAGCGTGGGGGGAAAGCCGTGTCCCGGCAGGTAGCGGCTGTTTTGGCGCTGCGCCTGCATGTCGGCCGCCTGGGCGGCGTCACGCGCCCACAGGCTGACCTGGTGGCCCTGGCGGGCCGCGCTGATGGCCAGGGCTGTGCCCCACGCCCCGGCGCCGAGGACGGCGATGTGCATGGCTGACACAGCCCGGGTTCCTGCGCTTATTGCGTGACGATGCGGGGTGCGTCCTCAGCGGCCTGGGCCTGCTGCTGCTCGTACATGGCCTGGAAGTTGATCTCGGCCAGGTGCACGGGCGGGAAGCCGCCGCGCTGGATCAGGTCGGCCACGTTGCTGCGCAGGTAGGGGTAGACGATCTGCGGGCAGGCGATGCCCATGATCGGGCCCATCTGTTCCTGAGGCAGGTTGCGGATCTCGAAGATGCCGGCCTGCTTGACCTCGACCAGGAACACGGTCTTGTCCTTGATCTTGGTCTGCACCGTGGCGGTGACGCAGATCTCGTACACGCCGTCGGCCACCGGGTTGGCTTCCACGCCGAGCTGGATATCGACGGAGGGCTGCTCCTGCTCCAGCAGGATCGCGGGCGAGTTGGGCTGCTCGAGCGAGGCTTCCTTCAGGTAGACGCGCTGGATCTGGAAGGTGGGGTCAAGGTTGTCGGCCATGGTGCGATGTAAGGGTGAGGCAGAAAAAACGAAACCCGCCGGGGACACTGTGTTCCCGCAGCGGGCACCGGGGCTGATTATGTCAGCCCGTCGCAGATGAACTGGCGCTCAGCCCTGCAGCAGCGGCATCAGGCCGCCCTGGCTGTCCAGTGCGTGCAGGTCGTCACACCCACCCACATGGGTCTGACCGATGAAGATCTGCGGCACGCTGGTGCGGCCGGTGATTTCTTTCATCTGCGCGCGCAGGTCGGGCTTGCCGTCAACGAACACTTCTTCGAGGTCGGTGACGCCACGCTTTTCCAGCAGGGCCTTGGCGCGGCTGCAATATGGGCAGTACGCACTGGTGAACATTTTGACGGTCGGCATGGTAGTTCCAGAGAAAGGTGAAGCCCGAAGGCACGCTCAAATCTTCAGCCTTTTTCCACCGGCAGGCTAGCCGTGCGCCAAGCACCCATGCCGCCGGACAGGGAATGCACGTTCTCATAGCCGAGCTTCCTGGCGGTGGCCAGGGCGCGGTTGGAGCGCATGCCAGAGGCGCACACCAGCACCACCGGCGTTGCCTTGTTCTTCACCACGCCGGGCAGCTTGGCCTCCAGCTGGGCCAGTGGCACGCTCTTGGCGCCGATGACGTGGCCAGCGGCAAACTCCTCAGGCTCGCACACATCCACCACCACGGCCTTCTCACGGTTCATCAGCTGCACCACCTGGGCCGCCGTCAGAGAGCCCGCCCTGCCTCCGGCGGTGACGGCCGGAAACATCAGCATGGCGCCCGCCGTGAAGGCCACAGCGATCAGAATCCAGTTCTCGATAAAAAAACTCACAGGAACACCTTTCAGTTAAGCCCCGGATTTTAGAATGCCCGGCTAGGGTGCGCCGGCCTCACAGCTGTGCGGCCCTCGCGTCAGACCGCCGGCCTGAGCGCCCGCCCCCGCCCGGCAGCCCGCCGGCCCACCACGTTTCACTGTTGCCATGTACAAACTCGTCCTGATCCGCCACGGCGAATCCACCTGGAACCTCGAAAACCGCTTCACCGGCTGGACCGACGTGGAGCTCACGCCCACCGGCGTGGCCCAGGCCATTGCCGCGGGCCAGCTGCTCAAGGCCGAGGGTTATGACTTCGACATCGCCTACACCAGCGTGCTCAAGCGCGCCATCCACACTCTGTGGCACACGCTGGAACAGATGGACCGCACCTGGCTGCCGGTGGTGAAGACATGGCGTCTGAACGAGCGCCATTACGGCGCCTTGCAGGGGCTGAACAAGGCCGACATGGCCAAGCAGTACGGCGACGAGCAGGTGCTGGTGTGGCGCCGCAGCTACGACACACCGCCGCCGGCTCTCGAGCCGACCGATCCCCGCTGCGAGCGTGGCGACCGCCGCTACGCCCTTCTCAAGCCCGAAGACGTGCCGCTGACCGAGTGCCTGAAAGACACCGTGGCCCGCGTCATGCCGTTCTGGAACGAGGCCTTGGCCCCTGCCATCCGGTCTGGCCGCCGCGTGGTGGTGGCCGCGCACGGCAACAGCATCCGGGCGCTGGTGAAGTACCTGGACGGCATCAGCGACGCCGACATCGTGGGGGTGAACATCCCCAACGGCATTCCCCTCGTGTACGAACTCGACGCCGACCTGAAACTCATCAAACGCTACTACCTGGGCGACGCCGAAGCTGCCGCCAAAGCCGCTGCGGCCGTGGCGGCGCAGGGCAAGGGCTGAGTCCTGTCATTCGCTGCGGGAATGCCCTCAAGGGACTTGCGGAACCCGCCAGCCTCTCCTTTGCTCCAAGGTGTATATTGACCCGATGGCGGGCCGGCGTGGCCCGCGCGGTGTCGTGCGAGGAATTTCCATGGGAAAGCAAGTGAGTCACAAGCTGAAAATCGCCGGTTGGGTTGCCATTGGTGCGGTGGCCGGGGCACTGACCACAGTGCAGCTGCAGGCCGTGGCGCGTGGCACGCTGGCGCCCCTTCCCCTGGAAGAACTCCAGCAGCTTGCCGCGGTGTTCGGCATGGTCAAGACCGACTATGTGGAGCCGGTGGACGAGAAAAAGCTCATTTCGGAGGCCATCACCGGCATGGTGGCCAGCCTGGACCCGCATTCCCAGTATTTCGACAAAAAATCCTTCAAGGAATTCCGGGAAGGCACCAGCGGACGCTTCGTCGGCGTGGGCATCGAGATCACCATGGAAGACGGCTTCGTGAAAGTCGTTTCGCCCATCGAAGATTCGCCGGCGTTTAGGGCCGGTCTCAAGACCGGTGACCTCATCACCAAGATCGATGACACGGCCGTCAAGGGCCTGGCCATCAACGACGCCGTGAAGCTCATGCGAGGCGAGCCGCGCACCAAGGTGCTGCTCACGATTTTCCGCAAGGACGAAAACCGCACCTTCCCGGTCACGATCACCCGCGAGGAAATCAAGACCCAGAGCGTGAAGTCCAAGATGATCGAGCCTGGCTATGCCTGGGTCCGTGTGTCGCAGTTCCAGGAACGCACCATTGAAGATTTCACCCGCAAGGTGGAAGAGCTGTACAAGGCCGACCCGAACCTCAAGGGACTCGTGCTCGACCTGCGTAACGACCCGGGTGGCCTGCTCGACGCCGCTGTGGCCCTGTCGGCAGCCTTCCTGCCGGAAAACGTGACCGTTGTGTCTACCAACGGGCAGTTGGAAGACAGCAAATTCGTCTACAAGGCCATCCCGCAGCATTACCTGCGCCGCGGCGGCCCCGACCCGATCCAGCGCCTGACTGTGGCCACCCAGGGCGCGCTGAAGAAGGTGCCGCTCGTGGTGCTGGTGAACGAAGGCTCGGCCTCGGCCAGCGAAATCGTGGCCGGCGCGCTGCAGGATCACAAGCGCGCGACCATCCTGGGCAGCCAGACCTTCGGCAAAGGTTCTGTGCAGACCGTGCGCCCGCTCGGGCCCGACACCGGCCTGAAGCTCACCACGGCCCGCTATTACACGCCGCTGGGCACCTCGATCCAGGCGCGCGGCATCGTGCCCGACGTCATGATCGATGAAACCGCCGAAGGCAATGTGTTCGCGGCCCTGCGCACCCGTGAAGCCGACCTGCAGAAGCACCTGGGCAATGGCCGCGGTGCCGCGGGCGCCGCCGCCCCCATGACCGACGAGCGGCGTGCCGAAGAGCAGATGCGCGAAGAAGTACGTGAACTCGCCCGCAAGCGTCTGGAGGAAGAGTCGCGCAAGAACCCGGGCCAGCGTCTGGTGCCGGAATTCGGCAGCGAAAACGACTTCCAGCTGCAGCAGGCCCTGAACCAGCTCAAAGGCCGCACGGTGGTCGCCAGCAAGACGCAGACCGTGCGCACGCCTGAAGAGAAAAAAGAAAACTGAACCACCGCGGCGGCCCTCGGGCCGCTGTCCTTGAGCCTTGAACGACGCCCAGCTGCTGCGCTACTCGCGCCACATCCTTCTTGAAGAACTCGGCATTGAAGGGCAGGAACAGCTGCTCGCGTCGCACGCGCTGGTGATCGGCGCCGGCGGACTCGGGTCGCCAGTGGCGCTCTACCTCGGCAGCGCCGGCGTGGGCCGCATCACCGTGGTGGACCACGACGTGGTCGATGAGACCAACCTGCAGCGCCAGATCGCCCACAACCTCGCCCGGGTGGGCATGCCCAAGGCGCTGTCGGTGCAGCAGGCCATTGAGGCCATCAACCCCGATGTGCAGGTCACGCCTGTCACGCAGCGCGCCGATGCTGCGCTGCTGGCTACGCTGGTGGCGCAAGCCGATGTGGTGCTCGACTGCACCGACAACTTCGCCACCCGCCACGCCATCAACCGCGCCTGCGTGCAGCACCGCAAGCCACTGGTGTCGGGTGCGGCGATTCGCATGGACGGGCAGCTCAGCGTGTACGACGCGCGCCAGAGCGACAAGCCGTGCTACGCCTGCGTGTTCCCCGAAAACAGCGGCGTGGAAGAAACCCGCTGCGCCACCATGGGCGTGTTCGCGCCGCTGGTGGGCATCGTGGGCACCCTGCAGGCGGCCGAGGCGCTGAAGCTGCTGACCGGCATGGGTTCCCGCCTGGCTGGCCGGCTGATGATGATCGACGGCCGCGACATGGCCTTCAACGAGATCGCCTTGCCCCGCCACCCCGGCTGCGCCGTGTGCGGCGAAGCACACGTCACCTGAGCATGCTCAGTTCTTGAGCCCACCGGCTCCCCCTCCCACGACCGACGGGTTCGGGCAGGGCCCGTGGCGGCGGCGGAAGGCCCGCGGCTCCTCGGCGTCGGGCGACTGAAACACGCCGCGGCGCTGGATGCGCGCCAGTGCTCCCTCATCGGCATAAGCGGTGGGCCTGCCGCGCCAGCGCGACGACCAGGCATGGCCTTCCTGGACCAGCCAGGCGCCCACCTCAAAGCTCCCCTGCTCGAGACGCGCCACTGCCCGGCCATAGTCGTCGAAACCCCGCACCCGCACCGTCACCACCTGCCCGAGCACACGCTGCGCCAGCGCGTCGCGGGCGGCGACACCGCCGGGCTGGCAGATCTCGGGCGCGTCCAGCCCGTCCAGGCGCAGCTTGCGGTAGCGACCACCGGCGAGCGGCTTCACCCACAGCGTGTCGCCGTCGGACACGCGCGAGACGCGGCCCTCATACACCTCCAGCAGGCGCTCGCCCGCGTGTCCTGTACCTTGCAAAGATGGCTGACCCTGCGCAGAGGCCACCGACACACCGGCCAGCAGCGCGCACAGGGCCAGCGCGCGCGCCAGACCGCTGGGGCCGTGGGACCACAGGAAAACAATTGAGAAGTACATGCCCCGAGTCTGCCAGCCCGCCGGCACCCTCTGGGAACAGCAGGCGATATCAGACAGCCATGTAGCGGCCAGGCCGGTGGTTGATGGCCAGCGTCATGTTGAGCACAACCGCGCCCAGCACCGACCACAGGATCTGCTGCCACTCCACCACCGCGAACGCCGCCAGCACGATCGCGCAGTCAAACGCCATTTGCACCTGGCCGGCGCGCCAGCCCATGCGCTCCTGCAGGTAGAGCACGAGCACGTTGAAGCCGCCCAGGCTGGCCCGGTGGCGAAACAGCATCAGCATGCCTGCGCCCATGAGCAGGCCGCCGGCCACAGCTGAGAAACCGCTGGCGATGGACTCGAAGGCGATCCACACCGGCAGCCACTCCACCAGCAGCGCCAGCAGGGCCACGGCGGCAAAGGTCTTGCAGGTGAAGACCCAGCCCATGCGCTTCACGGCCAGGCCGTAGAACGGGAGGTTGATCAGAAAGAACAGCAGCCCGAAGCTCCAGCCCGTGGCGTAGTGCAGCAGAAAAGCCAGCCCCGCCGTGCCGCCCGTGAGCAGGCCGGTGTGGCGGAACATGATCACGCCCAGCGCCACGAACAGCGTGCCCGTGAGCAGCGCCTGCACGTCCTCGTGCGCCCGGTGGCGGCTCGGCGCGGCTGCAGCCGGGGGTGCAGCAGCACGCAGTCGGGACAACAGGAAGGACACAGACTCTCCAGTCAAGACACGCCGCCAACGGGCAGCGCAGGGCTGGAGTGTCGGGCAGGCAGCGGGCGCCGGCCTTGACGCAGGTCAGGCCATTTGCAATCGGCGCCCGTATATGCTGGTAGGCCTGTCTGCCCCATACCGTCTCGCACACATTTTTCAGCCATGCCCGCCACCGATTCCACCAGCAGTCCCTGGCCACAACGCGTGGCCCACGCCGGCCTGATCGCTGGCCCGCTGCTGGCCGCGCTGTGCCTGTGGCTGCTGCCGGTGGACGGCGCACTCAGCCCGGTGGGCCGGCTCACCGTGGCTGCGGGGGTGTGGATGGCGGTCTGGTGGATGACCGAGGCCATTCCCCTGCCCGCCACCGCGCTGCTGCCGGTGGTGCTGTTCCCGCTGTCGGGCATCCAGCCCACCGCCCAGACGCTGCAGCCCTACGCATCGGACATCATTTTTCTGTTCATGGGTGGCTTCATCATCGGCCTGGCCATGCAGCGCTGGGGCCTGCACACGCGCATCGGGCTGGCCATCGTGCGGCGTGTCGGCACCTCACCGGTGCGGCTGGTCGCGGGTTTCATGGCCGCCACCGCGCTGCTGAGCATGTGGATATCGAACACCGCCGCGGCCATGATGATGCTGCCGGTGGGCCTGAGCGTGACGCAGCTGGTGCGCGAGAAGGTGGACGCCTCCGACCCGGCCACGGCCCGCGCACTGGACCATTTCGGCGTCTGCCTGATGCTGGGCCTGGCGTACGGCGCGTCCATTGGCGGCCTGGGCACTCTGATCGGCTCGCCGCCCAACCTGATCCTGGCGAGCTTCGCGCGGGCGCAGCTGGGGATTGAGGTCACCATGCTGGGCTGGATGGCGGTGGGCCTGCCGCTGGTGGCGCTGCTGCTCCCGCTGGCCTGGCTATGGCTGGTGCGCGTGGCATTCCCGGTGCGCCTGGTGATTGACGAGGCCACCCGTGCCACCATCGGGGCCGACCTGGAGCGCCGCACGCCGCTCTCACGCGGCGAGGCCCTGGTGCTGGTGGTCTTTCTGCTCACCGCCCTCGGCTGGGTGCTGCGGGTGCCGCTGACGCGCTGGCTCAATATGCCGCAGCTGAGCGACGCCAGCATTGCCATGGCGGGTGCGCTGCTGCTCTTCGTGCTGCCGGTGGACCGCTCGCGCGGCGTCTTCGTGATGGACTGGGACACAGCGCTGAAACTGCCCTGGGGCATTCTGCTGCTGTTCGGCGGTGGCCTGAGCCTGGCGGCGGCCATCAGCGCCAACGGGGTGGACGCCTGGCTGGCCTCGGGCTTCACCGGCATGGCGGGCGTGCCGGCGCTGTGGATGCTGCTGTCGGTCACCACGCTGGTGATCTTCCTCACCGAACTGACCAGCAACACCGCGGTGGCCAACACCCTGATCCCGGTGCTCTCGGCCGTGGCCATCGGACTGGGCCTGGCGCCGCTGCCGCTGCTCATGGCGGTGGCGCTGGCCGCCAGTTGCGCCTTCATGCTGCCGGTGGCCACGCCCCCGAACGCCATCGTCTACGGCTCGGGCCAAGTGAGCATCGCCCAGATGATGCGGGCGGGATTTGCGCTCAACTGGCTGGCCGTGCTGGTCATCGCGCTGCTGGTCCACGCCCTGGGCGAACGCATCAGCTAAGCGACGGCCAGCCCTGCACGGCTCAGCCTTTTCGGCCCCCCAGCACCAGCAGCGCGGCCCCGAGGGCAATGGCGCCCAGACCCGCCCAGAGGGGCACGTTGACGGTCTCTTTCTCTTGCACCGTGAGCTCCAGCGGTCCCAGTTTTACCGCCTGCGTTTCCTTGGTGTAGCTGAAGCTGCCGACCACCAGGCCGATGGCCCCGGCCGCGATGAGCAGGATGCCGATCAGTTTGCTTGCGTTCATGTGGATCCTTTTTGAAACCTGCACTTCCGCCCGGAACCAGACGGTTCCGGCGCAGCGCAGTCCCCATCATGCGCCCGCAAGGGCAAGCGGGTGGTCTGCTCATCAATGGCCGGGCCATCGACCGGGCCTGAACGCGCTCAGGCGCTGACGATCCAGCCTTCAAGCGGGTCGAACTCGGGCAGGCCAAAACGCGGATGCCCGGCCTCGTGCCGGGTCTGCGCCCACGCCGCCTGCAGCAGGCACAGCACGGCATCAAGGGTGTCGCCGCTGGGGTCGTCAGCCAAGCCGTCGCGCTGGGCGTGGCTGAGCTTCAGGCGCAGGCCAGCGCCCTGCAGCAGCGGCGCCTGGCCATTCTCCAGCGCATGCACCAGCGTCTTTCGCGCGATGAGGCGATCCGGCGTCTGCCGGGCGCGGTCGTCGCTCTTGTAGGAGGTGTTGCCCAGCACGCTGCGCGCCAACAGACCGGGGTAGGCCTCCAGCGCCACCCGCTGCGGGTCGCCAGCGTACTGGCCGGGCAGCGTGGCACCGGCATGCACCAGGCGCGGCACCCCGGCGTGCAGCATGTACGCCACCGGCGGATTCACCCACTTCATGCTGGAACTGGAGCCTGCCGGGGCGTCGGTGGCGCGGTGGGCAAACTTGCCACCCACGGGGCGGGCGTTGCAGAACGCCGCAAAGGTCTGGCGGATGGTCTCTCTGCTGAGGCCGGCGTAGAGCGTCATGCAGCCCAGCCAGTCGGTGGGCCAGCCCAGCGTCTCGACCAGTTCGCGCGGCAGACCAAAAGGCAGATCGAAGCCGCCCACCCAGGCGCCCGGGCGCATCAGCCGGTCGCGCCAGGCGTCCAGCGTGTCGAATCGTTCAACCGCCTGTAGCAGCACCCTGCCCCGGTCCAGCCGGCCCACCGCGAGGGTGATGGGCTTGCGACGGCTGGGGGCGCTGGTGAAATCGCAACCCAGCAGCTCGATCAAGGCAGGGAGAGCGTTTTGCCGCCGGGCCGCCCCACGGCAAAACAGCCCCCTCGGGGTGAAGCGACCCGCGCAGCGGCGGAGCGTGAGGGCATCATCCCTTATCAGGCGCGGCCGATGATGCTCGCCGTGGCCATCAGTTCTTCGAGCAGGGCCAGCGACACACTGCCCGAAACGGCATAGGGGTCGAACTCAGGGCGCTCGGAGTACTTCAGCACGATGGAAGTATTGAGCTTGGACAGGTTGACCTGCCCCATGGTCCAGCCGCCGAAGCGCCGCTCGCTGATCTCTTCGTAATGCAGCAGCACCACGTCGGTGTGGCGCTTGTCGAAAACGATGTGGTTGTAGAGCTGGTTGACCGCCGCGCGGCCGCCCTCGATGGCTTGCAGGAACACGCCGCCGCCGTAGCACAGCACGCCGGTGATGCCGTTGCTCATGTTGTGCGAGCGCGAGGCTTCAAGGATGGATTCGATGGCCTTGGCGCTGTCCTTGTCGACAGCGCGGCTCACGTAAAGCAGACGTACAAGCATGATGTTCTTCAGACAGAGAGGGTTCAGCGCCGGTCGGCGCGGATTCAGCGTGGAATGAGCGACAGAAACTCGCGGCGCAGGTTCGGGTCCTTGAGGAACACACCGCGCATGACCGAGTTGATCATCTTGCTGTCCATGTCCTTCACGCCGCGCCAGGCCATGCAATAGTGGCTTGCTTCCATCACGATGGCCAGCCCGTCTGGCTGGGTCTTTTCCTGGATCAGGTCGGCCAGCTGGACCACGGCCTCTTCCTGGATCTGCGGACGGCCCATGATCCATTCGGCCAGGCGTGCGTACTTGGACAAGCCGATCACGTTGGTGTGCTCATTGGGCATGATGCCGATCCAGATGCGGCCGATGACCGGGCAGAAATGGTGGCTGCAGGCGCTGCGCACGGTGATGGGGCCCACGATCATGAGCTCGTTCAGATGCTCGGCGTTGGGAAACTCGGTGATGTTCGGGCCCTTCACATAGCGGCCGTTGAACACCTCCTTGATGTACATCTTGGCCACTCGCCGAGCGGTGTCACCGGTGTTGTGATCGTTGTCCAGGTCGATCACCAGGCTGTCGAGCACGCCCTGCATCTTCGCGGCCACCTCGTCGAGCAGCAGGTCCAGCTCGCCGGGCTGGATGAACTCGGCGATGTTGTCGTTCGAATGGAAGCGCTGCCGCGCGGCCAGCACCCGTTCACGGATCTTGACCGAAACGGGCACGCCGTGGTCATCGGCAGAAGGGGCGGGAGCGGTCATGTCGGAATCGGTTTTCATGAGCATGCGGCATGCTAACACCGGCTCTACCGCACCACCTGCAGAGCTGAATACCAAGCGCGGGACTGGGGTTTTGTGACGAATTGTGAGGACCCTAACGGTCCCGTGCGGCTCAGTAGCGGTGGCCCGTGAGAAACAGTACGGTGCGCATGATGCCAAAAGCGACCCGGTCCAGCAGGCGCTGGTGCCAGGGTCGGGCGCCGAGCACCTGGGCGTCCAGCCGTTCACAGGCGTGGGCGAGGATCTCGTCCAGGCAGGTGTGCAGCAAGTCGGCGAAGCGGCGGTCGGTGCTCACCACGTTGGCTTCGCGCGCCAGCAGCAGCGAAAGCGGGTCGAGGTTGGTGGAGCCCACCGTGGCCCAGCGGCGGTCGACCACGGCCACCTTGGCGTGCAGCGCACTCGGGGCGTACTCGTGGATCTCGATGCCATGGTTCAGCAGCGCCTGGTACACCGGCCGGGCCGAACGGTACTGCAGGAAGTGCTCGTATTTGCCCTGAAGCAACAGGCGCACACGCACGCCTCTTGCGGCCGCCAGGGTGAGCGCGCGGCGCAGCTTGCGCCCGGGGATGAAGTAGGCATTGGCGATCACGATGTCGTGCCGCGCTTCCCCGATGGCCTTGAGGTAGGCGCGCTCGATGTCGTGCCGGTGGCTCACGTTGTCGCGCAGCACCAGGGCAGCCCGTGCATCGTCCACGCCCCGCACGGCTGCCCGGACGCGCGAGCCCCTGCCGGCCCGCGCTTCCAACTTGCGCAGCAGGCGCGAGAAATCACCCACCGGCCGGGTCTCGCGCAAGGCGAGCCAGGCCGCACGGAATTCACGCTGGCGGGCCTTGCGCGCCGCCTGCAGGCGCCACCAGAGCTGGTCCATGGCCTCGGCCATTTCCACCACCAGGGGTCCGGCCACGCGCAAGGCAAAGTCCAGCCGCGGCGCGCTCAGGGGCCCCAGCGCCACGTCGTGCTTGTCGTCGATGATGTTGATGCCGCCGCAGAAACCCACCGTGTCGTCGATCACACAGAGCTTGCGGTGCAGGCGGCGCCAACGGCTCGGGAACAGCAGCCCGAGGCGCCCCATGGGGGTGTAGATGCGCCAGCGCACCCCGGCACCTGCGAAGCGCTCCTGCCAGTCCAGCGGCATCCGGGGTGTGCCCACGCCGTCGATCACCAGGCGCACGGCAACCCCCCGGCGCGCCGCGCGTTCCAGCGCCTCGGCCACCGAGAGCGCCGAGCCGGCAAACTCGAAGATGTAGGTTTCCAGGTGCACCAGGCGGTGCGCCGCGTCCATGGCCTCGACCAGCGCCGGAAAGAACTCGGCCCCGCCCTGCAGCAGCACCAGCTGGTGCCCGGCCTGTGCCCGCCCCGGGCTGGCGGCCAGCGGCTGAGACACCCGGGCCGCAGGAGCTGGCGGCGACAACGGGTTCACAACTCCAGCTCGGCAATGAGCGGCAGATGGTCCGACATGCGCGACCAGACCCGCCCATGCGGCACCTGGGCCGAGACCGGGCGCAGTCCGCGTACGAAGATGCGGTCCAGGTGCAGCAGCGGCAGGCGCGACGGATAGGTGGGCAGGCGGATGCCGTCGAAGGTGCGCAAGTCCAGGTCGGCCATGGGCTTGAGCAGCTGCGCGCCCCAGTCGTTGAAGTCACCGGCCACGATCAGCGGGGCGGCGGGCGGCAGTTCGGTGGCAATGTACTGTCCCAGGCGCTGCACCTGGCGCTCGCGGCTGGCGTGGATCAGGCCCAGGTGCACCACCACCACATGGACATCCACCCCATCCACCTGCACCTGCACGTGCAGCAGGCCGCGCTGCTCAAAACGGTGGTCCGACACGTCGGAATGGCGCACGTCCACCACCGGCCAACGCGACAGCAGCGCGTTGCCGTGTTCACCATGGCGGGTGATGGCGTTGGTGCGGTAGACCGATTCGTAGCCATCGGGCGAGAGGTAGCAGGCCTGGTCCAGGTCGGGCCAGCGGGTGAACTGCTTTTCCAGCTTGCGGTGGTGGCGACGCACCTCCTGCAGACACACGATGTCGGCATCGAACTGCTCCACCGCATGGGCGAGGTTGTGGATCTCCAGCCGACGTGCCGGGCCGACGCCCTGCACCCCTTTGTGGATGTTGTAGGTGGCGACTCGGACAATGCTCATGAACAAATGATGCCACCATCCGCTCCCGGGTGCGTCTTATCCGAGAAGTGAACGGTTTAAGACCGGCTCCACAGCCGGGGCGCGGTCAGCCCGCGGGACCCGACGGCGCGCTGGCCAGCCGCGGCAGCCACAGGATGGCCTCGGCGTTGGAGGGCGAGAAGCAGCGCTCTGCCGCCTGCTCCCAGGGCAGCCAGACCTGCGCCGTGTGCTCGCGCGGGCTCAGGCGCACCTGCACGGGGGCGGGCACGCACAAACCGAACAGGCGCTCGGTGTTGTGCACCACCCCGGGCGCATAGCGGTGGCGCCAGCCGGGATAGATCTCGTACACGTTCTCCAGCGCCCAGTCGCTGAGCACATGGCCAGGCGCTGCCGCGTCGATGCCGGTTTCCTCGGCCACCTCGCGTGCGGCCGCGGCTTCAAAGGGCTCGTCTTCCCGATCAAGCGAGCCGGTGACCGACTGCCAGAATCCCGGCGCGTCGGCGCGCTCGATCAGCAACACCTGCAGCGCGGGCGTGTAGATCACCACCAGCACCGACTTCGGCAGCTTGAACGGAACAGGGGGCGAGGTCGGCAAAGGGGTGCGGCGTTCAGCCGCTCACACAAGGCGCTGCACGACGCGCTGCCACAGCTTCCACGCAGACCAGGCACGCCAGGACAGGCGCCACAGACGCGAGGGTTTTCGCCACAGCCAGACCATGGCCACCGTGCCGACCGGAATCATCAGTTCCGGCGGGCGCTGGCGCAGCCAGATCCAGGTGTCCTGCACGCGATCCACCCAGTTCAGTGCGGGCTGCAGTTCGCCGGCCTGCCCCGCCGCCTGGGTGCGCAGCAGGGATGAGCGCACGACCAGCCCGCGCCGCCGCAAGGCCAGTCGCTCCGCCGTGGAAAGGGCTGGCCGCACGCTCACGGACGCAGTTCCTCGCGGTCCCGCTTCAGTTCCTCGATGCTTGAGGCGAACAGGCGGGAGCCGCTGCGCAGGCGCTCGCGCGCCTGCCAGGCGGCCAGACCACCCAGCACCAAGAACAAGGTGCTGAACACGGCCAGCGCCAGCAGTCGCTGAACGTCCCAGAGAGCCACCGTGATCAGGATGGCCAGAAAGCCCAGGCCCAGGCTGAGGCAGACGACCGCCACCGCGCCGTAGGCCAGCAGCCCGGCGACGCGCAGCACCTCTTCCTGCGCCTCGACGCTCAGCAGCTCCAGGCGCACCTGGCACAGCTCCAGCACGGTGCCGGCCAGGCCGCGCACCGAGGCCCCCAGGCGCAAGGGTGAGCTCATGCGGGCACGGGTTTCAGCGTCGGCCGACCAGCAGACCGATGATCAGCCCGGCGCCCGCAGCCACGCCGATGGCCTTCCAGGGGTGCTCGTGCACGTAATCGTCGGTGGCCTGCGCCGCTTCCCTGGTTTTGGTCTTGATCACGTCTTCGATATCGCCCAGCTTGTGGCGAGCGGCCAGCAGATTGCCGCGGATGCGCTCGCGCATCTCCACCAGTTTCGGCTCCGTTTCGCTGGCCGTGGCGTGCAGCAGTTCCTCGGCGTCGGCGATGACGCGCTGAAGGTCCTGCACCAGCTTGGTCTTGCTGGCTGCCATGTCGTGGACGGTGTCGTTCATGGTGATGGTCCTTTCAATCAATACCAAAGAGATTACCTGATTCAGGAAAAGGCAATCTTTGGGACGCCATCGTCGCGAGAAGGTTCCACCACAAGTGAACGGTTTCCCCTGCGCGGCCCCGACAGGGTCCGCGCGCGGGGGAGGACGATCAGCCCTGTTTGACCAGGTCGACGTTGCGCAGCTTGATGTGCAGTTCGCGCAGCTGCTTTTCGTCCACCGGGCTCGGCGCCTGCGTGAGCAGACACTGGGCGCGCTGGGTCTTGGGGAAGGCGATCACGTCGCGGATCGAATCGGCCTTGGTCATGAGGGTGATGAGGCGGTCCAGACCGAAGGCCAGGCCACCGTGCGGGGGCGCGCCGTACTGCAGTGCGTCCAGCAGGAAGCCAAACTTGGCCTGTGCTTCCTCGGCGCCGATGTTCAGCGCGGCAAACACCTTGCTCTGCACATCGGCACGGTGGATACGCACCGAGCCACCGCCCAGCTCCCAGCCGTTGAGCACCATGTCGTAGGCCTTGGCAATGCACTTGCCGGGATCTGTGTCCATGAGCTCTTCGTGGCCGTCCTTGGGCGCGGTGAAGGGGTGGTGCACCGCGTTCCAACGGTTGCCTTCGTCATCAAATTCGAACATCGGGAAGTCCACCACCCACAGCGGGGCCCAGCGATCTTCGAACAGGCCGCTCTTCTTGGCGAACTCGCTGTGGCCGACCTTGATACGCAGGGCGCCAATGGCGTCGTTGACCACCTTGGCCTTGTCGGCACCAAAGAACAGGATGTCGCCATTCTGCGCACCGGTGCGCTGCAGCACGGCGGCAATCGCCGCGTCGTGCAGGTTCTTGACGATGGGGCTCTGCAGACCGTCACGGCCAGCGGCCACGTCGTTGACCTTGATCCAGGCCAGGCCCTTGGCGCCGTAGATCTTGACGAACTCGGTGTAGGCGTCGATCTCGCTGCGGGGCATCTCGGCGCCGCCGGGTATGCGCAAGGCCACCACGCGGCCGTTCTTCATCTGTGCGGGCGCGCTGAACACCTTGAAGTCCACATCGCCCATCACGTCGGTGAGTTCGGTGAACTGCAGCTTCACGCGCAGGTCGGGCTTGTCGGAGCCGTAGGTGTGCATCGCGTCGGCATAGGCCATGACCGGGAAGTCGCCCAGGTCCACGCCCATGGTGTTCTGGAACACCGTCTTGATCATGCCCTGGAACATCGCGCGGATGTCTTCTTCGGTGAGGAAGGACGTCTCGATATCGATCTGGGTGAACTCGGGCTGGCGGTCAGCGCGCAGGTCTTCGTCGCGGAAGCACTTGGTGATCTGGTAGTAGCGGTCGTAGCCGGCCACCATCAGCAACTGCTTGAACAGCTGGGGGCTTTGTGGCAGCGCGAAGAAATGGCCGTCGTGCACGCGGCTGGGCACGAGGTAGTCACGAGCGCCTTCGGGCGTGCTCTTGGTGAGCATGGGGGTTTCGATGTCGATGAAGCCGTTGGCATCGAGAAACTTGCGCACCTCCATCGACACCTTGTAGCGCAGCATCAGGTTGCGCTGCATGTAGGGGCGGCGCAGGTCGAGCACGCGGTGCGTCAGGCGTGTGGTCTCGCTCAGGTTGTCGTCATCCAGCTGGAACGGCGGCGTGACCGATGGGTTGAGCACCTTGAGCTCGTGGCACAGCAGTTCGATCTGGCCGCTCTTGAGCTTGTCGTTGGTGGTGCCCGCGGGGCGCGCGCGCACCAGGCCGGCGATCTGCACACAGAACTCGTTGCGCACGTCTTCGGCGACCTGGAACATCTCGGCACGGTCGGGGTCGCACACCACCTGCACATAACCTTCGCGATCGCGCAGGTCGATGAAGATGACGCCGCCGTGGTCGCGGCGGCGGTTGACCCAGCCGCACAACGTGACGGTCTGGCCCAGCAGGGCTTCGGTCACCAGACCGCAATAGTGGGAGCGCATCGCCATGGCAATTCTTCTTTCAACAGTGTCGCGACCGGGGCCGCGGGAAAAACATCAGGAGGGTTGCGAGGTGGCCTCAGGTGCCGCCACCGCCATTGCAGGATTCTTTGGTCCACCGGGCACGATCACGCCCATGGACACGATGTAGGTCAGCGCCGCGTCCACGCTCATCTGCAGCTCGACGCAGGCGCTCTTGCGCACCATGACGAAGTAGCCACCCGTGGGGTTGGGTGTGGTGGGCACGAACACGCTGTAGAAGTCGTCAGCGGCGCTGGCGCCGCCCGGCTGGGCCTGCAGCTGGCGCAGCACATCGCCCGCCGGCGCGCCCGTGAGAAAGGCGATGGTCCACATGCCCTCGTGCGGCCACTGCACCAGCAGCGCCTTGCGAAACGCGTTGCCCTTTTCCGAGAACAGCGTGTCCGATACCTGCTTCACACCCGAATAGATGGAGCGCACCACCGGGATGCGGTGCAGCAGGGCGTGCCACCAGTGCACCAGCTTGTAGCCGATGATGTTCGAGGCCAGGGCGCCAATGGACAGCACCACCAGCAGTGCAAACAGCACGCCGAGACCGGGAATGTGCATGCCCAGCAGCTGGTCCGGGTGCCAGCTCAGCGGCAGGATGTTCAGGGTCTGGTCCAGCGTGCTGACCACCCATTCCAGCACCCACAGGGTGATGATCAGGGGCACCAGGACGAGCAGCCCGGAGAACAGCCATTTGCGCAGGGACGGCATGCGGTGTCTTCAGGTCGAGGGCGTGGGGCTGGCGGGTGCCGCAGCCGGTGCAGCGGCCGGCGCTGCTGCCGGGACCACAGCCGCGGCGGGGGCAGCGGCGCCATCAGCCGATGGGGCTGCTGCCAGGCCGCCCGCCTCGCCGCCGGCCACGGCCGGCGCACCCGTGGTGTTGCCACCCCGGAAATCGGTGACGTACCAGCCAGAGCCCTTCAGCTGGAAGCCGGCGGCGGTGAGCTGCTTGCGAAAGCTGGGCTGGCCACAGGAGGGACAGACACTCAGCGGGTCGTCCGACATTTTTTGCAACACGTCCTTGGCATGGCCGCAGGACTCGCACTTGTACGCATAGATGGGCATGACGTGAACCTGTAAGAAAGGACTGGGCGCCACGGGCACGGACGGCGGCAGGCCGGGGTCCGTCGCGCAGCGGGCGCGAGCTGAACAAAACCGGCCATTATAAATTGGCCCCAAGCGTCCCGGCCAGGACGGTGAGCCAGGGTGCCGCGCGGCTCAGCTCACCAGAGTCGCACGCGCACCAGCAGCTGCATGACCACTAGGCCAATCAGGAAGCCCACGCCGCCATACACGATGGCCTGCAGCAGGCGGTTGGTGCGGCGCTGTTCGGCCAGCAGCTGGTCGAGTTCGCGCCGCAGCTCGTGCGGCTTGTGCTGCAGGTAATCGTGCAGCAGGCGCGGCAGCGCCGGCAGCAGCTTGGCGTATTGCGGGGCCTCGGCCTTGAGCTGCTGCAGCAGCTTCTTCGGGCCCACCTGCTCTACCATCCAGGTTTCCAGGAACGGCTTGGCGGTGTTCCACAGGTCCAGCTCGGGATCGAGATCACGGCCCAGACCTTCGATGTTGAGCAGGGTCTTCTGCAGCAGCACCAGCTGTGGCTGGATCTCGACCTGGAAGCGGCGGGAGGTCTGGAACAGGCGCATCAGCACCATACCCAGCGAGATTTCCTTCAGCGGCCGGTCGAAATAAGGCTCGCACACCGCCCGGATCGCGGATTCCAGTTCATCGATGCGGGTGTCGGCCGGCACCCAGCCCGACTCCACATGCAGCTCGGCCACCCGCTTGTAATCGCGTCGGAAGAAGGCCGTGAAGTTCTGCGCCAGGTATTCTTTGTCGAACTCGGTGAGCGTGCCCACGATGCCGAAGTCGAGCGAGATGTAGCGCCCAAACGTGGAAGGGTCGACGCTGACCTGGATGTTGCCGGGGTGCATGTCGGCATGGAAGAAGCCGTCTCGGAACACCTGGGTGAAGAAGATCGTGACGCCGTCGCGCGCCAGCTTCGGAATGTCCACACCCAGGCGGCGCAGCTCGTCCACCCGGTTGATGGGCAGGCCGTGCATGCGTTCCATCACCATCACCTCGGTGTGGCAGTAGTCCCAGAGCATCTCGGGGATGAGCACCAGCTCCAGCCCCTGCATGTTGCGGCGCAGTTGCGCGGCGTTGGCCGCCTCGCGCACCAGGTCCAGCTCGTCGTGCAGGTACTTGTCGAACTCGGCCACCACCTCGCGTGGTTTCAGGCGCTTGCCGTCAGCGGAGAGCCGCTCGACCCAGCCGGCCATCATGCGCATGAGGCTGAGGTCCTTGTCGATCACCGGCAGCATGTTGGGGCGCAGCACCTTCACGGCCACTTCGCGCCCGCCATGGCGGCCGTCGCGCAAGGTGGCGAAATGCACCTGTGCAATCGAGGCACTGGCCACCGGCACCGGGTCGAAATGCGAAAACACCGCGTCCAGCGGCTTGCCGAACGCGCGCTCGATCGTGGCCACCGCCACGCTGCTGGGAAACGGGGGCACACGGTCCTGCAGGCGCGCCAGCTCGTCGGCAATGTCGGGCGGCAGCAGATCACGCCGTGTGGACAGCACCTGGCCGAACTTCACGAAAATCGGGCCCAGGCGTTCCAGTGCTTCGCGCAGCCGCTGTCCGCGCGGCGCATCCAGCCGACGGCCGACCGAAACGATGCGCGTCAGCAGCCGGATGCCGCGGTTGCGGAAGCTGGAGAGCACCAGCTCGTCCAGCCCGTAGCGCAACACCACCCAGATGATGAAGACGCCGCGAAACAGGCGGCTCATGCCGCCGGTCCGCCGCTACCGCCCGTCTGCCCTGCGCCAGGCGGGGGCGGCGTCTCGGTCGTCGCGCGCGGCGCGAAGCCTGCGGGCATGCGGGCCACGAAGGACTGCACGGCCTGCGCAGCAGAGCGGGCAAAGCGTCCCAGGGTGTGGGCGGTGGCGTCCCCGACGAAGCGCGACAGGTCTTCTTCCACGTCCCAGCGCACGTTGTCGACGAGCCAGGCCACCTCGGCCGCCAGCTGCACGTCGCCGCGGATGTCGACCGCCGGCTTGTCACCGGCGAGCACCCGCTGTGCCAGGGCCACCGGGGAGGTCTGGGCCACCGTCACGGTTAGCTCGGGCTGCGCATCGGGGGCCGCACGCTCCAGCAGGCCGGCTGGCGTGGGCGCCAGGGTGAGGTGGAAATCGCCCCACTGGATGCGCACTGGTTTGCCCTTCTGCCGGCGCAGGCGCTCCTGGGCAGCGCTCTCCTGCATCAGCACGTGGTTCAGAAACAGCACCACACGGTTCTGCAGCTCATCGACCACCCAGTCGGGCGGCCGGATCGCGCCGAGCAGAGACTGCAGAAAGTTCAGGGGGCTGCCGCCGGCGGCGGCTGCAAACGTGGAATCGGGGGGTGCATTTTTCATGACCCCCCGATTTTGACGGATAACCGTTGCCGCGCTGCGGCCTAGTGGCAATCGCGGAAGCTTCAGTCCATCGCCTGCACACCGGCCACCAGCCACCCACCCTGCCCGGAGCGCGGCCGGGTGATGTTCCACACCTCTCGGAACGGGTTCGGGCCTGCCGAGGCTTCCTCGCGCATCAGGCCCGAGAACTCCACGCTGGCCATGTAGGTCGACTCGAGTTCCTCGATGCCGAGCAGGCGGGCGTCGAGCATGACCACTTCGGTCTGGCTGCCACTGGCACCCGATCGCTCGCGGTCGGCCAGCTGCGCCTGGATCTGTTCCAGCATGCCGTCCGTCATCATGGCGCGCAGGCTGGGCACGTCGGAACGGTCCCAGGCGGCCTGCAGGTGGATGAAATTGGTCTTGGAAGCCTGCAGGAAACCCTCGACGTCGAAATCGGCGGGAATGGTCCACCCACCCAGCGCAGCGTCGATGACCGCGGGATCGGTTTCGCCCGCCTGCGTTTCCCAGGGGCGCGCGGACGCGTCGTTGCCCACGTTGCGCGGGCTGTAACCGCGGGGCGACGCGGGCTGCGGCATGTCGCCGCCAGCAGCCGCAGTCTGGTAGGCCAGTCCCGAGGCGTCCGTCACGGGGGCGCGACGGCGCAGCACCAGACGCACGACAAGCACGACGGCCGCCAGCAGCAGGCCCACCAGAAGAAACTGGGCAAAGCCTTCACCCAGGCCCAGCGATGACGCCAGCCAGGCCAGCCCCAGGCCGGCCGCCACACCGCCGAGCACGCCGCCCCAGCCACGGCCGGGTGCGGCCGCCGGAGCGGCCGCCGCGGCGGGTTGCGCGGCGTTCTGGGCGCTCGCAGGCTTGGCAGCGGCGGCAGCAGGCGCTACGCCGTTGCGCTGCGCCACGTTGCCGGACTGCTGGCCAATCGACAGCCCGCCGCCCAGGCGCTTGGCCCAGGCTTCTGTCGCGCCCAGTGCCAGGGCGCCCATCAGCACCACTGTCCACAACCTGCTGTTTCCCATGTAAGTCCCCGTTGCTGTTGTTCCCGACCCGTCAATGCTTCAACACTTGATGCCCATGTGCAGTGCCACCACCCCGGCCGAGAGGTTGTGCACGTCCACATGGCCGAAGCCGGCGACTTTCATCATCTGTCGCAGCTCGGCCTGCCCCGGGTGCATGCGGATGGACTCGGCGAGGTAGCGGTAGCTGTCTTCGTCGTTGGCCACCAGTTTTCCCAGTTTGGGCAGGATGTTGAAGGAGTACCAGTCATAAGCTTTTTCCAGCGGCTTCGCCACCCGGGAAAACTCCAGAACCAGCAATTTGCCGCCCGGCTTGAGCACGCGGTGCATCTCGGCCAGCGCCACATCTTTGTGCGTCATGTTGCGCAAACCGAAGGCCACCGAGACGAAATCAAACGACTCGCTGGCAAACGGCAGCTTCTCTGCGTCGCACACCAGCGTGGGCAGTGCCACACCGAGGTTGATCAGGCGGTTGCGGCCTTCACTGAGCATGGCCTCGTTGATGTCGGTGTGCACCACGCGCCCGGTCGGACCCACTTTTTTCGAGAACGCAAGCGAGAGATCGCCCGTGCCACCGGCGATATCCAGCACCTGATCGCCCGGCTGGGGGTTGGCCACCGTGAGCGTGTACTTCTTCCACAGGCGGTGCAGGCCGGCGGACATGAGGTCGTTCATCACGTCGTACTTGGGCGCCACCGAGTCGAAGACGCTGCGCACGCGCTGCGCTTTTTCGCCTTCGTCGACCGTCTTGAAACCGAAGTGGGTAGAAGCCATGGGGAATTCCTCCGTGTTCTTGTGCTGCGCGGCGCTCAGTGGCTGCTGCAGCCACCGCCCGATTTCACGGGCATGTCGGCGTCCCGCTCGACGCCGGCTTTCTCCAGCCGAATGTTGTATTCAGCCCACAACTGATCCTGCTGCGACCCCAGGAAGTACAGGTAGTCCCAGCTGAAGATGCCGCTGTCATGGCCGTCGGTGAAGGTGGGCTGCACCGCGTAGTTGCCCACCGGCTCCAGCGCGAGGATGCCGACCTCGCGCTTGCCGGTCTGCAGCACCTCCTGCCCGGGGCCGTGGCCCTGCACCTCGGCCGAGGGCGAATACACGCGCATCAGCTCAAACGGGATACGGAAGCTGTTGCCATCCGAAAACCCGATCTCCAGAACCTTCGAGGTGCTGTGCAGGGTGATGTCCTGGGGTGTCGGGGTGGTTTTGTCGAGTCCGGCCATGGAGTTTCTCCAGATTCATGCATTGAGGGGGAGCCAGCCAGCGCCCACCGTGGAACTGGCTTTGCCAGGCCACTGGTGGGTCCCCCCTTCAGGGGGGAAGACGCGAAGCGGCGCAGGGGGGTCAAACCAAAACTCTTTCGATACCGCCCTGGTTCGCCTGGGCGACGTATTCCGGCAGCCAGTCCTTGCCCAAAATCTGGTTCGCCATTTCGACCACGATGTAATCGGCCTCCAGCAGGCCGTTGTTCAGGTCGTCGGTGTAGCGGCTCAGACCCTGCAGGCAGCTGGGGCACGAGGTCAGCATCTTGATGTTCTGCTGCGGAGCCACCGTACCCGCCGCTCGCAGCGTCGCCTCGCCCTTGCGGATTTCCTCTTCCTTGCGGAAGCGGATCTGCGTGGAGATGTCGGGGCGTGTCACGCCCAGCGTGCCCGACTCACCGCAGCAGCGCTTGCTCTCCACCACGTTGTCCCCCACCAGCGCCTTCACCGTCTTCATCGGGTCCTGCAGCTTCATGGGTGTGTGGCAGGGATCGTGGTACAGGTAACCGCCCTGCCCCGCTGGCAGCGTGATGCCTTTTTCCAGCAGGTATTCGTGGATGTCGATGATGCGGCAGCCCGGGAAGATCTTGTCGAATTCGTAACCCTGCAGCTGGTCGTAGCAGGTGCCGCAGCTCACCACCACGGTCTTGATGTCCAGGTAGTTCAGCGTGTTGGCCACGCGGTGGAACAGCACCCGGTTGTCGGTGATGATCTTTTCCGCCTTCTCGAACTGCCCGCTGCCGCGCTGCGGATAGCCACAGCACAGGTAGCCCGGGGGCAGAACGGTCTGCACGCCAGCGTGCCACAGCATGGCCTGCGTGGCCAGGCCCACCTGGCTGAACAGGCGTTCTGAGCCGCATCCGGGGAAATAGAACACCGCCTCGGTCTCGGCCGTGGTGCCCACCGGGTTGCGGATGATGGGCACGTAGTCCTTGTCTTCAATGTCCAGCAAGGCGCGGGCGGTCTTCTTGGGCAGGCCGCCGGGCATCTTCTTGTTGATGAAGTGGATCACCTGCTCTTTGATGGGCGCGGCCCCCAGCGTGGCCGGGGGTGCCGCGGTCTGCTTGCGCGCCAGGCGCTTGAGCAGGTCGTTGGCCATGCGCTGGGCCTTGAAGCCCACGCCCACCATCGCGCTGCGCATGAGCTTGATGGTTTCCGGGCTGGTCGCGTTCAGGAAGAACATGGCCGCCGCGTTGCCGGGGCGAAAGCTCTTCTGGCCCATCTTGCGCAACAGGTTGCGCATGTTCATGGTGACGTCGCCGAAGTCGATCTTCACCGGGCATGGCGACTCGCACTTGTGGCAGACCGTGCAATGGTCGGCCACGTCTTCAAACTCCTGCCAGTGCTTGATGCTGATGCCGCGGCGGGTCTGCTCCTCGTACAGGAAGGCCTCCACCAGCAGCGAGGTGGCCAGGATCTTGTTGCGCGGCGAATACAGCAGGTTGGCACGCGGCACGTGCGTGGCGCACACCGGTTTGCATTTGCCACAGCGCAGGCAGTCCTTCACGCTGTCGGCAATGGCGCCAATGTCGCTCTGCTGCATGATGAGCGACTCGTGCCCCATCAGGCCGAAGCTCGGCGTGTAGGCGTTGCTGAGGTCGGCGCTGCGCAGGCTGGCATCGCCCGAGAGGGAAGCCGACCCACTGAAGTCGCGCAGCAGCTTGCCCTTGTTGAAGCGGCCTTCGGGGTCGACACGGGTCTTGTAGTCGGCAAAGGGCTGCAGCTCCGCGTCGGTCAGGAATTCAAGCTTGGTGATGCCGATGCCGTGCTCGCCCGAGATCACGCCGTCCAGGCTGCGTGCCAGCACCATGATGCGGTTCACCGCCTCGTGCGCGGTCTGCAGCATCTCGTAGTCGTCGCTGTTGACGGGGATGTTGGTGTGCACGTTGCCGTCGCCAGCATGCATGTGCAGGGCCACCCAGACGCGGCCCTTGAGCACCCGCTGGTGAATGGCGTTGCACTCCGCCAGCAGCGGGCCGAAGGACGAGCCGTTGAAGATCTTCTGCAAGGGCGCGCGGATCTGGGTTTTCCAGCTGGCGCGCAGGCGGTGGTCCTGAAGCTGGGGGAAAAGCGTGTCAACGTCGCGTAGCCAGCCAGCCCACAGGCTGCGCACCTCGCGCACCAGCGCCACGGCCTGCTGCACGCGGTCTTCCAGCAGCTCGGCGCTGGGAATGTCGTTCGCGTCGTCCGACTTGCCCAGCGGCAGGTTGCCTCGTGTGAAAAATGCTTCCAGCGCGTCGGCCAGCTTGAGCTTGTTGCGCAGCGACAGCTCGATGTTGATGCGCTCGATGCCCTCGGTGTACTCGCCCATGCGCGGCAGCGGGATCACCACGTCTTCGTTGATCTTGAACGCGTTGGTGTGCTTGCTGATGGCTGCGGTGCGCTTGCGGTCGAGCCAGAATTTCTTGCGCGCCTCGGGGCTGATGGCAATGAAGCCTTCACCACTTCGGCCGTTGGCCAGGCGGATCACCTCGCTGGTGGCGCGGGCGACCGCGTCGGCGTCGTCGCCCACAATGTCGCCGATCAGCACCATCTTGGGCAGGCCGCCATTGCCCTTCTTGCTCTTGGTGGCATAGCCCACCGCCTTCAGGTAACGGTCGTCCAGGTGCTCCAGGCCGGCCAGGATGGCGCCGCCCGGGCGCTTCATCTCGGCGAACATGAAGTCCTTGATGTCCACGATGGAGGGCACGCAGTCCTTCGGGTTGCCGAAGAACTCCAGGCAGACCGTGCGCACATGGTCGGGCATGCGGTGCACCAGCCAGCGCGCGCTGGTGATGAGGCCGTCGCAGCCCTCTTTCTGGATGCCGGGCAGGCCGCTCAGGAACTTGTCGGTCACGTCCTTGCCCAGGCCTTCCTTGCGGAAGGTCTTGCCGGGAATGGCCAGCTGTTCGGCGCGGATCGGCGTCTTGCCGTCGGCCTGGAAGTACTGGAGCGAGAAAGTCGCCATGTCGGCGTCGTGGATCTTGCCCAGGTTGTGGTCCAGGCGGGTGACCTCGAGCCACTCGGCCTGGGGCGTGACCATGCGCCAGCTCACCAGGTTGTCCAGCGCGGTGCCCCAGAGCACTGCCTTCTTGCCGCCGGCGTTCATGGCGATGTTGCCGCCGATGCATGAGGCCTCGGCGCTGGTCGGGTCGACCGCGAACACATGGCCGGCGCGCTCGGCGGCGTCGGCCACGCGCTGCGTGACCACACCTGCTTCGGTCCACACAGTGGGCAGGGGCTTGTCGTGGCCGGGCACGGTGACCCACTCCACCTCGGTCATGGCCTCCAGCTTTTCGGTGTTGATGACCGCGCTCTTCCAGGTGAGCGGAATCGCGCCGCCGGTGTAACCGGTGCCGCCCCCGCGGGGAATGATGGTCAGGCCGAGCTCGAAGCAGCCTTTGACGAGCCGCGCCATCTCGGTCTCGGTGTCGGGCGTGAGCACCACGAAGGGGTATTCCACGCGCCAGTCGGTCGCGTCGGTCACATGAGAAACGCGCGAAAGGCCGTCGAACTTGATGTTGTCGTGCGCGGTCAGCTTGCGCAGGGACTTGGTGGCGCGCTGGCGCAAGGCGGCCATTTCGTCGAACGAGCTGGCAAAACGGTCCACCGCTGCCTTGGCGGCCTGCAACAGCTCGGCCACCAGCGCGTCGCGGCTGGCGTCGTCGTCGGGGGTGCGGCGCTTCTGCACCTCGCCCAGGCGGTGGCGCAGGGCGTCCACCAGCTGCTGGCGGCGTTTGGGCGTGTCCAGCAGGTCGTCCTGGAGGTAGGGGTTGCGCTGCACGACCCAGATGTCGCCCAGCACCTCGTACAGCATGCGGGCTGAACGCCCGGTGCGCCGCTCGCCACGCAACTCGTCCAGCACCGCCCAGGCACGCTCGCCCAGCAGGCGGATGACAATTTCGCGATCCGAGAACGAGGTGTAGTTGTAGGGGATTTCGCGCAGGCGCGGCGCTTCCTCGGCGGTGGGTTTCAGAAGCGAAAGCGGGGTGGGAGCGTTCATGGAAGTGGCAGACGCCATCAGATCGGAACAGAACATTCAATGGTACCGCAGGCATTAACCCTGCCAGCCCGCCTAATGGAAAGCCCTGTTGTGGTGCGAGGCCGCGCCGGTTGCAATCGGCCTGTCACACGCCGGGCCTAGGCTACGGATTTCTTCGACCCCATCTAAGGACCTTCGCATGCGCAAGCCGTTACTCTCTGTGTCTGCCCTCGCCCTGGCCGCTGCCCTGGCATCGCCGGCCCACGCCCAGACCGACATCCAGTGGTGGCATTCCATGGGGGGTGCACTGGGCGAATGGGTCAACGACCTGGCCAAGGATTTCAACGCCAGCCAGACGCAGTACCGGATCGTGCCGACCTTCAAGGGCAGCTACGACGAGTCCATGACGGCTGCCATCGCCGCCTTCCGCTCGGGCAATGCGCCCCACATCCTCCAGGTGTTCGAAGTCGGTACGGCCACCATGATGGCCAGCAAGGCGGCCATCGTGCCGGTGGGCCAGGTCATGAAACAGGCCGGGGTGCCATTCGACCCCGCCGCCTACGTGCCTGCCGTGGCCGGCTACTACACGGCACCCAACGGCGAAATGCTGAGCTTCCCGTTCAACAGCTCCACCCCGGTGTTCCACTACAACAAGGACGCCTTCAAGGCGGCCGGCATGGACCCGGAGAAGCCCCCAACCACCTGGCCCGAAGTGGCACTGGCCGCTGGCAAGCTCAAGGCCGCTGGCCACAAGTGCCCGTTCACCACCAGCTGGGTGAGCTGGACGCAGCTGGAGAGCTTTTCTGCCTGGCACAACACCGAGTTCGCCACCAAGGGCAACGGCATGCGCGGCATCGACGCCCGCCTGACCTTCAACACGCCTCTGCACGTGCGGCACATCGAGAACCTGGCCAACATGGCCAAGACAGGGCTTTTTGTCTACAAGGGCCGGGGCAACGCGGCTGATGCCACCTTCGTGTCGGGCGAGTGCGCCATGGCCACCGGCTCGTCCGCGCTGTACGGCAACATCAAGCGCAACAGCAAGTTCGCAGCCGGCATCGGCACCCTGCCCTATTACCCCGACGTGGCCGGCGCGCCGCAGAACACGGTGATCGGCGGGGCCAGCCTGTGGGTCATGTCAGGCAAGAAACCCGAGGAATACAAGGGTGTGGCGCAGTTCTTTGCCCACCTGTCCAAGCCGGCTGAAGCCGCCAAGAGCCACCAGCGCACCGGCTACCTGCCGGTGACGGTAGAGTCGTTCAAGCTGACCGACAGCAGCGGCTTCTACAAGCAGAACCCCGGTACCGACGTGTCGGTGACGCAGATGATCCGCAAGACCACTGACAAGTCGCGCGGCATCCGCCTGGGTAACTTCGTGCAGATCCGCACCATCAACGACGAGGAACTCGAGCAGGTGTGGGCGGGCCGCAAGTCGGCCCAGGAGGCGCTGGACACGGCCGTCAAGCGGGGCAACGAGCAGCTGGAGCGCTTCCAGAAAGCCAACCGCTCCTGAACCCCCAGCCCCGATTCACCCGCCCCGCTGCCGACGCTTCGGCCGGGGCGGGTTTTGCGTGACGGAACGCCCTTTTCGCCCCAGCCTGTTCACTCCATGGAAAAACGCGTCCGCTTCAAATCTGCCTGGCTGCCCTGGGCCCTGGTCGCACCCCAGATGGCGGTGGTACTGGTGTTCTTTTTCTGGCCCGCAGCCCAGGCCCTGTACCAGAGCCTGCTCAGCCAGGACCCCTTCGGCCTGGCCACGGAATTCGTCGGGCTGGAGAACTTCGAGCGGCTGCTCAACGATGGCAGTTACCTGGCGTCCTTCAAGACCACCGCCGTGTTTTCGCTGCTGGTGGCCGTGTGCGGGCTGTCCATTGCCCTGCTGCTCGCCGTCATGGCCGACCGGGTGCTCAAAGGCGCCTCGGTCTACAAGACCCTGCTGATCTGGCCCTATGCCGTGGCGCCTGTGGTGGCCGGCGTGCTGTGGCTCTTCATGTTTGCCTCACCCATGGGTGTGGTGGCCTACTACCTTCGAGCGGTGGGTATCGAGTGGAACCACCTGCTGGATGCCGACCACGCCATGGCGCTGATCGTGGCCGCCGCCGTGTGGAAGCAGATTTCCTACAACTTCCTGTTTTTCCTGGCGGGCCTGCAGTCCATCCCCCGGTCGCTGATCGAAGCGGCCGCCATTGACGGCGCCAGCCCCTGGCACCGCTTCTGGACCATCGTTTTTCCCCTGCTCTCGCCCACCACCTTTTTCCTGCTGGTGATCAACATCGTCTATGCCTTCTTCGACACCTTCGGCATCGTCGACGCCACCACCCAGGGCGGCCCCGGCAAGGACACCGCCATCCTCGTTTACAAGGTGTATTACGACGGCTTCAAGGCGCTGGACATGGGCGGCTCCGCGGCACAGTCGGTGGTGCTGATGGTGGTGGTGATCACGCTCACGGTGATCCAGTTCCGTTTCGTCGAGAAGAAGGTGCAGTATTGATGAACGCCCCCCGCAGCGTGGATGAGTCCCCCCGCGCCGACTTCGTCGTCACCCCCCAGGGGGCAACGCCTGCGGCCCGGCAGAGCCGGTTCCCCGGCGTTCTGGTCTGGCTCCCCCTCTTCTTCAGCCCAGCTCTCCCATGATTGAAAAACGCCCCGGTCTCACGGTTCTGTCGCACCTCATCCTGTTGCTCGGTGTGTTCGTCGTCGGGTTTCCGCTCTACATCACGCTGATCGGCTCCACACAGACCGCCGAGCAGATCGCGCAGGCTTTTCCCATGTCGCTGCTGCCCGGTGACAACATGTGGCAGACGTACAAGACGGCCCTTTTCGGCGGCGAGACCAGCATGGGCAGCCGCATCCCGGCCGCCGCGCCCATGATGGGCGTGAGCCTGATCAGCGCGCTCATCATCACGGTGGGCAAGATCAGCATTTCGCTGCTGTCGGCCTTCGCCATCGTGTACTTCCGCTTCCCTTTTCGGAACCTCGTGTTCTGGATGATCTTCGTCACCCTGATGCTGCCGGTGGAGGTGCGCATCGGCCCCACCTACGAGGTGGTGGCCAACCTGGGCATGCTCAACACCTACGCCGGCCTGACCGTGCCGCTGATCGCCTCGGCCACGGCCACCTTCCTGTTCCGGCAGTTTTTCCTGACCGTGCCCGACGAGCTGGTGGAGGCAGCGCGCATGGACGGGGCCGGCCCCATGCGCTTTTTCAAAGACGTGCTGCTGCCGCTCTCCAGCACCTCGATTGCCGCGCTCTTCGTGATCCAGTTCATCTACGGCTGGAACCAGTATTTGTGGCCGCTGCTGGTGACCACCGACGAGTCGATGTACCCGGTGGTCATGGGCATCAAGCGCCTGATCTCGGGCGACTCGTATACCGAGTGGAACGTGGTCATGGCCACGGCCATTCTGGCCATGCTGCCACCCGCGGTGGTGGTCATGCTCATGCAGCGCTGGTTCGTCAAGGGCCTGGTAGACACTGAAAAGTAAATGGCTTGCGGGACAGACCCAAGGACACGCGCAGCGACCCTTGGCTCGGTTCCCAACCGAATGGAAAAGAACAAATGGCATCCATTTCCCTGCGCAATGTGGTCAAGCGCTACCGCACCGGCAAGGCCGAGCTGCAGGTGATCCACGGCGTGAACGCCGAGATCGCCGACCGCGAATTCATCGTCATCGTCGGCCCTTCGGGCTGCGGCAAGTCCACCCTGCTGCGCATGGTGGCCGGGCTTGAAGACATCAGCGGTGGCGAAATCGCCATCGGCCCCCGCGTGGTGAACACGCTGGAGCCGGCCGAGCGCGACATCGCCATGGTGTTCCAGAACTACGCGCTCTACCCGCACATGAGCGTGTTCGACAACATGGCCTACGGCCTGAAGATCAAGAAAGTGCCGCTGGACGAGATCCGCCAGCGGGTGGACAAGGCGGCCGGCATCCTGGAGCTGGGCCACCTGCTGCAGCGCAAGCCGCGCGAACTCTCGGGCGGGCAGCGCCAGCGCGTGGCCATGGGCCGCGCGATCGTGCGCCAGCCGCAGGTGTTCCTGTTCGACGAGCCGCTGTCCAACCTGGACGCGAAGCTGCGCGCCCAGACCCGGCTCGAAATCCAGAAACTGCACCGCGAACTGGGCATCACCTCGCTGTTCGTCACGCACGACCAGGTGGAAGCCATGACGCTGGCGCAGCGCATGATCGTCATGAACGCCGGCAAGATGGAGCAGTTCGGCACGCCGGAAGAGGTGTACTCGCGCCCGGCAACCACCTTCGTGGCCAGCTTCATCGGCTCGCCGCCCATGAACCTGCTGCAGCACGCGCCCGGTGGCCGCCCGGGAAGCCTGCTCGGCATCCGCCCTGAACACCTCGACATAGGCCCTGAGGGGCCCGGCAGCTGGGCCCTGCAGGTGGAAACCGTCGAGCTGCTGGGAGCCGAGCGCCTGGTGCACGCCCGCCTGGGCGAAGAAAAGCTCATCATCCGTACGCACGAAGACCAGGGCGCGCCCGCGGTCGGGAGCACCGTGTTTGCCACTCCCCGGGAAGATCGGCTGCACTGGTTCGACGCACAGACCGGGCAGCGCCAGTGACGGTGACCGTCAAGACCGGGGCCCTCGCCACCTGGCCGTATCCCCGCTGGATCGCGCACCGCGGGGCCGGCCTGCTGGCACCCGAAAACACCCTGGCGGCCTTTGCCCTGGGCGCCCGGCACGGCTACCGCATGTTCGAATGTGACGTGAAGCTCAGCGCCGACGGCGTGCCTTTCCTGCTGCACGACAAGACGCTGGAACGCACGACCAGCGGAACAGGCGTGGCCGGCGAGCAGCCCTGGGCCGAGCTGGCGCAGCTGGATGCGGGTGCCTGGCATTCACCGGGCTTTGCGGGTGAACCCCTGCCCACGCTCGATGCGCTGGCTGCCTGGTGTCTGCAGCAGGGCTGCTCGATCAACCTGGAGATCAAGCCGACGCCGGGCACCGAAACCCGGACTGGCCGCGAGGTGGCGCGACGTGCGGCGCAGCTGTGGCAGGAAGCCCCCACGCCCCCGTTGCTCACCTCGTTCCGGCCGGAAGCGCTCACGGGCGCCCAGGAAACGGCGCCCCATCTGCCGCGCGGACTCCTGCTGGACACGCTCTGGTCCGGCTGGCTGGAAACGGCGGTGGCGCTGGACTGCGTGGCGCTGGTCTTTAACCACGGGCTGTGGTCCGAGGACACCATGGCGCAGGCACGCGCCGTGGGCATGCGCACGCTCGCCTACACAGTGAACGACGACGCAGACGCCGGGCGGCTGCTGGCGCTGGGCATCGACGGCATCATCACCGACCGGGTGGACCTGTTCTCGCCGGCCAGTTGATCCTAGCGGCGTGTTCGATCACCGCCGCTGCAGCCACCAGCCCAGCGTGCCCTGCACCAGCACCAGTGCCGCGTAAGTCGCCATCCGGCCGTCACGCCCGTAAAAGACCAGCCCGGCCAGTAGCACCAGCACCCCGGCGCCAAACAGCAGGCCCACGGCCACGGTCCAGCGGGGCTTTCCCTGGCGGCCTGCGGCATGCCACCGCGGCCCCAGACCCAGCACCAGCGCCATCACCAGAGCAGGCGCCACGAAGCCGGCCAGGTGTCCGAGCAACTGAATGAATGTCATTGTGGAAAACCTGGCGCTCGCATAAGTGTTCAATTTTATAATCTGGCAATGTCTGTCTGGGCTCTTGGCATCAACCACCACACCGCACCGCTCGATTTGCGGGGCCGGTTCGCGTTCGCGCTCGACCAGATCCAGCCCACGCTGCACGGTTACCGCCAGAGTCTGACCCGACAGCCAGAGGCCACGCTGCTGTCCACCTGCAACCGCACCGAGCTGTACGGCGCAGGCGACCAGTCGGCCGTGGAGCCCACGCTGGACTGGCTGGCCCACACCGGCGGCGTCAGCACGCAGGTGCTGCGCGACCACGCCTACGTGCTGCGCGAAGACCAGGCGGCCCGCCACGCCTTCCGCGTGGCCAGCGGCCTGGACAGCATGGTGCTCGGCGAAGCACAGATCCTGGGTCAGATGAAAGACGCCGTGCGCGCGGCCAGCGATGCCGGCGCCCTGGGCTCTACCCTGCACCAGCTGTTCCAGCGCTCCTTCGCGGTCGCCAAGCAAGTGCGCACATCCACCGAGATCGGCGCCCACTCCATCAGTATGACCGCCGCCGCCGTTCGCTTGGCGGGCCAGCTGTTTGAAGACTTGAAAGACATCCGCGTGCTCTTCGTGGGCGCGGGTGAAATGATCGAACTGGCCGCCACGCACTTCGCCGCCAAGACGCCCAAGAGCATGGCGATTGCCAACCGCACGCTCGAGCGCGGCGAGAAGCTGGCGGGCCGCTTCGGCGCCGAGGTGATGCGCCTGGCCGAGGTGCCCGAGCGTCTGCACGAATTTGACGCGGTGATCAGCTGCACGGCCAGCACCTTGCCCATCATTGGCTTGGGCGCGGTGGAGCGCGCCCTGAAGAAGCGACGCCACCGTCCCATGTTCATGGTCGACCTGGCCGTGCCGCGCGACATCGAAGTCGACGTGAAAGCGCTCGACGACGTCTACCTCTACACCGTGGACGACCTGGCCTCGGTGGTGCAGACCGGCAAGGACCATCGCCAGGCCGCCGTGGCCCAGGCCGAGGCCATCATCGACGCCGGCGTGCTCAGCTTCATGCACTGGATGGACCAGCGCGACCCGGCCAAGGGCACGGTGCCGCTGATCCAGCAGATCAACGCCCAGGCCGACGCCTGGCGCACCGCCGAGCTGGCCCGCGCGCGCCGCCTGCTCGCCAAGGGCGAGCCGGTGGACGCCGTGCTCGAGGCCCTCTCACGCGGTCTCACCCAGAAGATGCTGCACGGCACCCTGGCCGAGCTGCATGCCGGCGACAGCGAGGCGCGCGCCGCCACGGCCCAGACTGTCTCACGCCTGTTCCTGCGCGACGACCCGCGGCGCACGCCGCGCGACACGCAATCCTAGACACAGGACCGCGCCGCCCGGCCGCGCCACATCGCGGCACGCCGGGCCTGCGGCCTTTGCACGAACCGGCCCACCCATGAAACCTTTTGTCCGCGACACCCTGTTGCGCCAGCGCGTGCGCCTGCACGAGTTGGATGCCCTGCTCTCCGCGACCGACGTGGTGGACAACATGGAACGCTTTCGCACCCTGAGCCGGGAGCATGCCGATGCCTCGGTGATCGTGGACGTGTTCAACCGCTACCTGCAGCGCGAGGCAGACCGCCACTCATCCGAAGAACTCCTGAGCGACCCGGAGATGGCCGACATGGCCCGGGAAGAAATCGACAGTGCCGAAGCCGACATGGCCGCGCTCGACCAGGAACTGCAACAGCTGCTTCTGCCTAAAGACCCGGACGACGAACGCAACGCCTTCATGGAAATCCGCGCCGGTACCGGCGGCGACGAGTCGGCCCTGTTCGCCGGCGACCTGGCCCGGCTCTACACCCGTTACGCCGAGCGCCACGGCTGGACGGTCGAGATCGTCAGCGAATCCCCGAGCGAACTCGGCGGCTACAAGGAAGTGGTGCTGCGCATGGTCGGGCGCGGCGCCTACGGCAAACTGCGTTTCGAATCGGGCGGTCACCGCGTGCAGCGCGTGCCGGCCACCGAGACCCAGGGCCGCATCCACACCAGCGCCGCCACCGTGGCCGTGATGCCCGAGCCTGATGAAACCGAAGCCGTGAAGCTCAACCCGGCCGAGCTGCGCATCGACACCTACCGCGCCAGCGGTGCCGGTGGCCAGCACATCAACAAGACCGATTCGGCCGTGCGGGTGACGCACCTGCCCACCGGCATCACCGCCGAATGCCAGGACGGCCGCAGCCAGCACAGCAACAAGGCCAAGGCCCTGCAGGTGCTGCAGGCCCGGCTGCAGGAAAAAGACCGCAGTGAGCGTGCCGCCAGGGAAGCTGCCACCCGCAAGGGCCTGATCGGCAGCGGCGACCGCAGCGACCGCATCCGCACCTACAACTTCCCCCAAGGCCGCCTCACCGACCACCGCATCAATCTCACCCTCTACAAGCTGCTGATGGTGATGGAAGGCGACCTGGACGAGGTGGTGCATGCCTTGCAGGTGGCACGCGGCACCGAGCTGCTGGCCGAGCTGGAACAACGCAACAGCTTTTGATGACAGCACCCAAGACCACCGTCGGCCAAACGCTGGCGCAGGCCGGTACGCAGGGGCTGGACCGGCTGGACGCACAGATGCTGCTGCTCCACGCGCTGGGGCGTCCCACGAATCAGCGCGCCTGGCTGCTGAGCCACGACACCGACCCGCTGCCGGACGGTGCGCAGGCCTTGTTTGACGCACTGGTCCAGCGACGCCTGCAAGGCGAGCCCATGGCCTACCTCACCGGCGAGCAGGAATTCTTCGGGCTCATGCTGCGGGTGGACACCCGCGTGCTCGTGCCCCGCGCCGATACCGAAACCCTGGTGGAGTGGGCGCTGGACGTCCTGCACAGCGCACCGGCTGGCGGCACAGGCGCCAAGGTGCTGGACCTCGGCACCGGCAGCGGCGCCATCGCACTCGCCGTGCAGTCCGCGTGCCCGGGTGTACGGACGAGCGCCACCGACGCCAGCCCGCAGGCACTGGCCGTTGCAAAAGCCAACGCCGAGCGCCTGCGACTGCCCGTCGAGTTCTTTGAAGGCCACTGGTTCGACGCGGTTCCCGGTCGCTGCTTCGACCTGATCGTGAGCAACCCGCCCTACATAGCCGAACACGACCCGCACCTGCCCGCGCTGACGCACGAGCCCATCTCGGCGCTCACGGCTGGCCTGGACGGCCTCGACGACCTGCGCCACATCATCGACGCTGCGGCGAGCGGGTCGCTGAGCCCCGGCGGCTGGCTGCTGCTGGAGCATGGATACGACCAGGCCGCGGCGGTGCGCGCCCTGCTGCAAGCAGCCGGTTTTGAGCAGGTCAGCAGCCGCAGAGACATCGCGGGCATCGAACGCTGCAGTGGAGGCTGCTGGCGCCAGGGGCGATAATCACGCATGTTCACGGGTCGCAGCCGACCCATCAGCCAAAGGATCTCACCATGAGCGACGCCCAGACCCGAATCGACCAGCTGGTCAAATCCAACGACATCGTGCTCTTCATGAAGGGCAACGCGAGCTTTCCCATGTGTGGCTTCTCGGGCCGCGCCATCCAGATCCTGAAGGCTTGTGGCGTCGAGCCCAAGACCATCCAGACCGTGAACGTGCTGGAAGACGAAGGCATCCGCCAGGGCATCAAGGAATACAGCAACTGGCCCACCATTCCCCAGCTGTACGTGAAGGGTGAGTTCATCGGCGGCTCCGACATCATGATGGAGATGTACGAGTCGGGCGAACTCCAGCAGGTCATTTCCGGCCAGGCCTGATCACCCACCGCGCAGGGCCTGCCCTACACCGGTACACGGCCACCTTCGGGTGGCTTTGTTGTTTCTGGACCGCACCACGGCAGTGCCTCCCGGCGGTGGGGTCCAGGAAAACCCGTCCTTTACCGGGCTTTTCCTGCATTGAGATCGGGCACGTGTTGTGCTTGAATGAAAGCGTTGCCGAACCCAACAAGGAGAACCGCATGAGCTCCCGCAGCCTGGTGCCGTCACCGTCCCTCGAACTGCCCATCGCCCAGATGCGCAGTGTGTTCAGCGCCGACGACGTCGAGCGCAAACTGGCCAAGCTGCGGGCCAGCGGCAACGAGCGCGAATTCGAGGTGCTGCGCAACACCTGGCAGCGCATGCTGGAGCGCGGCCCCGAGCGCTTCGCGGTAAAGCCCTCGGGCGTACCCGACATGGCGCCGCTCTACGACCTGCTACCCAATTTTGGCGAGGTGCTGGACGACGTGAAGCGCCATGTGGCCCTCAGCCAGGACAGCCGCGACAGCCTGGAGATCACACCCATCCTGCTGCTGGGCCCGCCGGGCGTGGGCAAGACCCACTTCGCCCGGCAGATCGCCGACCTGCTGGGGACCAGCATGAGCCTGGTACCCATGAGTTCCATGACGGCGGGCTGGCTGCTGTCGGGCTCTTCGTCGCAGTGGAAAGGCGCGAAGCCGGGCAAGGTGTTTGAAGCGCTGGTGGACGGCCAGTACGCCAACCCTGTCATCGTCGTCGACGAGATCGACAAGGCCAGTGCCGACGCACAGTACGACCCGCTGGGCGCGCTCTACAGCCTGCTGGAACACGACACGGCACAGAACTTTGTGGACGAATTTGCCGAAGTACCGATAGATGCCAGCCAGGTCATCTGGATCACGACCGCCAACGACGAGCGATCCATTCCCGAACCCATTCGCAACCGCATGAACGTGTTCGAGATTGCGCCGGCCTCACCGGAGGCGGCCCGCAAGATCGCAGCGCACCTGTACCGCGGTATCCGTGGCGAACACGACTGGGGGCAACGCTTCGACCCCGAGCCGGCAGACGACGTGCTGGACCAGCTGGCCACGCTGGCCCCGCGCGAAATGCGCCGGGCGCTGGTGACGGCGTTCGGCAATGCCCGGCTGGACAACCGCTACACCCTGGAGTCGCAAGACCTGCCCCGCACGGGCCCCGCCAGGAGCCGGATCGGCTTCCTTCAGTAGCAGGCCGCGCGGGGAAGCTCAGACGTCAGCGTGCGTCCAGTTACGGGCCGCCGCGTACACCGCGTTCGGGTACTCGGCGCGGCCCCGGCTTCCGTTGTAGCGGCCGAGCGCCATGTACAGGTCGCCGCGCTCGCGGTCCAGATAATGGCGCAGGATCACGCAGCCGAAGCGGATGTTGGTCTGCATGTGAAACAGCTGCGCCGGATCGCCGTCACCGATCACTCGCGACCAGAACGGCATGATCTGCATGTAGCCGCGCGCCCCGACGCTGGAAATGGCGAATTTGCGGAACGCGCTTTCCACCTGGATCAGACCGAGTACCAGCGTCACGTCCAGGCCTGCACGTCGGCTCTCGTACCAGACCGTCTGCAGGAATTCAATGCGGGTCTGGAAATCGGTCTTGCGGCGGTAAAGCCGGTCGCTCATGGCGGCCAGCCAGCGCAAATAGGCCAGCCGTTTTTCCATGTCGTTGAATTCGGGCACCGGCGGGGCACCGCGGGCCACGGCAGCACTGAGCGCGCTGCGCACCGAATCGGCCAGAGGCTCTTCTAGCTGCCCACCGGCCACCGCCAGACCCGGCACAACCGAGGCACTCGCCAGCACACCCAGGCCGGTGGCGGACAGCAGGCAGCGCCGGCGCGTCAGGCCGACGGCAGCCGCTGAGCGTGACGCCCCCGGCGCAGGATTCCACATCTGGGCCACGCCGGGCTTCATGCGCCGATCTTGCCTTTCAGCAGGCCCGGCACCTCTGCCAGCGCCATCGGCGTGGCCGCTGCGTCGCGGCGGTGCTGGTACTCCACCTGGCCGGTTTTCAGACCACGGTCGCCAATGGTCACGCGATGCGGCACTCCGATGAGTTCCCAGTCGGCGAACATGGCGCCCGGGCGCTCGCCCCGGTCGTCCAGCAACACGTCCATGCCCTCGGCCAGCAACTGTGCGTACAGCTGCTCGGCGGCGGCTTTCACGTCGGCACTGCGGTCCATGCCGATGGGGCAGATCACCACGGTGAAGGGCGCCAGCGCGTCGGGCCAGATGATGCCGCGCTCGTCGTGGTTCTGCTCGATAGCGGCGGCGGGCAGGCGCGTGACGCCGATGCCGTAGCAACCCATCTCGAAGTGGGCTGGCTTGCCATCTTCGCCGAGGAAGGTGGCGCTCATGGCTTTGCTGTACTTGGTACCCAGGTAAAAGATGTGACCCACCTCGATGCCGCGCTCGATCGCCAGCACGCCCTTGCCGTCCGGCGAGGCATCGCCCTCGACCACGTTGCGCAGGTCCGCCACCGCGTCGGGCTCGGGCAGGTCGCGACCCCAGTTCACCCCGGTCATGTGAAAGTCCGGGTCGTTGGCGCCACAGATCCAGTCGGCCATGACAGCCACTTCCCAGTCCACCACCAATTTGACCGGCTGTTTGAGCCCGATGGGGCCGAGGTAGCCCGGCTTGCAGCCAAAGTGCGCCTCGATTTCGCCCAGCGTAGCGAAGCGGAAACCCGCGTTCAGGCCAGGTACCTTGCTCACCTTGACTTCGTTCATGTCGTGGTCGCCGCGCAGCAGCAACAGCCAGACCTGGGCGCCCACGATCTCGCCGCGGTCATTCAGCGTGTCGGTGGCCAGTACCAGTGACTTCACGGTGGTGGCGAGCGGTACACCCAGCAGCTGGGCCACATCGGCGCAGGTGCTCTTGCCCGGCGTGGGCGTCTTGGCCATCTCGCGTGCCGCGGCGGGGCGAGGCCCGGCGGGCGCCAGCGCCTCTGCCTTCTCCATGTTGGCCGCGTAGTCGCTGGTCGGGCAGTACACGATGGCGTCTTCACCGGTCGCGGCGATCACTTGGAATTCCTCGCTCAGGTCGCCGCCGATGGCGCCGCTGTCGGCCGCCACCGCGCGGTAGCGCAGGCCGAAACGGTCGAAGATGCGGCGGTAGGCCGCAGCCATCACCTCGTAGCTCTTCTTGGCCGCGGCTTCGTCGCGGTCGAAACTGTAGGCGTCCTTCATGATGAACTCGCGCCCGCGCATCAGGCCGAAGCGCGGCCGGCGCTCGTCGCGAAACTTGGTCTGGATCTGGTACAGATTCTTGGGCAGCTGCTTGTAGCTGCGCAGCTCCTGGCGCGCGATGTCAGTGACCACTTCTTCGCTGGTGGGCTGGACCACGAAATCGCGATCGTGACGGTCCTTGATGCGCAGCAGTTCCGGACCCATCTTGTCGAAGCGGCCCGTCTCCTGCCAGAGTTCGGCGGGCTGGATCACCGGCATCGTCAGCTCCACCGCTCCTGCACGGTTCATCTCCTCACGAATGATGGCTTCCACTTTCTGGATCACACGCAGGCCCATGGGCATGTAGCTGTAGATGCCGGCCCCGAGCTTCTTGATCATGCCGGCACGGGTCATGAGCTGGTGGCTGACCACCTCGGCATCGGCCGGGGCTTCTTTCAGGGTCGTGATCAGGAACTGGGAAGCTTTCATGGGCAAAGGCTGCAGCGATGGCAGACAGGTTCAGCGTGGACAGGGGGTTCGCGTGGCAGCGAAAAAGGGTGCCGGTGAGCGCAGTGCCGGGAGGCATCTGGCTGCTACGGGTGGGTGATCACTTCGCAAGGCGCCATTGGCGATGCATAATGAATACAGTTTAAAAATTTGGGGTTGATTATGCTTGACAGAGAAGGCTTCAGGCCCAATGTCGGCATCATTCTGCTCAACCAGAGAAACCAGGTGTTCTGGGGCAAGCGCATCCGCTCCCACTCCTGGCAGTTTCCACAAGGTGGCATCGACCGGGGTGAGACACCCGAGCAGGCGATGTACCGCGAGCTTCACGAGGAAGTGGGCCTGATGCCCGAACACGTGAGTATTGTGGCCCGCACGCGGGACTGGTTGCGCTACGAGGTGCCTGACCGCTTCATTCGACGCGACGCACGGGGTCATTACAAGGGTCAAAAGCAGATCTGGTACCTGTTGCGCTTGGTCGCGCACGACTGGAATCTGAACCTGCGCGCCACCAGCCACCCGGAGTTCGACGCCTGGCGCTGGCACGACTACTGGGTCCCGCTGGACGTGGTGGTTGAATTCAAGCGAGGCGTCTACGAAATGGCGCTGACCGAACTGGCGCGATATCTGCCGAGAAACGACCAGCGCAACCGCTTCCTGCGCGGGGGCACGCGGGCCATGCGTCATGCTGATGAAGGTGCGGCGCCTCAGTCGCCCTTCATGGGCATGCCACCGGGGCTTGAACTGCCTCCAGGTGCGAGCTTCGATCCGGACCCGCAAAGCGAGTTGCGCTCGCCCAGCATACAGACGCCGTCCGTTCATCCCAAGTAAGGGCGGTCACGCCCCTACGGCGAACGCCTCGGGGCGCGCGGGTCAGGTTCGCCGCGCTCAGCTTCTGGTCAGTACCAGGTTGTCGCGGTGGATCATTTCGGGTTCAGCGGCATAGCCCAGCAGGCGCTCGAAATCCGACGAGGACTTGCGGCACAGCAGGCGGGCCTCTGAACTGGCGTAGTTCGCCAGGCCGCGCGCCACTTCCTGCCCACGGCTGTCCCGCACGGCGATCACGTCGCCGCGGGAAAAATCGCCGTCCACCGCTGTCATGCCAATGGGCAGCAGGCTCTTGCCTTCCCCCACGATCTTGAGCACGGCCCCGTCGTCCACCCTCACCGAACCGCGCATCTGCAGGTGATCGGCCATCCAGCGCTTGCGGGCCTGGTTCTTGGCCGTCTGCGCCAGCAGGCAGGTGCCGATGGCTTCGCCCTCGCACAGGCGCAGCAGAACCTGCGGCTCGCGGCCCCAGGCGATGATGGTGGAGGCACCCGAGCCGGCTGCCCGTTTGGCCGCCAGGATCTTGGTGATCATGCCTCCGCGCCCGATGCTGGAACCGACCCCGCCAGCCATTGCCTCCAGCGCAGGATCACCCGCGCGCGCCACGTGAACGAACTGCGCCGCCGGATCACGCCGGGGGTCTGCCGTGTACAGGCCCTTCTGGTCCGTCAGGATCACGAGCACATCGGCTTCCACCAGGTTTGCCACCAAAGCTCCCAGCGTGTCGTTGTCGCCGAACTTGATTTCGTCGTTGACGACCGTGTCGTTCTCGTTGATCACCGGGACCACTCCGAGCTGCAGCAAGGTGAGCAGCGTCGAGCGGGCGTTGAGGTAACGCTCGCGGTCGGCCAGGTCGGCGTGGGTCAGCAGCACCTGGGCGCTGCCCACCCCACAGGCGCGCAGCTTGGTCTCGTACATCTGCACCAGCCCCATCTGCCCGACGGCGGCTGCAGCCTGCAGCTCGTTGATTTCCTTGGGACGAACCGTCCAGCCCAGCCGCTTCATGCCCTCTGCCACCGCGCCACTGCTGACCATGATCAGCTCGCGGCCCTGCTTGACCAGAGCGGCCAGCTGCTCACTCCACTGGCCAATGGCCTCTTCGTCCAGACCACGGCCTTCGTTGGTCACCAGACTGGACCCAACCTTGACGACGATACGGCGGGCGGTTTTGAGGACCGGCGCCGACGCGAGCTCCGGGACATTCATCGTGACTTCAGGCTGCATGGTGGAACGCGCGTCAATGCACGCTTGGGAAGACGAAAAAACTCGGAAGCTCTCAGCCCGCGTCGGGCGCGTTCACAAAACGGGGATCGACGTCGACGGGCGCCTGCTGGTCCCGGTGGACCTTGGCGATGTGCTCATACACCTTTTGCACCAGCAGCTCACAACCCTCCCGGGTGAGCGCCGAGATTTCAAACACCGGACCCTTGTATTTCAGGCGCTTCACAAAGTCCTTGACCAGCGCCTCGCGCTCTTCGGCCGGCACCATGTCCAGCTTGTTGAGCACCAGCCAGCGCGGCTTCTCGTGCAGCTTCGGGTCGAACTTCTTGAGCTCGGCTACGATGGCCTTGGCTTGCGCCACCGGGTCCACGCTGTCGTCAAACGGCGCCACGTCCACAAGATGCAGCAACAGGCGGGTGCGCTGCAAATGACGCAGGAACTGATGACCCAGACCCGCGCCTTCCGAGGCACCTTCGATCAGGCCCGGCACGTCAGCCACGACGAAACTCTTTTCCGGACCGACGCGCACCACGCCCAGGTTGGGGTGTAGCGTGGTGAACGGGTAGTCCGCGATCTTGGGCCGGGCATTGGAGATGGCCGAGATCAGAGTGGACTTGCCAGCATTGGGCATACCCAGCAGACCCACGTCCGCCAGCACCTTCAGTTCCAGCTTGAGCGTCTTGCGGTCACCCGGCCAGCCCATGGTTTTCTGGCGCGGCGCCCGGTTGGTGGAGCTTTTGTAATGCATGTTGCCGAAGCCACCGTCGCCACCCTTGGCGATGATGACCTGCTCGCCGGGCTGCAGCAGTTCGTGCAGCACCTCGCCGGTTTCGGCGTCGGCGATGATGGTGCCCACCGGCATCTTCAGCACGATGTCGTCACCCTTGACACCAAACATGTCGGAGCCCTTGCCGTGCTCGCCGCGGTGCGCCTCGAACCGGCGCGTGTAGCGGAAGTCCACCAGCGTGTTCAGGCTCGCGTCGGCCACCGCGTAGATGTTGCCACCCCGGCCTCCATCACCGCCGTCGGGGCCGCCAAATTCCTTGTACTTCTCATGACGGAACGACGCGCAGCCGTTGCCGCCATCGCCCGCAGCGACATCGATCGTGGCTTCGTCCACAAATTTCATGACTGACTTTCCAGCAACATCTCAAACAAGGGATGGGATGCCGAGGCATCCCATGACCAGCAATACAAAAAGCCCGCGCGTGCGGGCCTTTTGTATGGAGGTCATCACCAGCACCACAGAATTGCCCGGCAGTTCAGGCCCGGCAATCCTCTGGCGCACAACATCACAAAGGCGTGATGCTGACGGTCTGGCGGTTCAGTTCGCCCTTGATGGCGAAGCTGACGCGGCCGTCGACCGTGGCAAAAATCGTGTGGTCCTTGCCCAGGCCCACGTTCAGACCGGGGTGGAACTTGGTGCCGCGCTGGCGCACGATGATCGAACCTGCGCTGACCACCTCACCGCCGAACGCTTTCACGCCGAGCATCTTGGGCTTGGAATCGCGCCCGTTTCGCGTTGAGCCGCCGCCTTTTTTCTGTGCCATGGTTGCTTACTCCTCAGCCTGCGATGGACGCAATCTGCAATTCGGTGAAATTCTGACGGTGACCCTGGCGCTTCTGGTAGTGCTTGCGACGGCGCATCTTGAAGATGTGCACCTTGTCGTGCCTGCCGTGTGCCACCACCGTGACCGTGACCGTTGCGCCGGAAACCAAGGGAGTGCCTACCTTGATCTCGCTGCCGTTGCCGACTGCCAGAACCTGGTCAAACACGATCTCTTGGCCCACATCCGCAGCAATCTGTTCTACTTTAATTTTTTCGCCAGCAGCAACACGATACTGTTTGCCGCCGGTTTTTATGACCGCGTACATATGAACCTCTTGTAAAAAATCCACGAATGGATACCCAGCAGACCAAATTCCACTGAGCCTGCGAGTTTAGCATGAGGCCTTGCATCCGCTCAAGCCCAGTTGAAGCCGGTCGTCGCCTCGCCCGCCAGCGTCCACCACCGACGAACCGGCCACCCCCGCATTTCTATAATCCGGTGGTTGCCCGTCACGGCCCACCGTTTGTATGCCCGCATCTTGACCACTTCGCACAGCCCTTCCCCGAATCCGCTGGAACTGATCCAGCCCGACATGAACCGGGTTGATCAGGTCATCGGATCCCGACTCACCTCCGACGTGCCATTGGTCCGCGAAGTGGCGCAGTACATCATTTCCGCTGGCGGCAAACGCCTGCGTCCGGCCCTGCTTTTGCTGGTGAGTGGCGCACTGGGCAGCCAGCACGAACACCGGCACACCCTGGCCGCGGTGGTCGAATTCATTCACACCGCCACCTTGCTGCACGACGACGTCGTGGATGAATCCACCCTGCGTCGCGGCCGCGAAACAGCAAACGAACGGTTCGGCAACGCAGCGAGCGTGCTGGTGGGCGACTTTCTGTACTCGCGTGCCTTCCAGATGATGGTGGATGTGAACCAGATGCGCGTGATGCAGGTACTGTCGGACGCCACCAACGTGATCGCCGAGGGTGAGGTCCTTCAGCTCATGAACATGCACGACGCCTCGCTGAGCGAAACTGACTACTTGCGTGTGATCCGCTCGAAAACAGCCAAGCTCTTTGAAGCCAGCGCCCGCCTGGCGCCGATCCTGATTGGCGCGCCGGCTGAAACAGAAACACTGTGTGCCACATATGGCCAGGCCTTGGGTACAGCCTTCCAGGTGATCGACGACGTGCTGGATTACGAAGGCAGCGCCGACGAACTCGGCAAGAACCTGGGCGATGACCTGCGCGAAGGCAAGGTCACCCTGCCAATCATCTGCGCCTTGCGGCGCGCGTCCGAGTCCCAGCAAGCGCTGATCCGGGCGGCGATCGAGGACGGGGACCTCGCTCACCTGGATGCCATTCTGACCATCATCCACGAAACTGGTGCGCTCGAAGCAGCACGCGCCAGCGCGTCTGCGGAGGCGCAGCGCGCCATTGATGCAGCTCGTCAGCTGCCACAAAATGCCTACAGCGGTGCTTTGCTACAATTGGCAGCTGGACTGCTGGAGCGACGCTCCTAGCCTCCAAGGCGGCTTCCCAAGCCGCTGTTCGAAGAGGTCTTCACGGCCTTTCGGGGTGTAGCTTAGCCTGGTAGAGCGCTACGTTCGGGACGTAGAGGCCGGAGGTTCGAATCCTCTCACCCCGACCAGAATTCCCCTTTACCCACAGCCTTCAGCCCTTCCGCAGAAAATCCGCGCAACGAATTGATTCGATCGTGACGGTTAGCGCGCGGGAGTGCAAAGGGGAAAGCCATGGGTATCTGGATCGAACTGGGGATCTTCGTTGTGGTGCTGGCTTGGGGATTCTGGCAACTGCATGACGTCAAGAAAGAGCTTGCCAGGACACGCGCCGAAAACGCGAGGCAAGCCGAGCTTGCCGTGGCAGACCAGCGCCCGGGCGGCCCTGACCCCGCGCAAGGCAACAGCCCTTAGGGGCCGTCCAGGAACGCCTGATACTCATCAAAAAACGCCTGCGGAACTTCAAAATAGGGCATGGCTCCAGTGGGAAAGATGGTGATGCGCCAGTTGGGCCTGGATGCCACCAGGGTCTTCTGGTCGTAGTCCGTGAAGTCGCCCCGCACACCGTGGGACATCCAGACAGGCAGCGAGAGTTGTTCGTAAATGTTCTGAATGTCCCCACTGAAAAGCCCGCCCGAGATGAATTGCAGGGGTGCGTGCTCTGCACCCGACTGCCGCGCCGTTGCTACCGCATAACGCCACATTGGCTCGTCGATATTTTTCGAGCCCCAGGTCTTGTTCAGAAAAAACCGGATCACGGCTGGCCGCGTCAAGCCTCTGAACACGGCCCCGCCCCAGCCCGGGCCTCGCAGAAGCTTCAGTAACCAAGGCATGGCCAACGTGCTGCCGGGCGCACGTCGGCGCTGGTCTCTGCGCGCGAAGCCGGTGGGGCTCACCAGTGCGAGATGGCGGAAGTGCTGCGGTGCCTCGGTTGCGGCCCGGGCCAGAAACTCGCTCGACAAGGAAACGGCCAGCGCATCCAACGGAACTGGCCCCAGGCGCTGCCGGATGACATCGACCACGCCGTGCACCGCATCGGTCATCACCCGGGGGGTGTAAGGCCGCTCGCTTCGATCCGAGAAACCAAAGCCGGGAAGATCAAGTGCGAACACGGTGCGTGTGCGCTGAAAGTGTTGGAACAGCGGCCGCACCTCCGCAGCCGAGGCCGCGGCGTTGACGCTGTGAATCAGCAGCAGCGGAGGGCCTTCGCCTGCCACGTAGAGATGGATGGCACAGCCAGCGCTCTGGAAGGTCAGGCGCTCGGCACTCAAGGCAGGCTCTAGAGGATGTGGCATGAGTAGGTCGGTTGGGTATCGGTCTTGGGTTGGCGGGACCGGCCAGCTGGCTGATGCCCCTCATCAGACCACATCGACTGTTACAACTGGGCGGCTACCACCCTTGAAGTGAGCCTGCAGCCCGGGTACAAGTAAAGGCCTTTATGCCCTGTACTAGGAGTTCGTGATGCAAAACTTGCTGCCATGGTGGATTCTGGTCGCGCCACTGGTATTGGCCGCGATTGATCTGGCCCGTACGCCCAGGCCCGTCCGCCGAGACCACTGAGTCTTCCGCTACTTCATTGCATCTCCGCGGGTGAATACCCGCTCTTGATCAGACTGAGGCCGCGCCGTCCATCGGGCACGGACGACCTCCAGCACCCGTCACGCGTCAAATACAACACAGGACGCCTGCAGAGTAACGTCCAAGTGCTTGATTTACGTTAGATTACGGGTTTATGGCGTCTGTCGATACGGTGATTCAGGATACCCCTTCCATGGCCCTGCCTGGGCTGGGTCGTGCGCTCGTGGCTGCTGGCAAACTGGGACAGCGGGCGGCAGAGGAGCTTTACAAGAAGGCGCAGAGCAGCCGTACCAGCTTCATTGCAGAGTTGACGGGCTCGGGCGCAGTGTCGGCGGCGGACATGGCACACACCATGTCCACGGCGTATGCGGCCCCATTGCTGGACTTGGAAGCGATTGACGTCGCCCGACTACCCAAGGGTCTGCTCGATGCAAAGATCTGTGCCGACTACCGCATCGTCGTCCTGAGCAAGCGGAACAACCGCCTGATGGTGGCCACGGCTGACCCGGCGGACCAGCAGGCGGCAGAAAAGATCAAATTTGCCACGCAAATGGGCGTGGACTGGGTGATTGCTGAATACGACAAGCTCAGCAAACTGGTCGAAAGCCAGAGCACCAGCGCCAATGAGGCGATGGACAACATCATCGGCGGCGAGTTCGAATTTGACGAGGCGTCCACCGAAACTGTGGTGGCAGACACGGCGGACAAATCGACCGAAGTCGACGATGCGCCGGTGGTCAAATTTCTGCACAAGATGCTGCTGGATGCGTTCAACATGCGCGCGTCCGACCTGCATTTCGAGCCCTACGAGCACAACTACCGCGTCCGTTTTCGGGTCGATGGCGAACTGCGTGAAATCGCGGCTCCGCCCATCGCCATCAAGGACAAGCTGGCCTCGCGCATCAAAGTGATCTCGCGCATGGACATTTCCGAAAAGCGCGTGCCTCAAGACGGTCGGATGAAACTGAAGATCGGTCCTGACCGGGTGATCGACTTCCGGGTCAGCACCCTGCCTACGCTGTTCGGCGAAAAGATCGTGATCCGTATCCTGGACCCGAGCAGTGCGAAGGTAGGCATCGACGCCCTGGGTTACGAGCCGGAAGAGAAAGAGCGGCTCATGAACGCCATCACCCGTCCCTATGGGATGGTGCTGGTCACCGGCCCCACGGGCTCGGGCAAGACGGTGTCGCTCTACACGTGCCTCAACATCCTGAACCAGCCGGGCATCAACATCTCCACCGCGGAAGACCCGTCGGAGATCAACTTGCCAGGCGTGAACCAGGTCAACGTGAATGAAAAGGCAGGCCTCACGTTCGCGGCCGCGCTGAAGGCTTTCCTGCGCCAGGATCCGGACGTGATCATGGTCGGCGAGATTCGCGACCTGGAAACGGCAGACATCTCGATCAAGGCGGCCCAGACCGGCCACATGGTGCTGTCGACGCTGCACACCAACGACGCGCCGACCACGCTCACGCGGATGATGAACATGGGCATTCCCACGTTCAACATCGCCTCCAGCGTGATCCTGATCACTGCCCAGCGCCTGGCCAGACGCCTCTGCCCCAATTGCAAGGCGCCACTGGATGTGCCCCGCAAGGCGCTGATCGACGCCGGCTACAAAAGCGAAGAGCTCGACGGCACCTGGACACCCTACCGTCCGGTCGGGTGCTCGGCGTGCAACAACGGATACAAGGGCCGCGTGGGCATCTACCAAGTGATGCCGATATCGGAAGAGATCCAGCGCATCATCCTGCGCGGCGGCAGCGCGCTCGATATTGCCAAGCAGGCGAGCGTGGAAGGTGTGCGGACGCTGCGCGAATCGGGCCTGCTCAAGGTGAAGCAGGGCATGACTTCGCTGGAAGAAGTGCTCAGCGTCACCAACGAGTGACGCGGCCCTAGACACAGGACATTGAGGACACCATGGCAAGCGCTGCACCCAAGACCATCAAGGACTTTGTTTTCGAGTGGGAAGGCAAGGACCGCAACGGCAAGACAGTGCGCGGCGAAACCCGGGCCGTGGGCGAAAACCAGGTGCTGGCTGCCCTGCGGCGGCAGGGCATCATCCCGGGCAAGGTGAAGAAGCGCCGCATGAGCTCGGGCAAGCGCATCAGGCCCAAGGACATTGCTATTTTCACGCGACAGCTGGCCACCATGATGAAAGCCGGTGTGCCCCTGCTTCAGGCGTTTGACATCGTGGGGCGCGGCAACCCGAACCCCAGCGTCACCAAGCTGCTCAACGACATCCGCACCGATGTGGAGACTGGCACATCGCTGAGTGCCGCGTTCCGCAAGAACCCGATGTACTTCGACAGTCTCTACTGCAACCTGGTGGAGGCGGGTGAAGCGGCCGGTATTCTGGAAGAACTGCTGGACCGGCTGGCGGTCTACATGGAAAAGACGGAGGCCATCAAGTCGAAGATCAAATCGGCGCTGATGTACCCGATCTCGGTGATCATCGTGGCCTTCGTGGTGGTGGCGGTGATCATGATTTTCGTGATTCCCTCGTTCAAGGAGGTGTTCTCCTCCTTCGGCGCCGATCTTCCGGCCCCCACGCTTTTCGTGATCGCGATGAGCGAGTTTTTTGTCGAGTTCTGGTGGCTGATCTTTGGCGGGCTCGGTGGCGGCATCTACTTCCTCTTGCAGGCCTGGAAGCGCAACGAAAAAGTGCAGATGTTCATGGACCGGGTGATGCTGAAGATGCCCATCTTTGGCACCCTGGTGGAAAAGTCGGTCATTGCACGCTGGACGCGCACGCTCTCAACCATGTTCGCTGCCGGCGTGCCACTGGTCGAAGCACTGGATTCGGTCGGCGGGGCATCGGGCAATTCGGTTTACGCCATGGCCACGGAGAGAATCCAGCAGGAGGTTTCCACCGGCACCAGCCTGACCAACGCGATGACGAACGCCAACATCTTCCCCTCGATGGTGCTGCAGATGTGTGCCATCGGCGAGGAATCGGGCTCGATCGATCACATGCTCGGCAAAGCTGCCGACTTTTATGAGGCAGAAGTGGACGACATGGTGGCCGGTCTCTCCAGCCTCATGGAGCCCATCATCATCGTCGTGCTGGGCACCATCATCGGGGGGATCGTGGTGTCGATGTACCTCCCGATCTTCAAGCTCGGCCAAGTCGTCTGATGCTCTCGCCCGACGTGACCAACGCCGCTCTGCTCGGCTTGCTGGGGCTGCTGGTCGGCAGTTTCCTGAACGTGGTGATCCACCGTCTGCCCAAGATGATGGAACTGCGCTGGGCGGCGGAATGCGCCGAACTCAGCGCCGCCTCCGGCGGAGATGCATGCCCGGCACCCACCGAACAAGCCCGCTTCAACCTCATGGTGCCGCGCTCCCGTTGCCCGCATTGCGGCGAGGCCATCCATTGGTATCAAAACATCCCGCTGCTGAGCTACGCCCTTCTGCGGGGCAAGTGCCGCCATTGCGCAGCGCCCATCAGTCTGCGCTACCCCGCGGTGGAGGCGGTAAGTGCGGCTTTGTTTGCCTGGTGCGGCTGGACCTTCGGCCTGGGGTGGGAAGCCTTGGCGTGGAGCGGATTCGCCGCTGCGGTTCTCGCGCTTGCCTGCATCGACTGGGACACGACCCTGCTGCCTGACGACATCACCCTCCCCCTGCTCTGGGCCGGGCTCAGCGCAGCAGCCCTGGGCCTCACCGGCACGGCGCTCGCCGACGCTGTCTGGGGTGCGGTGGCAGGCTACCTCTCGCTGTGGCTGGTGTACTGGGCGTTCAAGCTCCTGACCGGCAAGGAAGGCATGGGTTACGGCGACTTCAAGCTGCTCGCCGCGTTCGGCGCCTGGTTCGGCTGGCAGGCCCTGATCCCGGTCATCCTGATGGCTTCGGTGATCGGCGCGGTGGTGGGCATTGGCATCAAACTCAAAGGCCAGCTCCGCGAAGGCGGCTATGTGCCTTTCGGCCCTTTCCTGGCCATGGCGGGTCTCACCGCGATGGTTTTCGGTCCCTCGTCCATCCTGGCCGTGCTGGGACTTTGAGTCGATGGGCAGCACCGCTGTGATGCGCCTGGGCCTCACCGGTGGCATCGGCAGTGGCAAGAGCACGGTCGGCGCCCTTCTGCGGCAACGGGGCGCCACCCTCATTGATGCCGACGCGATCTCCCGGGCAACGACCCAGGCTGCGGGGTCGGCCATGCCAGCGATCGAAGCCCAGTTCGGAGCCGAATTCGTCACCGCAGACGGCGCGCTGGACCGACAACGGATGCGCGAGCATGTCTTCACCCATCCGACAGCCCGTCAAACGCTCGAAGCCATCGTGCATCCGCTGGTGGGGGCTGAAATACGGCGGCAGGCTCATGCATCCACCTCGTCGTGCATCGTGTTCGACGTTCCCTTGCTGGTGGAATCTGCGCACTGGCGCCACCAGCTCGACCAGGTCCTGGTGGTCGACTGCACGGTCGATACTCAGTTGCGCCGCGTGGCGGCCCGCAATGGCTGGGACCCATCGACCACGCAGGCCATCATCCAGGCCCAGGCGCCGCGTGCCCGCCGACTCGCCGCGGCTGACTGGGTGATCTTCAACGACGGCGACAAACTTGAACATCTGCAGAACCTCGTGAAACGGCTTGCTGATCGGTTGGGGCTATGATGAAAGCCCCGTCTGAATGGGCCGTTGCGGCCACCTCCCGCGAAGCTTCTCCGCTGTGATCCTGTACGAATACCCTTTCAATGAACGCATCCGCACCTACCTGCGACTGGAGCAGCTGTTTCGTCGTCTGGGTGAACTGATTCCACGTCAGCACGCGCTGGACCACCACTACGCGATCCAGACGATTTTCGAGGTGATGGATGTGGCGGCACGGGCCGACATGAAGTCGGACGTGCTCAAGGACATTGACCGCCAGAAGCAGCAGCTCAACAGCTACCGCGGCAACCCCGCCATCTCCGAGCAGGCTCTGGACGCCGTGATTGAGCAGCTGGACGGCTGCTTCCAGCAACTGAACCAGCTCACGGGAAAGACCGGACAGTCGCTGACCGAAAATGACTGGCTCATGAGCATCCGCAGCCGCATCGGCATCCCGGGTGGCACCTGCGAATTCGATCTGCCCGCCTACTATGCGTGGCAGCAGCACAGCGCCGCTGAGCGCCAAATCGACCTGCAACGCTGGGCTGCCCCGCTGGCGCCGCTGGCCGAATCGATCGTGTTGTTGATGAAAATGCTCCGTGATTCCGGCTCCCCTCAAAAGGTGGTGGCACCGGCCGGGCAGTTCCAGCAGACCCTGCCGCAGGGACGCACGTTTCAGCTGCTGCGGCTGCGTATCGATCCTTCTACCGGACTTATTCCAGAGATCAGCGGCAACCGGCTGATGCTTTCGGTGCGGTTGATGCGACAGGGTGAGGACGACCGCTTGCACCCGGCCGCAGAGGATGCTGCTTTTGAGCTGACTCTTTGCGCCTGATCCGTATGGAGCCGACCGACAGCAAGATTCTGGTGAAAACCGTTCGCTGCCCGTGCTGCGGTGGCCCGAGCGTGTACGCACCGTCGAACGCCTTCCGGCCGTTTTGCAGCGAACGCTGCAAAAACATGGATTTCGGCGCCTGGGCCAGCGAAGGCTTCAAGCTACCGATGGAAGAAGCCGACACCGACCCCACTTTTGAGCAAAGCTGAACACCCTCGAGGGGGCACCAGTCAGCGCAGAGCGTCAGCCTGCACGTTCCGCTTCGAGCCAGCCCAGCACCGGCACCGTGCCCGGCAAGACGGGTGTACAGTTCACGGGCAGGTGCTGCCACTGAAAGTCTTGCCCCTCGTGCATGTGGAGTTCACCAGTCCACTCGAACACTTTGCAGAAATGCAGTCGCACCAGGGCGTGGGGGTAGTCGACGACCTGCTCTTTCCAGGCCAGAACCGGGCCGATGGTGACCCCGATTTCTTCCTGCAGTTCGCGACGCAAGGCCATTTCGACCGACTCTCCCTCCTTCAGCTTGCCACCAGGGAATTCCCAGTAGCCCGCATAGGCTTTGCCAGGCGGCCGCGTGGTGAGGAGAAACGCGCCATCGGACGCCACCAGGATGCCGACCGCCACGTCAACCACCGTGCGATCGCCCTCCTCGGGGGCGCGAGCCTGATCCGCGTCAACGACCAGAGTCGAGACCGTTTCGGGGGTCGGGAACCCTTCAGGCGCGGCTGGCGTGGGTGCCGGCATAGTCTCGCGCAAACTGGTAGGCCACTCGCCCACTGCGGGAGCCGCGCTCCAGCGCCCAGACCAGCGACTGCGGGCGTGCAGCCTCAACGTCGTCGGGCGGGATACCGAACGACTGCAACCACTGGGCCACGATGGCCAGATACTCGTCCTGGCTGAACGGGTAGAAGCTGACCCAGAGGCCAAAGCGCTCAGACAGCGAAATCTTCTCTTCCACCACCTCGCCGGGATGCACCTCGCCGTCGCTGGTGTGCGTGTAGCTGAGGTTTTCTTTCATGTACTCCGGCAGCAGGTGGCGCCGGTTGCTGGTGGCGTAGATCAGCACGTTGTCGCCGGCGGCCGAGACCGAGCCATCCAGAATGGACTTCAGCGCCTTGTAGCCAGGCTCCCCATCCTCGAAACTCAGGTCGTCACAAAACACGAGGAAACGCTCGCGGCAATTGGCCACCACGTCCACGATGTCGGGCAGATCCACCAGGTCGCTCTTGTCAACTTCAATCAGGCGAAGGCCTTGAGCCGCGTATTCGTTCAGGCACGCCTTGACCAGGGACGACTTGCCCGTGCCACGTGCACCCGTGAGCAGCACGTTATTGGCTGGCAGGCCTTGAACAAACTGCAAGGTGTTGCGCTGGATCTTCTCTTTCTGTCCATCGATTTCCTGCAGGTCGGCCAGCCGGATGCCGGCCACCTGGCGCACCGGCTCAAGCACACCGTGTCCGTTGCTTCGCTTGCGGTACCGGAACGCCACGGAGGCCGTCCAGTCGGGCGCCGACAAAGGCTTCGGCAAGACCGACTCGATGCGGGTGATGAGCTGTTCGGCCCGCTGCATCAGGCGTTCAAATTGTTCGTTCATCGCTGTGCTTTCAGCATCGAGGTGCTGCCCGGAATGACGCTTTTTGATGCCCTCTGAGCAGTTGGAGAAGGTACTGCCGGCACCGACCCGACCGTGGCTAGGGCATGAATCAAGAACGGTAATCGGCGTTGATGGTGACGTAGTCGTGGCTGAAGTCGCAGGTCCACACCGTCTCGACCGCGTCACCCCGACCCAGGCCGATGCGCACCGTGATCTCGCTGTCCTTCATCACGCGCTGACCGTCTTCTTCTTTGTACTCGGGATGCCGGCCGCCCGCTGTGACGACGTGCACGTCACCCAGGTGCAGTTCGATGCGCGTGGCGTCCAGATCGGCAATGCCGGCATAACCGACCGCCGCCAGAATACGACCCAGGTTCGGGTCGCTGGCAAAGAAAGCGGTCTTCACCAGCGGTGAATGCGCCACGGCATAGGCAGCCTGCAGGCATTCAGCGCCATCACGGCCGCCTTCAACGCGGATGGTCATGAATTTGGTGGCACCTTCGCCATCGCGCACGATGGCGTGGGCCAGTGCCTGCGCCACGGGCGTGAGGGCTGCCAGCAAGGCCTGGCCATCGGGGCTGTCGAGATTCGTGATCAGTGCGTTGCCTGCCTGACCCGTCGCCACGACCACAAAGGAATCGTTGGTGCTGGTGTCGCCGTCAACCGTGACACGGTTGAAAGACAGGTCGGCCAGCCGGCGCGCCAGCGTGCCCATCAGGTCGGGCGCAACAGCGGCATCGGTGGCCAGGAAGCCCAGCATGGTGGCCATGTTGGGGCGGATCATGCCAGCGCCCTTGGCGATACCGGTGGCGCTGGCGGTACGACCACCCAGCTCAAACTGCCGGCTCACCGCCTTGGGCACCGTGTCGGTGGTCATGATGCCTTGCGCCGCCGCGAGCCACTGCGCGCCGCTGGCGACCAGGGCCTGCGCCGCCTGTTCGAGGGCACGCGGCAATCCTGCGAGCAGGCGGTCCAGCGGCAGGGGCTCCATGATGACGCCGGTGGAAAAGGGCAGGATCTGTTCATGGTCCAGGCCCAGGGCGCGCGCCAGTGCCGTGCAGGTCTGGCGCGCCACGCCCAGGCCGGGTTCACCGGTACCGGCGTTGGCATTGCCGGTGTTGATGACCATCGCGCGCACACCGGCGCCAGCTGCCAGGTGCTCGCGGCACACCTGGACCGGCGCGGCCGCGTAGCGGTTCTGCGTGAAAACCGCCCCCACGGCAGAGCCTTCATCGAGCAGGAACACCGTCAGATCTTTGCGGTTGGCTTTGCGGATGCCGGCCTCGGTCACGCCAATGCGAACGCCAGGGATGGCCAGCAGCGCGTCGGCCACAGGGGTGTCGAGTTGGACAGGCATGAAAGCTCCGTGATGGGATCGGGTCGGGGTCGGCGAGACGTTCTGTGAGGTCGCAAGGGTCGCGACCTGGCCGCACAGGGCGGCCTGGGGGGTGTCAGTCGAGTTTGCCGTGGCAGTGCTTGTATTTCTTGCCACTGCCGCAGGGGCACGGGTCGTTGCGGCCTACGCGTGGCACCTCGGCCACTGCCGCACCGGCTGGCGCCTGGGAGAAAGTCTCGACCTCGCCGGTTTCGGTGGGTGCGGTGTAGGTCACGTTGGCGAACTGCTCGGCACGCTCCTCCAGCTGCTCGGCCGCCTGTGCCATCTGCTCAGGCGATTGCACGCGCACGTTCATCAGTACGCGCGTCACGTCGTTCTTCACGCTGTCGAGCAACTGGCCAAACAGCACGAAGGCTTCGCGCTTGTACTCCTGCTTGGGTTGCTTCTGAGCGTAGCCACGCAAGTGGATGCCCTGGCGCAGGTAATCCAGAGCCGAGAGGTGCTCGCGCCACTGACCGTCAATGGTCTGCAGCAGCACGACACGTTCGAACTGGGTGAAGTTCTCTTCACCCACCAGCTGGACCTTGCCGTCAAACACGGCCTTGGCCGCGGCCAGCACACGCTCGACGATGTCGTCGGGCTCGATGCTCTCGGCATCGCTGACCCACGAGGCCACCGGCACGTCGACCGCCCATTCCTCACGCAGCGTGCGCTCCAGGCCAGGCAGGTCCCACTGCTCTTCCACGCTGGCTTCCGGCACAAACTGGTGCACCACATCGGTGAAACAACCTTCGCGCAACGAGTCGATCTGCGCACGCAGGTTGACAGCGTCTAGGATGTCGTTGCGCTGCTGGTAGATCACCTTGCGCTGGTCGTTGGACACGTCGTCGTATTCGAGCAGCTGCTTGCGGATGTCGAAGTTGCGTGCCTCCACCTTGCGCTGCGCGCTCTCGATGCTGCGCGTGACAATGCCCGCCTCGATCGCCTCCCCTTCGGGCATCTTGAGGCGCTCCATGATGGCGCGTACGCGGTCGCCCGCGAAGATGCGCATCAGCGAATCGTCCAGGCTCAGGTAGAAACGCGAGGAACCCGGATCGCCCTGGCGGCCGGAGCGGCCCCGCAGCTGGTTGTCGATGCGACGGGACTCGTGGCGCTCGGTGGCGATGATGCGCAGGCCGCCCAGCGCCTTCACCTTGTCGTGGTCCTGCTGCCACTGCTGGCGCACGGCAGCGACGCGGGCCGCGCGGGTGGCTTCGTCCAGCGATTCGTCGGCCATCACCGCGTCGACCATCTTTTCCTGGTTGCCGCCCAGCACGATATCGGTGCCGCGGCCGGCCATGTTGGTGGCGATGGTGATCGCACCCGGGCGACCCGCCTGGATGATGATGTCGGCCTCGCGGGCGTGCTGCTTGGCGTTCAGAACCTCATGGGGCAGCTTTTCTGCCTCCAGCAGGCTGGCGATGATCTCGGAGTTTTCGATGGACGAGGTGCCCACCAGCACCGGTTGCCCACGCTCATGGCATTCCCGGATGTCCTCGATCGCCGCGGCGTACTTTTCTTTCGTGGTCTTGTAGACCCGGTCCAGCTGGTCGACGCGTGCGCTGGGACGGTTCGCAGGGATGACCACCGTTTCCAGACCGTAGATTTCCTGGAATTCGTAGGCTTCCGTGTCCGCGGTACCGGTCATGCCGGCCAGCTTGCCGTACAGGCGGAAGTAGTTCTGGAACGTGATCGAGGCCAGCGTCTGGTTCTCGGGCTGGATGTTCGCGCCTTCCTTGGCCTCCACCGCCTGGTGCAGGCCGTCGCTCCAGCGGCGACCCGACATCAGCCGCCCGGTGAACTCGTCCACGATGACGATCTCGCCACCCTGGTTTACATAGTGCTGGTCGCGGTGGTAGATGTGGTGGGCCTTGAGCGCGGTTACCAAGTGGTGCAGCAACGCGATGTTGGAGGGGTCGTACAGCGACGCGCCCTCCGGCAGCAGGCCGGCCTCGCTCAGCAGGCTTTCGGCGTGTTCATGGCCTTGCTCGGTGAGGTGGATGGAATGCGCCTTCTCATCCACGGTGAAATCACCCGGCGTGATGACGCCTTCGCCCGTGCGCGGGTCTGCCTCACCTTCCTGGCGGATCAGGCTGGGGATGAGCTTGTTGATGGCGATGTAGAGGGGCGTCTGGTCTTCTGCCTGACCGCTGATGATCAGCGGGGTGCGTGCCTCGTCGATCAGGATCGAGTCCACCTCGTCCACGATGGCGTAGTTCAGCCCGCGCTGCACCCGGTCGCCGGCCTCGTAGACCATGTTGTCGCGCAGGTAGTCGAAGCCGTATTCGTTGTTCGTGCCGTAGGTGATGTCGGCGCGGTAGGCCGCCTGCTTCTCCTCCCGGGGTGCCTGCGGCAGGTTGATGCCCACCGAGAGCCCGAGGAAGTTGTAGAGCCGCCCCATCCACTGGGCGTCACGGCTGGCCAGGTAATCGTTCACCGTCACCACGTGCACGCCCTTGCCGGCTAGTGCGTTGAGGTAGACCGGCAGTGTGGCCGTCAGCGTCTTGCCCTCACCCGTGCGCATCTCGGCCACTTTTCCGTGGTGCAGCGCAAGCCCGCCCACCAGCTGCACGTCGAAATGCCGCATCTTCATGATGCGCTTGCTGCCCTCACGCACCACGGCAAATGCTTCTGGCAACACCGCCTCGAGCGATTCGCCGTCGGCAATGCGTTGCTTGAACAGTTCCGTCTGGCCCCTGAGTTCCTCGTCGCTCAGCTTCTCAAACTGCGCTTCCAGACCATTGATGCGTTCCACGGTCTTGCGGTAGGTCTTGAGCAAGCGATCGTTGCGGCTACCGAAAATTTTGGTGAGGAAGTTTGTGGCCATACGTACAGGTCTGCGCCGGGCACCGGAAGGTGCCACGGAGACAAAGGGGAATCGGAATGCTTCAGGCGACCGGCGCCAGATGCGGCGGAAATGATGCAGCAGATACCGGCGATCGCTCGTTATTCAAGAGCAAAGCGGCCATTTTACCTGCCGCACATGGCGGGCCCGGCAGAGCGGTCAGCGCCGGGTCGTCACCCGTGCCGTGGCCACGCTGTCGCCCGCGGCAAGGAAGCGTTGCGGATCCTGCGGCACGCCCGACACCCAGACCTCAAAATGCAGATGTGGGCCGGTCGAGCGCCCGGTGGATCCCACCGCCGCGATTTTCTGCCCCCGCTTGACGATGTCACCCTTCTTCACGAACACCTGCGAGGCGTGTGCGTAGCGGGTGATCAGGTCGTTGCCATGGTCAATTTCCACCATGTTGCCGTAGGCGCTGTGGTATTCCTGCACCACGACCACGCCACCGGCCGCGGCCAGGATCGGCGTACCGACATCAGCCGGGAAGTCCAGCCCCGTGTGCAGGGCCGAGCGCCCCGTGATGGGGTCGATGCGGAAACCGAAGGAAGAACCCACGTCGCCCCCCACCACGGGCTTTTCCGTGGGGATCATCCGGCGCTGCATTTTCTGGTCGAACAGGCGCGACTCGATGACGGTGAGCAGATCCACCCGCGACCCACCGATCTCGTCCAGCTGCTCCATGGCTGCCATCAGCTCCTCCACCGACAGCTCACGCCCACCCACGAGCGCACCCCCTGCCCCGGGCCCCTGCCGGAACTCGGCGGGGCTGAGGCCTGCGAGACCTGCCACACGCTCGCCGAGCGACTCCAGCTGCACCATGCGAGCCTGCATCTCACCCAGCTTGCGAGCCATGGCGTCGAGGTTCTCGCGCATGAAAACCTCCTGCGTGCGCGCCTCGCTCTCGTGAACCATGCGTCCCACGGACGTGAAACCGGGCCAGCCCTGGCGCACGCCTTCAAGAAACAAGCCGTGGTACACAGCCATGGCACCGAGCATCAGCGCAACCGAAGCCAGTGCCCCCGCCGCCACCAGCTTGTACCCGCTCAGGTAGAGCGCCCGGCTCCTGGCAAGCCAGGCATCCGTGATAATGATGTGCACGTTTCAACCTTTCGTTGGGCGCCCGACACTCGCCAGACAGCCCGCCACATGATCTCCGCCCCGCGATGCCATTCCATGCTCAGCCTCGAGCAAGCTGTGGGCGCGGCACCCACGCTGGCCGCCTTGCAGCAACGCATCCGGGAGTCCCAGCGTTGTCTGGAACTGGTGAAGCACCTCATTCCGACCAGCCTTCGCCAGCACGTGAAAGCCGGACCGATCGAGGAATCTGAATGGTGCCTGCTGGTCGGCAGCGCAGCGGCATCGACCAAACTGCGCCAGCTCTTGCCGCTGCTGCAACAGGCCTTGACCCGAAATGGTGCGCAGGTTAGCGCAATCCGCATCAAAGTCCAAATGCCGGGCCAGTGAGCCGGGAGAAACCCCGCTGGAGCAGGTGATTGTGGTGCCGCTTGTCTGACTCGAACAGACGACCTATCGCTTACAAGGCGATTGCTCTACCAACTGAGCTAAAGCGGCACGAGCCCAGTATTTTACTTGACCCGCTTGAGTTGCGGTCGCTTGGCGCCAGACGACGCGCCTTTGGGTGGCGGCTCGTCCGGATTCACCGCACCCGAACCCTCTTCCTGCGAGACGGCGTGCAAGCCAGTGCGGGATACGGGCACTTCCGCCGATGGCACCCCGCGGGCATCGGGCGAGCCGCTCGTTGTTGCCGACAGCGTCAGCGCAGCGGGCGCAGGCGCGGGAAATGCCATGCCCTGACCGTTCTCGCGGGCGTATATGGCCACCACGTGCGTCACGGGCACGATGATTTCTCGCGCCACGCCGCCGAAGCGGGCCTTGAACTCCACGAAGTCGTTGCCCAGCCGCAAACCGCTCGTGGCGTCTGGGCTGACGTTCAGAACGATTTCGCCATTTTTGACGAACTCCATGGGCACGCGCACGGACGCATCCACCTGCACCGCCAGGTAGGGCGAAAAACCGTTGTCCGTGCACCACTCGTGCAGGGCACGGATGAGATACGGACGGGTGGAGGGAAGGTCCTGCTCGAAGGCGTTCATGAAGCAACCGGTTGTTGAGACATGCCCGGCTCAACCCGGGCAGCCTGCATCACTTGCGCATGACCTTTTCAGACGGGGTCAGCGCCTCGATGTAGGCGGGGCGCGAGAAAATGCGCTCGGCGTACTTGAGCAGCGGCGCAGCGTTCTTGCTGAGTTCGATGCCATAGAAGTCCAGGCGCCACAGCAGGGGTGCAATCGCCACATCCAGCATGGAGAAATTATCACCCAGCATGAATTTGTTCTTCAGGAACACCGGAGCGAGTTGTGTCAGGCGGTCACGGATGTGGGCGCGGGCCTTCTCCAGTGCCTTCTCGTTGCCTTTGGTCGCGCGCGACTCGAGCATGGACACATGCGCAAACAGCTCTTTTTCGAAGTTCAGCAGGAAAAGTCGCACGCGGGCACGGTCAACCGGGTCGCCGGGCATCAGCTGTGGATGAGGAAAACGCTCATCGATGTACTCATTGATGATGTTCGACTCGTAGAGGATCAGGTCGCGCTCGACCAGGATCGGCACCTGGCCGTACGGGTTCATCACGCTGATGTCTTCGGGTTTGTTGTACAGGTCGACGTCCCGGATCTCGAAGTCCATGCCCTTTTCAAACAGGACAAAACGGCAACGGTGGGAATAGGGGCAGGTGGTGCCCGAGTACAAGACCATCATGAGGGAGTCTCCTTAATGCAAAAACAGTGGCTGCAACGCACCGGCGCGGGTGCTGCGAGCCACTGTGGAACCGAGGGTATGCGGACCAAAGCCGCAACCCAGCCGGGATGAGATTACTTGATGTCTTTCCAGAAGGCGGCGTTCAGCCTCCAGGCTACAACGGTGAACATGCCAAGGAACAGCAGAACCCAGACGCCGATGCGCACACGGGTGTTCTGCGCCGGCTCGCCCATCCACTGAAGGTAGGCCACAAGATCGCCCACATTCTGGTCGAACTCGGCTGCGTTCATCAGACCCGGCTTGGCCGGCTCCCAGCCGCGATGCAGTTCAACTTCCTGCCCGTGGCTGGCGACTTTCTCGAACACCGGCGAGCGCTCACCCTGCAACTCCCAGAGGGGGTTGGGCATGCCGATATTGGGGAACACCAGGTTGTTCCAGCCCGTGGGCTTGGTGTCGTCACGGTAGTAGGTGCGTAGCAGGGTGTAGATGTAATCCGCACCCGTGCCCGCGTGGCTTGCACGCGAGCGTGCGATCACGGTCAGGTCGGGCGGGTTGGCGCCAAACCAGGCCTTGGCATCGCGCGGATCAATGGCGGACTTCATGGTGTCACCGATCTTGTCGGTGGCGAAGGTCAGGTTCTCGGCGATCTGCTTGTCGTTCAGGCCAATGTCGCGCAGCCGGTTGTAGCGCATGAAGGCCGCCGAATGGCAGTTCAGGCAGTAGTTCACGAACAGCTTGGCACCGTTCTGCAAGGCGGCCATGTCGTTGGTGCGGGCAGGCGCCTTATCGAGCGGGAAGCCGGCTCCGGCCGCCAAGGCGGCACCCGACAAGCCCAAGGCCAACGCGAAGCCCAGAAGGATTTTTTTCATTTGCTTGACTCTCCGGAATGGCGGGTTCGGGCTCAATGGGGCTTGAAGGTGACGCGGGTGGGCACAGGCTTGAAATCACCCAGTCGGCTCCACCAAGGCATCAGCAGGAAGAAGCCGAAATAGAACAGGGTACCGACCTGCGAGACACGCTCGCCAATGGGCGACGGCGGCAGCACACCCAGGTAGCCCAGGATCAGGAAGTTGATCACGAACACAGCGTACAGCCACTTGTTCCAGGTGGGACGGTAGCGGATCGACTTGACCGGGCTGTTGTCCAGCCAAGGCAGGAAGAACAGGATGACCACGGCGCCACCCATGGCGACCACGCCCCAGAACTTCGCGTCGATGGCCAGCATCAGCGCCACCAGCACCACGGCACCACCCACCACCACCGCTTTCATCATGGCGTTCAGCTTGGCCTTGGCCACGCCCAGCACGGCACCGAGCAGCACACAGGCGATCAGTGCGTACATCATCTCGCTGGTGATGGCACGCAGCATCGAATAGAACGGCGTGAAGTACCAGACCGGCGCGATGTGCAACGGCGTGACCAGCGGGTCGGCCGGGATGAAGTTGTTGTATTCGAGGAAGTAGCCGCCAAACTCGGGGGCGAAGAACACGATGGCAGAGAAGACCATCAGGAACACCGACACGCCCATGACGTCGTGCACGCTGTAGTAAGGATGGAACGGAATGCCGTCGAGCGGGATGCCTTTCTCGTCCTTGAGCGCCTTGATCTCGACGCCGTCGGGGTTGTTCGAACCCACTTCGTGCAGCGCAATGATGTGCGCCACCACCAGGCCCAGCAGCACCAGCGGCACGGCAATGACATGGAAACTGAAGAAGCGGTTCAGGGTGGCGTCGCCCACCACGAAGTCGCCGCGAATGAGCAGCGCCAGGTCAGGACCGATGAAGGGAATCGCCGAGAACAGGTTCACGATCACCTGTGCGCCCCAGTAGGACATCTGGCCCCAGGGCAGCAGGTAACCCATGAAGGCCTCAGCCATCAGCACCAGGAAGATAGCGCAACCAAAGACCCACACCAGTTCGCGTGGCTTGCGGTACGAACCGTAGATCAGACCCCGGTACATGTGCAGATACACGACCACAAAGAACATCGATGCACCCGTGGAGTGCATGTAGCGGATCAGCCAGCCCCACGGTACGTCGCGCATGATGTACTCGACCGATGCGAAGGCCAGTGCCGCGTCGGGCTTGTAATGCATCACCAGGAAAATACCGGTGACGATCTGGATCACCAGCACCAGCAGCGCGAGCGAGCCGAAGAAGTACCAGAAATTGAAGTTTTTCGGCGCGTAGTACTCAGCCAGGTGCTCGTTGTAGAGCTTGGAGAGGGGGAACCGGTTGTCGACCCAGTTCAGGGCCTTTTGGCCCATGGGTGCGTCGGGGGAGATTTCTTTGAATTCAGCCATGGATTGCCTCTGAGGTCAGTTGTCTGCTTGCACTGCGAAGTACGGCAGCTCAGGCTTTTTCTTCGCCGACCAGCAATGTGGTGTCGGACAGGTAGTGGTGCGGCGGAACTTCCAGGTTGTCGGGCGCAGGCTTGTTCTTGAACACGCGCCCGGCCACGTCAAACGTGGAGCCATGGCAGGCGCACAGGAAACCGCCCTGCCAGTCATCGGGCAGCGAGGGCTGCGGGCCGGGGGTGAGCTTGTCGCCAGGCGAACATCCCAGGTGGGTGCAGATGCCCACCGCCACCAGGACCTCGGGATTGATGGAGCGGTGGCGGTTCTGGGCGTAGGCGGGCGTTGGGTAGGCGGTGCGCTGGGACGTCGGATCGGCCAGCTGGTCTTCAATTTTTTCCAGCGACGCCAGCTGCTCGGGCGTGCGGCGCATGATCCACACCGGCTTGCCGCGCCACTCCACCACGCGCTTCTCACCGGGTTGCAAAGTGGAAATGTCCACCTCGACAGCGGCACCCGCGGCCCGGGCGCGCTCGGATGGCTGAAAACTGCTCACGAACGGAACGGCGACGGCTGCTGCTCCAACGCCACCCATGGCGCAGGATGTGATCAGCCAGGTCCGGCGGCTGCTATCGACAGACGCATCGACGGTTGCTTCACTCATGGGGATCTTTCAATCAGTTTCGAGGGGACATTAGGGTCAACCCGGCATTGTACTGGAGGCACGCGGCTCGACTGTGGCTTGCCAGAGAACCCGACTGGACTATTGTCACGAGCCAACAGGCCCGCAGGTCAGCGGTTTCGTCAGTCCGTTGTAATACTTTCCATGTGCATGCCAGAATCCGGCCGCAGGCTACGCGTGCGCCGATACACGCACCAGCTACCGCAGCCATCAACACAACCGGAGGAAGCCATGGGCATGGTGCAGGAATTCAAAGAGTTTGCAATCAAGGGCAATGTGATCGATCTCGCGGTGGGCGTGATCATCGGCGGCGCGTTCGGAAAGATCGTGGGATCGTTGGTTGAAGATGTGATCATGCCCAGCGTGGGTGCCGTGTTCGGCCAGCTCGACTTCTCGAATCTGTTCCTGGTGCTGGGCAGTGTTCCGCCAGGCACCGCGCCCACGCTCGCCGCAATGAAGGCCGCGGGTGTGCCGGTGCTGGCCTACGGGAACTTCATCACCGTGGCGATCAATTTTCTGATCCTGGCGTTCGTCATTTTTCTCATGGTCAAGCAGATCAACCGCCTCAAGCGCAACGAAGCCGCAGCACCGGCCGCCCCGGCCGCACCACCCGCCCCGGCAGAGGACGTACTGCTGCTGCGTGAGATCCGCGACAGCCTGCGCAAGTAAGGGCGGCGGGCGAGGGTGAACGAATACCTTCGGCAGCAACCCACGCGACCTCGTTCACGCCTCACCGCGCCACGCGGCGGTTCAGGCGCGATCAGACCCCAGGGCCGCGTCCAGCGCGGCAAGCAAGCTGCCGGTACTCGCGCGGCCGGTTCCCGCCAGATCGAACGCGGTGCCGTGGTCGGGGCTGGTGCGCACAAAGGGCAGTCCCAGCGTGGTGTTCACGCCGTCGTCCAGGCCGAACAGCTTCACGGGGATGAGCCCCTGATCGTGGTACATGGCAATGACCACGTCGAAAGCACCCTGGCGCGCCCGCATGAACACCGTGTCGGGTGCGTGCGGTCCGCTGCAGTCCATGCCGGCCGCGCGCGCCTCGCACACGGCGGGCCCGATGACCTCGATTTCCTCCCGTCCGAAAAGCCCCCCCTCGCCCGCATGCGGGTTGAGACCGGACACGGCCAGGCGAGGCGACGCAATACCGAGCTGTCGAAAATGCTGATGTGTGATGCGCAAGGTCTCCGCGATCTGTTCCCGGGTCACGGCGGCGAGGGCATCGCGCAGAGACACGTGAATGCTCACCAGCACCGTGCGAAGGCCCGGACAGCTCAGCATCATGCGCACCGGCACCCGGGACACATCCACGCCCAGGTGTGCGGCGGCCAGTGCCTGCAGCATTTCGGTGTGCCCCGGAAACGGCTCCCCGGCGGCTGCCAGGGCCTCTTTGTGAATGGGTGCGGTGACGACAGCCCGGGCTTCGCCGTTCAGGGCCGCCTGCGCAGCAAAACGGATGCAGTCGGCGGCGGCCCGCCCCGCCTGGGCGCTGATCTGGCCCAACGGCACGGGCGATGAAATGTGGCAGGCCTGCACCATGGCCACGCAACCGGCGGGCACCTCTGGAAACTGGTCCAGATGCTCCAGTTCGGCCCACATCAGGGCGGACGCGGCACCCGATGCCCCGCTCTCCGTGAGGGCGGCTGCACGGCGCAGGGTGGCGAGGTCGCCCGCAACCACCACCTGGCGCCTGAGCGCGGGGCGCTCGCGCATGGCCTGAGCGATGATTTCGGGTCCGATGCCCGCGGGGTCTCCCATGGTCAGCACGACCGGGAGGTCCGGGCGCCGGAAGGTCGGGGTAGCGGTCATGGCGTCAGGCCGGGTTGTCGATGTCGATGAAAAGGTGTTCCAGCCCCAGCTGGGCCGCCACATGGGCTCCCACGGCGGCCACTCCGTAGCGCTCGGAGGCGTGGTGGCCGCAGGCGATGTAGGCCACGCCGGATTCCCGGGCGTAGTGGGCCTGCGGTTCGGAGATTTCGCCGGTGACGAACACGTCGGCCCCTGCCGCAATGGCCGCTTCGAAATAGCTCTGCGCACCTCCGGTGCAAAGCGCCACCCGCGAGACGAGACGCTCGGCTTCTCCCACCAGGGTGACAGGTCGCCCCAGGCTGGCCTGTACCTCGGCGGCCAGCGCGCTGACCGATCCCATCGGGCGTTCCCCCATGAAACCCAGTGACTGCTCGCCAAACCGGCCCCGCTCATCCGCATACGGCTGCACGCCCAGGCGCAGAGCAAGCTGGGCGTTGTTGCCCAGTTCGGGGTGGGCATCCAGCGGCAGGTGGTAGGCCAGGAGATTGATGTCGGCTTGCAGGAGGCAAGCCAGGCGCTGCTTCATCCACCCCGTGACCCTGGCTTCCTGCCCGCGCCAGAACAGGCCGTGGTGCACCAGCACGGCGTCTGCCCCAGCGTCCCGCGCCGCTTCAATCAGGGCCAGGCTCGCCGTGACGCCGGTGACGAGCTTGCGTACCGCCGCACGCCCTTCCACCTGCAGGCCGTTGGGCCCGTAGTCCCGGAACCGCGAGGGTTGCAGCAGGGTGTCGAGCGCGTCCAGCAGCTGGACACGGGAAACGGGCAGAGATAGGGGCGCAGATGGATCGTGCATGGGTGGGATGATGGGAACACATGGCCGCCCCAGGCAGGCGGCTCGACCGACGCACACAGGCGTCGGCTCCACATTCTGACAGCGCGCCCCCTGGCGGTCAGATTCCCCTTCTCCGCGCTCAGCGGCCGCGATTGGCCTGCTCGTCCTCGTTCATTTTGCGTACGAAGAAGCGGAAAAACCAGAACCCCATGAACACGATGAACAAAAGGCCCGAAATGCTGAACAGGCCGTAGTCGGTTGAGAAAAGATCGGCGATTGCTTTCATTTGTTACTCCATCCTCTATTGACAAGTGCCCATTGCACCGCCGAATGGGCTTCTTCGCCTTGACATGTGTCAACGCGCTTGAACTGCGCGACGCGATAACCATATGCGGGACAATCGTTCCCATGCGTCCTGCCCGGCGACGCTCACCCTCTGCTCTCTGCATCCATCTCTTATGAAACGACTCTGGCTCGTGTTTGCCCAATCCGTCACTGTGTTGCTGGCGGTGTTTTTTGTCGTCGCCACGCTCAAGCCCCAGTGGCTGGGGCGTCAGGCCACGATGAGCGGCTCGGTGGTGCCGGTGTGGGAGGCGCCCAGCACCGGTGCGACTGCTCTCACCGGCAACCCGACCGGCTTCAGTGCAGCGGCACGTGCAGCGTCCCCCGCGGTGGTGAGCATCAACACCAGCCGCGCCGCCATCAGCAACCCCCACAGCGCCGACCCATGGTTCCGGTTCTTCTTTGGTGACCAGGCCCAGGCGCAGCCGCGCACCGGGCTGGGCTCCGGGGTGATCGTGAGCCCGGCGGGCTACATCCTCACCAACAACCACGTGATTGAAGAGGCCGACGAGATCGAGGTCGTGCTCAACGACGGCCGACGCAGCGTGGCGCAAGTCATCGGCACCGACCCGGAAACCGACCTGGCCATCCTGAAAGTGGCCCTGACCGAGCTGCCCGTGATTGCTCTGGGCAATTCCGACGCGCTGGCCATCGGTGACCAGGTGCTGGCGATCGGCAACCCGTTTGGCGTCGGGCAGACCGTCACCAGCGGCATCGTGAGTGCGCTGGGGCGCACGCAGCTGGGCATCAACACCTTCGAGAACTTCATCCAGACGGATGCGGCGATCAACCCCGGCAACTCGGGTGGGGCACTGGTGGACGTCAATGGCCACCTGATGGGCATCAACACCGCGATCTATTCCCGCTCGGGCGGGTCGATGGGCATTGGCTTCGCCATTCCCACCTCGACGGCGCGCACCGTGCTGGAAGCCATCGTGCGCGATGGTCAGGTCACGCGTGGCTGGATTGGCGTCGAACCCCAGGACCTGACGCCCGAACTGGCTGAGAGCTTCGGCATTCCGGCGGGCAAGGGGGTGGTCATCACCGGCGTGCTGCAGAACGGCCCGGCGGCCAAGGCCGGCGTGCGCCCCGGGGATGTGATTACCCGCGTGGGCGAGCGTGAGGTGAGCAATGTGGCACAGCTGCTGTCGGCCGTGGCAGCGCTGCCGCCCGGCACTCCCGCACCGCTGGACGTGGTGCGCCGCGATGGAAACTCGCGCATCGAAGTCACGCCCGGCCGGCGAGACCGACCCCGCCAGCAGCAGATGCCCCGCTGAAAGCCTCGGCTTGGCGACCCGGGCGCTGGCTCAGCTCGCCGACTCTTCCGTACTTTCTGTGGGCTTCACCGTGCTTTTGACAAACCACTGAGAGCCCCAGATGCCCAGTTCATACAGCAGGCACATAGGCACGGCCAGCGCCAGTTGGGAAATCACGTCGGGCGGGGTCACGATGGCGGCGATCACGAACGCCACCACGATGAAATACCCCCTGAATTCCTTGAGCTTGGCCACGGTGACCATGTTCATCTTGACCAGCAGCACCACCACGATGGGCACCTGAAAAGCCAGCCCGAAGGCCAGGTACAGGGAGAGGATGGCCTCCACGTAAGACGCGATGTCGGGCGTGGCCGCCACGCTGGCCGGCGTGAACTGCTGGATAAAGCCAAACATCTTGTCCAGCACAAAGAACTGCACGAATGCGATGCCCACATAGGCGAGCAGACTGCCCAGCACGATCAGGGGAATGGCAAAGCGCTTCTCATGGCCGTACAGGCCAGGTGCCACGAAGGCCCAGATCTGGTACATCCACCAGGGCAGCGACAGCAGCAACGCCGCCATGCCCAGTACTTTCAGGGGTACAAAAAAGGGCGAGAACACACCAACCGCGATCAGCTTGGCATCGGGCGGCATGTGTGCGCGGATGGGAACCGCGATGAGGTCGATCAAGCCGGCTGGACCGGGCCAGATCGCCAGCAGCACCATGCAGATGGCCAGCCCCGCGATGCCGTAGAGCAGGCGATCGCGCAGCTCCATCAGGTGCTGCACGAACGGCTGCTCGGAACCGGCGAGTTCGTCGGTGGTTTCTTTGGGATCGGACATCAGCGGGGAGCGGAAGAGGAACGGGGCCGGAAACGGGCCACGCGGGCCGCACCGGACTGTGTGCGCGTGCGCACGCCGGTGCGCGCCTTGAACCACTGCGGCATGGCCTTCTGCTTGATGCGCCAGTTCTTCTTGGGGTGACGGTAGGCGGGGTAGGCCTCGGTGCCCAGGGCGTTGAGCGCGTCAGACGAGCTGCCGTAGCTGCTGCCGTCGAGCCCGGCGGTGGCTTCGGACCAGGATTTTTCGAAATCACTGGCCCCGGACTGGACGGAGGACTCCACGTCGCGCGCTGCGCTCTCGACGGAGTCCTTCATCTTCTTGAGCTCTTCGAGATCCATCGAACGGCTCACCTCGGCCTTCACGTCGGCCACGTAACGCTGCGCCTTGCCCAGCAAAGCGCCCACGGTACGGGCGACGCGGGGCAGCTTCTCAGGGCCGATGACGATCAACGCCACCGCTCCGATCAGCGCGAGCTTGGAAATGCCCAGATCAATCATGTGTCAGCCCGGTGGCCGGCAAGCTCTGACGTGCCGGCCAGAAAGGGAACGGGCAGCGCGCGGAGAATGGCCGGCAGGAAGGAAGGAAAGAAGGCCAGTCAATGCTTCTGCTTGGCTTCCACATCGATGGCGTGCTTGTCGGCGCGGGTCTCCTGCGCCACCTGGGCGGCAGGCGCCGAGGCAGCCGCCTCATCAGCAGGCTGCCCGCCTTCTTTCATGCCATCTTTGAAACCTTTGACCGCGCCACCCAGGTCGGAACCCAGATTTTTCAGCTTCTTGGTACCGAACACCATGACGACGATGAGCAGAACCACCAGCCAGTGCCAGATCGAAAAAGAACCCATGATTGATCTCCAGAAAGGAATGATGCGCAGAGCGCTTTGTGTCGGATTCTAAGCCCCTGCGTGAGTTCAGGCCGGGGGTCTGCCAAAGCCGACGAGTGGCGGTTCGCCCGAAAAGACGCGGGCCATCAGATACCCCCTCATCTCACGACCAGACGGGGGATCGCGATGCACAGGAGCACAGTGACGCACTCAGCCGCGCAGCCACGGGCGCGGGCCGCCCATCACGTGCACATGCAGGTGGTGAACCTCCTGACCACCTTCTGTGCCGGTGTTGCACACCACGCGGAACCCGCCGTCTGGATAGGGCTTGCAGCCCTGCTCGACGGCCAGGCGTGGCGCTAGCAGCATCATGCGCCCGAGCAGGCCTTCATGGGCTGGCTCGAGCTGGGCCATGGACGGTATGTGCAGCTTGGGCACCATCAGAAAATGGATCGGCGCCCAGGGCTGGATGTCGTGAAAGGCGTAGATCTCGTCGTCTTCGTAGACCTTTCTGGACGGAATCTGGCCGGCGATGATCTTGCAGAAAATGCAGTTGGGGTCGTGCATGGGTGTCGTCGAGTCAAGCGGGCATCGCCTGGCTGGCGTTCATGCGCGCCATGCCCTTGACGATGCGGTAGAGGAACCAGATGGAAATGACGGCCCAAGCGATCATGCCAGGCAGCAGCAACAGAAGCCAGAGCGGCAGCGTGACCAGGTAGAGCACCCCGGCCCAGATGACAGTGCGGATGCGCCACGAAAAGTGACTGGCTTGCCAAGTGCCCGCTGCGTCCGAGCGTTTCACCAGGTCGATAACCAATGCCACGATCAGCAGCCCAGCGCCCACCTGAGCACCAGGCACCACGGCGGCCACAGCCACGATGAGGTGCAGGATGTAGCTGACCCAGCCGACCGTTTTCAGGGACTGGGCGCGCTCGTTGTCGATGGGTTCGACGTCGATGATGTCGTTCATGTGCTGCCTCCCGGGTTGGCGGCGCCCTGCTCGCGTGCCACGGCTTTGCGCAGCGCCTTCTCTTCCAGTCCACTGAGTCCCTCGCGGCGCACAAGTTCAGCCACCACGTCGGCCGGCGACAGGCCGTAGTGGGCTAGAGCGATCATGCTGTGAAACCAGAGATCGGCCACTTCGCCCACCAGCTTGCCCGGGTCACCACCGTGATCGCAGTCTTTGGCGGCCATCACCGCTTCGGTGGCTTCCTCGCCGATCTTCTTCAGGAAGGCGTCGGGGCCCTTGTGCAGCAGGCGCGCCACGTAGCTTTTGTCGGGGTCGCCGCCGTTGGCGGCCTTGCGGCTTTCAATCACGGCCGCCAGGCGGGCGAGGTCATCGGTCATGGACATTCAGCAGGTCACTTGTAAATGGATTCCGGGTCTTTGAGCACGGGATCGGTGGCGTGCCAGGCGCCGTTGTCGTAGCGCTGGTAGAAACAGCTGTGGCGCCCGGTGTGGCACGCGATGCCAGGTTCATGGCCGAGCTGGGTCACCCGGAGCAGCACCACGTCGTTGTCGCAATCGAGCCGGATGTCGTGCACGGTCTGCACATGGCCGGACTCCTCGCCCTTGAACCACAGCTTGCCGCGAGAGCGGCTGAAATAGACCGCGCGGCCGAGCTCGGCCGTCTTTTGCAGCGCTTCGCGGTTCATCCACGCGAACATGAGCACGTCGCCGCTGGCGGCCTCCTGCGCGATCACGGGCACCAGCCCCTGCGCGTCCCACTTGATGTCGTTGAGCCAGTTCATCTGATGAATCTACCATGCCCCGCCGCGCTGCCTGCGGGCACCACGCATTGCGCGTCGCGATGGGATTACCATGGCTTCGCCGCTCTGCCCTTACGTGCAGGGTGACACCCCGTTCAAACTGGAGCTCCCATGAAAATTCGCACCCTGGCCCTGATCGTTCTCATCCTGCTGGTGGCGGGCTTTGTGGCGCTCAACATTGACGCCGTGCTCACACCGACCACGCTCGACCTGGCCGTGACCGAGGTGCAGGCGCCGGTGGGCCTGGTGCTGCTGGGCCTGCTGGTGCTGGTGCTGGTGGTCTTTCTGACGGCCCTGGTGTACCAGCAGACCGCGCACCTGCTGGAAGTGCGACGCATCACCCGAGAGATGACCGAGCAGCGCACCCTGGCCGACAAGGCAGAGGCTTCGCGCTTCACGGAGCTGCAACGCTTCCTGCAGGGCGAAATGCAGGTCATCGCTGCGCGCGAGCTGGACCTGGCCGAGCAACTGCACCAGAAAGTCGACCGGCTGCAGGTGGCCATGACCGAACTGGTGGAGCAGTCGGGCAATGGTCTGGCCGCCAGCATGGGCGAGATGGAAGACCGTCTGGAGCGGCAGCTGCAGTTGCAACAACAGCAGCGCGATCGGGGGGATCAGGGCCTGTGAGCAGCGCCCGGTCTACCCGGCGTCAGAGGCGCACGGGAATGCCGCGTTCGCGCATGCGCGCCTTGGCCTGACCCACGGTGTACTCGCCGTAGTGGAAGATGCTGGCCGCCAGCACCGCGTCCGCCCTGCCCTGCTGCACACCGTCGGCCAGGTGGTCGAGGTTGCCCACGCCGCCTGAGGCGATCACGGGCACGTCCACCGCATCGGCTACCGAGCGGGTGAGGTCCAGGTCGAAGCCGGACTTGGTGCCATCGCGGTCCATGCTGGTCAGCAGAATCTCGCCCGCTCCATAGGCCGCCATCTGCGTGGCCCAGACCACGGCGTCAAGTCCTGTGTTCTTGCGGCCACCGTGGCTGTACACATCCCAGCCCGGGCCGCGCAGTGCCAGGCCGTCGCCGTGGCGGCGCTTGGCGTCGATGGCCACCACGATGCACTGCGCACCGTACTTGGCCGAAGCTTCGCGGATCACCTCGGGGTTGGCAATCGCCGCCGAGTTGAAACTGGTCTTGTCGGCCCCCGCGTTGAGCAGGCGGCGCACGTCATCGACGGTGCGCACCCCGCCACCCACGGTCAGTGGAATGAAGACCTGCGAAGCCACGGCTTCGATGATGTGCAGGATCAGGTCACGCCCGTCGCTGGTGGCGGTGATGTCGAGGAACGTGAGTTCGTCGGCGCCCTGGTCGTTGTAGCGCGCGGCGATTTCCACCGGGTCACCCGCATCGCGCAGTTCGACGAAATTGACCCCCTTGACCACGCGACCTCCGGTCACGTCCAGGCAGGGAATGATGCGTTTGGCGAGCATCAGGCGTCAGCCATTCAACTGGTCGGCCAGCTGCTGGGCTGCTTCAAAGTCCAGATCACCGCTGTAGATGGAACGACCACAAATCACGCCTTCTACGCCCTCGTCTTCCACCGCGCAGAGCGAGCGGATGTCTTCCATGTTGGACAGGCCGCCCGAAGCGATCACCGGAATCGACAGGGCCTGCGCCAGCTTGACCGTGGCCTCGATGTTGATGCCGCTGAGCATGCCGTCGCGGCCGATGTCGGTGTAGATGATGGATTCGACACCATAGTCTTCGAACTTCTTGCCCAGGTCCACCACCTCGTGGCCGGTGAGCTTGCTCCAGCCGTCGGTGGCCACCTTGCCGTCTTTCGCATCCAGGCCCACGATGATGTGGCCTCCGAAGGCGGTGCAGGCATCCTGCAGGAAGCCGGGGTTCTTCACCGCGGCGGTGCCGATGATGACGTAGCGCAGACCGGCGTCGAGGTAGCGCTCGATGGTGTCGAGGTCGCGGATGCCGCCGCCGAGCTGCACGTCCACCTCGGAGCCGATGTTCTTGAGAATGGCGCGGATGGCCTGCTCGTTCTTCGGCTTGCCGGCAAACGCGCCGTTCAGGTCGACCAGGTGCACGCGCCGGGCGCCCTTGTCGACCCAGCTGCGCGCAATCGCCGCCGGGTCTTCGCCAAACACGGTGGACTGGTCCATGTCGCCCTGCTTGAGGCGAACACACTGGCCGTCTTTCAGATCAATCGCGGGAATCAGCAGCATGGTGGTGTGGGTGAAGAGCGGAGACTCAAGGGTTCCAGTGGAGGAAATTGCGGTACAGCGCCAGACCCTGATCGGCGCTTTTTTCGGGGTGAAACTGGGTGGCGAAGATGTTGTCGCGGGCAATGGCCGCGGCGAAGCGGCCCCCGTAGTCGGCCTCACCCACGCTGTGCTGGGGATCGGCGGGACGCGCGTAGTAGCTGTGCACGAAGTAGAAATAAGCGCCGTCGGCCACGCCATCCCAGAGTGGATGCGAAGCGCCGCGCCCGAGGGTGTGGTGCACCGTGTTCCAGCCCATCTGGGGCACCTTGAATCGGCTGCCGTCGGCCTGCAGCTGGCCTTCCAGCTGGAACCGCACCACGTCGCCGGGGATCAGTCCCAGCCCGTCGGTGGGCCCTTCTTCGCTGCGGTCCAGCAGCATCTGCATGCCCACGCACACGCCAAACAGCGGCTTATGAGCGGCGGCGTGAAGCACAGCGTTCAGCAGGCCCGAGCCGGCGAGTTCGCGCATGCAGTCCGCCATGTGGCCCTGCCCGGGCAGCACGACGCGGTCGGCGTCCAGCACCTGCTGGGCGCTGGATGTGACGAGCACCTCCACATCAGCGGCCTGCGCCACGTGCATCACGGCCTGTGAAACCGAGCGCAGGTTGCCGCTGCCGTAGTCCACCACGGCGACTGTCTTGCGTGTCATAGGATCAGAGCGAGCCTTTGGTCGAGGGGATCATGTCGCCCATGCGGGGATCGCGCTCCAGCGCCATGCGCAGGGACCGCGCAAAAGCCTTGAACACGGTCTCGGCCTGGTGGTGGGCGTTTTCGCCGTGCAGGTTGTCGATGTGCAGCGTCACGCCAGCGTGGTTGACGAAGCCCTGGAAAAACTCGAAGGCCAACTGGGTGTCGAAGCCGCCCACCATGCCGCTCTTGAAGGGCACGCGCATGTGCAGCCCGGGGCGGCCCGAAAAATCAATCACCACCCGCGACAGCGCCTCGTCCAGCGGCACGTAGGCGTGGCCGTAGCGGCGGATGCCCTTCTTGTCGCCCACGGCCTTCGCAAAGGCCTGGCCGAGGGTGATGCCCACGTCTTCCACCGTGTGGTGGCCGTCGATGTGCAGGTCGCCTTTGGCGTCGATGTCGAGGTCGATCAGCCCGTGGCGGGCGATCTGGTCGAGCATGTGATCAAAGAAGCCGATGCCGGTGGACAGCCGGGCCGCGCCGGTGCCATCGAGGTTGACGCGCACGCCGATCTGCGTTTCAGCGGTGTTGCGCTGCACCTCGGCAACTCGGTCGGGGGCAGCGGAAACGGGGGACATGGCGGTCATAGGGCGTCCTGGAGGGCGCTGATCAGTTGGGAGTTCTCGGCGGGGGTTCCCACCGTGAGTCGCAGGCAGTTCGCCAGCAATGGGTGCATTTTAGAAACATTCTTCACCAGAATGCCGCGCGCTTTCAGTCCGTCGAAGCAGCGCTGCGCGTCGGGCACGCGCACCAGCACCATGTTGGCATCGCTCGGGAAGGGCGTGACACCCGCCATGCGGCTCAGCGCCTCGACCAGAACGCCACGCTGCTCGCGAATCTCGTGCGCCTGCTGCGCAAACACCTCGGCGTGTTCGAGCGCGAACAGGGCGCACTCGGCGTTGAGCACGCTCACGTTGTAGGGCGGGCGCAGCTTGTCCACTTCGTTCAGCAGCCCCTCGGCACCCAGCATGTAGCCCAGGCGCACGCCGGCCAGGCCGAACTTGGAGAGCGTGCGCATCAGCAGCACATGGGCATTCGCTGCCGGATCAGCCCGCATCTCGTCGAGCCAGCTGCGGCTGGAGAAGGGCTGGTAGGCCTCGTCCATCACCACCAGGCCGCCGAACGTGGCCGCCTCGGCGATCAGGCGCCGGATCACGGCGGCGTCCCACAGGTTGGCGGTGGGGTTGTTGGGGTAGGCCAGGTAGGTGATGGCCGGTCGGTGCTCGCGCATCGCGGACAGCATGGCGCGCTCGTCCAGCTCGAAATCGGTCGTGAGCGGTACGCCGTGGAAGGCCAGGCCTTGCAGCTGGGCGCTCATGGCGTACATGACGAAGCCGGGCAGCGGCGCGAGGATGCTGGCACCCGGCACGTCGCAGGCCATGGCCAGCAGGGAGATCAGCTCGTCGGAGCCATTGCCCAGCATCAGCGCACAGCCGGCGGGCAGGTCCACGTGGCGGGCCAGCGCCTCTTTGAGTTCTTCGATGCGGGCACCGGGATAGCGGTTGATGGCCACCGCGCCCAGCCGCTCGCCGAGTGCCGCCTGCAGATCGGGCGGCAAGGCAAAGGGGTTTTCCATCGCGTCGAGCTTGACCATGCCGGCCGAGTCCTGGATGGCGTAGGCGTGCATGGACTGGATGTCCTGGCGAATGAAGCGCAACGGGCTCGGTGTGTTCATGGCGTTCATGTGGGCGACCTCATGGGCGGCACGTCGTTTAGTCGCATTTCGGCGGCGCGGGCGTGCGCCTGCAGACCTTCGCCGTATGCCAGCTCGGCCGCGATGGTGCCGAGCGTCTGGGCGCCAGCTGCGCTGACTTCGATCAGGCTGCTGCGCTTCTGGAAGTCGTAGACGCCCAGTGGCGATGAAAAGCGTGCCGTGCCGCTGGTGGGCAGCACGTGATTGGGGCCGGCGCAGTAGTCACCCAGGCTCTCGCTCGTGTAGGCGCCAAGGAAAATGGCGCCCGCGTGCCTGAGCAGCTGCTCCCAGCGGTGCGGCTCGCTGCTGGAGACCTCCAGGTGCTCTGGCGCGATGCGGTTGCTCAAGGTGCAAGCCTCTTCCATGTCCCGCGTGAGAATGAGCGCACCGCGGTCGTTCAGGCTCTTGGCGATGATCGCGGCGCGCGGCATGGCGGGCAACAGGCGGTGAATGGCGGCCTGCACGGCATCCAGGTAGGCCGCATCAGGACACAGCAAAATGCTCTGCGCCAGTTCGTCGTGCTCGGCCTGGCTGAACAGGTCCATGGCCACCCAGTCGGCGGGCGTGCTGCCGTCGGCCAGCACCAGGATCTCGCTCGGGCCGGCGATCATGTCGATGCCCACGGTACCAAAGACGCGCTTTTTAGCGCTGGCCACGTAAGCATTGCCCGGGCCGGTGATCTTGTCCACCTTGGGCACGGTGGCCGTGCCATAGGCCAGTGCAGCCACGGCCTGTGCGCCACCGATCGTGAAGGCGCGGCTCACGCCGGCCACATAGGCAGCGGCCAGCACCAGCGCGTTCTTTTCACCCTTGGGCGTGGGCACGACCATGATGATCTCGGCCACCCCGGCGACATGGGCGGGGATGGCGTTCATCAGCACGCTCGACGGGTAGGCGGCCTTGCCCCCGGGCACGTAGATGCCCACGCGGTCGAGCGGCGTGACCTTCTGACCCAGCAGCGTGCCGTCTTCGTCGCGGTAGCTCCAGCTCTCGCCCGAGGCCCTTTTCTGCGCTTCGTGGTAGCTGCGCACGCGACGCGCGGCCGATTCAAGCGCGCTTCGCTGAGCGGCCGGAAGGCCGTCAAAGGCCTGCTTCAACTCGGCCTGGGTGAGTTCCAGCGCCTGGACGCTGTCGGCGCTCAGACCGTCGAAACGCGCGGTGTATTCCAGTACCGCCGCGTCGCCCCGCTGCTGCACATCGGCCAGAATGTCGGCCACGCGCTGCTCGATCGCATGGTCCGTGTCCGCCGACCAGTGCAGGCGGCGGGCAAACGCGGCCTCGAAATCGGCCGAAGCGGTGGACAGGCGAAGGGGCGTCGCGGTGAGGCTCATGACGTTGAAGGCTCTTTCTGGATGGCGTTGGCGAACGCGTCGATGATGGGCCGTATGCCGGCCTGCTTGAGTTTGAGCGCCGCCTGGTTGACCACCAGGCGCGAGCTGATGTCCATGATGCGCTCCACCTCGACCAGGTGGTTTGCCTTGAGCGTGTTGCCGGTGGACACCAGATCGACGATGGCATCGGCCAGCCCGGTGAGCGGCGCCAGCTCCATGCTGCCGTAGAGCTTGATCAGGTCTACGTGCACGCCCTTGCTGGCGAAGAACTCGCGGGCGATGGCCGTGTATTTGGTGGCCACCTTCAGACGCGAACCCTGGCGCACGGCCGAGGCGTAATCGAAATCGGCCCGCACGGCCACGCTCATGCGGCACGCAGCAATCTTCAGGTCGAGCGGCTGGTAGAGGCCCTGGCCACCGTGTTCGATCAACGTGTCCTTGCCGGTCACACCCAGGTCGGCGCCGCCGTATTCCACATAGGTGGGCACGTCGGTGGCGCGCACCAGCACCACGCGAACACCCGGCTGGTTCGTCGGCAGGATGAGCTTGCGCGAGGTGTCCGGGTCTTCCAGCACCTCGATGCCCGCGGCCTTCAGCAGCGGCAGGGTTTCGTCGAAGATGCGGCCTTTTGAGAGGGCGAGTGTGATCATTTGATGCGTTCTATATCGGCGCCGATGCCGCGCAGCTTCTCTTCCATCTGGTCGTAACCGCGGTCCAGGTGGTAGATGCGGTCGACCATGGTTTCGCCCTCGGCCACCAGACCGGCGATCACCAGGCTGGCCGAAGCACGCAGGTCGGTGGCCATGACCGTGGCGCCAGACAGGCGCTCGATCCCCTCGACCACCGCCACTTTGCCATCGGTCTGGATGCGCGCGCCCAGGCGCACCATCTCGTTGACGTGCATGAAGCGGTTCTCGAAGATGGTTTCGGTCACGGTGCTGGTGCCCTGAGCGATGCAGTTCAGCGCCATGAACTGGGCCTGCATGTCGGTCGGGAAACCAGGGTATTCGGTGGTGCGGAAGCTCTGGGCCTTGAGACGGCCCGAGGCCTGCACCCGAATGAACAGGCCTTGCTCGTCGCGGCCGGACTCGATGTGCGCACCCGCTTCACGCAGCTTCTCGATGACAGCGTCCAGGTGATCGGCGCGGCCATGGCGCAGCAGCACGTCGCCGCCGGTGGCCGCCACAGCGCAGAGAAAAGTGCCTGCCTCGATGCGGTCGGCCACCACCTGGTGCGTGCAGCCATGCAGCTGGTCCACGCCCTGGATGTGGATGCGGCTGCTGCCGTGGCCTTCGATCTTCGCGCCCATGGCGATCAGCATCTCGGCCAGATCGGTGATCTCGGGCTCTTGCGCGGCGTTCTCCAGCACGGTCTCGCCCTGGGCCAGCGCGGCGGCCATCATGAAGTTTTCGGTGCCGGTGACCGTGACCATGTCGGTGGTGATGCGCGCGCCCTGCAGACGGCTGCGTCCGCCTGCGAGCCTGGCCACCATGTAGCCGTGCTCCACGGCGATCTCGGCGCCCATGGCCTGCATGCCCTTGATGTGCTGGTCCACCGGGCGAGAACCGATGGCGCAGCCACCCGGCAGCGACACACGCGCATGACCGTAGCGCGCCAGCAAGGGGCCCAGCACCAGCACCGAGGCCCGCATGGTCTTGACCAGCTCATAGGGCGCTTCCGGGTTGATGGGATCGGCTGCGTGCAGCGACACCCCGCCGCGCGGCCCATGGGTCTCGGTTTTCACGCCCATGTTGTCGAGCAGGTGGCGCATGGTGGCCACATCGCGCAGACGCGGCACATTGGTCAGCATCACTGGCTCGGCCGTGAGCAGGGCCGCGCACAGCTCGGGCAGGGCGGCGTTCTTGGCGCCGGAAATAGTCACGTCGCCCTGCAGGGTGCGCCCGCCGGTGATTCGCAGTTTGTCCATGGGGAACGTCTTTGGCTTTTAGTTGGATGCCGCGAAGCAGCTCATTTACCGCCCCACTCGGCAGGGGTGTAGGTCTTCATCGACAAGGCGTGAACCTCGTCCTTCTGGATGCGGTCCCCCAGCGTGTCATAGACCCGCTTGTGGCGCGCCAGGGTGCGCATGCCCTCGAATTCGGAGGACACCACCATGGCGGCCCAGTGGCGCCCGTCACCCGAGACTTCCAGGTGTTCGCAATTCAGGCCGGCGGCGATGATGGTCTGGAGTTGGTCAGCGGTCATGTGCAGGGTCTCGTGTCAGTTCAGAAAGGCAGCGCGGGATGGACAAGGCCTCATCCGCGGATCTTGTAGCCGATGCGGAGCAGGTGCAGCGCCAGGGCACTCACGGCCGCGAGCGCGCTGCCCACGATGGCGAGGCTGAGCCAGGGCGAGACGTCGCTGACCCCGAAAAAGCCATAGCGGAAACCGTCAATCATGTAGAAAAACGGGTTGAGGTGGCTCACCTGCTGCCAGAAGCCGGGCAGCGAATGGATGGAGTAGAACACGCCCGAGAGGAAGGTCATGGGCATGATGACAAAGTTCTGGAAAGCCGCCATCTGGTCGAATTTCTCGGCCCACAGGCCGGCAATCAGGCCCAGCGCCCCCAGCAGCGAAGCCCCCATGAACCCGAACACCAGAATCCACAGCGGTGCCACAAAAGGCGGCTGCGCAAACCACCAGGTGGCCAGCATCACCCCCGCCCCCACGGCCAGGCCTCGCACCACCGAGGAGCCCACATAGGCCACGAACCAGGCACGGTGCGACAGGGGCGTGAGCAGCAGAAATACCACGTTGCCCATGACCTTGCTCTGGATCAGCGAAGACGAGCTGTTGGCAAACGCGTTTTGCAGCACGCTCATCATCACCAGCCCGGGCAACAGAAACGCGGTGTAGCTCACCGAGTCATAGACCTGCACACGGTCCTCCAGCACATGGCCGAAGATCATGAGGTACAGGATGGCCGTGATGACCGGTGCCGCCACCGTCTGGAAGCCGACCTTCCAGAACCGCAGTACCTCTTTGTAAAACAGCGCCTGCCAGCCCGTCATGCGCCCACCCCCGCCGGTGGAGGCGACGATGCCGCGGGGCTGGACTTGCCCTCCATGAGGTCGATGAACACGTCCTCCAGGTCGGGCTTGCGGATCTCGATGTCATGCACCGCAAGACCCGATTCACGCACCCGCGCGAGCAGGCGCTCCACAGCGAGCGCGTCGTGCGCGGGCAGCTGCACCACCCGACCGGTGACGCGCGCCACGGCTGCGAGGTCGGCGGGCAGCACCCCGTCGATCTTGAAGCGCAGCACATTGGACGAAGCACGCCGCAGCAGTTCCGATGTGGACTCCAGCGCCACCACCTCGCCCTGCTTGAGCATGGCCAGGCGCCCGCACAAGGCTTCCGCCTCTTCAAGGTAATGCGTCGTGAGCAGCACCGTGCAGCCCAGGCGTTTGTTCAGGTCCGAGACGAACTGCCAGAGCGTCTGGCGAAGCTCCACGTCCACGCCGGCGGTGGGTTCGTCCAGCACGATCACAGGCGGTTTGTGCACCAGCGCCTGTGCGATCAGCACCCGGCGTTTCATGCCGCCCGAGAGCTGGCGCATGTTGGCGCCGGCCTTGTCGGCCAGGCCCAGCCCTTCCAGCAATTCGTCGATCCAGGCCTGGTTGTTGCGAATGCCGAAGTAGCCCGACTGGAAACGCAGGGCCTCCTGAACGTTGAAGAAGGGGTCGAACACCAGTTCCTGAGGCACCACGCCAAGGTGGCGGCGGGCGGCCTGGTAGTCGGCCTGCACGTCTTTGCCGAGCACGCGCACATGACCGCTGCTGGCACGCGTCAGGCCGGCGAGCACGCTGATCAGGGTGGTTTTTCCGGCGCCGTTGGGGCCCAGAAGCCCAAAGAACTCGCCCGCCTCGATGTCGAAGCTCACGTTCCTGAGTGCGTGCAACTCTCCCCGGGCCGACGGATAGGTCTTGGAAACGTTCTGAAAAGAGACGGCGGGCATGAAGAAAGCGGTGGGCCGGGTGGGTCGCCAGCCGCTGGCCGGGCGGATTGCGAAGCGAATAGCCCGCTATTTTAAGCCGGGCGGTGCACCCGGCAGCCCAGCCGGGGCATCACGCGCACACGCAACAGCCGGTGTGCAAGCCAGCTGGATGAATACCTTTAAGGCTCAATCGTGGAGCAGTTCGCCCACGCCGTACAGGCCTACGAGCGCCTTCAGCCGTTCAGGCCAGTTTTCCACCACGAGTTGCTTGCCCTGCGATTGCAGATCGCGCCGCAAGTCCAGCAGCACGGCAATGGCCGAGGAGTCGAACTGGGTCAGGGCACCAGCGTCCAGGCGGACCGCCTGGTCTTCGCTCTGTGCGAGCGCCCCGGCCAGCTGTTCGCGGGCCTGTACGGCAGTGCCAAGTGTCAGCTGGGCGGGCAAGGCGGCGGCTGGCATCAGCTGGTCCGCGCCGAGTTGCTCTTGTTGCGCTGCGCCAGGGTTGCGATCAGGCCGTCGATGCCCTTGGTGCTGATCTCCTGGGCGAACTGCGTGCGGTAGGTTTCCACCAGCCACACACCCATCACGTTCAGGTCATAGATCTTCCAGCCGCCATCGGCTTTCTCCAGCCGGTAGTCCAGCTGGATCGGCTCGCCGCGGCCGCGCACCTCGGAGCGGACCACCACCTCGGTGTCTTCGGGGCGTGAGCGCAGGGGACGAAAGCTCAGGTTCTGGTCTTTCACCTCACCCAGCGCGCCGGCATAGGTGCGCACCAGCAGCGTCTTGAACTCGTCCTGCAACTGTTTCTGCTGCTCGGGCGTGGCCTGGCGCCAGTGCCGGCCCACGGCCGAGGCGGTCATGCGCGTGAAGTTCACGCTGGGCATGATCTTGGTGTCCACCAGAGCGATGATGCGGTTCACATCCCCCGCCTGAATGGCCGGGTCGGCCTTGACGGCAGTCATCACTTCGCCCGATATGCGCTTCACCAATACATCGGGCGCTTCCTCTGCGGCGCCAGCAAGAAGCGCCAGGAACATCGCCGCGGACATCATCAGACCGCCTACCCAGGTGCGTCGTTGCATCATTCAAATACCTTTCCGGGGCAAAACCCCTCTCATCAATGGCACGGTGTCGTGCGATGTGGGTTGGAGAGCGCTGCCTGCCCCGGGTTCCGGGGCAACTGGCCTCAATTGCTCGATTCTGTGTCGTCCCGGCCTTGCAGGCCGATACCGAGGTCAATCAGCGCCTCGATCTGGCTTTCGCGGCGACGCAGGTAAACGTCACGCGTGAAACTGTAGGGGTCGAGTGCCGCGCCTTCCAGCATGGTGGAAGCCCGCAGCAGGTTGGCCCGCGTTTCCACCGCCCGCAGGGTGATCAATGAATTCCGAACCGACACATCGCCGATGCCCTGGACCAGGTCACCACGCGTCTCGATGCTGAAACCGGCAGCGTCGCGAACCGAGGACGGTCCGAATATGGGCAACACCAGATAAGGGCCGGCAGGAACACCCCAGCGCCCCAGCGTCTGGCCGAAGTCCAGGCGTGTGCGCTCCAGCCCCATTTCGGACGCTACATCAAAGATCCCGCCCAAACCAAACAGGGTGTTGATGTTCACCCGCATGAAGTTTTCAGTCGCTTCACGGGGGCGCAGCTGCAAGGTGGCGTTGATGAACGACCAGAAGTCGCGCACGTTTTCAAAGAAGTTGTGCACACCCGTGCGCATCAGGTCGGGGGTGACGTCGCGGTACACCGTGGCCACTGGACGCAGCACCAGGTCGTCCACGGTATTGTTGAACTGCGTCACGTTGCGGTTGAAGGGTTCCAGCGGATCCTGCGGGTTGGCATCAGGCCCGGTGGCGCAACCGGCCAGCACGGAAAACGCACCCGCCACAACCGCCCACTTGAGCGCACTGATTCTTTTGTTCACGCCGATCCCCTTGGGAGCCCTCACCCCCCGGCACTCGGGCGGGTTCATTGCTTGTTGTGCGCGTTCCATGTCACTGGTCGCTGGCGGCATCTGTCGCCTGCCCAGCGTCAGCCGCCCGGTTGAACAGGAACTGGCCAATCAGGTTTTCCAGCACCACGGCCGACTGGGTCTGGGTGACGAGATCGCCTTCACCCAGATTACGTTCGTCCCCGCCTGGTTCGATGCCGATGTACTGCTCCCCCAGCAGACCGCTGGTGAGGATCTTCATGGAACTGTCTTTCGGGAAAGCGTAACGCGTCTCCAGGGCCAGCTGCACGTTGGCCTGGAAAGTTGTGTCATCAAATGTGATCGATTCGATGCGGCCCACCACCACGCCGGCGCTGCGCACCGCGGCCTTGGGTTTCAGCCCGCCGGCGTTATCGAACCGCGCCGTCACACGGTAGGTCTTCTCGAAGCTCAGGCTCAGCAGGTTCGCCGACTGCAAGGCCAGGAACAGGATAGACACCGCGCCGATGAGCACGAACAGGCCCACCCAGACATCGATTTTGGAACGTTGCATATCAGCCTCCGCCGCGCCGCATCAGCGGCCGGCAACGCCCCTGCGGGGCGTGTTGATTGAAAACAGCACGGGGTGCGCCATCGCTGACCCGTTCAGATGGTGAACATCATGGCGGTCAGGATGAAGTCCAGACCGAGCACGGTCAGCGACGCCATCACGACCGTGCGGGTCGTCGCCCGCGACACGCCTTCGGGCGTCGGGTGCGACTCGTAGCCCTGCAGCAAGGCGATGAACGTGACGGCGATGCCGAACACCACGCTCTTGATCATGCCGTTGCCGACGTCGGCCCACACGTCCACCCCGCCCTGGATCTGGCTCCAGAACGCACCCGAGTCCACACCGATCATGAGCACACCCACGACCCAGCCACCGATGATGCCCATGGCGCTGAACACCGCCGCCAGCAGGGGCATGGTGATCACGCCAGCCCAGAAACGCGGTGCCAGCACGCGGTCGATGGGGTCGACCGCCATCATCTCCATCACGCTGATCTGCTCGCCCGCCTTCATGAGGCCGATTTCGGCGGTGAGCGAAGTACCCGCGCGCCCCGCGAACAGCAGGGCCGTGACCACGGGGCCGAGTTCGCGCACCAGCGAGAGGGTGACCAGCAGGCCCAGCGCCTCGGTGGAGCCGTAGCGTTGCAAGGTGTAGTAGCCCTGTAGGCCGAAAACAAATCCCACGAACAGGCCGGACACGGCAATGATGGCCAGGGAATAGTTGCCCAGGAAGTGGATCTGGTCGCGGATCAGGCCGAAACGGCGCCAGCTCGGCCAGCTGAGGAACAGCAGCCTGAAAAACAGGCGAGCGCCCAGACCGAGATTGGCTAACACCTCGCGGGTGGCCAGGCCCACCTGGGCCGGATGCCAGCGGTTCATGCAGCCCCCCGATCTTGCGCAGGGCCGAAATCGGCAGCCACCGACGGACCCGGGTAATGGAAACGCACCGGCCCGTCGGGCAGCGCCTGCACGTATTGCTGGATCAGCGGGTCTTGGCTGTCGCGCACGTCCTGCGGCGTGCCTTCGATGGCGACCTTGCCATTGGCCAGCACCACGACGTGGTCGGCGATGGCGAAGGTCTGCTCCAGCTCGTGCGAGACGATGATGCTGGTCAGGCCCAGGGTGTCGTTGAGCTGGCGGATCAGCCGGGCGGCGGTGCCCAGCGAAATCGGGTCCAGCCCGGAAAAGGGTTCGTCGTACATCACCAGCTCGGGGTCGAGCGCAATGGCGCGTGCCAGCGCCACGCGCCGGGCCATGCCGCCCGACAGCTCGGCCGGCATCAGGTCGCGCGCACCGCGCAGGCCCACGGCGTGGAGTTTCATGAGCACGATGTCGCGCACCAGCGCTTCAGGCAACCTTGTGTGCTCGCGCAGGGGAAAGGCCACGTTGTCGAACACGTTCATGTCGGTGAAGAGCGCACCAAACTGGAAGAGCATGCCCATGCGGCGGCGGGCGGCGTACATCGCTTCCTGCCGCATGGTCGTCACATCGTGCCCGTCGAACAGCAGTTCGCCGCGCTGGGCGCGCACCTGCCCGCCGATGAGGCGCAGCAGCGTGGTTTTGCCGCCGCCCGATGCGCCCATGAGTGCCGTCACCTTGCCGCGTGGGACCGACAGGGAAATGTCGTCCACGATGATGCGCTCCCCGTACCCGAAGGTGAGGTTGCGCAGTTCGACAAGGGGTGGGGTGTGATGTATGGACATGAAAACAAAAGCCGGGGGCTTCAAACCCCCGGCTTTTGAATGATACGGGATTCGGGGTTTACCCGAAGCGCGCGGCCCAGTACAAGGGCTTTTTCGTGAGAATCAGCGCGGCAGGTCGGAAAAACCCATCAGGAACTCGTCCACCGAGCGGGCGGCCTGACGACCTTCACGAATGGCCCAGACCACCAGGCTCTGCCCACGGCGCATGTCGCCAGCGGCAAACACCTTGGGCACATTGGTGCTGTAGCCGCCGTTGAACTCGGTGCTGGCCTTGGCGTTGCCACGGGCGTCCTTGTCGACGCCAAAGGCGTCCAGCACCGTAGCCACCGGGTTCACGAACCCCATCGCCAGCAGCACCAGGTCGGCCTGGTAGTGCTTCTCGGTGCCCGGAATTTCGACCAGCTTGCCGTCCTTGAACTCGGTGTGCACGGTGGTCAGACCCGTGACCTTGCCTTTTTCGCCGGTGAAGGCCTTGGTGGAAATGGCGAACTCGCGCGTGCAGCCCTCTTCGTGGCTGGAGCTGGTGCGCAGCTTCATGGGCCAGTAAGGCCACACCAGCGGCTTATTTTCCTCTTCGGGTGGTTGGGGCATCACCTCGAACTGGGTCACGCTGGCCGCGCCGTGGCGGTTGCTGGTGCCCACGCAGTCGCTGCCGGTGTCGCCGCCGCCAATCACGATGACGTGCTTGCCGTCGGCACGTAACTGACCTATGAGCTTGTCGCCCGCGTTGACCTTGTTCTGCTGGGGCAGGAATTCCATGGCGAAGTGCACGCCGTCCAGATCACGGCCGGACACAGGCAGGTCGCGGCTCTGCTCGGAGCCGCCGGTCAGCAGCACAGCGTCGAATTCTTTCTGCAGTTGCTCGGGCGAGACCGTTTCCTTGGCCCAGTTGGTGACCTTGCTGTCCTTAGGCAGCGCGCCCACCATCACGCCGGTGCGGAAGGTCACGCCCTCGGCCTGCATCTGCGCCACGCGGCGGTCGATGTGGGACTTCTCCATCTTGAAGTCGGGAATGCCGTAGCGCAGCAGGCCGCCCACGCGGTCGTTCTTCTCGAACACGGTCACGTCATGCCCCACACGGGCCAGCTGCTGGGCCGCGGCCATGCCGGCCGGGCCGGAGCCGACCACGGCGACCTTCTTGCCGGTCTTGTGGCGCGGCGGCTGCGGCTGCACCCAGCCCTCGGCCCAGGCGCGGTCGATGATGGCGTGCTCCAGCGACTTGATGCCCACCGCGTCGTCGTTCACGTTGAGCGTGCACGCTGCCTCGCAGGGGGCGGGGCAGATGCGGCCCGTGAACTCGGGAAAGTTGTTGGTGCTGTGCAGCACGGTGATGGCGTTCTTCCAGTCGTTCTGGAACACCAGGTCGTTGAAGTCCGGAATGATGTTGTTGACCGGGCAGCCGCTGTTGCAGAACGGCGTGCCGCAGTCCATGCAGCGCGCGGCCTGCACGCGCGCCTGCTCGGCGGTCAGGCCGATCACGAATTCCTTGTAGTGCTTCAGGCGCTCGGGCACGGGCTTGTAGCCCTCTTCCAGACGCTCGTATTCCATGAAGCCGGTGATTTTTCCCATGATGCGTTTCCTTCGGTTCGGTTCAATGCCGGCTTACTTGGCGAGTGCGGCCAGCTTGGCCGTTTCCTGGGCCTTCGTCGTCACGGCGACGGCCGACTTGCGGGCGTTGATCTCACCCAGCGCGCGCTTGTATTCGTTCGGGAACACCTTGACGAACTTCGCGCGGGCCTCGGCCCAGTTGTCCAGCAGTTCGCGCGCGCGCTTGCTGCCCGTCCAGCGGTTGTGGTCGTCCAGCAGCTTCTTCAGCTGGGCTTCGTCGGTCTGGTCGCGGTGCCAGATGGCGCGGTCGATCGTCGCTTCCTGTTCGGCGCTGGTCAGTACCTTTTCCATGCTGACCATGGCCGTGTTGCATCGCTTGGCGAACTGGCCGTCTTCGTCGTACACGTAGGCCACGCCGCCGCTCATGCCAGCGGCGAAGTTGCGCCCAGTCTTGCCAAGCACCGCCACGGTGCCCCCGGTCATGTATTCACAACCGTGGTCGCCGGTACCTTCCACCACCGCCGTGGCGCCCGAGAGACGCACCGCGAAGCGCTCGCCAGCCACGCCGCTGAAGAAGGCTTCGCCAGTGGTGGCACCGTACATCACCGTGTTGCCCACGATGATGTTTTTCACCGCGTCACCGCGGAAGTCGATGCTGGGGCGCACCACCACGCGACCGCCCGAGAGGCCCTTGCCGGTGTAGTCGTTGGCGTCGCCGATCAGATACAGCGTGATACCGCGCGTGAGGAAGGCGCCGAACGACTGGCCGCCCGTGCCTTCGAGCTGGATGCGGATGGTGTCGTCGGGCAGACCTTCGGGGTGCACCTGCGTGACGGCGCCAGAGAGCATGGCGCCCACCGAACGGTTTACGTTGCGCGCCACCTCGATGAACTGCACGCGCTCACCCTTGTCGATGGCCGGGCGGGACTTGGCGATCAGGATGTTGTCGAGCGACTTCTCCAGACCGTGCTCCTGCACCTCGGTGTGCAGACGTGGAACGTCGGCTGGCACCTGGGGCACCGCCAGCAGGCGGCTGAAGTCCAGGCCACGGGCTTTCCAGTGCTCGATGCCCTGGCGGGTGTCGAGCAGGTCGGCGCGGCCGATCAGGTCGTCGAACTTGCGGATGCCCAGCTGAGCCATGATGTGGCGCACTTCTTCAGCGATGAAGAAGAAGTAGTTCACCACGTGCTCGGGCTTGCCGCTGAATTTCTTGCGCAGCGCCGGGTCTTGCGTGGCCACGCCCACCGGGCAGGTGTTCAGGTGGCACTTGCGCATCATGATGCAGCCCTCGACCACCAGCGGTGCGGTAGCGAATCCGAACTCGTCAGCACCCAGCAGGCCGCCGATGACCACGTCGCGGCCGGTCTTCATCTGGCCGTCGGCCTGCACGCGCACGCGGCTGCGCAGGCGGTTGAGCACCAGGGTCTGCTGCGTCTCGGCCAGGCCGATTTCCCAGGGTGAACCGGCGTGCTTGATGGACGACCAGGGCGAAGCGCCCGTGCCGCCATCGTGGCCAGCGATCACCAGGTGATCGGCCTTGCACTTGGTCACGCCCGCGGCGATGGTGCCCACGCCGATTTCGGACACCAGCTTGACGCTGATGCTGGCGTGCGGTGCCACGTTCTTCAGGTCGTGGATCAGCTGGGCCAGGTCTTCGATGGAATAAATGTCGTGGTGCGGCGGGGGCGAAATCAGGCCCACGCCGGGCACGCTGTGGCGCAACTTGCCGATGTAGTCGGACACCTTGCCGCCGGGCAGCTGGCCACCTTCGCCGGGCTTGGCACCCTGGGCCATCTTGATCTGGATCTGGTCGGCGCTGTTGAGGTACTCGGCGGTGACCCCGAAGCGGCCCGAGGCCACCTGCTTGATCTTCGAGCGCATCGAGTCGCCTTCGCTCAGCACGTAGTCGACCTCGAAGGTCTCCTTGCCCAGCAGGTCGGACATGGTCTGGCCCTGCTTGATCGGGATGCCCTTGAGCTCGTTGCGGTAGCGCAGCGCGTCTTCACCGCCTTCACCGGTGTTGCTCTTGCCGCCGATGCGGTTCATCGCCACGGCCAGCGTGGCGTGCGCCTCGGTGGAGATAGAGCCCAGCGACATGGCGCCCGTGGCGAAACGCTTGACGATCTCTTTCGCAGGCTCGACTTCGTCGATCGAAATGGCCTTGCTAGGGTCGATCTTGAACTCGAACAGGCCGCGCAGCGTCATGTGGCGCTTGCTCTGGTCGTTGATGATCTGCGCGTATTCCTTGTACGTGCTCCAGTTGTTGGCGCGCGTGCTGTGCTGCAGCTTGGCAATGGCGTCGGGCGTCCACATGTGCTCTTCGCCACGGGCGCGCCAGGCGTATTCGCCGCCGGTTTCCAGCATGCTGGCCAGAATCGGGCTGTCGCCGAAGGCTTCCTTGTGCATGCGGATCGCCTCTTCGGCGATCTCGAACACGCCGATGCCCTGCACGCGGCTGGCGGTGCCGGTGAAGTACTTCTCGACCGTCTCGGTGGACAGGCCGATGGCTTCGAACAGCTGCGCACCGCAGTACGACATGTACGTCGACACGCCCATCTTGGACATGATCTTGGACAGGCCCTTGCCGATCGCCTTCACGTAGTTGTAGATCGCCTTCTCGGCGCTCAGGTCGCCCGGCAGATCCTTGCAGATCGCGGACAGCGTCTCCATGGCCAGGTAGGGGTGCACGGCTTCAGCGCCGTAGCCGGCCAGCACGGCGAAGTGGTGCACTTCGCGCGCGGTACCGGTCTCGACCACCAGGCCGGCCATGGTGCGCATGCCTTCGCGCACCAGGTGCTGGTGGATGGCGGAGAGCGCCAGCAGCGCGGGAATGGCCACCTGCGTGGCGCTCACGGCGCGGTCGCTGACGATCAGGATGTTCTTGCCGCTCTTGATGGCGTCCACCGCCTCGGCGCACAGCGAGGCCAGCTTGGCCTCCACGCCTTCACGGCCCCACAGGATGGGGTAGGTGATGTCCAGCGTGTGGCTGTGGAACTTGCCCTGCGTCATGCCCTCGATGTTGCGCAGCTTGGCCATGTCGTTCATGTCCAGCACGGGCTGGCTGACTTCCAGGCGCATCGGCGGGTTGACGTGGTTGATGTCCAGCAGGTTGGGCTTCGGCCCGATGAAGGACACCAGCGACATCACGATGGCTTCGCGGATCGGGTCGATCGGCGGGTTGGTCACCTGCGCGAACAACTGCTTGAAGTAGTTGTAGAGCGGCTTGTTCTTGTCGGACAGCACGGCCAGCGGGCTGTCGTTGCCCATGGAGCCAATGCCCTCTTCCCCGTTGGCGGCCATGGGGCTGAGCAGGAACTTGATGTCTTCCTGCGTGTAGCCGAAGGCCTGCTGGCGGTCCAGCAGCTCGGGCGCCACGCTCTCGACGCCAGCGGTCTGCGGCTCGGTGGCGGCGATGTTCTGTTCAGCTGGGGCGGCACCGGCCACCGGCTGGACCACGTCGTCCAGGCGGATGCGCAGGTTGTCGATCCACTGCTTGTAGGGCTTGGTGTTGGTGAGGTTGGCCTTGAGCTCCTCGTCGTCGATCATGCGGCCCTGCTCCAGATCGATCAGGAACATCTTGCCGGGCTGCAGGCGCCACTTGCGCACGATCTTGGTCTCGGGCACGGGCAGCACGCCGGATTCTGAGCCCATGATGACGAAGTCGTCGTCGGTGATGCAGTAGCGCGAGGGGCGCAGGCCGTTGCGGTCCAGCGTGGCGCCGATCTGGCGGCCATCGGTGAACACGATCGACGCTGGGCCGTCCCACGGCTCCATCATGGCGGCGTGGTACTCGTAGAAGGCCTTGCGGCGCTCGTCCATGGTGGTGTGCTGTTCCCACGGCTCGGGAATCATCATCATCACCGCCTGGGCCAGCGGGTAGCCCGCCATGGTCAGCAGCTCGAGGCAGTTGTCAAACGTGGCGGTGTCGGACTGGTTGGCGAAGCTGATCGGGTACAACTTCTGCAGGTCGGTGCCGAGCACCGGCGAAGCCATCACGCCTTCGCGCGCTTTCATCCAGTTGTAGTTGCCCTTGACGGTGTTGATCTCGCCGTTGTGCGCCACATAGCGGTACGGGTGGGCCAGCGGCCACTCAGGGAAGGTGTTGGTCGAGAAGCGCTGGTGCACCAGACCCAGTGCCGAGACGCAGCGCACGTCCTGCAGGTCGTAGTAGTACGTGCCCACCTGGTCGGCCAGCAGCAGCCCCTTGTAGATGACGGTGCGGCTGCTCATGCTCACCACGTAATACTCTTTGCTGTGCTTGAGCTTGAGCGACTGGATGTGGGCACTGGCCGTCTTGCGGATCACGTACAGCTTGCGCTCCAGCGCGTCCTGCACGATCACGTCGTTGCCGCGACCGATGAACACCTGGCGCAGGATGGGCTCCGTCTCGCGCACGGTGGGCGACATCGGCATGTCCTTGTTCACTGGCACATCGCGCCAGCCCAGCAGCACCTGGCCTTCGGCGGCGATGGCCCGCTCCATTTCCTGCTCGCAGGCCAGACGCGAGGCGTGCTCCTTGGGCATGAAGATCATGCCCACACCGTATTCGCCGGGCGGCGGCAGCGCCACGCCTTGTGCCGCCATCTCGGCTCGGTACAGCGCATCAGGCAGCTGGATCAGGATGCCGGCGCCATCGCCCATCAGCTTGTCGGCACCCACGGCACCCCGGTGGTCCAGATTCTCCAGAATCTTCAGAGCCTGCTCGACGATGGCATGGCTGCGCTCGCCCTTGATGTGCGCCACAAAACCGACGCCGCAGGCATCGTGCTCCTGGGTCGGGTCGTACAGGCCGTGGTGCTGAAGATGCTGCTGTTCTGCTGCCGTGGTCATGGCGCTTCCTTCGTGGTTCGGGGGCGGGTAAAACAAAAATTCGCGGATGCGGAGCTTATTGCAATGCAACAAGAATGCCAAGCACTTTAAATGGGGTCAGATTCCAATTAAAGGACTGCGCACCATTCAGGCAACAAATTGGGGACAGATCTATTTTCAGAGCCCATCCCTCAAAGGCGGAGCACGTTCAGGGCGCAGACGGCGGGCGACCCGGCCTGCCCGGGAGGACTCGTCGCGGGGTTTTCTGTTGCAAGCCGCCCACAAACCCTGCATCACCCAGGGCCCATCCATGCAGCGCAGAAGACGTCACGGCACTTTGCACCCCCGCGGGGAGCCCACCCCGCACCATTTCGGCGTATGACGCCTCCCGCGCAAAAGGCGTGTTGCCCATTTCCCAATACAACGCATGAGGCGTCAGGCGCCGGTCTGTCGCCAGCCCCGCGTAATGGCGATGGCTCGACCATGGGTATGCGTCCGGCTGCGACACCATGCCTGCGCGAACCGGGTTCAGATCCAGGTAGGCCATGCACGCCAGCAGGTAGCGCTCGCTCTGGATCAACGTGGAGCGGTAACGCCCTTCCCACAGGGTGCCGGTGCGGTGGTGGCGATCGTTGAAATACCGCACATAGCGCCGACCGACCGCCTGCATCATCTGCGGCACGCCCTCTGCCATTTCGGGCGTGAGGAGAAGGTGGAAATGGTTGTCCATCAGCACATAGGCGTGCAGCGCCACGCGATGTTTGCTGGCGTTCTCTGCAATCAACGAGAGCAGCGTCTGGCGATCATCGTCATCACGAACGATCACTTGTCGGTCGTTCCCTCGCTGGATGACGTGGTGTGTAAACCCGGGAACGGTGAGTCGGGGCAAGCGGGCCATGAGAGGAATGACGGAGGTGAGACATTAAAAACGGAATCTGACCCCAATTTGGAGTCTCCACGCTGGGTGGAGGTGCGTGGTTCAGAGAAACCGACTGGGTTCGCCGACGATGAGCTTGGCCAGTTCATCCAGCGTGGGCGTGGTCAGTTGAGCAACCGCATAGGAGGTGGTCACTGTCTCCAGTCCACTGACGCCGGCCAGGCGGATCTTGACGCTGCCTTGGTCGTGGTCAGGGGTGAACACCACGCTGGCGCGCGCAGCGTACTCATGCTCGAACACGATTCGCTGCAGCCGGTTGGTCTCGGGATGCCGCTGCTCTAGGCGCTCATGGGGTACGTGACCGGCATGCAAGCGGCGCTCGACCCGCTCCAGATCGGGAGGAAAGTTGACACTCACCCGCCCTTTGTCAAGCACGGGTTGCCGGGGGGATATCCGCCAGCCGAGGGCCAGGTAGTCGAACACTTCCTTGTCACGAAGCGTTTTCTTGCGGGCGTCAAAGCGAAAATCGTGCTGCTTCATGGCCGGCCAGGGCGTCTTGCCATCCAGGCTGAGAGCGGCGGCCGCGGGTTCGATCACGTTGAGCTGCCGGGGCAGTTCCATGAGGTAGTGCCAGACCACCTTGCAGGCCGCCTCGGTGCGCTCGATCTGCGCCTCTGCCTGCTGCCTGTGGGCGCCCTCCTGACTTTGCAAAGATTGCGCCTGCTGTTTGAGCTGGTTCAGAAAGCTCATCCGTTTTTCCCCCTGAAGATTGTTTTGGCCTTCATTGCGTGTCTGTCTGACGATTGGCTGCAGAGCAGAGTCTAGCCACCCCGCTCACCCAACTGGTGCCGCCCCGCTTAAGTGGCAAGCGGGCGGCGCCGCCAGGCCACCTGCAGGCGAAAGGCAACCCAGAGCCCCAGCACGGAGCACGCACCGGTTGCCACCCAGGTGAGTTGCCATCCACCCGCCAGCAGCGCCACCCATGCCACGATGGGTGGCCCGACAAACTGGCCGAGCGAAGAGAGCTGCTGCATCCATCCGACGGTGGTGGACACGGTGTCTTGCCCGGGCGCCAGAACCACGGCCAGGCCAAAGAGCGTGCCCGGCACCAGTCCGCCGACCCCCGAAAACACCAGCACCGCCGCATACTGCAGCACCGGCTGCCCCTGGGCACCAAAAGCCACCAGCGCGCCGATCCCCATGGCAGCATAAGCCACTGCCAGCAACACGCCTGGGCGCGCACCGCGCGCCAGCCACCACCCTGCCCCGATATTGCCCGCCATGTTGATGCCCGCCGCCAAGGCGGTGAGTACCCCAAGCAGTGCACCCGCGTAACCGGCCTGGCTGTAAATGGTCGGAAGGAAGCCCACCACGGCGAGCCACTGCCCGGAATAGAGAAAGAAGCCGATCGCCAGCAGCCAGGGACCGGGGGCGCGCAACGTGCGTGCCAGTCGCGGCCCCAGCGTGGGCGTGCCGCGTGCCGCCCCGGGCAGGCCCATCGCCTCTGGAGCAATGCCGCGGCGCAAGGCCCCGGCTGCCAGCAGTGACACCACCGCCAGCCCGGCCCAGGCCCAGCGCCAGCCCACTTGCGCCATCAGCGGCGCACCCAGCAGGAGCGCCAGCGCCGTGCCCACGGGCATGTAAGCCCCCCACCAGCCGAGCGCACGCGCCAGCGTGGGCGCGTGCGCGACGCGCTGGCGCAACAAGCCAGGCGCTGGCAGCACCGCCAGCAGAAAGCCCATGCCTTCCACGAGCCGCGTGAACAGCAGCATGTCCACACTGGTGGACAGTGCCCCCAGCCCGCTGCCCATTCCCAGCGCAACCAGGCCGGCGAGCATGACCCGGCGGGGGCCAACCCGATCGGTCATGAGACCGACCATCAGCCCCAGCGTCATGCCTGCCAGCTGGATAAGCGAAAGGAGAAAGCCCGCCTGCAGCAGCGTCACCCCCAACTCGCGCCCCAGCACCGGAATGGCCACCGGCAGCTTGCCGACGTGCAGGGCACAGCTCATGCCCACCAGCACCACCAGCGCGGCCTGGCGAACGGCTTGTTCGGGGGGCTCCGCCGTGGGGTGGGCCGTTGTTGCCTCGCGCATCAGGATCAGGGGAACAGCGGCGCGCCACCGAGCCGCTGATGTTCACGGATGGCGAAACGATCAGTCATGCCGGCGATGTAGTCGGCCACGGCCCGCGCCGGGTGGCCGCTCTGGCTGTGTGCGTCGGGCAGCTCGTGGGGGCGCGCCAGGTAGAACTCGAACAGGTCCGCCACCACCTGGCGCGCCCGGCTGGTGGTCTCCACCACCTGGGGGTGTCGGTACAAGTTGTGCAGCAGAAAGGTCTTCAGCGTCTGTGAGCGCTCACGCATGGACGGCGAGAAACACACCAGCGGAGGCGACCGACGCACATCGTCTGGCGAGTTCACAGCCGCGTCGGCGATGCGCATGCGCGTGGTGTCGATCACGTCGTACACCTGCTCGCTCAACATGAGCCGGATCGATTCAAACAGCAGACGGCGCCCGGCCAGCGCTGGATGGGCCACGAGCGCCTGCTCGCGGTAGTGGGCGAACAATGGCACGTCATCGAGCTGCTCCAGGCTCAACAAGCCCGAGCGAACGCCGTCGTCGATGTCGTGCGCGTTGTACGCAATCTCGTCGGCGAGGTTGCACAGCTGCGCCTCCAGCGACGGCGAACCGCCCTGAAGAAAGCGCGCTCCCACACCGCCCGGTTCCTGTGCCTCCAGCCGCTCGGCATTGGCCCGCGAGCAGTGCTTGAGAATGCCCTCGCGTGTCTCGAAACACAGGTTCAAGCCGTCGAATGCCGGATAGCGTTCTTCCAGCTGATCCACCACGCGCAGGCTCTGCAGGTTGTGCTCGAAGCCCCAACTGTCTGCCTCGCGCCTGCCATCCTGCGGCGACACGCTTTTCATGCAGGCGTGCAGGGCGTCCTGCCCGGCGTGGCCGAAGGGTGTGTGTCCCAGGTCGTGCGCCAGAGCGACTGCCTCCACCAGGTCTTCGTTCAAAGCCAGCGAGCGCGCGATGCTGCGCCCAAGCTGCGCCACCTCCAGCGAGTGCGTGAGCCGCGTGCGAAACAGGTCGCCCTCGTGGTTCAGGAATACCTGCGTCTTGTACACGAGACGTCGGAACGCAGTCGAATGGATCACCCGGTCGCGATCACGCTGGAAGGCGGTGCGCGTGGGTGCCTCCGGCTCGGGAGTGCGCCGCCCGCGCGAGAGCGCGGGATTGCAGGCGTAGGGTGCGAGCGCGCCCGCATTGCGTGCGGTCGAGGGTCGACCGGCCATCACGCCGCGCCGCAACTGGATCGAATGACCTCCGCCACCAGCGCATCGGGAGCGGAACGCACAGTGGCGCGGCCCGGGCCGTCGATGAGCACGAACTTGATCGCGCCCGCCTCGGCCTTTTTGTCGACTCGCATCAGCGCCAGGTAGCGGCCCACGTTGTCCTTCGCATCCAGTACAGGCGCCACCGTGGGGAGGCCCGCCCGCTCGATCAGCGTCGTGAGCCGTTTGACGAACGCCTGGTCGACCAGGCCCAACGCCTCCGATAGCCGCGCGGCCATCACCATGCCGCACCCCACCGCCTCGCCGTGCAGCCATTGGCCGTAACCCATACCCGCCTCGATGGCGTGCCCAAACGTGTGCCCGAAATTCAACACCGCCCGCAGGCCGGCCTCACGTTCGTCCTGGCTGACGACCCAAGCCTTGATTTCACAGCTGCGTCTGACGGCATGCGCAAGCACCGCGGTGTCTCGTGCCATCAGCGCCCCGATGTTGGCTTCGATCCACTCCAGAAACGCCATGTCGGCGATAGGTCCGTATTTGATGACCTCGGCCAGTCCCGCACTGAGTTCCCGAGCCGGCAAAGTCTGTAGCGTGTCGAGATCGCAGATCACGCGTTGCGGCTGGTAGAACGCACCGATCATGTTCTTGCCCATCGGGTGGTTGATGGCGGTCTTGCCACCTACCGACGAATCCACCTGCGCCAGGAGGGTGGTGGGAACCTGCACGAATGGCACGCCGCGCATGTAGCTGGCAGCGGCGAAACCGGTCATGTCGCCCACCACGCCACCGCCCAGTGCGAACATCACCGTTTTGCGGTCACAGGCGTGGGCCAGCAAGGCGTCAAAAATGAGGTTCAGCGATTCCCAAGTTTTGTAGACTTCGCCGTCCGGCAAGACCACCGTGTGAACCGTCGCGTAGCGCAGTCGCAGCACGTCGGCGAGGCGGACGAGATACAGTGGCTCCACGGTCTCGTTGGTAACGATCAAAGCACTGGCGCCCGAAGGGAGCCCTTCGTAGGATGGGACCCAGTCCAGAAGACCGGGACCAATGGAAATGGCGTAGCTGCGATCGCCCAAGGCAATGTCAACCTGCTCGGGCGGGGCATGTGTCGTCTGCTTGTTCATGCCCTGAAGTTTAGAGGGTTCTCGGAGGCCCGAAATTTGCACCGACGTACGCATCCCGGCCGTTCGACGAAGCTGGTCCTCAGCTTGGTCCGCGAGCGTTCGCTGCTGGCACGGCTGAGAAACTCACCCCGGCTAGCTCCAATTGCATCACAATCATATTGACCAAGGTGGCCACCGAAGGCCGCCCCGTTTCGATGACAAAATGCGCCGCTACGCGATACAGGGGGTCTCGCTCGGCAAAAAGATCGCGCAGGCGCTGTAGAGGGTCTTCCACCTGCAGAAGCGGACGGTTGCGGTCGTGGCGCAGACGCCTGAACACCTCTTCCGGCGCCGAGCGCAGATAAATCACCTGTCCACGGTCATGCAAATGGGCACGGTTCACATCACGCAGCACCGAACCGCCGCCCGTTGAGAGCACACAGGCTTGCCCCTGGGTCAACTCGTCAAGCACGGCCTCTTCGACGTCCCGAAACCGCTCCTCACCCTCCCGCTCGAAGAACTCACGGATCGAGCAGCCGATACGCTGCTCGATCACGTGATCTGAGTCGAGGAAGGGAAGCGAAAGACGCCGGGCGAGATGGCGCCCGACGGTTGATTTACCTGAGCCGGGTAACCCGACCAACGAAGTGATCAAAGCCGGACTGCGAACTGTGTAGCCAATCGGGAAGGCGACGTCACCGTAATCCGAAGCACATCGCCACTGCGGCAGTTTCGAAGGCTAACGTCATGGCGGGTCGCCAGATTTGCGGTAGGCACATTGCCAGGGAAAATGTTTGGAATTGGCGAACCCGTCGGCCCGAAGCTGATTGCGCAGGAAGCTCCGTCAGAATCATTACTATCGACTGTCGTCATTGAAACCGTGGTTCCAGCGGGCATTGGGAGTAATGGGTAATCAGCACTACCGATGCGAACTTCGACCGCGACAGGGACAGAAATCGTTTGAGTCACCCCAGCAATCTGAACGGTAGTATCTTCTCGACTAATCGCAACGTCGGTCAACGCAGCTGACGAGGAGGAGAGCAGGATAGTTGCTTGCTGGCGCACGGTCGTCGCGAGTGACGTGTCACAGCTTCCTGCTATTGACGGGAATGGAGCTCCGGAATTCCCACAAGCGGCACCGCTGACATTGCGGGGAATCCTGAATTCACCAACCGTGAACAGTCCATCCTCATTGTCATCACGGTACGCGTCACCCAGTTGAATCAAAGTGTCTACACCAGGATCAAATATATTGTTATTTGGGGGGGCATCAATGAATTCCTTGGTGCCTTCGGTATGCGCCAAGACAGACACTCGCCCATCAGCAGGTCTAAGGGCTTGGCTTTCAAAAGTCACAGAGCATTTGGAAAGCCCATCGACGCCCCGCGCAGTAGCGCAGCTACGAGTTACCTGCCCTCCAGACTCTGACGTGAAGTTCACGACGGTGCCATCGACCACCGCATTACCTTGACGATCCGCAATTCGAACCGTTAGTTGCGTTCGGGAGCCATCAATGTTCGCTCCCTCAATATTAAAGGTCTCCACTGAAAGACTCATCCGCTGCTGAGATGGCGGTCCGGACGCCACGGTTAGATTCTGTGACTCGGCAAAGATGGCAGCATTGGATGCGAGTTGCGCACGCAATGTCAGTGGTCCGGGGATAGTCCCTGAGAATACCGACATTGCAGCGACTCCCTGTGAATCGGTGGTGGAGTCAACCGAGGTTGTTGAACCGGCCGATCCAATACCCACACCGCCTGGGTTTGTGATGAGGCTGAAGAGAACCCTCTCATTCGGCATTGCGGCGCCAGTCGTGGACAGTACACGGAACCTCACGATAGACTGTTCTACAGCGCCGGAGCCCGCCACAAATATCTGTGTAGGCAGAGCAGACACAAAAGTAAGCGCACTGGCGCTGGGCGCTGCGACGTTCAACACGACCTCACGTGGTTGCTCTGCCCCCGGACTGGAAGCCGACACCCTGACGACCCCGCTGCACAACGACCCATCGGGGGCAACGGCCGTATACACAGCTGTGGCAACACCATCGCCGCTGGTCGTCACACTGCCAGTGGATTCCAAATTATTGATACGTCCGCAGGAGGCACGATAGGTTACGTTGACCGGAACACCCGCAGAAGCGACCCCACCGACCAACGCCGTGGTGGCCAAGGAAGTATTGCCTGCCGACGGGAGGTCGATTTCTCCCACCCTAATTGCTGATAGCGTCAAGCTGGCGGCTGATACCGAGAAATCTACTCGCCCAGTAACTCCGACACCAAAAACTTCGGCAGAGGCAGACAAGGTTGCCGCACCCACGCTGGAAATTGAAGCCGGAGCAATTGCAACTTCGGCTACACCTGAAGATGTATTCGTAAGCGCAGTCGTTGGCGCCAACGTCGCGATGCTTGCACCATTCAAATCGAAAGTTACGACTTTATCGGGCACCACAGCACCGGTTGCGTCTCTTAGAGTTGCGCGCGCAACGAAACCACCACCTACAGAAATGCTATTTACTGCGACGCCGGACTGATTGACGATTGTGACGACTAGGGTAGGAGTGCCCGTTGATGTACCACCGGTGGCACCACCGGTATCACCACCACCCGTTGCACCACCACCAATTGTTGCGCCCGGGCTACCTCCACCCCCACCGCAAGCGGCCAATCCAGCCACCAGCAGCGCACTCCCAATCATCTTCAACAGCTTCATTTTTGTGGTCACTTTCAGCAAACGATATTTACCCGACGGACAGCCTCAGCGCATCACGCCGCGATCCGAAATCACGCGTGGCGTGATAAACACCAGCAACTCCGACTTGTTAGCCGTTTTGCTCTTGTTCTTGAACAAATTGCCGACTACCGGCAGGTCACCCAGCAGTGGCACCTTGGTCACGTCGTCCACTTCGATCAATTCGAAGATGCCACCAATCACGACCGTGCCGCCGTTCTCCACGAGCACCTGGGTTTGGATGTGTTTGGTGTTGATGGCGATACCGGCCGTTGTGGTTTCACCGCGGCTGTCTTTGTTGATGTCGACGTCGAGAATGATGCTTCCCTCGGGGGTGATCTGGGGCGTCACTTCAAGCTTGAGGTTGGCTTTGCGGAAGGCAATGGCGGTTGCGCCACTCGAAGTGGCGGTCTGGTACGGGTATTCCGTGCCCTGCTCGATCAGCGCCTTCACTTGGTCTGCCGTGACCACGCGCGGGCTGGATACGATCTTGCCTCGCCCGTCTGCCTCAAGCGCCGATATCTCCAGATTCAGGAAGCGGTTGGCTGCTGAACTGAACAACGACACCGCGAATGCAGCAGGAGAGAAGCCGCCCGCCCCAGAAGAAGGGAGGTTGACGAATGAGGTGTTGATCGTGTTGAGGTTGTTCTCACTCTCGGTGGTGGTGCTGGAGACAGCGTTGTAGCTACCGCCAATCGCGAGCCGGTTGGAGCCACCGATGCCGTAACCCGCGTCGCCACCGCGAACGCCGCGCAGGTCGCTGCCGCCCAGTCGCACGCCGATGGAGCGCCCAAACCGGTCGTCCGCCTCGACAATGCGCGCTTCGATAAGCACCTGGCGAATGGGAATGTCGAGCTTGGCGATGAGCGCCTGCACCTGCTCCAACTTGGAAGGAATGTCGGTGACGAACAGCTGGTTGGTGCGCGGCTCTGCGATGGCGCTGCCGCGAGGCGAGAGAATGCGCGCGCTGGCGGTACTGGAGCTACCCCCAGCAGTGATCTGCGCGGCGATATCGGCTGCCTTCGCGTAGTTCATCTGGAAGCCCTGCGTGCGCACGGTTTCCAGGCTCTCGATGGAGGCTTTGGATTCCAGTTCTTGCTTCTCACGCGCGGCAATTTCGTCCTTCGGCGCGATCCACAAGACGTTACCCGACTTGCGCATGCCCAGGCCCTTGGCCTGCAGGATGATGTCAAGCGCCTGGTCCCAAGGCACGTCCTTCAGGCGCAAGGTGACCGCGCCGCTCACAGAATCCGAAGTCACGACGTTGAAGTTCGTGAAGTCGGCGATCACCTGCAGCAAGGAGCGGACTTCGATGTTCTGGAAATTCAGTGACAGCTTTTCACCGTTGTAACCCGGCCCCTGCGTGAGCTTGCTGGCGTCCACTTTCTGTTCGCGGATTTCCAGCACGAACTGGTTGTCGCTCTGATAGGCAGAGTGTTCCCAGTTGCCGGTGGGCGTGACGACCATTCGAACCCGGTCACCGGCCTGTGAGGTGGTCACCGACTGCACCGGTGTACCGAAATCGGCAACGTCCAGACGGCGGCGAAGGCCTTCTGGCAGCGAGGTCTTGAGGAAGTCGACGACGAGGGTCTGGCCTTGCTGGCGGATGTCGACCCCCACCTGGTTGTTGGCGAGATCAACGATGACACGACCGGAACTGCCAGCACCCCGACGGAAGTCGATGTCCTTCAACGCCGCCATGTCGCGACTCAGGCTCGGTGCGAACGCGGCCTGACTGCCCACAGGGGCAGCCGCGGCTTCTGTGCGGTCCAGCACGACGATGAGGGTCTTGCCGTCGGTACGGGCCTGGTAGGCAGCCGCCTGTTTCAGGTTGATCACCACACGGGTACGGTCGCCCGCCTGCACCACGTTGGCCGAGCGCAGGTTGCCCTGGTTCATCTCCACCGAGTTGCGGCCGATGTTGTTGACCACGCCGGGAAAGTCCAGCGCAATGCGGGCCGGTGACTGGATGGTGAAACCGGTGGGCAGCGCAGCAAGTGGCTCCGATGTTTCGATACGGATCACCTCCACCCCGCCCTGCACTCCCCCGGTCAGGGACTGGATGGCGTTTTGGGCATGAGCCCATGTTGACGAGAGTGCCATGAAGGCAAGGACGAACGCACTCCGTGCGGCGCGCGCCATGCTGGGGCCGCGTCTGGGGGCCATGTTTGGCTTGATCATTTGGAAGCGTCCTCTTGTAGCTGCAGCGCCGCGGGGCGCTCGATCCATTCGCCTGCCGAGTCTTGCACGATCTCGCGCAGCACGATTTCAGTCTCCGTGATGCTCTTCACACGCCCGTAGTTCTGGCCCAGGTAGCTGCCGGGGCGCACCTGGTACAGCAGGGTATCCACCCGCACGAGCGCCACCAGCTGACCCTGGCGATCCAGGCTGCCCACCATCGACATGGTGTCGAGCGGGTAAGCCTCCAGCGGCTGCTTGCGGCGGTTGAGTTCGGGTTCGATGAGTGCGGAATTGACGGCCGTGACACCAGGGTTGCCTCGCAGCGCGCTGGCCAGTTTCTCTACGCTGAAGGGCTCTGCCCGGCGCTCACCGGCGTAGGCCTGTGGCTCAAACCGGGTGGGCTCAGGTATGGGCGTGACCTGGGGCTTGATCGCATTGCGCTCGGCCTGCATCCACTGCACCAGTTCATCCTGCCCCGACGATGTGCAGCCGGTCAGCACGAGCAACAAGGCTGCGCTCAGCATCGGCAGGCGGATCTCGTTGAACATCACTTCTTGACCTCTTGTGACTTTTGCTGGATCGCCACTTCATCCTGATCCAGATAGCGGAAGGTTTTGGCCGTGCAGTCCATGGTCAGCACGCCGTCTCGTTCGCGAATGGGCGAGAGCGTCAGGTTGTTCAGGGTGACGATGCGCGAGAGGTTCGCGATGTCCGCCGCAAACAACCCGATGTCGTGGTACGTGCCTGTTACGCGGACCGCGATGGGCAGCTCGGCGTAATACTCTTTCACGATGACCTGGCCAGGCCTGAACAGCTCGAACTGCAGGCTGCGTCCCAGGCCGGCCTGGTTGATGTCTGACAGCAACGCATCCATCTCTGCCTTGCTGGGCAGCTGCTTCTCAAGCTGGTTCACATACTGCTGGACCTGCTCAAGTTGCTTCTTCAGGGCATCGAGGTTGACGGCCTGCACCAGCTTCTTCTGGTAGTCGCCACGCAACTGCTCCTCGCGCGCTTTCTCGGCAATCAGCTCTTCGTCAGATGTCTGCAGCCAGGCGAACCACAGCCCGGCCACCACGGCAATGCAGACCGCCACGTACAGCAGGTTGCGCGGCAGGACCGGCCACTGGGAGGGGTCGTTGGGGTCGAGGCCCGAGAACTGGGCGGTGATCTTGTCCTGGACTTCCCTGAGATCCAGATTGAGCTTGGGCATGTTGGCCATGGTGCGTCAATGCCTCGTCAGACTTTGCCGGGCGCTGCAGGTGCGGGAGCCGGCGCCCCCGACCCGTCTGCAGCCACGGCCGAGGGGCGCGTGAGCGCCACACGAATCGTGAAATTGGACACACGACGCTGGTCGCGGTTGGGGCCGGTCACGTTGGACGCGACGATCTCCACCAGCTCGGGGCGCGTGAGCCAGGGGCTGTTGTTGGCCAGGTTGCGCAGCAGTTCCGAAACCCGTTCCTGCGACTGGGCCACCCCGGTCAGCAACACGCTCTGGTTTTCCTGCTTCATGCTGTTGAGGTGGATGCCGTCGGGCGTCTGGGTCACCAGTTCGTCGAGCAGGTGAACGGGCAGGTTGCGGTCACCCTGGAGGTCTTCAACGGCGGTCTGCCGCGCCCTCAGGGAGGCAATTTCCTTCTGCAGGGTGGCAATGTCCTTGATCTCCACGTCCAGCCGGGCGATTTCCTGCTGCAGGAAGGCGTTGCGCTCTTGTTGCGTGGCGATTTGCCCCTGATACCAGGTGAACACGGCGCCGCAGATGATCCCGCCCAGCAAGGCCGACAGGCCCAGCTGCGTGAAGAATTGTTCTTTCTGCCGTTTGCGCGCCGCCTCCCGGTGCGGCAGCAAGTTGATCAGGATCATTGGAAAAACCTCCGCAAGGCCAGGCCCGTCGAGGTGAGGTAAGAAGGCGCTTCCCGTGCAATCTTTCGCGCATGCACGGTGGACGCCATTTCCATGGCATCAAACGGATTGATCACCATGCACGCAAAGGAAGTCTGGTGCGTCACCGCATCGGTCAGCCCCGGCAGGGCGGCACTTCCACCCGCCAGCAGGATGTGATCGACCTTGTTGTAGGGCGTGCTGGTGAAGAAGAACTGGAGGGCGCGGCCGATTTCCTGGGCCATGCTTTCAATGAAGGGCCCGAGCACCGCAGACTGGTAGTCTTCGGGCAGGTCGCCAGAGCGTTTCTTGGCCTCTGCCTCATCAGAAGAAAATCCGTACTGGCGCACGATCAGCTGGGTGAGCTGGGCGCCGCCAAAGGCCTGGTCACGCTCGTAAAGCACGTCGTCGTTGCGCATGACCTGCATGCTCGTGGTGAGCGCACCGACTTCGAACAGGGCCACCAGGGAATCAATGCCCTGGTTGGGCAAGGTTTCGATCACGCGGCCGGCAGCCAGACGCGAGGCATACGACTCCACGTCCATGATCACCGACTTGAGACCAGCAGCCTCGGCCAGACCCTGGCGATCGGACACTTTTTCTTTTCTGGAGGCAGCGATGAGCACCTCGACATCGCCCACCGAGTTCGCGCTCGGACCGATGACGCAGAAGTCCAGGCTGACCTCGTCAAGCGAAAAAGGAATGTATTGATTGGCTTCGGATTCGACCTGAGCTTCCAGCTCCTTGTCGGACAGACCACCCGGAAGGATGATCTTCTTGGTGATGACCGCAGACGCAGGAAGCGCGAGCGCCACTTGCTTGGTGCGGCTGCCACTCTTGCGGACCACCCGGCGAACGGCATCGGCCACTTCGTCGAATTTTTCGATGTTGCCGTCGGTGATCCAGCCCCGCTCCAGGGGTTCCATGGCACAGCGCTCGAGCACCAGATCGCCCGATCGGTTGCGCCCCAACTCGACCAGTTTGACGCTGGAGGAGCTGACATCGATGCCCAGCATAGGCGCCGGCTCCCGGCTGAATAACGACCCCAATGAGATCAAGGCGGCCCCCAAAAATTGACAGCGCCAAGGAGCGCCAAACCTAACAAATCACTTCAATGCTAGCAGTAAGCCCTATGTGCAGCAAAGATTTTTTGTCTTTCTCACATCCAGAAACGTTGTCAAAAGCATACGCATTTCTGACCAGTTTTCACTGCTGGCGATTGCCGCTGACGACCAAAAATACACAAGCACTCACAATACGATCGGCCTTCGCGTCCCGGTGCGTCGGCAGGATTTTTATAATCAGCCTCCGCCCTTCTGATCGATCGCATGCCCCAAGACGACGCTTCGCGCACCCAGACCCGCCAACCAGCAGTATCGGTGGGCCGCACGCTTGTGATCTGGGCGGGTCGCCTTGCGGTGGGTCTCGTCGGACTGGCGGTGGCCGGCAGCCTGGCGCTGCTGATGGCCATCGGGCTCGCGCTGGCCGTGGCCTACCCCAATTTGCCCGACGTGGCAGACCTTGCGGATTACCGCCCCAAGCTGCCCTTGCGGGTGCTGACGGCCGACGGTCACCTGATTGGCGAGTTCGGCGAGGAGCGTCGCAATCTTCTCGCCTTCCGTGAAATTCCTGACGTGATGAAGAACGCGGTGCTAGCGATTGAGGACGCCCGCTTTTTCGAACACAGCGGCGTCGACTACCGAGGCATGATGCGCGCGGCGCTGGCCAACCTGGGGCAGGCCAAGAGCCAGGGCGCCTCCACCATCACCATGCAGGTGGCACGCAATGTGTACCTCTCGGCCGAGAAGAGCTACACGCGCAAGATCTACGAGGTGCTGCTCACCTTCAAGCTGGAACACCTGCTCACGAAGGAACAGATTCTGGAGATCTACATGAACCAGATCTTCCTGGGGCAACGGGCCTACGGTTTCTCCACTGCCGCGCAGACGTATTTTGGCAAGCCCTTGCAGGACGTCACCATCGCCGAGGCGGCCATGCTGGCCGGGCTGCCCAAGGCGCCATCGGCCTACAACCCGATAAGCAACCCGCGGCGGGCGCGGGCACGCCAGCTCCACATCATCGACCGCATGCTGGAGAACGGGTACATCACGCAGGCAGAGGCCGTCGAAGCCAAAAATGAAGAGCTGCGCCTGCGGCGCCCTTCGCAGCAAGTGGCCGTTCATGGTGAATACGTCGCCGAGATGGTGCGTCAATCCATGGTGGCGCAGTACGGCGACGAGGCGTACACACGCGGACTGATCGTGACGACCAGCCTGATGGCAGCCGAGCAGCAGACCGCCTACCGCGCCGTTCGCGAGGGCGTGCTGGATTACGAACGCCGCCAGTTTTACCGCGGCCCCGAGCTGTTCATCGACCTGCCCACCGATCCGGCTGCCCGCGACGAGGCGATCGACGACGCACTGGCCGAGCGGCCCGACAACGACGACCTGCTCTCGGCCGTGGTGCTGGAAGCCAGCGCGCGCCGCGTACTCGCCGTGCGCCACGATGGTGAGCCTTTTGAAATCACCGGCGAGGGGCTGCGCCCGGTGCAGTCTGGTCTGTCCGACAAAGCGGGGCCCAACATCCGTATCCGTCCGGGCGCGGTGATCAGGGTGGTGAAGACGGGTGAGACGGGGTGGCGCATCACCCAGCTGCCCGACGTCGAGGCCGCGTTCGTGGCCCTCGACCCGCGCACCGGGGCCATCCGCGCGCTGGTCGGCGGTTTCGACTTCCAGAAAAGCAAGTTCAACCACGTGACGCAGGCCTGGCGCCAGCCGGGCTCCAGCTTCAAACCCTTCATTTACTCCGCCGCACTGGAAAAAGGCCTGACGCCGATGACCATCGTCAACGACGCTCCGCTGTATTACGGCGCGGCCGAAACCGGCGGAAAACCGTGGGAGCCGAAAAACTACGATGGCAAGTTCGAAGGGCCGATGTCGGTCCGCCGTGCGCTGGCCAAATCGAAGAACATGGTGTCGATCCGAGTGCTTCAGCTGGTGGGGACCCAGAGTGCACAGGGCTGGGTGGCGCGGTTTGGCTTTGACGCACCCAAGCACCCACCCTACCTCACGATGGCTCTGGGCGCGGGTTCGGTCACGCCGATGCAGATGGCGGTGGGTTATGCAGCATTCGCCAATGGCGGTTACCGGGTGCAGCCTTCGCTCATCACACGCGTCATCGAGCACCGGGGCAAGGTGCTGTTTGAAGCCGCGCCGGTGGAGCTGGCCGAGTCCCAGCGGGCGATCGATACGCGCAATGCGTTCCTGATGAGCAGCCTGCTGCAGGAAATCACCCGCTCGGGCACCGCTGCCCGCGCCCAGTCCACCCTCAAGCGACCGGACCTTTACGGCAAGACCGGCACCACCAACGATTCGGTGGACGCTTGGTTCGTGGGCTACCACCCGACCGTGGTGGCCGCCACCTGGGTGGGCCACGACACGCCACGCAACCTGGGCAGCCGCGAAACCGGTGGTGGCCTGAGCCTTCCGATCTGGATCAGCTACATGTCTGAAGCGCTCAAGGGCGTTCCGGTGGCGGAGTACACCCCACCGCCAGGGGTGATCAACATTGGCGGCGAGTGGTACTACGAAGAATATGGCCCCGGCAACGGCGTGCGGGGGCTGGGCCTGAACGATGCCTGGCCGGGTGCAGCCCCTGCCAACCCGCCCGTGCCGGGCGCTGAGGGCGTCGTGACCCGCCCGGTGGAACCGGAAGACCGTCGCAGCATCCTCGACCTGTTCAGGAACTGAACACCAGCGGCAGCCCCGACTGCTCGCTGGCGTAACGAGACAGGTGGTCGAAAAACTCGCCCTGTCCCTTGGTATCGACCCAGCGCGCACCCTCCAGGCGGTAGTGGAAACCGCCGGCGCGCGCCGCCATCCACACTTCCTGCAAGGGCTTCTGCAGGTTGATGATGATCTGGCTGCGGTTGGCAAACGTGAGGGTGATCATGCCGCCCACGCGCTGGTTGTCGATGTCCGCATCGGAGCTGTCATTGATGCGGTCGCAGGCCAGCTCAATGGCGCGCAACAGCGCCTCGGCCTGGTCCAGGTAATCGGTGTCGGTCATTACAATGAGCCCATGTGTGATGTGCCCCGAATTCTAGGCTGCCTCCCGGACCGCACCCGCCGGCTGGGCAGGGCTGCCCTGCTGGCGAGCGGGTTGCTGCTGGCCGGCTGTGGACAGAAAGGGCCGCTGTTTCTTGCTCCTGCTGTCCAGGCGCCTGCGGCCGCAGCGCCTGCCCAGCAAGCGCCCGCGGCCACGCCCTCACGCTGACACCCTTCAGCCCCGCGCCGCGGGCCGGCTGAACCCTCCCCCTTTCAATTTGCGCCATGTCCTCATCTTCCGGTACGTCGCCCGCCACCCTGCCGCCGCATTTCAGTTACGACGCGGGTCGGCTGATGGTTGAAGAGGTGCCCTTGGACGTTCTGGCACGCGAACACGGCACCCCGCTGTTTGTCTACAGCCAGGCGGCGATGCTGGACGCCCTGGCCGCCTACCAGCGTGGACTGGCCGGCCGCACGTACCAGATCTGCTATGCCATGAAGGCAAATTCCACCCTGGCGGTTCTACAGACGCTGGCGCGCGCCGGTTGCGGTTTCGACATCGTGTCGGGCGGGGAGCTGGAGCGAGCCCTGGCGGCCGGGGCCAGCCCCGCCACCATCATCTTTTCGGGCGTTGGAAAGACGCGCTCAGAGATGCGCCGCGCGCTCGACGTCGGCATTGGCTGCTTCAACGTGGAAAGCCGCGCTGAACTCGACGTATTGAACGAAGTCGCCATGGAAATGGGCTTGCGCGCGCCAGTGAGCATTCGCGTGAACCCCAACGTGGACGCCAAGACGCACCCCTACATCTCCACCGGCCTCAAAGGCAACAAGTTCGGCATCGCGCATGAAGATGTGGTGGCCACCTACCAGCATGCCGCTGCCTGCGCCGGCCTGCGCGTGGTGGGCATCGACTGCCACATCGGCTCACAGATCACGCAGGCAGACCCCTACCTGGACGCGATGGACCGCATCCTGGACCTGGTGCAGGCCATCGAGGCAGCGGGGGTGCCAATCCAGCACATCGACTTCGGCGGTGGCCTGGGCATCGACTACAGCGGTGACACCCCACCGGCGGCGGACGCCTTGTGGAAGCGCCTGCTCGAGAAGATCGACGCCCGGGGCTACGGCGACCGCAAGATCTTCCTGGAGCCCGGGCGCTCGCTGGTGGGCAACGCCGGCGTGTGCATCACCGAGGTGCTCTACCTCAAGCCGGGCGAGCAGAAGAACTTCCTGATCGTGGACGCGGCAATGAACGACCTGCCCCGCCCGGCCATGTACCAGGCTTTCCACCAGATCGTGCCCCTGTCGCCGCGCGCCGATGCTCCAAGCACCTGGGACGTGGTTGGCCCGGTGTGCGAAAGCGGCGACTGGCTCGGGCGCGACCGTGACCTGGCGGTGCAGCCAGGCGACCTGCTCGCCGTGCTATCGGCCGGCGCCTACTGCATGAGCATGGCCAGCAACTACAACACACGCGGGCGGGCGGCCGAGGTGCTGGTGGCGGGCGCCACCGCCACCCCCATTCGGGCGCGCGAGTCGGCGGTGGACCAGTTGCGACTCGAAACCCTGCTACCGCCGGCCTGATCCACGCTCAGGGGTGCGGCGCACGCCCCAGGCGTCGCCACAGACGCCAGCCCAGCAAAGCGGCCAGCAAGCCCGCGTAAACGAACACGTCGGCAAAATCGTTTTTGCCGCTGCGCATCCAGAAAAAGTGCAGCACCGCCAGGCCCGCCACGGCGTAGACGCTGCGGTGCAGCAGCTGCCAGCGCCGCGCGCCCAGGGCCTTGATGGCGCGGTTGAACGAAGTGGCGGCCATCACCAGCAGCAGCAGCCAGGCCGTCATGCCCACCAGAATGAAGGGCCGCTTGATCACGTCATCCACGACGGCCGGTAGATCGAAACCCATGTCGAACCAGGCATAGGCCAGCAGGTGCAGGCTGGCGTAGAAGAACATGAACAGACCCACCATGCGGCGAAAACGCGCCAGTGCTGACCAGCCCGTCACCACCCTCACGGGCGTGATCGCCAGCACCAGCACCAGAAAGCGCAGGCTCCAGTCGCCCAGGGAGCGGATCAGCGCCTCGGCCGGGTTGGCCCCGAGCTGATCGGACCACGCAGCCGAGAACAGACTGGCCAGCGGCAGCAGCGCAAGCGCAAAGGCCACGCCCTTGGCACCCGCATGGGACAAGACCCGCTGAACCGTCAACGGGCGCCTTTCCTGAACGGCCACTTAGAAGAACTTGCGCAAGTCCATCCCCGCGTAGAGCTGGCCAACCTGAGGCTCGTAGCCGTTGAACATCTGGGTGGGTCGCCGCTTGGCGAACAGCCCGCCGCCCTCACCAATGCGACGCTCGGTGGCCTGGCTCCAGCGCGGGTGCGTCACATCGGGGTTCACGTTGGAGTAAAAGCCGTACTCCTGCGGGGCGGCCTGGTTCCACGCCGTGACCGGCTCCTTGTCGGTGAAGCGGATCTTCACCAGCGACTTGCCGCTCTTGAATCCGTACTTCCAGGGCACCACGAGGCGCAGGGGTGCGCCGTTCTGGTTGGGCATGACCTCGCCATACATGCCGAAGGCCAGCAGGGTCAGCGGGTGCATCGCTTCGTCAAGCCGCAGACCTTCGACATAAGGCCAGGACAGCACGCCCGAACGCAGGCCCGGCATGACCTTCGGGTCGGCCAGGGTCACGAACTCCACATACTTGGCGCTGCCCAGCGGCTGCACCTGCTTGATCAATTCCGACAGCGAGTAGCCAACCCAGGGGATCACCATCGACCAGCCTTCGACGCAGCGCAGGCGGTAGATGCGCTCTTCCATGGGGGCGAGCTTGAGCAGGCGGTCGATGTCCAGCGTCATCGGCTTGCTCACCAGGCCCTCCACGGCCACTGTCCAGGGGCGCGTGTTCATGGGCTTGGCGTAGGTTGAGGGGTCGGCCTTGTCGGTGCTGAACTCGTAGAAGTTGTTGTAAGTGGTGGCGTCGCGGTAGGAAGTGAGCGCCTCCACCGTGGTGGCGCCGGCCACCGCGGAACGCACACTGGGCAGCGTGGCCAGCTTGCCAGGACGCGGCACCGCAGCGGTCTGCGCAAACGCCTGACGCCCGGCCCACCCCGCGGCTGCCACGCCGCCGGCACCCAGGGCCATCTGCTGCAGCAGCGTGCGCCGGTTCAGATAGACCGACGGGGGCGTGATGTCGCTGGACTGCGGGTGCTGGAACGCTTCGGAATGGGTGCGGATGATCATGCGATGGCTCCTGTTTGACCAAGGGTCGGGGACATCGGATGATTCTTACAAACCCCGCGCGTTCCCGTGCGCGAGGAGATGGATACCCCCGCTTCGCCGAGGCGAGCGCACTGAAACAGGGGTCAGAGTTCGCCGTAGCTGTGCAGGCCCGACAGGAACATGTTCACGCCCAGGAAGGCGAAAGTGGTCACAGCCAGACCCACCAGCGCCCACCAGGCCGCCACAGTGCCCCTAAGGCCTTTCATGAGCCGCATGTGCAGCCAGGCTGCGTAGTTCAGCCACACGATGAGGGCCCAGGTCTCTTTCGGGTCCCAGCTCCAGTAACCGCCCCAGGCTTCCGCCGCCCACAGCGCGCCGAGCACGGTGGCGATGGTGAAGAAGGCAAAGCCCACCGCGATGGCCTTGTACATCACGTCGTCCAGCACCTCGAAGCTGGGCAGCCGCTCGGCGATTCGACGGCGTCCAAACAGGATGCCGCCGATGATCAGCGCAGACACGCCGAAGTAGACGAACCAGTAACTGCCGCCCCTCTCCAGCGCGGACTGACGGAAGACCAGCGGCTCCAGGCACAGCACGATGCCGAGCAGCCACAGGGGCGCCAGCTTGTACCAGCGGGTCTCGGTGGCACTCTGCTTGATCAGGTAGGCGAAAGCCAGCATGGCGGCGATGGCGAAGGTGCCGTAGCCGACAAAGTTGGCGGGCACATGCACCTTCATCCACCAGCTCTGCAGAGCCGGCACCAGGGGCTGGATTTCGTGCGCTTCGCGCACCAGCGTGTACCAGAGCAGGAAACCCACCGCCGCACTGACCACGAGCATGGAAAACGCGCCCATGGATCGGGTCTTGTACTGGTCTTCGTAGTACAGGTAGAACAGCGTGGTCATCCAGCAGAACAGCACAAACACTTCGTACAGGTTGCTGACCGGGATGTGGCCGATGTCCGGGCCGATCTGGTGACTCTCGTACCAGCGCACCATGGTGCCCACCAGCGCCAACGTGACCGCCACCCAGGCCATGCGCGAACCCAGGGATTCAAAAGCGTCGCCCGCCCGGGTCAGCATGCCCACCCAGTAGAACGCGGTGCTCATGAAGAACAGCACGCTCATCCACAGAATGGCGGACTGGCTGGAAATGAAGTACTTGAGCAGGAACACCTGCTCGGCGCGTTCCAGGTCGGCACCGCCGGCGGGCGTCTGGTAGAGCCAGATGGCCAGCAGGGCCAGCGCACCCACGATCACGGACAGCCCGCGCAAAGGCCGCCAGAACCAGCCGAGCCAGATCATGGAAGGCACGCTGCCCACCAGAATGGCCTTCTCGTAGCCATTCATGGCGTGGTCATACTGCAGGAAGGCCCAGGCCGCACCCGCGACCAGAACCGCCGCGAACAGCCAGTCCCACACGTCGCGGCGAGCGAAATATCCCGGCGTCTGGCCCGAGCCGTTGTTCTTCAGCTGGATGGTCCGGTTGGCGGTCACAGTGTTCATGGGTTCACCTTCAGCAGTTGGCTCTTCAACACGTCAAATTCCTGGTCGGCTTCCATCGTCTTGCGGTTGGACGACAGGGCCATGTGGGCCTGCGCCCCGCTGCCGGCCGCCGGCGCCAGCCACACCCACAGCCGGCGCTCGCGCACGTACAGCATGGCGAAGATGCCCACGATCAGCAACAGGCAGCCCAGGTAGACGAGGTTCTGTCCTGGCGCGCGGGCCACCTGGAACACACTGGCCTGGATGTGCTCGAAATCTTTCAGCTGGAAGGTCATGGGCGCCGGGTAGAAGAAGGTGTCGCTCAGGCTGATCACCGAGCTGGTCATGAACCGCTGGGTGGCATCGTTGCGTTCGAGCGGCGGCAGGCCGTCGCGTTCCCGGCTGATGAGCATCAATTCGAACAGCGTGCCGTTGAGGATGCGCACCAGCACATCGCTCGCCCGCTCGCGCTCGGCTTCGGGCACATTGCTCTCCAGAAAAGCCGACACCGCCTGCAGGCCGCCCCGCACCGGCCCGCGGGGGCCGTTTCCATTGACCAGGGCAGGCGCCAGCTCCACCGTCTCGGCACCGGCGAACAGCCCCAGCGCACGCGCCGCCGACACCTCCAGCGCCTGAGACAGCTCGGGTCGCCCGTCTTCCACCGCCGAGAGAGCGTAGCGGCGCACAGCGAGCTCGCGCATGGCCGGGTCGGCCAGGGCGGAGCGCAGTCGCACGAAATCGTCCAGACTGTCCTGGCCGTCGGCCGGAATGCGCAGGTAACGGAAGGGCTCGGACGGGGTTTCCCGCAGGCCCAGCAGGTACACCCGGGCACCGTCGAGCTCCATCGGCAGCATGTAGTTGTGGTACTCGATGGCCTGCCCGGCCGCGTCGCGCAGCTTGTAGGTGACGCTGGGCCCCACGTTGCGAAGCGTCTTCTCGGTCACGGTCTTGTGTCCCGCGCCCAGGCGGCTTTCGATGGACTGGCGCAGGTCGACCTTGCGCACATCGGCACCACTCAGGGTGTCAGCCGCGGCGAAGTTCTCCACGTTGATGACGCGAAGCCCGGTGAACTCCAGCGTCATCTTCTCGTCGCCATTGCTCAGTGCACTGCTTCCACCGATCACGCCGGCCACCTCGAAGGTCCGGGATGGACCGTTGATCGGCACGGCGCGCAGCGTCACCTTGGAGCCGCCGTCGTCAAAGCTGGACTGGTAGATGTTGATGCCGCGGTGGCTGGCCGGGTGGTTCACTTCCACCCGGGCCGGCTTCTGCTCGCCGGTTTCGTGGTCGTGGATCACGATGTCGCTGGCAAAGAGCTTGGGCATGCCCGTGTCGTAGTACTCGACGATGAACTTCTTCAGTTCAACCGAAAACGGCAGGTCCTGCAACAGCACGCCGGTCGGCTGGGCCAGGATCGCGGTGCCGGCCGTGGTGCCCTCGGTCACCAGCAGGTTGCCGCGGAAGGTCGGGTTGCTCGCCGAGAGACGGTGCTGGGCCGGTACATCGGCGATCAGTCCACCGCCGGTGAAAGGGGTCTTGCCGTTGAACCACATCTGCGCGCGCACGATCAGGTCACCGTCGAGCAGGCCGCCGATGCACACCAGCACGATGGCGCTGTGCGCCGCCAGGTAACCGATCTTATTGGCCGCACCTTTCTTGGCCGCCACCATCCAGCCGGTGCCGCCGGCCGTGTCGCGCGACTGCAGCTTCACCTTCCAGCCGGTGCCCAGCAGGTGCTGGCCGATCCGGTTGGCCGCCACCTCGGGCGCTTCGTCCAGGGCGTTCTCGGCGCGGTTCGGGAAGGCCTTCAGGCTTTGTTCGCGGATGTTTTCTTTGTAGGCCTTGAAGTCCGTGAAGATCTTGGGCGTGTTGCGGATGATGCAAAGGCTGGTGCTGATCACCAGAAAAGCCAGGATCAACAGGAACCACCAGGCGCTGTAGACCGAAAACAGGCTGGCGCTGGCGAACACGTCGGCCCAGAAGGGCCCGAACTGGTTCACGTAGTTGTTGAACGGCTCGTGCTGCTTGACCACCGTGCCGATCACCGAGGCGATGCAAATCACCGTGAGCAGCGAGATCGCGAACCGCATGGAAGACAGCAGCTCCACCACCTCGCCGACGAGGCGCGATCCGGTGCTCAGTTGCAGGCCTTGGGTGGAAACGGTCATGGGTCGGACGAAATGGAAGGGTGCAACAAAAAAGGCGGCTCCGGAGGATCCGGAACACGCCCTGTTGTGATGTCTGTTGCGGTCAACGGTTCACTACAAATCCGTACATATCGCATTGTGCCGCCAAACATCGGTGCTGGCTTATATCCCGCCCGCAACCGGGGGCTTGAAGCCCCCGCACGCGTCAGCGCAGGCCAGCAATGTAGTCAGACACCGCACGGATTTCGCGGTCGTTCATCTTGCTGGCCACGCCCGTCATCTGGGCGTTGTTCTTGCGCACGCCGTCGCGGAACGCGGTCAGCTGGGCTGCGGTGTACTCGGCATGCTGACCAGCCAGGCGTGGGTACTGTGAGGGGATACCGGCGCCATTGGGGCTGTGGCAGCCCGCACAGGCGGCTACCTGGCGCTCGGCGATGCCGCCGCGGTAGATGCGCTCGCCCAGACGGACGAGTTCCTTGTCCTGAGCGAAACCGGTCTTGGCCTTCTGGTCGGCCAGCCAGAAAGCGATGTTGCGCATGTCATCATCGGACAGCGCGGAAGCAAAACCCTTCATGATGGGGTTTTCGCGCTTGCCGCTCTTGTATTCCTGCAGCTGCTTGACCAGATACTCGGGATGCTGCTGGGCAAGCATGGGATTGGCAGGGGTCGACGAATTGCCGTCAGCCGCGTGGCAGGCCACGCACACCTGGCCGTACAAAGCCGCACCTTTGGCCAAATCGGGCTTGGCCGACTGGGCATGGGCGCTGAACGACAGGGCTGCAGCGGCAGCGGCGCAAAGGAGTGAAACAGGCAATTTCATGTCTGGACTGGCGTCTGAGGCGACGGTTCGGTTGAGGTGATTCGCGGTTGTTCTGTTCTAAGCCCATCGATTTTACAATGCCTCACCGGTAATAGACCAAATGACCCAACACCACACGCCAGCTTCCCCTCCCGCACAGCCGTCGCCCGACGCTCCGGCCTCCCCGGCCGATACCCCCCACACTGGATCCGCCCCCGCCTCTCCCCCCGTGCCCGATGTGAAAGCCATGCATGGCTGGCTGCACACGGCCCGCTTCCTCACCACCGCGCCGCAGCTTGAACACCTGCCGGCGCTCGATCTGCCCGAAATCGCCTTCGTGGGCCGGTCCAACGCCGGCAAATCCACCTGCATCAACACGCTGACGCAGCAAAAGCGCCTGGCCTTCGCATCCAAGACACCCGGGCGCACCCAGAGCATCAACCTGTTTTCGCTCGGCAAGCAGGGCATCCACGACGCCGTGCTGGCCGACCTGCCGGGCTACGGCTATGCCGCCGTGCCGCGCGAAGCCAAGCTGCGCTGGCAGCGCGTGATGGGCAACTACCTGCTGACCCGAGAAAACCTCAAGGGCGTGGTGCTGCTGATCGACCCGCGCCTGGGCATGACCGAGCTGGACGAAATCCTGCTCGACGTGATCCGCCCCCGGGTGCAGGCCGGCCTCAAATTCCTGGTGCTGCTCACCAAGGCCGACAAGCTCAGCCGCTCGGAAGCCGCCAAGGCGCTGTCGATTGCGCGACTGCAAAGCGGCGGCGGCGAGGCGAGACTCTTTTCTGCCCTCAAGAAGCAGGGGCTGGACGATGTGGCCCAGCTGCTCTGGCACTGGGCACATGAACCGGTGAAGGTGCCGAAACAGGCTCCCGTGGAAACCGGCCCCGACAACGCAGACGACGACGAGCCCGAGTCCCTCGACTGAGCGTGGACAGGCTCGGCAACCCCGTTTGACCGACCTCAACCACCGCCATGATCGAAACCCGCACCGTCACGCTGCCGCACGGCATCCACCTCAGCTGCCGCTGCAGCGGCACGGTGGGCCGCCCGGTGCTGCTGTTCCTGCACGGCTTTCCCGAAGCCGCGTTTGTGTGGGACGCCCTGCTGGCGCATTTCGCGGCACCGGCCAACGGCGGCTACCGCTGCATCGCACCCAACCTGCGCGGCTACGAGCATTCCAGTGCGCCGGCGGACGTGTCCGCCTACCGGGCCAAGCACCTGGTTCAGGACATCGTGACCCTGATCGAGGCCGAAACACGGGACAGCCCCACGCCAGGGCAGCTGGCCGCGCTGGTGGCCCACGACTGGGGCGGCGCGCTGGCCTGGAACGTTGCGGCCCTCCACCCCGAGCGCCTGCACCAGCTGGCCATCATCAACGCGCCACACCCCGGCAGCTTCCAGCGCGAGCTGAGCCAGTCGCCTGAGCAGCAGGCATCCAGCGCTTACATGAACTTTCTGGCCAGGCCAGATGCGCCGGCCCTCCTGGCTGAAAACGATTTCGCCCGGCTGTGGCCCTTCTTCACCAACATGGCAGCCAACAGCGGGCCACTGGCCTGGCTGGACGAGACCATGCGGGAACGCTACCGCGCCGTCTGGCGCCTGGGCTTGCACGGCCCCTGCGCGTATTACGCAGCATCACCCTTGCGCCCCCCCACCGCGAGCGACCCGGGTGCCGCGGGGGTGAAGATCCCGCCCGACATGCTGCGCGTGAACGTGCCCACCCTTGTGATCTGGGGTCTGGGCGACACCGCCCTGCCCGCCGCCCTGCTCGACGGACTGGAGGAACACGTGCCCGACCTGCGCATCAAGCGCGTGCCTGGCGCCACGCACTGGATCGTGCACGAGCAACCCGAGCGGGTGATCGAGCTGCTGAGCACTTTCCTGACCGCCTGACCGGCCTGCCTCCGGTCAGCGGGCGTGGCGGCGTTCAGTCCTTGCCGTAAGGGGATGGCTCACCCGGCGGGCGTGTCTTGAACCGCTTGTGCACCCAGAAGTACTGTTCGGGCATGGTGCGCACCATGTCTTCCAGCCGCCGGTTCATCAGCGCCGTGTCTTCCACGGCGTCAGCGCCGGGGTAATCGGTCCAGGCCGGCAGCAGCTCCACGTCGTAGCCCGCGTCGGTCATGCGCGTCATCACCGGCACCACCTTGGCGTTTCCCAGCCGGGCCAGCCGCGGCAGGGTGGGCACAGTCGCGGCCTGCACACCGAAAAACGGCACAAAGATGGACTCCTGCGGGCCCATGTCCATGTCGGGCAAGAGGTAGAGCACGCCGGCCGAGCGCAAGGCGTGCACCACCGGCCGCAGGCCCTGGTGCTTGCTCACCAGCCTCACCGAGCCGTAACGCAACCGCCCGGCGCGTATCCACTGGTCGGCGGCTTCGTTGAGCTGTTCGGCGTAAATGCTGATGTACTGGCGCTTCACAAACAGGGCCAGCGCGGTGCCGCCGGCGTCCAGCCCCACGAAATGGGGCGCCAGCAGCACGGTGGGGGTCTCGCCGTCCAGCTCATGGGTGGCGCCCACCACGCGCAGGCGGGCGCGCACCGTGGCCTCATCGGCCTCCCAAAGCCAGCTGCGGTCCAGCCAGGCCTGCACAAAATGAATGAAGTGCCGACGCACCGCACGCTTGCGTTCGACTTCGGTGGTGTGCGGAAAACAGAGCGCCCAGTTGGTGTGTGCAATGCGACGGCGCCGCGCGGCCACCCGGTGCAGCACCACGCCGAACAGCCAGCCGAGCGCGCGCACCCACGACAAGGGCAGGCGGGCGAGCAGGCGCATGAAGGCCAGGCCCAGGCGCCCGACCAGTCCGACCGGTGCATGCGCAGGCGCGGGAGGGGCAGTTGGTGGGGTCATGAAACGTCGGGCTGGCGATTCGAAACAGGAGCGGTGGCAGTAGCGGACGCACCGGGCGGTGCCTTGTAGCGCGCGTACGACCAGAGGTATTGCGCGGGGCATTCACGCACCAGCGCTTCCATGGCCTGGTTGATCTGGCGGGCCGCAACGGTCATGTCGGTCGAGAGTGGCGCGCTGTGCGTGGGATCAAAGGGCCGCACATGCACGAGAAAACCGCGCCCCCAGCTCAGCCGCTCGCCCCAGATCAGTACCGCCGGGGCCTTGGCGCTGTGCACCAGCCGGGCCGACAGGGTCATGGTGTACGCCTCACGCCCGAAGAAAGGCGCCCAGACGCCCTGCCCTTCTGGCGGCACCTGGTCGGGCAGCAGACCCACGGCCTGCCCCGACTTGAGCGCCTTGATGAGCTGCTTCACCCCCGCCAGCGTGGTGGGGGCGGTGTGAAGACCAGGCCGGTTGCGTGCGGTGGCGATGAGCTCGCTCATCCAGGGCTGGCGCGAAGGGCGGTACAGCACGGTGATGGGCATGTCGGCCCCGAAACGCTCGGCAAGCGCCTGCGCGGTGATTTCAAAGCAGCCCAGATGCGGCGTGAGGTAGAGCACCCCCGTACCGTGGGCGTGGGCGGCCTCGATCACGGCAGCCCCTTCCCAGCCCACCTTCACCGGCGCGCCCAGCCACAGCCGGGGTAACTCGGCCACCATCTTGCCCCCTTCGCCCACGGCAGCCAGGGCCACACGGCGGGAAAAACCGGCCTGGCGCACATGGTCCAGCAGGCGGCGTCGGTAGCGCCCCGACAGCAGAAAACTGGCCCAGCCCAGCAGCCAGCCGACGGCATGGAGAAGGGGAAGCGGCCACTTGCTCAGGAAGACAAAAATGAGACGAATCAGCTGGTTCACGGCGCGATCAGGGCATGGCCCTGCACCTGCGGGGCCATCAACAAAGGTAGGGGAAGCACAACTCGGCTTGATCTAGAATCCGGCCATCGCCGAGTTACTGAACTAATTGCGGGGCGATTCACAAATTCCGCTAAAGCGTTCGCCGAACTCCGGGGCCGGCAACGCCGATCAACCAACGTGGAGTTTATATAGATGGCGAACGATTTCCTTTTCACCTCCGAATCCGTCTCTGAAGGCCACCCCGACAAGGTGGCCGACCAGATCTCCGACGCGATTCTCGACGCGATCTTCGCGCAGGACCCCCGCAGCCGCGTGGCCGCCGAAACCCTGACCAACACAGGCCTGGTGGTGCTGGCGGGCGAGATCACCACCAACGCGCATGTGGACTACATCCAGGTCGCACGCGACACCATCAAGCGCATTGGCTACGACAACACCGAGTACGGCATCGACTACAAGGGCTGCGCGGTGCTGGTGGCCTACGACAAGCAGAGCAACGACATCGCACAGGGCGTGGACCACGCGTCCGACGACCACCTGAACATTGGCGCTGGCGACCAGGGCCTGATGTTCGGCTACGCCTGCGACGAGACGCCCGAGCTGATGCCCGCGCCCATCTACTACGCACACCGGCTGGTGGAGCGCCAGGCCCAGCTGCGCAAGGACGGCCGCCTGCCCTTCCTGCGGCCCGACGCCAAGAGCCAGGTGACGATGCGCTACGTGGACGGCAAGCCGCACAGCATCGACACCGTGGTGCTGTCCACCCAGCACAGCCCCGACCAGTCGGAAACGCAGCACAAGATGAAAGACAGCTTCACCGAAGCCATCATCGAAGAAATCATCAAGCCCGTGCTGCCCAAAGAGTGGCTGCAGAACACGCGTTACCTGATCAACCCGACCGGGCGCTTCGTCATCGGCGGCCCGCAGGGCGACTGCGGCCTCACCGGCCGCAAGATCATTGTCGACACCTATGGCGGTGCCTGCCCGCACGGTGGCGGCGCGTTCTCGGGCAAAGACCCGTCGAAGGTGGACCGCTCGGCCGCCTACGCCGCGCGCTACGTGGCCAAGAACGTGGTGGCCGCGGGCCTGGCGCGGCAGTGCCAGATCCAGGTGGCTTACGCCATCGGCGTGGCCAAGCCCATGAACGTGACTGTGTACACCGAAGGCACGGGCGTCATTCCCGACGAGCAGATCGCGGCACTGGTGAACGACCTGTTCGACCTGCGGCCCAAAGGCATCATCCAGATGCTCGACCTGCTGCGCCCGATCTACCAGAAGACTGCCGCCTACGGCCACTTCGGCCGCGAAGAGCCCGAGTTCACCTGGGAGCGGGTGGACAAGGCCCAGGCCCTGCGCCAGGCCGCCGGCCTGTCGGCTGCCTGACCATTCGTCGTCCATAGAGACCGCTCGCGCCGCGCCCTGCGGCTCAGCGGCATTGCTCGCAACCGGGCCGGGTGCGTGATCAAGCACTAGCCCGGCCAGCTGAACCACCACTTTGGTTTTCAAGCGGTGCGGGCCGGTCGTCAGATCTGAATGCTTGCAGGCTGGCACGGCGTGGCGTCGATGCGCCTCAACCCACCGGCGCCTCAGGTTCCCAGACTGAATTTTCTGCAGTAACTTCCGATATGTAATCAAACGCAATTTTGCGGCTGATACCTGCACGACCGGGAGCCTTGAACCATGGACAACTCTATCTGCGCGGACCGGATGGCCCCATCCTCCTCCCCGGATATGGAGCAATTGCTCGCCGAACGCACGCGAGAGCTTCAGGCACAGCTCGACAGCGCCCGCTCGCTGTACGAGCAGGCGGGCTGCGGTTTCCTCTCGCTGGACCACGAACTGCGCTTCCTCCACATCAACCAGACCATGCTGGACTGGCTGGGTTACGCCCGCGAGGAAGTCGTGGGGCGCATGGACATTTTTCAACTGATCGACCCCGACTGGCGTGAACTGGCCACGCGGCGGCTGATGCAGTTGCGCGAGACCGGGCGCAGCCAGCCGATGGAGATCCAGATCCGCCGGCGCGACAGCACCCGCTTCCACGCCCTGCTCTCCTCCAACTCGGTGCAGGCGGCAGACGGCCAGTTCCTGCACAGCAACACCACGGTGGTGGACATCAGCGAACGCAAGGCGGCCGAACAGCGCCTGGCCGCGCACGACGGGTTCCTGCAGACCATCACCGACCGCATCCCGGCCCGCCTGGCGTATTACGACAAGGATCTGATCTGCCGTTTCGCCAACACCGCCCACGCGTCACGCTACGGCAAGCTCGCCAGCGACATGGTGGGTTCGCACCTGAGCCATGTGGTGCGCCCCGACCTGCTGCCCGAGATCTTGCCGCGCGTGGCTGCAGCCCTGAGCGGTCAGGTCCAGTCTTTTGAAGCGGAGCGGGTGGCAGCAGACGGCACGCGCAACTACTACGAAATCCACTACATCCCCGACTTCCAGAACGGGGGCGTGGAAGGCATCTTCATCGAGCTGCACGACATCAGCGAACGCCGCCGCACCGAAGAGTTCGTGCTGGAAGCCAACCGCGATCTGGAAGAACGCGTGCGTGAGCGCAGCGCCGAACTGTTCCAGAGCGAGCAGCGCTACCGCCTGATGGTCGACGCCATCCAGGACTACTGCATCTATTTCGTCGACGAAAACGGCCTGATCACCGAGTGGACCGAAAGCGCCCAGCGTCTGCATGGCCACCGCCGCTCGGAGATCGTCGGCCAGCCCTACCAGACATTGCTGTCGCATGACACGGGCGGCGAAGACGAGGTCGACCCCGACCAGGTGCTGCGCCTGGCCAAGGCCCACGGACAGTGGGAAACGCGTGGCTGGCGCCAGCGCGACGACGGCTCGCGCTTCTGGGCCCACACCGTGCTCACCGCCCTGCGCAACGAAGCGGGCGAGCTGCAAGGCCTGTCCAGCATCACACGCGACATGACCGCGGCCAAGAGCCTGGAGGACGTGATGAACGACCTCAACCGCGAACTGGAAAAACGCGTCGCCGAGCGCACCCAGCAGCTGGTGGCCGCCAACAAGGACCTGGACGTTTTCTCGCACATGGTGTCACACGATCTGCGCGCGCCGCTGCGCCACATTGCCAGCTTCGTGAGCCTGCTCGAAGAACAGCTGGGCGATTCCACCGACGCCCTGGCGCTGCAGTACCTCAAGTCCACAGCCAAGGCGAGCAAGCGCATGAGCGTGATGATCGAGGGGCTGCTGGAATACGCCCGCCTCGGCCGGGTCGCCATCGAATCGCAGCCGGTGCCGCTCACGCCCTTGCTGGAGGGCGTCGTCGCCCACCTGAAACAGGAAAACCCAGACCGCAAGATCGAATGGGTGATCGAAGAAGACCTGCCGATCGTCCGTGGCGACGCCATGCTGCTGGCCCAGGCCTGGGCCAACCTGCTGGGCAATTCGGTGAAGTACACGCGGCCACGGGAGCTGGCCCGCATTCGCATCGGCTGGCGCGTGAACCCTGTGGGCGGCCGCACCTTCTTCATCGAAGACAACGGCGTGGGCTTCGATCTGGAAAAGGCCCACAACCTCTTCGTGATGTTCCAGCGTCAGCACCATTCAATGGATTTCGAAGGCACAGGCACGGGGCTGGCACTGGCGCAGCGCATCATCGAGCGGCATGGCGGGCGCATCTGGGCCGAGACCACAGCGGGCAACGGCTGCACCTTCTACTTCACCCTCCCCTTTGAGGGGCTGGAGCCCGAGCTGGACTTTCCGCGCTCGGCGCTCGCTGAACTGACGATCTGATCCCAGCCGCGCCGCAAGGCGCGGTTCTCCCTCCACCATGCCCCGCAAGTGACGGGGCATCGGTTCGTCTGCCGTTCCCATTTCCAGAGACCCGCGCACCGAAACTCGGCTGCGCTCTTGAAAAGTGGCGGACTCGCCCTTATCATTAGCACTCGCTGGTGTTGAGTGCTAACACTCGACGCCCAGTCGATTTGCAGCGCGGGTGGTTTCCTTGGACCTGCCGGCGCTGCGCTGAAACAACCAACCGTTCTATCTCAGGAGATGCAATGAACCTTCGTCCTCTCGCCGATCGCGTGATCGTCAAGCGTATTGACAGCGAAACCAAAACCGCTTCCGGCATCGTCATCCCCGACGCAGCCGCCGAAAAGCCTGACCAGGGTGAAATCCTGGCCGTTGGTCCCGGCAAGAAAAACGACAAAGGCGAACTGTCGGCCATGAACGTGAAGGTCGGTGACCGCGTCCTGTTCGGCAAGTACAGCGGCCAGACCGTCAAGGTCGACGGCAACGAACTGCTTGTGATGAAAGAAGACGACCTGTTCGCAGTTGTCGAATCCAAATGATTTTGCGGGACTGACCGAGCAACGCGCGAAGCGTCTGCCCGCTCTGTCCCCAACTGGTTAAACATCTAAATTTCTGGAGATATCAACATGGCAGCAAAAGACGTCATTTTCGGCGGCGAAGCCCGCGCACGCATGGTTGAAGGCGTGAACATCCTGGCCAACGCGGTCAAGGTCACCCTGGGCCCCAAGGGCCGCAACGTGGTGCTCGAGCGTTCGTTCGGCGCCCCCACCGTCACCAAGGACGGTGTGTCGGTCGCGAAAGAGATCGAACTCAAGGACAAGCTGCAGAACATGGGCGCCCAGATGGTCAAGGAAGTCGCTTCCAAGACCTCGGACAACGCCGGTGACGGCACCACCACCGCCACCGTGCTGGCCCAGTCCATCGTGCGCGAGGGCATGAAGTATGTCGCCGCTGGCATGAACCCCATGGACCTCAAGCGCGGCATCGACAAGGCTGTGGAAGCCCTGATCGTCGAGCTGAAGAAGGCCTCCAAGGCCACCACCACCAGCAAGGAAATTGCCCAGGTAGGCTCCATCTCCGCCAACTCTGACGCCTCCATTGGCGACATCATCGCCAGCGCGATGGACAAAGTGGGCAAAGAAGGCGTCATCACCGTTGAAGACGGCAAGAGCCTGCAAAACGAACTCGACGTGGTCGAGGGCATGCAGTTTGACCGTGGCTACCTGAGCCCCTACTTCATCAACAACCCCGAAAAGCAAGCCGCTCTGCTGGACAACCCGTTTGTTCTGCTGTTCG
>JAUXNG010000094.1 GCA_030682835.1 Hydrogenophaga sp. | reverse complement strand
TCCACCAGCGCGTCCAGCACCTCGCGCACGCCAAAGTTGTTCACCGCCGAGCCAAACAGCATGGGCGTCTGGCGCCCGGCCAGAAACTCGGCCTCGTCAAACGCCGGTGAGGCACCGGCCACCAGTTCCAGTTCTTCCTTGGCCTGCTCAAATTCGGCGCCAAAGCGCTTCACGCTCTCGGGGTTGTCCAGCCCACTCAGCACGTCTTCGTCGCCACCGCGGCGGTCTTCACCGGCGGCGAACACGCGCATCTGGTCGGTGCGGCGGTCAAACACGCCACGGAAGGTCTTGCCCATGCCCACTGGCCAGGTGAACGGCACCACGGTCATGCCCAGTTCGCGCTCAATCTCGTCCATCAGGTCCAGCGGGGCCTGTACCTCGCGGTCCATCTTGTTGACGAAGGTGAGGATGGGCGTGTTGCGTGCACGGCAGACCTGCAGCAGTCGCCGGGTCTGCGGCTCCACGCCGTTGCCGGCGTCGATCACCATCAACGCCGCGTCCACGGCGGTGAGCACACGGTAGGTGTCTTCGCTGAAGTCCTGGTGGCCGGGGGTGTCCAGCAGGTTGATCACGCAGTCGCGGTATTCCATCTGCATCACCGACGAAGCGACCGAAATGCCACGCTGTTTTTCAATCTCCATCCAGTCGCTGGTGGCGTGGCGTGCCGCCTTGCGCGCCTTCACCGAGCCGGCGATGTTGATCGCACCCGAGAACAGCAGCAGCTTCTCGGTCAGCGTGGTCTTGCCCGCGTCGGGGTGGGAAATGATGGCGAATGTGCGCCGGCGGCGCACTTGGTTGGAGAGTTCAGACATGGGCCGGGATTATCCCCCTGGACTTGGCTCCCCCCGCTCCGCTGCGCGGCTTACCCGCCCCCCGAGGGCGACACCAGTGCTCCAGACCGCAGACACCTCCAGCGCGCGATGCCCCCACCCAGAGATGCCGTGGATCGGGCTTTGCCCGGCCACAGGCACCGTCCCCCTTGGGGGAAGCCGCGCAGCGGCGCAGGGGGATAATCCAAACCATGCACCCAAAAGCCCTGCTGGACGAATGCGCCAACCTGATTGAACTCGTTTACAAATTTGAGCACCCTGCCGATGCGGTGGTGTCTCGTTACTTCCGCGAGCACCGCTCGCTCGGTCCGCGCGAGCGGGCCACCCTGTCCGACACGGTGTACGCCACCCTCCGCGAGCGCCTCAAGTTCGAATGGCTTGCGCGCTCCGGCAGCGGCTCCAAATGGCGCCGCCTGGCCGTGCTGGGTTTTCCGGGTGACCGTGACTTTCTCAAAAGCGCGCTCACCGATGTGGAAAAGAACTGGCTCGACCACTGCGATGCCGTGACCGACGCCGACCTAATGGCACCCCATCGGCACAACCTGCCCGAATGGCTGGCTACCGCGCTGCGCGAACAGGTGGGGCCTGAGTTTGACGCGTTGGTGGCGAGCCTGAACCAGCCCGCGCCGCTGGACCTGCGCGTCAACGTGCTCAAAAAGAAGCGCGAAGCTGTGCTGGCCGAATTGCGCCAGGCGGGTCTCACCTGCGAGCCTACACCGTATTCGCCCATGGGCATTCGCCTGCAGGGCAAGCCCTCGCTGGCCAAGTTGCCCGCTTTCGTGCAGGGCGACGTGGAGGTGCAAGACGAGGGATCGCAACTGCTGGCTTTGCTCTTGGACGCCAAGCGCGGTGAAATGGTGGTGGACTTTTGCGCCGGTGCGGGCGGCAAGACGCTGGCCATTGGCGCGGCCATGCGCAACAGCGGGCGCTTGTATGCGTTTGACACGTCCGGTCACCGGCTCGATGCGCTCAAGCCCCGGCTGGCGCGCAGCGGCCTGTCCAACGTGCACCCGGTGGCCATTGCGCACGAGCGCGACGACCGCATCAAGCGGCTGGCGGGCAAGATCGACCGCGTGCTGGTGGATGCGCCTTGCTCGGGCCTGGGAACGTTGCGCCGCAGCCCCGACCTGAAGTGGCGTCAAAACCCCCAGACCGTGGCAGCACAGGCCGCCTTGCAGCAGGCGATTTTGCACAGCGCGGCGCGCCTGCTGAAGCCGGGTGGGCGCTTGGTTTATGCCACCTGCAGCCTGTTGCCCGCCGAAAACGAAGCGGTCGTGGCCGCCTTTGGCGAGGTCCATCCGGATTTCGAGCCGGTGCCTGTGGCAGGTTTGCTGGAGACGGCCCAAGTGCCCCATGCAGCGTCGCTGTGTACGGGTGATGAGGGGAAAATGCTGCGTTTGTGGCCGCATCGGCACGCAACTGACGGCTTTTTTGCGGCCGTCTGGCGCAAGAAGACTTGAAAAAAATCACAAAAACCTGATGTTGATCAGGCTGGCTGCTGACAGCCTTGGCCAACATTTGGTGTTTTGTACCCCCAGCATTAAAATTCAACGCGTTTTCAACGCTCCTTTGCCAGAGGGTGTCTCTCTCATGTTCCCGCCGCTGTTGGGCGGTCATTTAGGAAATCAATGTTTTCTACCGATTCCGGATTCTTTTCCACGCTGTGGGATGGTGTGATTCAGCAGTTGGCCCATGGGCTGACCGAGGCCAGTTGGTGGCAGATCGTTCTGGTGACCTTGGTGTTCACGCACATCACCATCGCCAGTGTCACCATCTTTTTGCACCGCCACCAGGCGCACCGCTCGCTGGACCTGCACCCCATCGCTTCGCACTTTTTCCGTTTCTGGCTCTGGCTGACCACGGGTCAGGTCACCAAAGAGTGGGCAGCCATTCACCGCAAACACCACGCCAAATGCGAGCAGGCCGAAGACCCCCACAGTCCTCACGTGTACGGCATCAAAAAGGTGCTGTTCGAAGGCGCCGAGTTGTACCGTGCCGAGTCCAAAAACAAGGAAACCATGGCCCGTTATGGTCACGGTACGCCGGACGACTGGATTGAGCGCAACCTGTACACGCGGTACTCATGGCAAGGTGTGGGTCTGATGATGATCATCGACATCGCCCTGTTTGGTGCGGCGGGCTTGGCGGTTTGGGCTGTTCAGATGGCCTGGATTCCCATCACGGCGGCCGGCATCATCAATGGCGCTGCCCATTACTGGGGCTACCGCAACTTTGAAGCGACCGACGCCAGCACCAACATTTCGCCTTGGGGCATTCTCATCGGTGGTGAAGAACTGCACAACAACCACCACACTTACCCCACTTCGGCCAAGCTGTCGGTGAAGCCTTATGAGTTTGACATCGGCTGGATGTACATCAGCATCATGCAGATGGTGGGGTTGGCCACCGTGAAAAAGACGCCACCCAAAATGGCTTATGGCGATGTCAAACCTGTGGCCGACGAGAAAACGCTGGAAGCCATCATCGCCAACCGCTACGAGGTGATGGCCGGCTACGCCCGCAGGATGCGCGATGTGTTTCAGCACGAAGCTGCCACGCCCAAGGTGGACGCCAGTGTGCTCAAGACCGCCAGCCGCTGGTTGCACCGCGACGCAGACAAAGTGCCTGCGGCCGCCGTGTCGCAACTGAGCCAGGCCCGTGCGGCCTATCCAGTGCTGGACAAAATGGTGGTCATGCGCGAAGAGTTGCGCCAGATCTGGCTCAACACCTCGCACTCCCGCGAGCAGTTGGCGGCCGACCTGCAAGCGTGGTGCCGCCGCGCAGAAGAGAGTGGTATCGCTGCGTTGCGCGAATTCTCGATTCAGTTGCGCTCTGCGCGCGCTTGAATTTGGTCCAACCTCGCGCCCCGTACCTGCGGCGCGCACCCCTTTGAAGAGGGTAATGCTGACGGTCCGGCGGAGCCAGTTCCGCGGCGTTCAGGGCAAGATTTCAGGATAAGCTCCCAACAAAAAAGCCGCTGTTTTCACAGCGGCTTTTTTGTTGAACAAACCCGGCTGAATTACTTCAGCTTGATTTCTTTGTAGTCCACGTGCTTGCGAGCTTTTGGATCAAACTTTTTGATCAGCATCTTTTCGGGCGTGGTCTTTTTGTTTTTGGTGGTGGTGTAGAAATGGCCGGTTCCAGCGGTGGATTCCAGCTTGATTTTCTCGCGTGCGCCTTTGGTTGCCATGGTCGGTTCTCCTTAAGCCTGGCCGCGTGCGCGCAGGTCTGCGAGCACGGCATCGATGCCGTTTTTGTCGATCAGGCGCAGAGCTGCACCGGAGACGCGAAGACGCACCCAGCGGTTTTCGCTCTCAACCCAGAAACGGCGGTATTGCAGGTTCGGCAGGAACCGGCGCTTGGTTTTGTTGTTGGCGTGGGAAACGTTGTTCCCAACCATGGGCTTCTTGCCCGTTACGTCGCAGACGCGTGCCATGAGGACACTCCAATCATTTTCTAACAGCTGTTTGCCGTGGACCTGCCACCGTGTGTCGGCAGGCCGTGTCTGGCATTTCAGCCTCACCTCGCCAGAATAGGGTGGCGGTAACCCGGGTCTTGCTGCACAGAGCGAAGCCAAAGCCCAACGTCTGGGAAATTGCAGCAAAGCCTTGAATTATAGCCTTGGGTTGCAAACCACCCAAGCACGCGCTCTTACAGAGTGTTTTGTTCGAGGTAGCGCTGGGCATCCAGCGCCGCCATGCAGCCGGTGCCTGCGCTGGTGATGGCTTGGCGGTAAATGTGGTCTTGCACGTCGCCTGCAGCGAATACGCCGGGCACGCTGGTCATGGTGGCCATGCCTTTGAGGCCCGACTGGGTGACAATGTAGCCGTCTTGCATCTCCAGTTGGCCTTTGAAAATATCGGTGTTGGGGCTGTGGCCGATGGCGATGAAACAACCCTTGACGGTCACGTCTTCGGTGGCGCCAGTTTGCACGTTTTTCAAGCGAATGCCGGTGACGCCGGTGTTGTCGCCCAGCACTTCGTCCAGGGTGCTGTGCAGTTTGAGTTCGATCTTGCCTGCGGCCACTTTTTCCATCAGTTTGTCGATCATGATGGCTTCGGCCTTGAACGTGTCTCGGCGGTGGATCAGGTACACCTTGCTGGCGATGTTGGAGAGGTACAGTGCCTCTTCCACGGCGGTGTTGCCGCCGCCCACCACGCTACAGATTTCGTTGCGGTAGAAAAAACCGTCGCAAGTAGCGCAGCCCGAAACACCCTTGCCCATGAACGCTTCTTCAGACGGCAAGCCCAGGTATTTGGCCGAGGCGCCGGTGGCGATGATCAAGGCGTCGCAGCTGTACTCGCCGCTGTCGCCTTTGAGGACAAAGGGACGCTGTGAAAAGTCGACGGTGTGGATGTGATCGAACACGATCTCGGTTTTGAAGCGCTCGGCATGCGCCAGGAAGCGTTGCATGAGATCGGGGCCTTGCACGCCGTCCACGTCGGCTGGCCAGTTGTCTACTTCGGTGGTGGTCATGAGCTGGCCGCCTTGGGCGATGCCGGTGATCAACACAGGGTTCAAATTCGCGCGTGCCGCATACACGGCTGCCGTGTAACCTGCCGGGCCTGATCCAAGAATGAGAACTTTAGTGTGCTTCATGATGCAAAACCCGGCGTTTATTCGGGTTCATTGGGTTAGAGTAATAGGATAAAAGATTGCTGGCAACGCCATTCAAGCCATTCCTTTGGGCATGGGGTGGTCTGTATGGCATTGTATGAAACAGCGCTGCTGATGCAGTCTGACCAGAGGAAAAACGCATGTCCATTCTCTCCAATCTGGATTTGATCCGCCGGGTTCCCTTGTTTTCAACCCTCACCCAGGCTCAGGCCGAGTCTGTCGCTGCGGCCGTGGTCAAGCGCCGCCTCAAGCGCGGTGAGTGCATCGTGGAACAGGACAAAAAATCCAACTTTTTGGCTATTGTGCTGACAGGGCGCGCCCGTGTGGTGACCACCGATGCCCGTGGCCGAGAGGTGATTCTCGCCACCCTGAAGCCCGGCGACTACGTGGGTGAAATGAGCTTGATCGACAACCAGCCGCACTCGGCCACGGTGCGTGCCGAGGTGCAGACCGATGTGTTGATTTTGGGGCGCCCCGAATTCGCCCGTTGTCTGCCAGAGAACTCATCGATGGCTTATGCGGTGATGAAAGGCTTGGTGCAGCGCTTGCGCCATGCCGATCGCAAGATCGAATCGCTGGCGCTGATGGATGTGTACGGCCGTGTGGCGCGCGCCCTGCTGGAGTTTGCGCAGCCTGGCAAAGACGGTCAGTTGACGATCCGCGATCGTGTGTCGCGCCAGGATGTGGCCAAGATGATCGGTGCCTCACGTGAAATGGTCAGCCGTGTGATGAAGGACCTGGAAGACCGCGGATTCATTGAGTTGGCCGAAGACGGCAGCACGATCATCAAGGACCGTCTCAATACGCTGGGTTGATATCTGGTGAGGGTGGGTTTCGTCGTTCGACGCTTTATGGCTTTGGGCCCACGTGTGCCTCAGAGACGGTCCAAAGCCTTGGGTTAAGCTTGCTTCAGGAAGATTCTGAAGCATATGACCTATTCATTGAATACGCTCAACGCCGACCGCGCCAGCGCTGCACCGGTGGGGGTGGCCCGTTTTGCCCAGGAAATCGGGTTGGTGCTCGGAGCGGCTGCGTTGGCATTTTGGCTGTTGGCACTGCTCAGCCATTCGCTTGCTGATCCGGCCTGGAGCACAACCGGTACGCAGTTGGAGGCGGGCAACTGGGGCGGGCGTCTGGGGGCGTTGCTGGCCGACGGTAGCTATTACACGCTGGGTTTCTCGGTGTGGTGGTGCTTTTTCGCTGGTCTGCGCGCCTGGTTGTCCTCACTGGCTCGCTGGATTCGCGGGCAACAGGGCCGTGATGGTGGAGACGACGGTGCTGCCGTGGCCTTGGTCACGCGATGGGGCCGATTCTGGAGTCGCCGGAGCGCTTTCTGGATGGGGCTGGTGGTGGTGGTGGTGGCCAGCGCGGTGCTGGAGTGGACCCGCATGTACCGCCTGGAAAGTGTGTTGCCTAGCCATGCTGGTGGTGTGATCGGTTACACGTTGGGACCGCTGGCGATGCGCTGGCTTGGGTTTACCGGTTCGGCGTTGGCCATGCTTTCGTTGCTGGTTTTGTTTTTGCCTCGGGTGTTTCGATTCTCGTGGGGTCATTGGGCTGAGCGGGTCGGCTCCACGCTCGATGGTTGGTTTGAGTCCCGACGTGAAAAGCGCGAGGCGGTGGAAGACCAGCGCATTGGCGAGCGTGCCGCCCGCGAGCGTGAAGAGGTGGTGGCTGTGGAGCGGGTGGAGATCGAAGTTCATCACCCCATGCCGGTGGTGATTGAACCCACGCCGGTGGCCGTGCCCAAGAGCGAGCGTGTGGCCAAGGAGCGGCAAAAACCGCTGTTCCAAGAAATCACCGACAGCAAGTTGCCGCAGGTGGACTTGTTGGACAGTGCGCCGCTGAACCAACCCGGTGTGGACAGCCAGACGCTGGAGATGACCAGCCGCCTGATCGAGAAAAAGCTCAAGGATTTTGGCGTCGAAGTGCGTGTCGTGGCGGCAGCACCTGGTCCGGTGATCACACGTTATGAGATCGAGCCCGCCACGGGTGTGAAGGGCTCGCAGATCGTGAACCTGGGCCGTGACCTGGCGCGCTCGTTGTCGCTGGTGTCCATTCGGGTGATCGAGACCATTCCTGGCAAGAACCTGATGGCGCTGGAGTTGCCCAATGCCAAACGGCAGATGATCAAGCTGAGCGAAATTCTGGGCTCGGTGGTGTACAACGACGCCAAGTCGCTGCTGACCATGGGGCTGGGCAAGGACATTGGTGGCCAGCCGATCGTGGCCGATCTGGCCAAGATGCCGCACTGTCTGGTGGCCGGCACCACCGGCTCGGGCAAGTCGGTGGGCATCAACGCCATGATTTTGTCGTTGCTGTACAAAGCCGACGCCAAAGACGTGCGCCTGCTGCTGATCGACCCGAAGATGCTGGAGATGAGCGTTTACGAGGGCATTCCGCACCTGCTGGCGCCTGTGGTCACCGACATGAAGCACGCCGCCAACGGCCTGAATTGGTGCGTGGCCGAAATGGAGAAGCGCTACAAGCTCATGAGCAAGATGGGTGTGCGCAACCTGGCGGGCTACAACGCCAAGCTTGACGAAGCCAAGGCGCGCGGTGAGATCATTGGCAACCCGTTCAGCCTCACGCCCGAGCAACCCGAGCCGCTGGAGCGCCTGCCCTACATCGTGGTGGTGATCGACGAGCTGGCCGACCTGATGATGGTGGTGGGCAAGAAGATCGAAGAACTGATTGCGCGCCTGGCCCAGAAGGCACGCGCGGCCGGCATCCACCTGATTCTGGCCACCCAGCGCCCCAGCGTGGACGTGATCACGGGCCTGATCAAGGCCAACATCCCCACGCGGCTCTCGTTCCAGGTCAGCAGCAAGATTGACAGCCGCACCATCCTGGACCAGATGGGCGCCGAGAGCCTGCTGGGCATGGGCGACATGCTCTACATGCCATCGGGCACAGGTTTCCCGATCCGCGTGCACGGCGCGTTCGTGAGCGATGATGAAGTGCACCGCGTGGTGGCCTATCTGAAAGAACAGGGCGGCGAACCCAACTACATCGACGGCGTGCTGGAAGGTGGTGTGGCCGAGGGCGAGGGAGCGGACGGTTTCGGGGAGGGCGGCGGCGAGGCCGGGGAAAAGGACGCCCTCTACGACCAGGCGGTCGAGATCGTGCTCAAGGACCGCAAGGCCAGCATTTCCTATGTGCAGCGCAAGCTCAAGATTGGTTACAACCGCGCGGCCCGCCTGCTGGAAGATATGGAGAACGCCGGGCTGGTGAGTGCCCTCACCTCCAGTGGCCAGCGCGACATTCTCGTGCCGTCGCGCGGCGAATGAACCGGCGCATGCAACCTTGCCCGAGTTATCGGGTCCGACTGCCCATGATCAAATCAATCTTCTCTTCTGCCGCTCTCGTGCTCGCTTCCCTGTCGGCGCAGGCTGACGGCATGAAAGACATGGAGCGCTTCCTGCGCGAGGTGAGCAGCGCACAGGCCGGCTTCACCCAGGTGGTGACCTCGCCGCAACGGGTGGGTGAGACCACGGCGCGCAGCAAAACCTCCAGTGGCAGCTTTGAGTTCCAGCGCCCGAACCGTTTCCGCTTCGAATACACCCGGCCTTTCGAGCAGACCATCGTGGCCGACGGCCAGACGCTGTGGCTCTACGACGCCGACCTGAACCAGGTCACAGCCCGCAAGCAGCAGGAAGTGCTGGGCAGCACGCCCGCAGCCCTGATCGCGGCCGGCACCGACATGCGTGCCCTCTCGGAAGCCTTTGATTTGAAGAGTGCGCCCGCCCGCGACGGCATGGAGTGGGTGGAGGCGCGCCCGCGCCAGAAAGACGGCCAGCTGCAGATGGTGCGGGTGGGTTTCCGGCAGGGCGAGCTGGCCGTGCTGGAAATTGCCGACAGCCTGGGCCAGCGCTCCGTGCTGAGCTTCACCGGCTGGAAGGGCAACGCGCCCTTGCCGGCCGAGCGCTTCCGTTTCCAGCCACCGGCTGGAGCCGACGTCATCCGCTGACCTTCGGTGCCCCCGTCCGCCGCGCCGCACACACCCCTGGCCGAACGCCTGCGCCCGCGCACCCTGGGTGAGGTGATCGGCCAGCAGCACCTGCTGGGCGAGGGCATGGCGCTGCGGCTGGCGTTTGAGTCGGGTCAGCCGCACAGCTGCATCCTCTGGGGGCCGCCGGGTGTGGGCAAGACCACCATCGCCCGCCTGATGGCCGACGCGTTCGACGCGCAGTTCATCACCATCAGCGCTGTGCTGGGCGGCGTGAAGGACATCCGCGAGGCGGTGGAACAGGCGCTGGCGGTGCGCGACGGCCTGCAGCAGCAGCGCACCATCGTCTTCGTGGACGAGGTGCACCGGTTCAATAAAAGTCAGCAGGATGCTTTTCTGCCGCACGTGGAAAGCGGTCTGTTCACCTTCATCGGGGCCACGACCGAGAACCCGTCGTTCGAAGTCAATTCGGCGCTGCTCTCGCGCGCCGCGGTGTATGTCCTGCAACCGCTGGGAGAGGACGACCTGCGGCAGATCGTGGCGCGCGCTCAGGGTATCGACGCGGTGCCCGCGATCGAGTCCGCGGCCGCCGACCGGCTGATCGCCTATGCCGACGGTGATGCGCGCCGCCTGCTCAACACGCTGGAAACACTGGCCGTGGCGGCGGGGCGCGAACAGTTGCCCGAGGTGACCGATGCCTGGCTGCTCAAGGTGCTGGGCGAGCGCATGCGCCGCTACGACAAGGGCGGTGAGCAGTTCTACGACACCATCAGCGCGCTGCACAAAAGCGTGCGCGGCAGCGACCCTGACGCCGCCCTGTACTGGTTCGTGCGCATGCTCGACGGCGGTGCCGACCCGCGCTACATGGCGCGCCGCTTCATCCGCATGGCCAGCGAAGACATCGGCCTTGCCGATCCGCGCGCCCTTCGGCTGGCGCTGGACGCGGCCGAGGTCTACGAGCGCCTGGGCACGCCCGAAGGCGAGCTGGCGCTGGCGCAGTGCGTGGTCTACCTGGCGGTGGCGCCGAAATCGAACGCCGTCTACAAGGCCTTCAACGCGGCCAAGGCCTTCGTGAAAAAGGACAGCACCCGCCCGGTGCCCATGCACCTTCGCAATGCGCCGACGAAGCTCATGAAAGAGCTGGACTACGGAAAAGGCTACCGGTACGCCCATGACGAGGCGGGCGGCTTTGCGGCCGGAGAAACCTACCTGCCAGAAGGCATGGCCGAGCCCGGTTTCTACCAGCCTGTGGAGCGCGGACTGGAAATCCGCATCGCCGATAAGCTCCGCGAGCTTCGCAAACTGAACAATCAAAAAAACTAATGTCGGGCCAATCGCGCTGATGCAGCGCACGGTCGTTCTAAAAATTCAGGGAAAACCCGTGACTGCTAAGGGCTTACACGCATCAGCCCGCCGTGACGCGTCGCTACAATCCCGCCACCAACCCGCAGTCTGTCCTGTTTCAAGGTCGAGCCTGGCGGGTTTTTTGCTAAGTTGAAGCGGCCAGACCGGGCGCCTGCCCGGGCTGATACAACTCACGGAGAACTTCATGGAAACCTTGCTACAGCAGATCATCAACGGTCTGGTTCTGGGCAGCATGTACGCGCTGGTGGCCCTTGGCTACACCATGGTGTACGGCATCATCGGACTCATCAACTTTGCCCACGGCGACGTGCTCATGGTGGGCGCGCTCACCAGCTGGACGATCATTGCCGGCATGCGTGAGTCGGCACCCGACCTGCCGGGCTGGCTCATGCTGCTGATGGCCACGGCCATCGCCATGGTCGTCTGCGCGGCGCTCAATTTCACGATCGAGAAGCTGGCGTACCGGCCGTTGCGCAACTCGTCGCGCTTGGCCCCGCTCATCACGGCCATCGGTATGTCGCTCCTGCTGCAGACCCTGGCCATGATCATCTGGAAGCCCAACCCCAAGTCCTATCCCACCATGCTGCCCTCGGAGCCGTTCCACCTGGGTGGCGCGGTGATCTCGGTGACACAGGTGACCATCCTGGCCGTGACGGCCATCACCCTGGCCGTGCTGATGTGGCTGGTCAACCGCACCAACCTGGGGCGGGCCATGCGCGCCACGGCCGAGAACCCGCGCGTGGCGGCCCTCATGGGCATCAAGCCCGATGTGGTGATTTCGGCCACCTTCATCATCGGCGCCATGCTGGCAGCCATCGCAGGCGTGATGTGGGCGTCGAACTACGGCACGGTGCAGCACGCCATGGGCTTCATGCCTGGTCTCAAGGCCTTCGTGGCAGCCGTCATGGGCGGCATTGGCAACCTGGCGGGTGCGGTGGTCGGCGGCATTGCGCTGGGTCTCATCGAGTCGCTCGGCGCCGGTTACCTGGGCAAACTCACCGGCGGTGTGCTGGGCAGCCAGTACACCGACATCTTTGCCTTCATCGTGCTGGCCATCGTGCTCACCCTGCGCCCCTCGGGCCTGCTGGGCGAGCGTGTGGCCGACCGCGCCTGACCCTGGGAGAACACCATGATGAACACCAGAATCGGCAAACTCGTCGTGTTCCTGCTGGCTGCCGCGGCCCTGCTGCTGCTGCCCATCATCCTGCAGTCCACCGGCAGCAACTCCTGGGTGCGCATTCTTGACATTGCGCTGCTCTACGTGCTGCTGGCCCTGGGCCTGAACATCGTGGTCGGTTACGCCGGCCTGCTCGACCTGGGCTACATCGCGTTTTTTGCGGTGGGGGCCTACATCTTTGCCCTGCTGGGCTCGCCGCACCTGGCCGACACCTTCCCGGCCATTAAGGCGATGTTCCCCAACGGGCTGCACTACAGCATCTGGTGGGTGATGATTCTCGCGGCGGTGGTCGCAGGCATTGTCGGCATGATCCTGGGGGCGCCCACGCTGAAGCTGCGCGGTGACTACCTGGCCATCATCACGCTGGGCTTTGGCGAGATCATCCGCATCTTCCTGTTGAACATGGACCGCCCGGTGAACATCACCAACGGCCCCAAAGGCATCAGCCAGATCGACACCATTTCCGTCTTCGGGCTCGACCTGGGCAAGCGGCTGACGATTGGCGATTACACCTTCCAGCCGGTCACGCTGTACTACTACCTGTTCCTGTTCTTCGTGGTGCTGGCGGTGATCATTTCCTACCGCCTGCAGGACTCGCGCATCGGCCGCGCCTGGATGGCCATCCGCGAAGACGAGATCGCGGCCAAGGCCATGGGCCTGAACACGCGCAACCTGAAGCTGCTAGCCTTCGGCATGGGTGCATCGTTCGGCGGCGTGTCGGGCGTGCTGTTCGCGTCCTTCCAGCGATTTGTGTCACCCGAGTCGTTCTCGCTCATGGAATCGGTGATGGTGGTGGCCATGGTGGTGCTGGGTGGCATCGGACACATTCCCGGCGTGATCCTGGGCGCCTTGCTGCTGGCCGGCCTGCCCGAGCTGCTGCGCCACGTGGCGCACCCCCTCACAGCCATGACCGACGGACGTCTGGCCCCCGAAATCCTGCGCCAGCTGCTGATCGCGCTGGCCATGGTGGTGGTCATGCTGATCCGCCCCAAGGGCTTGTGGCCGGCGCCTGAGCACGGCAAATCCCTGAGCAAATAAGCGGAGCCTTGATATGACAGAAACCATTCTCAAGGTTGCCAACGTCTCCAAGCGTTTCGGCGGACTGCAGGCCCTCAGCGATGTGGGCATGGAAATCCAGCGCGGACAGGTGTATGGCCTGATCGGGCCGAACGGCGCCGGCAAGACCACCTTCTTCAACGTGCTGACCGGCCTGTACACGCCCGACGGCGGCACCTTCGAGCTGGCGGGCAAGCCCTACACGCCCACGGCGGTGCACGAAGTGGCCAAGGCGGGCATCGCCCGTACCTTCCAGAACATCCGCCTGTTCGCCGAAATGACTGCGCTGGAAAACGTGATGGTCGGGCGCCACGTGCGCACCCATTCGGGCCTGATCGGTGCCGTGCTGCGCACGCCCGGTTTCAAGCGCGAAGAGGCCGAGATCACAGCCCGGGCTCGTGAGCTGCTGGAGTACGTGGGGATTGCCAAGTTTGCCGACTACAAGTCGCGCACGCTGAGCTACGGCGACCAGCGACGGCTGGAAATTGCGCGCGCCCTGGCCACCGACCCGCAGCTGATCGCGCTGGACGAACCGGCTGCCGGCATGAACGCGACAGAGAAAGTGATGCTGCGCGAACTGATCGACCGCATCCGCAAGGACAACCGCACCATCCTGCTAATTGAACACGACGTGAAGCTGGTCATGGGTCTGTGCGACCGGGTGACCGTGCTCGACTACGGCAAACAACTCGCGTCGGGCACGCCAGCCGAAGTGCAAAGCAACCCCAAGGTGATCGAGGCCTACCTGGGTACCGGCGGCGCTTGAGGAAAGAACAACATGGCAAACACACTACTCAAAGTCAGCGGCTTGAAGGTCGCCTACGGCGGCATCAAGGCAGTCAAAGGCATCGACCTGGAGGTGAACGAAGGCGAGCTGATCTCGCTGATCGGCTCCAACGGCGCGGGCAAAACCACGACCATGAAGGCGGTCACGGGTTCGCTGGCCTTCGAAGGCGGCGACATCGAATACCTGGGCAAGAGCATCAAAGGCAAGGGCGCGTGGGACCTGGTCAAACAAGGTCTGGCCATGGTGCCGGAAGGGCGCGGCGTGTTCACGCGCATGACCATCACCGAAAACCTGCAGATGGGCGCCTACATCCGCACCGACAAGGCGGGCATCGCCGACGACATCGAGCGCATGTTCGGTATCTTCCCGCGTCTGCGCGAACGCAAGGACCAGCTGGCCGGCACCATGAGCGGTGGCGAGCAGCAGATGCTGGCCATGGCCCGCGCGCTGATGAGCCAGCCCAAGGTGCTGCTGCTCGACGAGCCCTCCATGGGCCTGTCGCCCATCATGGTCGACAAGATCTTCGAGGTGGTGCGCGATGTGTCCGCCCAGGGCGTGACGATCCTGCTGGTGGAGCAGAACGCGCAGCGCGCCCTGCAGATCGCCGACCGCGGCTATGTAATGGATTCGGGTGAGATCACCATGACCGGCAGCGGCAAGGACCTGCTGACCGATCCCAAGGTGCGCGAGGCCTACCTGGGGCATTGAAGCTCACCCCTGCCGCGCTCCGCGCGACCCCCTCAAGGGGGCAACACCTGCGGCCTGGCAAAGCCAGTGCCGCGGTGTTTGCCGGATCAGGCAGGCCGACCTGACTCACCGCTTCAACCCATCGGCGTGTATTCCGGCACCAGCGAGCGCAGCCACTGGCGCGTGGTCGCGGCTTCGGGGGCCGGCCCGGCGCCGGCGATCCAGGCGCTGACCGGATCGGCCTCGACCACCGACGCCGCCACCTTGGCGATGCGGAGTTTGGGGTGCGGGGTAGGCACCGTGGTTTCGTCGTTGGCCAGCAGTTCCTCGTAGAGCTTCTCACCCGGGCGCAGCCCGGTGAAGGCGATGGGCACGTCCTGCTCGGTCTGCCCCGACAGCCGGATCAGCAGCTTCGCCAGCTCGACAATCTTTACAGGCTCGCCCATGTCGAGCACGAAAATCTGGCGCGACTGGCCCATCAACCCGGCCTGCAGCACCAGCTGGGCCGCCTCGGGGATCGTCATGAAGTAACGCACGATGTCCGGGTGCGTCACCGTCACCGGGCCGCCGCGCGCGATCTGCGCCGTGAACAGTGGCACCACCGAGCCACTGGAGCCCAGCACGTTGCCGAAGCGCACCGCCACGTAGCGCGTGGACGGGTGCTCGCCCGCCACGGCCTGCAGCACCTGTTCGGCCAGCCGCTTGCTGGCCCCCATGACGTTGGTGGGGTTGACGGCCTTGTCGGTGGAGATCAGCACGAAGCGCTGTGCACCCACGGCGCCGGCCACCCGGGCGGCGTTGAGCGTGCCGAGCACGTTGGTGCGCAAGGCCTCGATCTCGTTGAGCGATTCCATCAGGGGCACGTGTTTGTATGCCGCGGCATGGAACACCACGGCGGGCCGGTGCTGCTGCGCGATGGCGAGCAGGCGGTCCGACTCGCGCACGTTGGCCGTGTAGTACAGGCCCTGCATCTGCGGGTGGGCCGCCCGTAGCTCCTGCTCCAGCTGGTAGATCGCGTATTCCGACACGTCGACGCAGACCAGCCGGGCCACGCCGAAGCGCGCAATCTGGCGGCACAGCTCCGAGCCGATGGAGCCGCCGGCACCCGTCACCAGCACGGTCTGTCCGGCGATCAGTTGCGACAAGCCGTTTTCGTCCAGCGCCACGGCGGCCCGGCCCAGCAGGTCGTCCAGCTCGACCTTGCGCAAGGCGCCGGGCTCGGCACGCAGCCATTCGTCAGGCCGCGGCATGGTGAGCAAGGGCAGGCCGGCGTCACTTGCGCTCATCAGGGCCTGGCGCCGTGCCTCCGAGCCGGGGGCTGACACCACCAGCGCAGCCGCGGCCCCGACCTGCTTGGCCACGCGCGGCAGGTCGCCCAGACCCCCCAGCACGTTAAGACCCTGCAGCGTTCGACCCTGCTCACCAGCGATCGGGCTGATGATGCCCACGGGCGACCACAGACGCGCACTGCGCAAGCTGGGCAGGGCGTCAGCGGCGTCCTTGGCCGAGCCGACCAGCAGCAGCCCCTGCCCGGCCGGGCGGGAGGCCGGCTGCCCGGTGAGCAGCAGCCGTGCACCCGCGCGCGCGGCGCCCAGCAACATCAGCGCGAGCATGGGGTGCAGCAGCAGCACCGAGCGTGGAAAAAACTCCACCCGCAGCATCAGCACCGCCGCTGCCGTGAGCAGACCCGCCAGCGCCACACCCGATGCCAGGCGCGTGAGCTCGGCCATGCTGGTGAAGCGCCAGATGTGGCGGTAAACCCCCCACGCCATGAGGCAGGCGGCATAACCCAGCAGCGGCCAGGCCAGCGTGTCCAGCAGGATCTGCAGGAACTCGTCGGGTGTGTCCAGGTTGAAGCGCAGCCAGAAGGCCAGCCACCAGGCGAGGGCGACAAGGCACAGATCGATGGGCATCTGCAGCCAGCGGCTGCGGGTCAGCCCGGCGGACGTGGCGGTCCAGCGACCGCTCATGTCTGCGGGCTCCCGCTCAGCAAGGCCCAGGCCATGGGCGTGCCGGCCGTCACGTCCTGCCCGATGGGCTGTCCGAGCAGGCTGTCGAGGTGGCGTGGAGGCAGACCGAAGCCGGGGCGCACACAGCGCAGGTTCTCACGCGTGAGCACGTCGCCGGCTTTCAGGTCCCGGGCGATGTAGAGCGAACGGCGAAAGGCGAGCGATTTCACTTCCGCGGCGGTGGGGCCGTAGCTCACCCGGCCAACCGCCTGCCAGGCGCGTTCGGTTTCCTCGCGCAGCTGGAGCAGCTCGTGCGGTTCCATCGAAAAACTTGAATCCACGCCGCCGTCGCCGCGGTTCAGGGTGAAGTGTTTTTCGATCACCGTGGCGCCCAGCGCAGTGGCGGCCACCGAGACGCCACAGCCCATCGTGTGGTCCGACAGGCCGACCTCGCAACCGAACAGCGTGCGCATGTGCGGGATGGTCGATACGTTGGTGTTGTCGGCGGTGGCGGGGTAGGTGCTGGTGCACTTGAGCAGCACCAGATCGCGGCAGCCGGCCTCGCGCGCGGCGCGCACGGCTTCGTCGATCTCGCCCGCGGTGGCCATGCCGGTGGACATGATCATGGGCTTTCCGGTGGCGGCCACGCGGCGGATCAGCGGCAGGTCGGTGTTTTCGAACGAGGCGATCTTGTAGGCCGGCACGTTCAGCGATTCGAGGAAGTCCACCGATGTGAAATCGAACGGGGTGCTGAAGCAGTGCACGCCGTGTTGGGCTGCCCGTTTCATGATGGGGGCGTGCCATTCCCAGGGGGTGTGGGCTTCCTCGTACAGCTCGTAGAGCTGGCGCCCGGCCCACAGGCTTTTGGGATCGTCGATCACGAAACCCGGCGTGCGCAGGTTCAGCGTCATCGTGTCGGCGGTGTAGGTCTGCAGCTTGATGGCGTCGGCGCCGTGCGCGGCAGCGGCGTCCACGATGGCCAGCGCGCGGTCCAGCGACTGGTTGTGGTTGCCCGACATTTCGGCGATCAGGTAGGGGCGGTGTCCGGGGCCGATCTCACGGTCAAGGATCTTCATGGGTGGTGCCTGTCGGAGTCGGCGGCGCCGACGGATTTTTGGTAGCGCAGCGGGCCACCATGGTAGCCGTTGCCTTCAAAGAGCTTCCGGGATGCGGTGTTGCCTGCGAGCACGCTGGCGTCCACCGTGAACGGGGTGGTCAGGCTGTCGCGCATCTGCTGTTCACCCGCGCGCAGCAGGCGGGCTCCAAGACCCAGGCCTTGCAGCTGGGGGTCGGTGTAGAGTGAGACCTCAAGCCGATCCGGTGCCAGCTGGTCGAAGCGGATGCTGCCCACCGGCAGATCGCCCACCTGCGCAACCCACAGCCAGCGGTCGGGGGACTGCAGCGTGCGCTGCATCCAGGCCTGGTGGCTGTCAAACGCAATCGGCTCGCTGTTGCCCGAGACCGCTCGCACCGCCTCGTGGTTGCGCCACGCGTGCAGGAGCGGTGCATCGGCCAAATTGGCGGGGCGGAGCCGGAGCGTGCCGCGCAGCAGATGCAGAGCGACGCGCTGGGCGCCACGGCCATCGACCAGCGCGGCGGCGGTGCTGGACAGCGACCGCCGCGCGGACGGGTCGTGGATCAGTTCTCGCAGCGTGCGCGGCAGGGTGGCTTCCGTGGCGGCGCGCACCGCTCCGAGCGTGGCCAGGCCCGGCACCACGGCAGCCTGGTTGGCCGCCACCGCGATGGCGATGGTGGGCGCACCGATGCAGCATCGTTCCCAGCTCGCGCCGCCGCCGGCGCCGATCTGCAGGTCGTGCCGCGCGAAGAAGGCCGCGAGGTCGGGTTCGTCCAGCGTGAGCACGACGCAGGGGTCTTGGGTACAGGCGTTGCGCAGTTCGTGCAGGTGCGGACTGGCCGAGGTGGACACCACTTCGATGGAGCCAGCAAAACCCGCCACGCGGCAAGCAGCCAGCACCCGGCCCGAGACGCCGCCGGGGTCGGTGCCGCCCATGAAAATGCCGATGCTGCGCACGTCAGCCTGGTAGCGGTAGCGTTCTGCGCTGCGGTAGGTGGGTGAGAGCAGGGCGTAACGCGGGCCTGCCAGCCAGTCCGGCTTTTGCGTCAGCCGGTCGGCGTATTTGGCGCGGTGGTCTGGCGCCCAGTTGTGGTCGAGCAGCGCATCGGGCGAGAGCGTGCGGTCTGCGGTGTCGTCCATGACGAGCAGGCAGCTGGCCAGCGAATCACGAAGCGCGCCGTGCCAGCGCGCGTCGAACGCGTAGTGGTCCACCACCAGCCAGTCGGGTCGCTCGGTTCGCAGTGCGCTCGCGGTGTCGTGGGCGTCCTGCTGCCAGGACACGCCCGCCCATGCGGCGTGCGGTGTGGCGGTGCTGTCGGGGGCCAGCGCATGGGTGGGTGCCGGCAACCAGCGCACCGGGCAGGGCGCGTCGCGCAGCACCTGCGCCGCCACGCCGTCGAGCGCTCGCGTGACCAGACTCACCTGCGCACCTTGTTCGATCAAGGCCATCACCAGCGACAGGCAGCGTTTGAGATGCCCGGTGCCGATGACCGCGGAGGCATCGACGCGGATCGCCACGCACAGCGCAGCGCCCATCGTCAACGACCGCTCTCTGGCACGAATGCCTGGCGCACCGACACCCCGGCGGCGGCCAGTGCAGCCTTGGCGCCCGCGGGGGTCTGTTCGGTGAAGTGAAAGATGCTGGCCGCCGCCACGGCCGACGCCCCGGCCTGCGTCACGGCCTCAACCATGTGCTGGTAGTTCCCCGCGCCGCCGGAGGCGATGACGGGGATGCTGACAGCGCGCACCACTGCTTCGATCAGCGGCAGGTCGTAGCCCTGCATCGTCCCGTCGCGTTCGATCGAGGTGATGAGGATCTCGCCCGCGCCGCGGTCTTGCAGTTCACGCGCCCAGGCCACCACTTCGCGGCCCGTGCCTGTCTTGCCGGCGTGGCTGAAGCAGGCCCAGCCGCCAGCGTCCTGTGCGCGCACGTCGATGCTGGCCACCACACACTGCGCACCGTGGCGGCTGGCGATTTCGGTGACCAGTTCGGGGCGCGCGTAGGCCGCGGTGTTCACAGCGACCTTGTCGGCGCCTGCGCGCAGCAGGCGCTGCACCTGCTCGATTCGGGTGATGCCACCGCCCACGGTGAGCGGGACAAAACAGTCCTGGCCGAACTCGTCGATGGATTCGAAATCGGGGTCGTCAGCCGACTGGTGGGCCACGATGTCCACCAGCACCAGTTCATCGACTTCGCGCTGGTTGTAGACCTTGACCGCTGGCAGCACCGGGCCGACGCGGCGCCAGCTGTCGAAGCCCACGCCCTTGACCAGACCAAACTGCTTCCACAGCAGGGTGGGGATGACGCGCACCTTCAGCATGCCGGGCCTTCGATGAAGTTCTTGAGCAACCGGAAGCCGGCACGCGAGCTCTTCTCGGGGTGGAACTGCGTGCCCCACACATGGCCGCGTCGCACCGCCGCCGTGACAGGCACGCCGTGGTCGGTGGTGGCCAGCACGTCGGCGCTGTCTTGCGGCGCGAAGGCGTAGCTGTGCACAAAGTAGAAGTCGGTGCCGTCGGGTATGCCGCGGAACAGGCCGTCGTCATGCCGGCTGCGGGTGATGCCGTTCCAGCCCACGTGTGGCACGCGCAACGTGCAGCCGAAGCTTCGCAGGTGCCGCACCTGGCCAGGGATGAAGCCCAGGCCCGGTGTGTCCTGCCCGTCGGTGGCCCCTTCGGTGCTGCTGTCGGCCAGCAGCTGCATGCCCACGCACACGCCCAGCAGCGGGCGTTGGTAGCCCAGCACCTCGTCGCGCAAGGCCGTGGTCCAGCCGCCTTCATGCAACAGACCGGCGCAGTCCGCGAAATTGCCCACGCCGGGCAGGATCAGGCAGTCGGTGGCGTGCATGTCGGCCGCGCGGTTGACCAGCACCGGGGCCACGCGCAGTTCTTCGAGCGCGCGCAGCACGGAGCCCAGGTTGCCCACGCCGTAGTCGATGACGCCGACCTTCATGTGTGCTCCATCGACCGCGCAGCCGGCGCGCCGGGCAGGTGCACGAAGTGATCGAGCCCAGAGGCACCGCCGGGCTGGCTCCGCCAGACGGCTGGTGTCGCCCCCTCGGGGGGGTGACGCGAAGCGGCGCGGGGGGGGATCATTTCAGACGTTGTCGTGGTTGAGTTTCGTCAGATTGCCGTCCCGGTCCTTCAACAGGGCACCGCTGACATCGCGCTTGAAGATCTTCTTGTTGGTGAACTTGTCGCAGATGCGGATGAACTCGTCTTCCGTCAGGTCCAGCGGACGCAGGATGTCTTTCAGTGGCTTGCCCAGGTATTCCCAGGGAAACAGGCCGTCCAGGCGCTTGACGGCCTCCAGACCGTCCTGGCGCGTCAGTCGCCCGCGGCGGATGTGCAGGCAGGCCAGGTCGGTGGCGCGACCGAAGCCAAACTTCAGGAACTTGAAGTAGTCGTGGATGCCGGTCTGGTGGTTGTCCAGGTTCTCGTAGTTGACCATCGAGCCTTCGACCACCTTGTGGTAGCTGTGAAAGCCGTTGGCCTGCGCGATCAGTGTGTTCGACAGACCGTCCCACGGCAGGTAGTGACCGAGGAACAGGCCGGTCACGCCCACGCGCTGCAGCTCGTCGTCGGTGGGGTAGGTGTAGTGGATCAGGTGCTTGGCCTCGATGCCTTCCTGGCCGATCAGATCGGACACGCGCATGCCCAGCAGACCGCCGAACTCTTCGAGCCAGCGGCGGTTGAGCACGTGGTTGTCGGCTGCAGCGGCCGGCCCGCCGTATTCGTTCTGCGAGTTCTCGCCCCAGACGATCAGGGGGACGTTGAACTGCACCGCCGCGCGGACCGGGATGGTGAAGATGCCCACGTGCTCGGGCCAGGAAATGTCGCCCACCTGCGTGAGGCCCACGCGGTTGAGCCTGGCACGCACCAGCGGGTTGGGCGAGACCTCGATGTGGTCCACGCCCAGGCGTTTGAGGTTCTCGATGTTGGTGCGGCCCAGCGGCGAGAGGTCGCAGGTGGAGGAGGTGACGCACAGCGGGTTCAGGCCCAGCTGCAGCATGCGCACCACCTGGTAGGTGCTGTCCTTGCCGCCGCTCACGGGCACGATGCAGTCCCAGTGGCTGCCGTCGGGCCGGCGGTATTTGTCCAGCACCCGGAGCAGGTCCTGGTAACGCGCATCCCAGTCCACCTCGGTGCGTTTTTCGTAGCTGCGGCAGGCGTTGCACACGCCGTGTTCGTCCAGGTGCAGGTCCGGCTTGGTGTCCGGCATCACGCAGTGTTTGCAGTAAGTCAGCATGCTCGTGTCTCGGTGTTCACTCGACGGGGATCAGCGTTTTTCCATCAGGAACCAGGTGATGTCGTCCTGCGGGAAATTGGGGTCGCGGCGGTAGGCGAAGCCGTAGTCGACCAGCTGCATCTGCGGGTGGCGGTCCATGATCTCACCGGCAAAGTCGCGCTTGAACAGGCGGTCGCTGTGGCCGCGGTAGGGAATGGCCACCGGCGCCGGGTTGTAGTACTCGGCCACCACCAGGTAGCGGCCAGTGCTGGCGACCAGCTTGTCGTACACCTGCGGCAGCACCTCGGGGTTGATGTGGATAAGCACCCCTTTGATCAGCGCCAGGTCCCACTGGCGCTCGGCCGCAAAGTCGAGAATGGAGCTGTGGTGCACGTTCGACGGCAGGATGACCTCGCCCAGTTGCCTGGCTGCCTCGGCGTTGATCTCGATCGCGTGCGCGTCGATGCCGGGGTGCAGCAGCTTCAGCGCCTTCAGGTTCATGCCGATGTTGGCGCCGAACTCGATGCAGCTCTTGATACCGCGCGCCTGGCGCAGCGCTTTGCCAAAGAAGTCGAGGTTGGAAGCCAGCAAGGCATCGCCCTGGTTGCGCTGGATGTATTCGGTGCCGAAGTCGCCGGCCCAGAAGGCTTCCTGCTCGGTCTTGAAGGTCATGGGCTGGGCTCCTTGGATGTCTGGGATTCGGTGGCCGGTTTCTGCTGAACGTGCTGGTTGATGGCCACCCACTCGGGATGGGCGTCGAGCAGCGCCAGGATGTCGGTCTGGGTGAACTGGGGGTTGAGGGGGTGCAGCGTCTCGAACAGGCGCCGCACCAGCTCGTGGTCTTCTGGCGTGTCCACCGTCCAGCGGTGGTGGCTCAGGTCGACCGGGCTGGCCACATTGCGCAGCCGGTAGCGCTCGGGATGCCCGTAGATGAACGGTGTGACGTGCTCGCGCTCGGCGGGCTGCGTGGCTTCGGCATGCGCCCGCTGCAGCGCGGCGGCGCTGAACACCTCCACCGCCATGCCGTAAGGCCATGTCGGTGGCAGCATGTTGGACGTGTAGTCGCTGTCGCCTTCCTCAAAGGCCGCAATGACCTGGTCAATCAGTGCCGGGTCGATGAGCGGGCAGTCGGCGGTGATGCGCACCACGGTGTCGGCACCGTGCAGCCGCGCGGCGTCGGCATAGCGCGAGAGCACGTCGTGTTCGCTGCCGCGGTGGCAGAGCACGCCCAGCTGCGTGCACAGCACGGCGATCGGATCGTCGGTCGCGTTGGTGGTGGTCGCGATCACGATGCCATCGGCGCGCTGAACCCGCCGCAGCCGCTCGGCCAGCCGCGTGAGCATGGGTACGCCTGCCAGTGGCAGCAGCACCTTGCCCGGGAGCCGAGTCGATGTCATGCGCGCCTGCACGATGATGAGGGTCGTCATGCCTGCAGAGCCTCCGCCAGTGCCGCCACCACGCGGTCCTGCTGCGCGTCGGTCAGCGTCGGGTACAGCGGGATGGACAGGGCCTGCGCCGCATAGGCCTCCGCCGCCGGGAACTGCCCAGAATGGAAGCCAAGGCCACGGTAATAGGGTTGCAGCGGGATCGGTTCGTAGTGCACGTTGACGCCGATGCCCGCCTCGCGCAGCCGCGTGAACACGGTAGCGCGGTCGGCCACGCCATCGCCCGGTACCACTTCCACCACATACAGGTGCCAGGACGAACGGGCGGTGGCGCCCGGGCCGGGCGCGCGGGCCGGGCGCCGCAGGGGCAGGCTGGCCAGCAGACGGTCATAGCGCTCGGCCAGGCGTTCGCGGGCGGTGTGAAAACTGTCGAGCCGCTGCAGCTGCGAATGGCCCAGCGCCGCCTGGATGTCCGTCATCCGATAGTTGAAGCCCAGGCACTGTTGCTCGTAGTGCCAGGCGCCGGTGTCGGGGTGCTGCATGTCGCCGGTTTCGCGCGTGATGCCGTGCGAGCGCAGCAGTTGCAGGCGGCGCGCCAGCGCGGCGTCCTGCGTGGTGACTATGCCGCCTTCACCTGTGGTCACGATCTTCACCGGGTGGAAACTGAACACGCTGGCGTCCGCGTAGCGGCTGCCGATGGGCTGGCCGTTGTAACGGGCGCCCACCGCGTGCGAGGCGTCTTCCAGGATCTTGAAACCGTAGCGGTCGGCCAGCTCACGCATGGGCGCGAGGTTGCAGGCCAGGCCGCCGAAATGCACCGGGATGACGATGGCGGGTAGAACGCCGTCCCGTTCGGCCTGTTGCAGCTTCGCGTCCAGTTCGGCTACGCCCATGTTGCGGGTGACCGGGTCGATGTCCACGAAGTCCACATGGGCGCCGCAATACAGCGCGCAGTTGGCTGACGCGACAAAGCTGTTCGGACTGGTCCAGACGGTCTGGCCCGGGCCTGCGCCCAGCGCGAGGCAGGCGATGTGCAGGCCGGCGGTGGCGTTGGACACGGCCACTGCGTGGGGCACGCCATGCAGCCCGGCAAAGGCCTGTTCAAAGCGCGGCACGGCCGGGCCCTGGGTCAGCCAGCCCGAGGTCAGCACATCGCGGACGGCGGCCAGGTCGTCCTCGTTGATCGACTGGGTAGCGTAGGGAATGAAGTCCATGGAACTGCCCGCGGTCAAAAGCGGCCGATTCGGTCCTGGTGCTGTGCGATCCATGCCTGCAGGGCGGGCACGTCCATCCATTCGGTGTTGCTGTCGCTGGCGTAGGTGAACCCGTCCGCCACCCGCTGGCCGTTCTTGATGCGCTTGAAGTCTTCGTGCCAGCTGTGGATGGCCGGCAGAATCTTGAAGTGCTCCGGGTACTCGTAGGTGTAGTGGGCGTCTTCGGGGCTGATCATCTGCTCGTGCAGCTTTTCGCCGGGGCGGATGCCCACGATCTCGAGCCGGGCGTGTGGATCGACCGCGCGGGCGATGTCGGTCACGCGCATGGACGGAATCTTCTTGACGTAGATCTCGCCACCTTCCATGTCCTCGAACGCGTGCCAGACCAGCTCCACCCCCTGTTCCAGGGTGATCATGAAGCGGGTCATGCGCTCGTCGGTGATGGGCAGGGAGCCCTTGCCCTTCTGCGTGAGAAAGAACGGGATGACCGAGCCACGCGAGCCCATGACGTTGCCGTAGCGCACCACAGAGAACTTGCAGCCCGTGGCGCCGGCGTAGGAGTTGCCGGCCACGAACAGCTTGTCCGAGGCCAGCTTGGTGGCGCCGTAGAGGTTGACCGGGCTGCTGGCCTTGTCGGTGGACAGGGCCACTACACCCTTGACCTGGTTGTCGATGCAGGCGTCGATGAGGTTCATCGCGCCGTTGATGTTGGTCTTGACGCACTCGAACGGGTTGTACTCGGCGGTGGGCACGATCTTGGTGGCGGCGGCGTGCACCACATAGTCCACGCCATTGAGCGCGCGGTGCAGGCGCTCGCGGTCGCGCACGTCGCCAATGAAGAAGCGCACCCGCTCGTCACCCTGGAACTGCTTGGCCATTTCCCACTGCTTCATCTCGTCACGCGAGTAGATGATGAGCTTGCGCGGGTTGTGACGCGCCAGCGTCATGGGCACGAAGGTGTGACCAAAGGAGCCGGTGCCGCCGGTGATGAGGAGGGTCGAGTTGTTCAGCATGGCGCGTTGGTGGGGTGCACAGACCTGTGGTGATGCCGTATTTTGACCGTCTCAGGCCCGTGTTCGTTGCTGTCAGTCAAGCTGGGGTCCGGTCGTCGCGGCCTGCAGGGCATTGTTCACGACCTGGGCCACGCGCTGCGCCGCCCGGCCGTCGCTGCGGTAAGTCGGGTCAGAGGACGTGCCATGCCCGGCCAGCACCGCATCCAGGCACTCGGGCAGGTGCGAGGGCGTGGCGGCGGGTGTTGACACGCCCTGGCGAGCCAGGCTGAACCACACATGGGCAGCCGGCGAGTTCTCCACCGAAATCACCGGTTTTCCGCCCACGGCAGATTCCAGGCCGACGGTGGAGGTCTGCACCACCACCACCTGAGAGGCGAGTATTAGCGGGTGAATGGGCTCGCGCGGCGGCTCGCTGAAGTGGATGCGCGGCTCGTCGGGCAGTCGGGGGTACCCGGTCCAGTCGCTGGGGTGGTAGCGCACGATCAAGGCCAGTTCGTCGCGGGTGCGCACGCAGTTACGCAGCACGGCTTCGATTTCGCGCGGCAGCGCCTGGCCCACCGGCACCGGTGTGGCCGGGTGTGCCTGCGGTTCCCAGTGGCCGGCGAACAGCACCGGCTTGAGGCCTTCCCAGCCACGCTCGCGCAGGAAGCGTTGAGCCCGCGCCTGGTTGTCGGCGCTGAACAGGCCGTCAAAGGCCGGGTTGCCGGTGACCACCACACGTTCGGCCGGAAAGCCGTGGGCGATCAGGCGCTGGCGCACGCCTTCCGAGATCACGCAGGTCCAGGCGGGCTGGGGTTTGTGCAACACATAGGTGTCACTGTCCAGGCCGAACAGGTCCACCATGCCGATGGACGGCAGGCCGCGCTCGCCGGCCACGTCCAGCGCCGCACGTTCGCTGCGCGGTGAGTTGGTGGCCACCACAGCGTCGGGCCGCAAGGCATCCATCACCCGGCGCATGAAGTGCAGCGGGCGGAAGCCGTAGCGGCCCTGCGCGCGGTAGAGGTCGGATGCGCCGGCTTCGCCGTGCTGGGCGATCATGTCCAGGTAGTTGATGCCCAGGTAGGCGATGGTCTCGTCCAGAGGCACGTCCGGGCTGGTGTTGCCTTCGCTCAGTCGCTCGCCCCAGGCACGGACCGCGTCGGCGTCCACGAGGTGCAGGAAGTCTTTGTAGCCCAGGGTGTCGGGGCGCACGGCCTTGGCTTTGAGGTGGCCGGTGGTCAGTGCCAGCAGCTGGCATTGGACGCCGGGCAACAGGGCTTCGAGCTCGCGCATCACCGGCAGCACCATGCCGATGTGGCCGCCCCCGTAGCTCACGAACAGGACCTTGGGCGGGCGGCTCATGCGAACGCGTCCCGGTGCCACAGCGCCAGCGCGGCCAGCGCGCGCAACTCGCGCGTGAAGTTGCCGCTGCCGTCGCGGTGCTGGTCGAGCATGCGGGTGACCGCAGCAGGCTCGAACAGCTGCGCCACCACCTCGCTGCCGGTGAGTGTCTGCCGCAGCCAGCCGTGCAGCTCGCCTTTGAACCAGTCGCCCACCGGCACGGTGAACATCTGCTTCTTGCGGTACGCCAGGTCCTCGCCGATCAGTGGCGCCGCCGCGCGTTTGAACCAGTGCTTCTTGTCGCCGCTGGCCGAGAGTTTGGTCGTGCCGCGCGAGCGGAAGGCGAATTCCATCACCCGCCAGTCGAGGAAGGGCGTGCGCGCCTCGATGCTCACGGCCATGCCCATGCGGTCGGGTTTGACCAGGTTGTTGCCGCTCAGCAGCAGCTGCATATCCAGGTAGAGCGCCTGGTTGATGCGGTCGAAGTGGCGGGCCTGCTCGAACCAGGGTGCCGCTGCGGCGCTGAAACTGTCGGTATCGGCCAGCTGATCGCGTACCTTTGGCCGGTACAGAGCGGCTTTGCCCTCGGGGCTGAAGAGCGAAATGCTGTCGAAATAGGTGCGTTCGAAATCGGCCTGTGGCATCGACTGAGCGTCGGGCCGCGCAAAGAACTGCGCGTACTTGTCGTAGCCCGCAAACAGCTCGTCGCCCCCGTCGCCGGTCAGCACCACCTTGACGTGTTTCGCGGCCAGTTCGCTCACGCGCAGCGTGGGCATGAAAGACGCGTCGCCGTGTGGCTGGTCCAGGTGGTGCAGCACGTGGGGCCAGCGCGACAGCATGTTGAGTTCGGCCACTTCGCTGGTGTGGGCGCAGCCAAAGCGCTGTGCCGCTTGCAGGGCGAAGGCCGATTCGTCGTAGCGCGGGTCCGCGAAGCCGATGCAGAAGGTCTTGACCGGATCTTTCACGTGGCGTGCCATCAGGCCGACGATGGTGCTGGAGTCGACGCCGCCGGAGAGAAAGGCGCCAAACGGCACGTCGGCGCGCAGGCGGATGCGGGTGGCGTCGTCCAGCAGGGCCATGAACTCTTCGGCCCACGCATCGAAGCTGCTGTCGACTTCGCGCTGATCGGCCAGGTTCCACCAGCGCTGCACCTGCACGCCACCGCCTCGCGTGTAGCGCTGCCAGGTGCCGGGCATGACGTGGCGCACGCCTTCACACGCCGTCCACGGCGCGGGGATGTAATTGAACGTCAGGTAGTGGTGGATCGCTTCCAGGTCCATGCCCGGCTGGCGTGGCAGGGCGGGCCACAGCGCCTTCAGCTCCGAACCAAACACCATGCGCTGGCCGTCGTCGTGCACATAGAGCGGCTTGACACCGATGCGGTCGCGCGCGAGGTACAGCGCGTCCTCGCGCGTGTCGTGGATGGCGATGGCGAACATGCCGTTGAGGCGTCGCATGCACGCGATGCCTTCGCGTTCGTACAGACGCAGGATGACTTCGGTATCGGAGTGCGTGTCCAGCCGCACGCCCTGGGCGCGCAGCTCGGCCGCGAGTTCGACGTGGTTGAAGATCTCGCCGTTCTGCACCACGGCAATCTGGCCGTCATCGCTGATGAAAGGTTGGTGGCCGCCACCCAGGTCGATGATGGACAGTCGCCGGTTGCCGATGGCCACGCCGCGTGCGGGCGCATGGTGCACGCCTTCGTCGTCGGGGCCGCGGTGCACCAGGGTGTGCGCCATGCCTTGCAGGGCGTCGTCACCCAGCGCGTGTCGCTGGCGGTCCCAGTAGCCGAAGATGCCGCACATGTTCAGTTCGCTCCCTGACCGCGCAGGCGCTTGAGCGTCCACCAGCAGATCTTCAGATCGAGCCCCATTGATTGTTCGCGCGTGTAGCGCAGGTCGGCTTCCAGGCGCTGCGCCTCGGTGGAGTCCGACCGGTACAGCGCCTGCGCCAGACCGGTGATGCCGGGGCGCACGCTGCAGCGCTGCGCCCAGTCGGCTTCGGTGTACAGACTCTTCTGCGCCGGCACGTCGGGCCGCGGACCCACCAGGCTCATGTCACCGGCCAGCACATTGATCAGCTGCGGCAGTTCGTCCAGGCTGGTGCGGCGTATGAAGCGGCCCACGCGGGTGATGCGCGGGTCGTGCGCCGCGGTGAAGTAAGGCCCGATGCTGGCCGCGTTCTTCACCATGCTGCGGAATTTGAACATGCCGAATGGACGCCCATTCAGCCCCACCCGCGTCTGACGGAACAGCACTGGCGAGCCGCTGTCGAGCAGCACCGCCAGAGCCGTGCCCAGCAGCACCGGGGCCAGCGCCAGCAAGGCGATCAGCGAGATGCCGATGTCGAACATCCGCTTCATGTGGCCTGCGCCAGCGGGCTGCGCTGGGCCATGGCGATGCGCCCGATCACGTAGGCAATGCGCTGGCGGTCGGCGTCCATCTGACCCGGGTCTCGCAGCGCCAGTTCGCGTTCGGCCTGGCGCAGCGCGGCCACCTCGTCTTCCAGCCGGGTGGTGGCTTCGGGGCGGTGGAAGGTGCGCGACAGGATCACCGCCTGCGAGCCCAGCCGCAGGTGTTCAGCCAGCACGTCGCGGCCGGGCAGCAGGCCTTCGTCCAGCCGGGCGATGCCCCCGAAGCCGAAGCGCAGGCCCTGCGCGCGCACCAGCCGCGAGGCGCCGTCCAGCAGGCCGAGCGCCAGCGGTTCAAACATGAAACGCAGGCCCAGCGACAGGTGCAGGTCGTTCAGGCCGACGAACACCTCGTGCAGCCCCGGCGTGCCCATCCACATGGGGAGGGTTTCGTAAGCGTCGGCTGTTTCCAGCAGGACCGTGACGCGGGCACGGCCGTTCACCAGGGCGCAGAAATCGCGCACCTCGTCTGTGCGTGTGAACATGGGGAGCATCAGCCAGTCAGCGCCCTGGGCCAGCACCGCGTCCACCTCGCTGGCCGTGCCCGGGTTCAGCGGATTGACACGCACCATCAGGCGGGCCCGCTGCAGCACCGAGCGCACGCGGCCCACGTCTTCCAGGGTGTGGGTGCTGATGAAGGTGTTGCGCCCGGCCTGCCGTTCGGCCTTGCCGTCTCGCTCCAGATCCACGAACAGGCGCATGCCCGGCATGCGGTCGCAGCGCCGGGCCATTTCGGGGTCGTGGGTGATCTGGATCAGGTCGAGCATGGGTGGGCTGGATTATCGGCGCAGGGCCTGACGCAGCCCGGGCGACATGACCCATGCCGCGCCCACCACCGCAGCGGCCACGCCCAGGGCCCAGGCCAGGCCTGCCCAGCGGGTGGCGGGTGCCCACAGCCCGGCGGCATGGGCCAGCAGCGCGGCGGCAAGTGCCGCTGGCAGCAGGTCGCGAAAGAGCAGGGCGCCGCGCACAAATTCACGTTCGCGCAGCAACAGCGCCACCGCCGCCAGCGCCAGCGCGGCGTTGATGGCCCACATGATGCGTTCGCCGTTTACCCCCTGCGTGCTGCCGGCCCCGGCGTGGGTGGCCGCCCAGCCCAGCGCACCGAGCAGCAACAGGGCGCCCGAGTAGGCCAGCACGGCGCCGCGCAGGCGCCCGGTGCTTGCCATCAGGGTCAGCAGGACGGCCAGCAGCGCCTGCGGCAGCAGCGACCACGCGCCCACCTGCGCCCAGGCGGCCACCAGGGTCACGGCTTCGGGCGACATGCGGCCCCAGCCAAACAGCAGCTGCGCCAGCGCGGGCGCGGTGCCCGCCAGCGCGGCAGCAGCTGCGCAGGCCAGCACCCAGGCCAGCACGAAGGCCTGGCGCAGGGCCCCGCGTCGCGCGTTCTGAAGGCTACCGTCGCCCGCATCCAGTGGGTGAGTAGCCGGCGTGCCCACACCGGCGAAGGCCCGCGCAATGCCCGGAAAGGCCAGTGTGGCCACCAGCTGTACGGCCAGCACCAGCGGCAGTTCGACCAGCTTCCATGCGTAATTGAACGTGGTCAACGCGCCCTCGCCCGCAGTGGACGCCAGGCTGCGCCCCAGCAGCGGCAGCAGCAGGGGCAGGCCCGCGCTGGCCAGGGCCCAGAGCCACACCGGCGTGCGCGGCCATTCCGTTGGCGTCCCGTCAGGAGCCCGCGTCGGCGTCGCGACAGGCTCGGCGCGCTGCATCCGCCAGCGCAGCCAGGCCAGCCGGGCCAGCGAGCCGAGCGCCAGGCCAGCCCCCAGAACGGCCACCGCTTCGCTCCAGGTCGGCGGTCCCTGCCAGGCGATCAGCAGCAGCGCGGCAACCACCGCGCTGTTCACCACCAGGTTGGCGCCGTACATGCCGGTGAAGTCGCGCAGGTGTTGCAGGCGCGTGGTCCAGAGCGCGGCGAGCAGGGCCATGGGCATGGCCAGCGCGCTCCACCACAGCGCGTGTGACACGCTGGCACGCGCTTCGGTGCTCAGGCCCGGTGCCAGCAGCTGCACCACCAGCTGCGGAAACAGCATCAGCAGCGATCCCGCCACCAGTCCGGCGCCCAGCAGCCAGCGGGTGAGCCGAGCCCGGGTGCGGCCCTGCGCGGCGTTGGTCTGGCGGGCCCAGAGCGGCAGCAGCACATAGCCCAGCGCCCCTGCCGCCAGGATGCCGGTGAGCAGATCCGGCAGCGTGAGCATGAGGATGGCCACGTCGGCCAGACCGCTGGCGCCCAGGGCGGCCGCCTGCACCGACTCCCGCAGCAAGCCGAGCAGCCGGCTGGCCAGCAGCAGGGCGAGGGAGACCAGACCGGCGCGCAGGAACATGGGCGCATTATCCCGGCGCTGCCGGGTCAGCCGGGGATCGGTCGAGGGCCAACTAAAATGCGGGGTTTGGCGCCTTGTGGGCGCCAGCGGGCCGCGCGCCCACCACCTCTGATCTGCCTACCGGCAACCACCTGGTCTTCCTATGTCCCAAGCCACACCCAGCAGCCCCGCCGCCGTCGAGCCCCATGCCGCAGCGGCCCACTCCGCGTTTGATGACAACCAGCTGATCGCCGAGCGCCGCGAAAAGCTGAAGGCCATCCGCGAGGCGCAGCAGCAGGGCAAGGGTGTGGCGTTTCCGAACGACTTCAAGCCGTCTGACAAGGCGGCCGAGCTGTTAGCCCTGCACGGCGAAGCCACCAAGGAAGCGCTGGAAGCCAGTCCGGCCCGCGCCAGTGTCGCTGGCCGCATGATGCTCAAGCGCGTCATGGGCAAGGCCAGCTTTGCCACGTTGCAGGATGCGTCGTTTGGCCCGTCGGGCGGCCGCATCCAGATCTACCTGAACAACGACAGCGTGGGTGAAGAGCTGCACAACGCCTTCAAGCACTGGGACCTGGGCGACATCGTGGCCGCCGAGGGCGTGCTGTTCAAGACGCGCACCGGCGAACTCACCATCCACGCCGACAAGATCCGTCTGATCACCAAGAGCCTGCGCCCGCTGCCCGACAAGTTCCACGGCATCCACGACCAGGAGATCAAGTACCGCCAGCGCTATGTGGACCTGATGACCGACGAGGCGGCGCGCAAGCGCTTCGTCACGCGCAGCCAGGCGCTCTCCAGCATCCGCGATTTCATGGTCAGCCACGGCTTTCTGGAAGTGGAAACGCCCATGCTGCACCCCATTCCTGGGGGCGCCAACGCCAAGCCCTTCGAGACGCACCACAACGCGCTGGACCAGCAGATGTTCCTGCGCATCGCGCCCGAGCTGTACCTCAAGCGCCTGCTGGTGGGCGGTTTCGAGCGCGTGTTCGAGATCAACCGCAACTTCCGCAACGAAGGCATCTCGGTGCGCCACAACCCCGAGTTCACCATGATGGAGTTCTACGCGGCGTACTGGAACTACCACGACCTGATGGACTTCAACGAGCAGCTGATCCGCCATGTGGTGCGCCAGGTGCATGGCGACACGCCGCTGACCTACAACGGCCAGCCGGTGGACGTCTATTCGCCTTTCGAGCGCCTGACCATCCGCGAAGCGATCCTGAAATACACCGATGCGGGTGACGGCGTGGACCAGCCCGAGTGGCTGATTCCGGCATTGCGCAAGCTGGGCATGAACGAAGCCAAGCACCAGCTGAGCACGCGCAGCCTGGCCAGCCTGCAGGTGCTCTACTTTGAAGAGACGGTCGAAGAGAAGCTCTGGAATCCCACCTTCATCATGGAGCACCCCACGGAAATCTCGCCGCTGGCGCGCGCCAACGACGAGCGTCCCGAAGTGACCGAGCGCTTCGAGCTGTACATCACCGGCCGCGAGTTCGGCAACGCCTTCTCGGAGCTGAACGATGCCGAAGACCAGGCCGCGCGCTTCCACGCCCAGGTGGCGAACAAGGACGGCGGTGACGAAGAGGCCATGTTCTATGACGCCGACTTCATCCGCGCGCTGGAATACGGCATGCCTCCCGCCGGCGGTTGCGGCATCGGCATCGACCGTCTGATGATGCTGCTGACCGACAGCCCCAGCATCCGCGACGTGATCCTGTTCCCCGCGCTGCGCCGCGAGGTTTAAGCCCCCACGCTCCGCCGCTGCGCGGGTCGCTGCCCCCCGAGGGGGCTGGGCCTGCCTTGGGGCGGCCCGGCGGCTGGCCCGTCGTCCCCACGCTCCGTCGCTGCGCGGGTCGCTGGACGAGACGGCGCCAGAGGCACCGTCCTTTCGGTCTGTCCAGCCCTGCGCAGGCAGGCCTGGAGCCGCAGACCTTAGCCCCGAGGGGGTTGGGCCTGCCTTGGGGCGGCCCGGCGGCTGGCCCGTCGTCCCCACGCCGCTGCGCACGTCGCTGCCCTCACGCTTCGGCGCTGCCGGGATTGTTCAGAAGTTGACCGACTGGATGCTGCGTCGCGTGTCCCGGCGCAGTTCGTCCATGGCCGTCTGCATCCAGTCCAGGTGCGCCTGGGCGTCCTGGTGCAGTTCCTGTGCCGGGTCCGGCAACAGGGCCGCCACCACCTTGAAGCGCAGGGTGGCCCCCACCGGCAGCTGGGCAGCGGGGCGCAGGCCGCCGGCCACGATGCTGGTGGCGGCCGCCACCGCTTGCGCTGAGCGCGCGGGCCCTTCCATCAGCAGCAGGAAGCTGCTGTTGCCCACGCGTGCGGCCGTGTCCACGTCTCGCGCCACGGAGCGCAGCAGCGAACCCGTCAGCACCAGGGCCCGGTCGGCCACTTCGCGCCCGTGCTCTTTTTCAAACCAGGCGTGGTTGTCCAGTTCGATCAGCAGCAGCGCGATGCGGTGCTTGTAGCGCTGGGCGCGCACCAGGCTGTCGTGCAGGCGCAGCATGCCGTTGCGCCGGTTGGTCAGGCCGGTGAGCGGTTCGGTCAGGGCGAGTGCGTTGGCCCGCGTTTGCGCTTCGTGCTGCGTTGACGAGCGTTGCAGCAGGCCGTAGATCAGCAGAGGTGCCTCGATGGTGGCGGCGATCACCATGCCGTATTGCGACAGGAAACTCGACGAGATCAGCCCGAAATTGCGCAGCACCGGCAGGCTCCCGGCCGCCAGAACGGGCAGGATGCCCAGCGCGATCCAGCGCACCCAGCGGTCGCCGGTGCGCCAGGCCGCCAGCAGCATCGCGTAGACCAGCACCATGGTCAGGGCGCCGGCGCTGGTGATGGCCTGCAGGCTCCAGTGGCTGGGCTGGTACACGTCCCAGGCCGTCAGCGCGGTGAGGAGTCCGGCCAGGGTGAGGGCCATGCGGTCGAGCGCCCGCCCGACGCGCTGGGGCTGCACCACGTGCCGCACGAACAGCAGGCCCACCACGGCCACCAGCGGCAGCAGCACAAATTCGGACAGTCCGTTCCAGCGTGCCGAATTCGGCCAGATGAACTGCCCGCCCACGCCCAGCGAGGCCGCCAGCGCCAGCCCCAGCACCGAGATGTAGACGGCGTAGGCCGCAAAGCTCGTGTCGCGGAACACCATCGCGTTGGCCATGGCCACAGCGGTCAGCAGCAGCGCCATGCCGAAATAGGCGCCCAGCAGGAATTGCTGCTGGATGCGCAGCTCGCGCAGGTGGCTGTGGCGGTGGATGAACAGCTGGCCGGAAAAGGGCACCCGGGCGTGCTGAATGCGCACCCAGTAGGTCACCGGTGAGTCGCTCGCGTTGTCGAGCGCAAAAACGGGGTAGCGGTCGGGTGACGCCCAGGCCCGCACCGGCATGCTGTCGCCCGCGTGCTGCGCAAGCCATTCGCCATCCGGGCGCTGGTAGTACAGGCTGATGCGGTCGGTGCCCGAGTGGGTCAGCTCCAGTTCCCAGTGGGCGCTGGTGTCCTTGGCCCAGGCATCGAACCGCACCCACAGCGCCGCCTGCGGACCCAGCTTCAGCCGGTGCTGGCTGTGCCGCAGTTCAAACGGCAGGCTGGCCTGTTCCCGGGCGACGGCCTGCACGTCAAGCGCCCCGCTGGGGTCCACCCAGAACAGGCTGCGCTCGGCCAGCGGTATGTGCTTCTGCAGGCTGTCGAGCAGCACCGGGGGCAGGCTCGCGCTGACCGGCGCCTGGGCACGGGCCGGTGCCAGGCCCAGCAACAACGCCGCGATGAGCATCAGCCCCGCCTGCCACAGACCCCTCAGGCGCGCGAGTCGGGCCTGCCAGCCCGGAATGTGACCAAACGTAAACATCGACCCATTCTGGCCCTGGTACCGTTCTTTCGGCTGGCCCAGCAGACAGAGGGCGCGCCTGGGGTGCTGAGCAGCGATAGATCAGGTCATGGGTGTCGCCGATGAACAAAGCCCCGCCTGCGTGAACAGGCGGGGCTTTGAATGGGTGCTGCCCGGTGGCTGGGCGTTCAGGCGTACGCGGCCAGCGCCTTGCGCATCTTCTTCATGGCGGCCACCTCGATCTGGCGCACCCGCTCGGCGCTCACGCCATACTCGGCGGCCAGTTCGTGCAGCGTCATGCCGCCCGATCCGTCGTCGTTCACTTTCAGCCAGCGTTCGCTCACGATGCGGCGCGAGCGGTCGTCCAGCTCGCCCATGGCCCGGGCAACGCCTTCGGTGGCCAGCGCATCGCGCTCGGCCGACTCCAGCACGGCGGTGGGCTCGTGGTTGATGTCGGCCAGGTAGGCGATGGGGCCGAAGCTGTCTTCGCCGTCGTCACCCGGGGTCGGGTCCAGCACCACGTCGCCGCCCGACAGACGGGTTTCCATCTCGCGCACTTCTTCGGGTTTCACCTTCAGTTCGCGGGCCATCGTGCCCACCTCGCTGTCCGACAGCACATCGCGGTGCGTGTCGCCGTCCAGCGCCTCGGAGCGGAAGCCCTGCTTGCGTGAGCGCAGGTTGAAAAACAGCTTGCGCTGCGCCTTGGTGGTGGCCAGCTTCACCATGCGCCAGTTCTTCAGGATGTATTCGTGGATCTCGGCCTTGATCCAGTGCATGGCGTAGCTCACCAGGCGCACGCCCTGCTCGGGGTCGAAGCGCTTCACGGCCTTCATCAGGCCCACATTGCCTTCCTGGATCAGGTCGCCGTGCGGCAAGCCGTAGCCCAGGTACTGGCGCGCGATCGACACCACCAGGCGCAGGTGCGACATCACCAGCTGGCCGGCGGCTTCCAGATCGTTGTTGTCACGCAGGCGGCGCGCGGCGCCCTGTTCTTCTTCCAGCGTCAGCAGGGGCATGCGGTTGACCGCAGAAATATAAGCGTCCAGGTTGCCCAGCGGAGGCAGGGTCAGGGAGCGACTCGCCCATGGGCTGGCCACCGCAACCGTGGCGGCGGGCAGCATGGCGGGAGCAAAAGTTGCAGTCATTGAAGAACCCTCCTGAGGTTGTCTTTCATAAATATTAGCACTCTCTGAGAGTGAGTGCTAAGTGATTGGTTCCCCTGCCACGTGGTGAGGGGGCAATCGCAGCGGGCGCCAAGGCCGGGACAACCCGATGGGCAGTTTCTGTTCCCTGTTCAGTTGGGAACAGATCGGTTGATGGACAGCGCACGGGCTTTCATATACTGTACACATAAACAGTATTTGATCGTCCAGATGTTCTCCACCGCCGCCAGATCGCTTGGCATTGCCCCCCTCCCGTCCGTACCGGCGGCACCCCCACAGGGGCCGCTGATCGACGCGCTGCCGGCCCGGGTGGCCGCCGCTCTCTGGCGCGGCGACCAGATGGGCACCCTTGTGTCGACCGTTCGCGCCAGCGGCTTTGCCGCGCTCGACGCCGAGCTGCCGGGGGGCGGCTGGCCCTGCCATGCCGTCACCGAAATCCTCATGCCGCAAAGTGGCACCCTCGAATGGCGGCTGCTGGCCCCCTTGCTGCGCGATGTGTGTGCGGCCGGGCGCTCGGTGGTGGCAGTGGGGCCACCCAAAGCGCCGCACCTGCCGGGCCTGCGCTGGCAGGGCCTTCGCGAGCGCCAGCTGGTGTGGGTGCAAGCCGACACGCCCGCCGAGCGCCTGTGGGCCAGCGAGCAGCTGGTGCGGGCCAACAGCTGCGGCGTGCTGCTGGCCTGGCTGCCCCAGGTGCGGCAGGAGCAGATCCGCCGGCTGCAGGTGCTGGCAGCGGGCCATGAGGGGCCGGTGTTCCTGTGCCGGCCCAGTGCGGCGGCGCAGGAATCGTCGGCCGCGCCACTGCGCGTGCTGGCGCGCGTGGGGCCGGACTGGACGCTGCAGCTCGACATCGTCAAGCGCAAGGGCCCGCCGCTGCAGGCCAGCCTGAGCCTGCCATCGGTGCCCGGCGGCCTGCAGGCCATCATGACGCCGCGCCTGCGTTTCCCCAGCCGCCTGGTTCCGCAAGAGATGCCCCAGACCCTGTCCCGAGAGGTCGACCATGCTGTGGTCCGCACTCCTGCTTCCCAGCCCCGCCAGCCCCGACGCCCCGGCACCGTCCACCACTGAGCCGGCGCACCAGGCGCTGGCGGTGTGGGCCTTGCAGTTCAGCCCCCGGGTGGCGCTGGCCGAGGCCTCGGTGGTGATGGAGGTGCAAGCCAGCCTGCGCCTGTTCGGCGGCTGGCGGGCCTTGCGCGAGCGCGTGCAGGCCGAGGCCGGCGAACTGGGCGTGGCACAGGTGGCCTGGGCGCCCAACAGTCTGGCCGCGCTGGCGCTGGCGCGTGCCGGCATGGTCAACGGCCTGCGGCCGCCGCTGGAGGCCGTGCTCGACACCCTGCCCCTGGAGACCCTGAGCGCCGTGCGTGCGCACCGGCTCACACTGGCTCACATTGGCTGCCGCACGCTGGGCGACGTGCGCCGCCTGCCGCGCGGCGGCCTGAGCCGGCGCTTTGACCCGCAGCTACTCGCCGCGCTCGACCAGGCCTATGGCCGCGCGCCCGAGGTGCACCGCTGGGTCGAGCTGCCCGAGCGTTTTGTGCAGCGGCTGGAACTGCCGCACCGGGTGGAACACGCCGAGGCGCTGCTGTTCGGGGCGCGGCGCCTGCTGCTGGCGCTCACCGGCTGGCTGGCCGCGCGCCACAGCGGCACCACCGCGTTTCGCCTCAACTGGGCACACGACGCCATGCGTTCGCGCTCGGCCGGCGAGGGCGGCGGCCTCACCGTGCGCACCGCCGAACCCACGCGCCAGCTGGAGCACCTGTGTCGCCTGCTGGCTGAGCACCTGGGCCACGTGGAACTGCTCGCTCCCGTGGGCGACCTGGAACTGGAGGCGCTCGAGGTGCAGCCGCTGGAAGAGCGCAGCGCTTCCTTGCTGCCCGACACCGTGCACGCCGGCGAGGCCCTGCACCTGGTGCTGGAGCGCCTGGCCGCCCGCCTGGGGCCAGAGCGCGTGCTGCGCCCGGTGGCGCTGCCCGACCACCGACCCGAGTGGATGTGTCGCTGGCAACCCGCCCCTGAGCCCCAATCCCGCCAGGGCGCCGACAACGGCGAGGGGCCGCAGCCCACCTTCGTGCTGCCCGCGCCCCTGAAGCTGGCGGTGCGCGGCAACCGGCCCTATTACCAGGGCGAGCTGCAGTTGCTGGCGGGGCCGCAGCGGGTGGAAGGCGGCTGGTGGGACCGCGACGAGGCCGCTGGCCAGATCCGCCACGTGGCGCGCGATTACTGGGTGGCGCAGTCGGCACAGGCGGGGGTGCTGTGGGTCTTTCAGACGCGACTGGATGAGGCGCCGGCGTGGTTTTTACATGGAGTTTTTGCTTGATGGCATTGCCACTGCCCTGCGGCGCGTGCCCCCATCCCAGCCTTCCCCCAGAGGGGGAAGGAGCGGGACATGCGCGCCGGGTGGGCCTTCCTCTTTTGAACGGGCCAGCGACGGTGTCTCGCCCCTTCCCCCTCTGGGGGAAGGCTGGGATGGGGGCTGCCGGCGAGCCCGGGACCCCGCCATGACGCCGCACCCGCCTGGCATCCCGGCCTACGCCGAGCTGCGCTGCCTCTCCAACTTCAGCTTCCTGCGCGGTGCCAGCCGCCCCGAAGAGCTGGTGGAGCGGGCGCAGGCGCTGGGCTACAGCGCGCTGGCGCTCACCGACGAGTGTTCGCTGGCGGGCATCGTGCGCGCCCATGTGGCGGCGAAAGCGCAGGGGCTGAAGCTGCTGGTGGGCAGCCAGTTCCGGGTGGAAGCCGACGCTGGCTTCACCCTGGTCGTCATCGCCACGAACCTCAACGGCTACGGCAACCTGTGCGAGTTCATCACCGGCCTGCGCCGCACAGCACCCAAGGGCAGCTACCACCTGCCGCTGGCCGGCATCGACGCCCCGGCGCTGGCCGACTGTCTGGTCATCGCCGTGCCCGGGCGCCGCAGCAGCCAGGAGCAGACCGATGCCGTGGCCCGCTGGCTCTTGCAGCATTTCCTGGGTCGCTGCTGGCTGGGGGTGGAGCAGCTGCGCCGGCTCGACGATGAGGTGCTGCTGCACCGCCTGCGCCAGAGCAGCGCGCTCACCGCCGTGCCGCTGGTGGCGGTGGGCGATGTGCACATGCACGTGCGTTCGCGCAAGGCTTTGCAGGACGTGCTCACCGCCACCCGCATCGGCAAACCGCTCACCGAATGCGGTCACGCGCTCGAACCCAATGCCGAGCAGCGCCTGCGTTCGCGCCTGGACCTGGCCCAGCGCTACCCGCCCGAGCTGCTGGCCGAGACCCTGCACGTGGCCGGGCGCTGCCACTTCTCGCTCGACGAACTGCGCTACCAGTACCCCAGCGAGGTGGTGCCGCCGGGCGAAACGCCCGCCAGCTACCTGCGCCGCCTGGCCTACGAGGGCATGGGCAACCGCTGGCCGGCGGGCGCGCCCGAGGCCGTGCAGCACCAGGTGGAGCACGAGCTGCAGCTGATCGCCGAGTTGGGTTACGAGCATTACTTCCTCACCGTGTACGACATCGTGGCCTTCGCCCGCTCGCGCCACATCCTGTGCCAGGGCCGCGGCTCGGCTGCCAACAGCGCGGTCTGCTACTGCCTGGGCATCACCGAGGTGGACCCGGCGCGCACGGCGGTGCTGTTCGAGCGCTTCATTTCCAAAGAGCGCAACGAGCCGCCCGACATCGACGTGGACTTCGAGCACGAGCGGCGCGAAGAGGTGATCCAGTACCTGTACACCAAATACGGGCGCGAGCGCGCCGCACTCACCGCCACCGTGGTCAGCTACCGCCCGCGCAGCGCCATCCGCGACGTGGGCAAGGCGCTGGGTTTTGCCGAGGCCACGCTGGACACCCTGGCCAAGGGCCACCACTGGTGGGACGGCCGCCACGTCGACCCGGCCCGCCTGCTGGAGGCCGGGCTGGACCCCGAGAGCTTGGCCGTGCGCCAGCTCATGACGCTCACCGCCCAGCTCATGGGTTTTCCGCGTCACCTGTCGCAGCACACCGGCGGCTTCGTGCTCACGCAGATGCCGCTCTCGCGCATGGTGCCGATCGAGAACGCCAGCATGGCCAACCGCACCGTCATCGAGTGGGACAAGGACGACCTCGACGCCATGGGCCTGCTCAAGGTCGACGTGCTGGCGCTGGGCATGCTCACCGCCATCCGCAAGTCGCTCGACTTCATCGGCCAGCGCAAGGGCTTTGAATTCCAGCTGCAGGACGTACCCGCCGAAGACCCCGCCACCTACGACATGATCTGCGCCGCCGACACCGTGGGCGTGTTCCAGATCGAGAGCCGCGCCCAGATGAGCATGCTGCCGCGCCTGCAGCCGCGCCGCTTCTACGACCTGGTGATCGAGGTGGCGCTGGTGCGCCCCGGCCCCATCCAGGGCGGCGCCGTGCACCCCTACCTGAACCGCCGCCAGGGCAAGGAACCGGTCAGCTTCCCGCCCGCGCTGGGCCCTGCACTGGAGCGCACGCTGGGCGTGCCCATCTTCCAGGAACAGTGCATGCAGATCGCCATCATCGCCGCCGGCTTCACGCCCGGCGAGGCCGACGGCCTGCGCCGCGCCATGGCCGCCTGGAAGCGCAAGGGCGGCCTGGGCCACTACGAGCGCCGCCTCATCGACGGCATGACCGAGCGTGGCTACCCGCTGGACTTCGCGCAAAGCGTGTTCGAGCAGATCAAGGGCTTCTCCAGCTACGGCTTTCCCGAGAGCCATGCCGCCAGCTTCGCCCTGCTGGTCTACGTGAGCTGCTGGATCAAGTGCCACCACCCGGCCGAGTTCCTGGCCGCCATGCTCAACAGCCAGCCACTGGGTTTCTACACGCCCAGCCAGCTGGTGCAGGACGCGCAGCGCCACGGCGTCGAGGTGCGCGCGGTGGACGTGATGGAGAGTGCGTGGGACTGCACGCTGGAAGCATTCTCCGTTCACGCTGAAGAGGTCGGTACTCGATCAGTGGGGGAGGTTGCGCGTGGCTTTAACCCTGCGCAAGCGCCCCATTTCCCCAAGCTCAGGACAGGCTCTGTCGAAGGGCTCGCACAGACCTCGCCAGGGCTTCGACAGGCTCAGCCCGAACGGGCGGGGTTGGCGTTGGAGGGTGAAGGTGACCGTGATGGTGAATCTGTCTTCCCCACCGGATGCGCGTTTCATTCCCCCGTTCGCCCTGAGCCTGTCGAAGGGTTCGCACAGACCCCGCAAGGGCTTCGACAGGCTCAGCCCGAACGGACTTTGGTGCCAGCGATGCCCGCCGTCCGACTGGGCCTGCGCATGGTCAGCGGCCTCTCGCGCGAAGCCGCCGGGCGCATCGTGGCCGCGCGCCGGGACCGCGCGTTCACGGACACCGACGACCTCGCCCGCCGCGCCGCGCTCGACCGCGGCGAGCTCAAGCAGCTCGCCGCCGCCGATGCCCTCATGAGCCTGAGCGGCCACCGCCGCCAGCAGGTGTGGGACGCCGCCGCGCTCAAGGTGCCGCCCGCGCTGCTGCGTGAGGCGCCGGTGGAAGAAGCGGAAGAACCCGCCCTGCCCGAGGCCCCGGAAGGCGAGGCCATCGTGTGGGACTACGCCAGCCTGGGCCTCTCCCTGCGCCGCCACCCGCTGGCCCTGCTAAGGCCCTTGCTGACGCAGCGCCGGCTGCAGACCGCCGCGGAGCTGAAAGACGCGCCCAACGGCCGGCTGGTGCGTTACTGCGGCATCGTCACCCTGCGCCAGCAGCCCGACACCGCGGGCGGTGTGGTGTTCGTCAGCCTCGAAGACGAAACCGGCGTGGTGCAGGTCATCGTGTGGCGGTCCCTGCGCGAACGCCAGCGCCGGGAACTGCTCGCCTCACGCCTGCTTGCCGTGCACGGTGTGTGGCAACGCGAAGGCGCGGTGTGCAACCTGATCGCCGGCCACCTGGAAGACCTCACCCCGCTGCTGGGCCGGCTCACCACCGAGAGCCGGAATTTCCATTGAATCCAGCCCGGGGCACGTAAGGCCTCACCCGCCCAGCAGCTGCTGCGTGATGAACCGCCAGTGCGCCTCGCTCACCGGCGTGATCGACAGCCGGCTGCCGCGCCGCAGCAGCACCATGTCGGCCAGCTCGGGGGTGGCGCGCAGTTCGGGCAGGCCGAGCAGGCGGGTTTTTTTCAGAGCCTGCACGTCGCGCAGCAGCCAGCGCGGCGCGTCGGGCGTTGACTTGGGGTCGAAGTAGGGCGATGCCGGGTCGAACTGGGTCGGGTCGGGGCGGGTGCCGCTGGCCACGCGGGCCAGGCCGGCGATGCCTGGCTGGGGGCAGCTGGAGTGGTAGAACAGCACACCATCGCCCGGCTGCATGGCGTCGCGCATGAAATTGCGGGCCTGGTAGTTGCGCACGCCGGTCCAGGGCACGGTGGCCTGCGGGGCGGCCAGGGCGTCGTCGATGGAGCACTCGTCGGGCTCGGACTTCATCAGCCAGTAAGCGGTCATGGGCGGATCTTAGCGAGGCAGCGGGCACGTCCCCCGCCGGGGACGGCGCGCCTGGCGGTTTCGCGTTAGCCTATGTGCCCGCCAGCCCCTGCGCCGGCCCCGATCCTTCTCCCCTTCTGCATGACTTCTTCCGCTCCCCGGGCTGCGCCCCACGGCCTGCTGGTTGCCAACCTGCTGGCGCAGCTCGCCTTCGGCCTGCTGGCCATGACCATCTGCCTGCCGTCCATGCAGGAATGGGGCGCCATTTTTGATACTGGCCAGGCGGCGGTGCAGCTCACGTTCAGTGCTTACGTGCTCACCTATGGTTCGCTGCAGCTGCTGTACGGCCCGCTGTCGGACCGGCTGGGCCGCAAACGGGTGCTGATGTTCGGCTTGGCGGTGGGCGGGCTGGGCTCGGCGCTCGCCGCGCTGGCGCCCGACTTGCCCACGCTGGTGGCGGCCCGCGCGCTGCAGGGCGCAGGCGCGGCCGCCGGCATGGTGGTGGGCCGCGCCATGGTGCAGGACCTGTTCCAGGGCCCGGAGCGCACCCGTGTGATGGCCTATGTGGGCATGGCCATGGGCCTGTGCCCGCCGCTGGCCACCATCATCGGCGGGCAGCTGCATGTGCGCCTGGGCTGGCAGGCCAACTTCGTCTTGATGGCGGTGCTGACCGCGGTGCTGTTCGTGGCCGCGTGGCGTGGCCTGCCGGACCACCAGAAGGCCACCACCGTTCAGCCGCACTGGCTGCGGGCCATGCTCTCGTCCTATGCGCGGCTGGCGCGCGAGCCGTCGTTTGCCCTGCATGTGGGCCTGCTGGCCATGACCACCGCCACGTTCTACGCCTTCCTGGGTGGCGCACCCATCGTGCTGGGCAGTTATGGCGTGGGGCCGGACGGCATTGGCTACTACATCATGTTCGTACCGGGCGCCTACATCCTGGGCAACTTCGCGGTCTCGCACCTGGTGCACCGGCTGGGCGAGCGGCCCCTGATGCGGCTGGGGCAGGGCTTCACGTTGGGTGGCATTTCGCTCATGCTGGGCCTGGGGCTGATCGGTGTGAACACGCCGCTGGCCTTTGCCCTGCCGCTGATGCTGCTGGGCATTGGCCACGGCCTGCTGGTGCCGCCGGCGCTGGCCGGCACGGTGGGGCTGCTGCCCGCGCTGGCCGGCTCGGCCGCCGCCGTGGCCGGGCTGATGCAGCAGATGATGGGCGCGGTGGGTGGCTTTGCGGTGGGCCTGTTCCGCCACGAGGGCGCGGTGAACCTGGGCTGGCTGATGCTGGGCTTTGCGCTCTGCGGCGCCCTGGCGCAGTGGCAGCTGCACCGCTACCCGCGCCCAGGCCCGACCCGTACCCATTGAAACCACGGGCTTGCTGAGCCTGCGCGTCCACGGCAACCGGTGCCGGGCCGGTGCCGCTCAGGCCGGCTGCGCGCCGCTGATGCGGAACATGCCCACCGACACCACCAGGTGCCGCGCCTGATCGTCCAGGCTTGCCGAGGCCGCCGCCGTTTCCTCCACCAGCGCCGCGTTCTGCTGCGTGGTCTGGTCGAGCTGGGCGATGGCTTCGCCCACCTGGCCCACGCCGGTGCTCTGCTCCTGCATGGCGGTGGAGATGTCCACCACCAGCTGGCTGACGCGTTTGATGGCGCCCACCACGTCGGTCATGGCGTGGCCGGCCTGGTCGGCCTGCGCCGTGCCCGAGTTCACCTGGTCCATGCTGGCGGTCACCAGCTGCTTGATCTGCCGCGCTGCTTCGGCCGAGCGGCCGGCCAGCGCGCGCACTTCTGAGGCCACCACCGCGAAGCCGCGGCCCTGTTCGCCGGCGCGGGCGGCTTCCACCGCTGCGTTCAGCGCCAGGATGTTGGTCTGGAAAGCGATGCCGTCGATCACGCCGATGATCTCCCCGATGCGCCGCGACGACTCGTCGATGCTGCGCATGGTGCGCACCACCGAGGCCACCGTCTCGCCGCCGGCCTCGGCCACGGACGACGCGTTCATGGCCAGTGCGCGGGCCTGCTGGGCGTTGTCGCTGTTGATGGCGATGGCACTGGTGAGTTCTTCCATGGCAGCAGCCGACTGCTCCAGCGCGCTGGCCTGTGCCTCGGTGCGCCCGCTCAGGTCCTTGTTGGCGCTGGCGATCTGCGCTGACGCCGAGCCCACGTGGTCCACGCCCTGGTGCACCTGCGTCACCAGCTGGCGCAGCCCCGCCTGCATGGTGCCGAGCGCCCGCAGCAGGTCGGCCACTTCGTCCTGGCCGCTGGCGTCCACCGGCTGGGTCAGGTCGCCGGCGGCGATGCGATCGGCCAGTGCCACACCCTTCTTCAGCGGCAGCACGATGCTGCGCGCCAGAACGACCGCAGCACCCATGCCCAGCACCAGCGCGGCGCCACCCAGCACCAGCATGAGGGTGCGGGCGCTCTCGATGCCCGCCGTCACTGCCGCGCCGCGTTCGTGCGCCACCTGGTCCTGCAGCGCGCGCAGGGTGTCGATGGGTTGCTGCAGCCGGGCCAGTGCGGGCAGGGTTTCATTGCGCACCAGCTGCCGCGCTTCCTCGGCCTGTCCGGCCTGCACCAGGGGCGCGATCTTGCCGAACGAAGCCACGTAGGCCGCGCGCGCCGTTCGCAGGTCGGACAGGGCGGCCCGGCCTTCGGGTCGCACCACCAGCCGGTCCAGCGTCTCCAGCGCCTCGTCGATGGCCTTGCGGTTCACCGCCATGCGCGCCTGGATGGCGGGCAGCTGCGCCAGCTCGGCCAGCAGCAGTTCGGTGGTGTTCAGACCGTTGGCCCGGGTGGTGGTGTCCACCACGGCCACAGCCGCCACCTTCACCAGCTCCTGGTCGATCAGCTGGCTGTTCTCATGGCCGATGCGCTGCAGCGACCCGTGGGACGACACGATCAGCCCGGTGATGAGCAGCAGCATCAGCCCGAAACCCATGACCAGCCGCGTGCCGATGCGAAACCTTGAAACGAAACCCATGAACAACTCCTGACAGGCCCCACACGGCCTGATGCAGCTTCATCGGCCCGGGGTCCGGCCCCTGAATAGGCCCATGGGAGTAGTTCCTGCGCGGCAAGCGAACTAGGCGCGACACCCGCGCCGGGCGCCTGAGCGCGCCTTCAGGGAAAATCGCCGCTTTGCATCTGTTCACCGAGGTTCCGTTTTGCCATTGCCCACGCCCCAGCCCCGCAAGCCCATGCACACCCGCAAAGTCGAGTACCGGGGTTTCGAACGAGAAGACGGCCTGTGGGACATCGAAGGCGAGCTGCTGGACACCAAGCCCCATGCCTTCGAGATCGAAGGCGAGGGCGAATGGGCGCCGCACGAGCCCATACACCACATGCACCTGCGCGTGACGGTGGACGGTGACATGGTCATCCGCGACATCGCCGCCGCCATGGACGCGCACCCGCACGATCCCTGCCCGCAGGCGCTGCCGCCCATGCAGGCCTTCATTGGCGAGACGCTGGGCCGCGGCTGGCGCACCACCATCGAGCGCCACCTGGGCGGCGTGCAGGGCTGCACCCACCTGCGCGAACTGCTGTTCAACCTGGCCACGGCCGCGTTCCAGACCCGTTCGGCCTCGTTTGCGCCGCCAGCCGATGGCCGCCCGCCCATGCACCTGGGCAAGTGCCTGGCCTGGGATTTCAACGGACCGGTGGTGGAAAAGGTCTACCCGATGTTCTTCCGCTGGCAACCGCCGGTCGGACGCTGAGGGCGCCGGTCTGAACTGGGCGAAAACCAAGGTGTTGCTCGCCAGCGGGCGCGGTGCACTTTCAGGCGACAGAGGCGCGCCCGCGCAGCCCGGACCGCCGGCACCGCCGGTCAAGCGCTCATCAACACCAGGCCTGCACGCGTAAACTGCGCCGATGACCGTTCCAGCATCCCCCGCCTTCCTCGCCGGTCACAGTGAGATGGCGCGCCTGCTGCGGGAGAAAGACTGGTCCACCTCGCCGCTGGGTCAGCCCGCCTCTTGGCCGCAGCCGCTTCGCTCGGTGGTCAGCCTCATGCTCGGCTCGCCCTTCCCCATGTTCGTGGTCTGGGGGCCTGGGCTCCACACCCTCTACAACGACTCCTACGCCGAGATCATGGGCGACAAGCACCCCCGCGGCGTGGGTGGATACTTCCTGGACATCTGGCACGAGATCCAGAGCGACCTGGAACCCCTCATCGCACGGGTGCTGGGCGGCGAGCCCTTTTTCATGGAGAACCTGCCGCTGCGCATGCGCCGCCACGGGTTTGATGAAGACACCTGGTTCACGTTTTCCTATTCGCCGGTGACGGACGAGGCCGGTCACATTGCCGGCTTCTATTGCGCCTGCACCGAGACCACGCGCATGGTTCGGGCCGAGCGGCGGCTGCTCGCGCGCGAAGACTGGTTGCAGTCCCTGTTCGACCAGTCGCCCGGCTTCGCCGCCGTGGTGCGGGGCCGCAGCCATGTGATCGAGCGGGCCAACCAGGCCTGCCACACCATCACCGGGCACCGGCCGCTGGAGGGACTCGCGGTCTCGCTGGCCTTGCCGGAACTGGTGGGGCAGGGGCTGGTGGTGTGGCTCGACCGCGTTTACCGCTCCGGCAAGCCCTTCGTGGGTCGATCGGTGCCGGCCGCCCTGCACCGCGGGCCCGGCCAGGCGCCGCAAGAGGTGTTTCTGGATTTCATGCTCCAGCCCCTGCGCGACGCCACCGGCCAGGTGCAGGGCATCTTTATGCAGGGGCACGATGTGTCGGCCCAGCACCACGCCCAGCTGGCCTTGCGCGAAGCCGACCAGCAGAAGGACGACTTCCTGGCCACGCTGGCGCACGAGCTGCGCAACCCGCTGGCACCCATCCGCACCGCCGTGCACCTGCTGGGCTCGCCCCGCGCCACCGAGGATTCGCGGGCACAGGCCACGCGGGTGATCGAGCGCCAGGTGATGCACGTCACGCGCCTGCTGGACGACCTGATCGACATCGCCCGCATCACCAAGCAGCGCCTGGCGCTGAAGAAAGAGGTGGTCGAGGTGGCCACCGTGGTGGACGCGGCCATGGAAGCGGCCCGCCCGCTGGCCGATGCCAAGGGCCACCGACTGGTGGCGCAGGTGGACGACCCGGGGGTGCGCCTGCTGGTGGATCCGGTGCGCATCACTCAGGTGCTCTCCAACCTGCTGAACAACGCGTCCAAGTACACCGACCCGGGCGGCACCATCGTGCTGGCGGTGTGCTGCGACGGCCCACGGCTGCGCTTTGACATCACCGACAACGGCATCGGGCTGGGGGGCGATGCGCTCAGCAAGCTGTTCGTGATGTTCTCGCAGGAAAAGTCGGCACTGGACCGCTCCGAGGGCGGGCTGGGCATAGGCTTGGCGCTCGTCAAGGGCCTGGTGGAAATGCACGGCGGCACCGTGTCGGCCGCCAGCGAGGGCCTGGGCCGGGGCAGCCGCTTTGTGGTGGAGCTGCCAGTGTCCGAGGGCACGGCGCCGTGTGAACCGCCAGCGGCCCCGGCGCCTGAATGCCAGCCGGAGCAGCGCCTGCGTGTGCTGCTGGCCGACGACAACCGCGACGCGGTTGACATGCTGGCCGCGCTGCTGCGCATGGGTGGCCACGAGGTGATGACCGCCTACGAGGGCGAGGGCGCCGCTGCGATGGCGGCGCGTCACCGGCCCGACGTGATGGTGCTCGACATCGGCATGCCCGGACTCAATGGCTACGAGGTGGCGCGCCAGGTGCGCGCACAGGCCTGGGATCGCCAGCCGCTGCTGGTGGCCGCCACCGGCTGGGGCCAGCAGGACGATCAGCGCCGGGCCATGGCGGCCGGCTTCGACGTGCACCTCACCAAGCCCTTTGACCCGCAGGCGCTGAGCGATCTGCTGGCGGCGCACGCCGCGGTGCCGGCGGCCGCCCTCAGTGCATCTTGACCAGCGGCGTGGCGCGCCTGACGAGAAAACGGGCGAGCGCCAGCACCGCGGTGCGGCGCGTGCCCAGCACCGCGCGGTGGTGCATGAGGTGCAGGCTCAGGTACATCAGGCGGGCCAAGGTGCCCTGCACGAACCAGGTCGAGCGGAACAGGTTGCCCATGAGGTTGCCCACCGACGTGCGCGTGCCCAGTGACACCAGCGAGCCGCGGTCGCGGTACACAAAGGGTGCGTCGCGTTCGGATTCGCCACGGGCGCGGCGCAGCAGCTGGCGGTAGAGGTAGCTGGCCTGCTGATGCGCAGCCTGTGCACGCGCCGGCACCCGCCCGCCATCGGGCATGGGGCATGCGGCGCAGTCGCCCAGCGCATACACGCCGGGCTGATCGGGCACGCGCAGGTGCGCGTCCACCTCAATCTGGCCGGTCTTGTTCGACGGTAGGCCCAGGGTTTTCAGGAAGGGCGGCGCCTGGGTGCCGGCCGCCCACACCACCAGGTCGGCCGGGAACACGCGCCCGGTCTCATCCGTCACCGCCTGCGGCGTGACCCGCGCCACGCGGCAGCCGGTCTCGATGCGCACGAAGCGCTGGTGCAGCAGCTCGGTGGCGGCCACCGCCACCTTGTCGGGCAATGGTTCCAGGATGCGGTCGCCCCCTTCGAGCAGGGTGATCCGCACGTCGGTGTGCGGGTCCAGCCGGCGAAAACCGTAGCGGGCGTGCACCTCGCTGGCCTCGCGCAGCTCGGCGGCCAGCTCCACGCCCGTGGCCCCGCCGCCGATGATGACGATGCGCGCCTGCCCCGCTTCGCCCTGGCTCTTGCGCAGCTCGGCGCTGGTGAGCAGGCTGAGCATGCGCAGGCGAAAGTGCTCGGCGTCCGCGGCCCGGGTGAGCGACAGGGTGTGCTCGGCCGCCCCCGGTACCTTGAAGTGGTTGGCGGTACTGCCCACGGCGATCACCAGCTGCGCAAAACTCAGGCGCCGCGCCGGTATCAGCTGCTCGCCCATCGCGTCGTTCACCGGTCCCACCCCGATGTCTCGGCGCTCCAGGTCGAGATCGGTCATGGGGCCGAGCACGAAGTTGAAGCCGTTGTCGTGCGCCAGCATTTCGTATGACAGACCCTCCTGGTGGATGTCCAGCGTGCCGGCGGCCACTTCGTGGAGCGAGGGTTTCCAGATATGGAACAGCTTCAGGTCCACCAGCGTCACGCGCTGCGGTCCCAGCTGGCGTCCCAGCTGGCAGGCCAGCTCCAGCCCACCCGCACCGCCGCCCACAATCACGATTTCATTCTCCATCGGCGCTCACTGCGCGGGCGCCACGCGCCAGATGATGTTGCCCACGTCGTCGGCCACCAGCAGGGCGCCGCGCTGGTCAATGGCCACCCCCACCGGGCGGCCCCGCGCCTTGCCGTCGTCGCTCAGGAAGCCGGTCAGCACGTCCACCGGCTCGCCGCTGGGCCTGCCGCCCGTGAAGGGCACAAAGATCACCTTGTAGCCGCTGTGCGGGCGCCGGTTCCACGAGCCGTGCTGGCCGATGAACATGCCCTCGGCAAAGGGCGCGGGCAGCGCATTCCCGCCCGACCAGCTCAGGCCCAGCGAGGCGGTGTGGGCGCCCAGCGCGTAGTCGGGCTTCACCGCGCTGGCCACCAGGTCGGGTCGCGGCGGCTTCACGCGCTCGTCCACATGCTGGCCGAAGTAGCTGTAGGGCCAGCCGTAGAAAGCGCCGTCGCGCACCGAGGTGAGGTAGTCGGGCACCAGATCGCTGCCGATCTCGTCGCGCTCGTTCACCACCGTCCACAGCGTGCTGCCGCTGCCGTCCCAGGCCATGCCCACGGGGTTGCGCAGGCCTGAGGCGAACACGCGGTGCGCGCCCGAGTTCATGTCCACTTCCCAGATGGCGGCGCGACCTTGCTCGGCTTCCATGCCGTTTTCGGCCACGTTGCTGTTGGAGCCGATGCTCACATACAGGCGCTGCCCGTCGGGGCTGGCGATCAGGCCCTTGGTCCAGTGGTGGTTGTTCGGTCCGCCCGGCAACTTGACCAGTTCGGTGGGCGCGGCGTCGATGGTGGTGTCGCCAGCGCGGTAGGGGAATGAGACCACCGCGTCGGCGTTGGCCACGTACAGGCGCTCGCCCATCAGCGCCATACCGAAGGGTGAGTACAGGCCGCTCAGCAGCACCGATTTCACCTCGGCCACGCCGTCACCGTCGGCATCGCGCAGCAAGGTGATGCGGTCGGCGCTGGGCACGCCAGCACCGGCGCGCTTCATGAAGAAGCCCATCACGACGTCCTTGAACCCGGTCTCGTCCTTGTCCTTCGGTGGGCGGTTGCTTTCGGCCACCAGCACGTCGCCGTTGGGCAGCACGTGCAGCCAGCGCGGGTGGTCCAGACCGGAGGCGAAAGCCACCGCCCGAGTGCCCGGTGCGCTCTGCGGCAGCGCCCCGTCCACCCAGCCGGTGGCGGGTGCGATGTTGACCGTGGGGATCAGCGTCTTGTTGGGCGGCGGCAGTTCGGGGTTGGGGCCAAAGCCCTGCTCCACCTGCAGCCGGGCCGACTCGCCACAGGCGCTCAAGGCCAGCACGGCACCCGCCACCCCGGCGGTCAGCCAGCCCCGCCGTGCCCGCGTGCTGGGGCAGCCGGGTAGTGTGCCGGGGGTCGGGCTGGAGATAAAAGCGGTGTGGTGGGGCATGGGGGTCTCGTCGCGCGGCAAAGGTGCCCGGGTCACTTTGCGGTGCGGGGCAGGGCGGGTCTGTCCGCTGACGCACACAGAGCCCCGCCGTCACCCGGGCGTCCGCGGCGGTGCACCCGCCCCGTGGACAATGCGCCATGGCCATTCCGATCAATTCCGACATCGTCCACACCCCGCCCGTGCCCGCCGCCACCGTCATGCTGGTGCGCGACGGACTGCAGGGGCTGGAGGTGCTGCTGGTCCGCCGGCACGGCAATTCCGGCGTGCTCGGTGGCGTGCATGTGTTCCCCGGTGGCAAGCTCGACCCGTCCGACCACGCGGTCGATCTGGCCTGGCTAGACCGCTCCCCGGCCGATTGCCTGCAGGCCCTGGCAGAGCCCGGGCTCGACGCCGGGACGGCAGTGGGCCTGCACATGGCGGCCCTGCGAGAAACCTTTGAGGAATGCGCGCTCCTGCTCGCGCAGGCCGCCACACCGGCCGCGGTGCAGCAGGTGCGAGCGCTCACCACCGCGGGCGAGCCCTTCGGTACTGCCCTGCAACGCGCCGGCTTGCGCCCGACACTGGCCGGCCTGCTGCCCTGGTCGCGCTGGGTCACACCGCGCGTGCCCTCCGTCACCAACAAGCGCTTTGACACCCGCTTTTTTGTCGCCGCGGCCCCGGCCGGGCAGCTGGCCGAGCACTGCACGTTCGAGGCCACCGAAGCGGTGTGGCTGGCACCGCGCACCGGGCTGGAACGCTACTGGGCCGGCGAGATCGACCTGGCGCCGCCTCAGATCATGACGCTGAGCCAGTTCAGCCGGCTGCGCAACGTGGCCGAGGTGCTGGACGCCGCCCGCAGCCGCCCGCCCGCGCTGGTGGCGCCGGAGCCGTTTGATGAAGAGGGCTGCCGCGTCATCTGCTACCCCGGCGATCCGCGGCACACCGTGGCCGAGCGGGTGTGGGCCGGGCCGACGCGGCTGATTTACCGCAACCAGCGGTTTGAGGCCGAGGGTGGGCTGGCGGCCTTGCTGAGCTGAGCTCCCTGGCCTAGATGGCCGTTTTCGACCGCGATGCGCTAAAGCGCGACGCCCGCGGAAACTGTGGATGGAAGGGGTCAGGCGCGGATGGGTGACCCCGGCTGTGCGAAGTCTGGTTCAGGTCACGGGCGCCGGGTTGAACAGCACCAGCGCGTTCTGAAGCTTCCAGTGCTCGGCCCAGGTTTTCTGGCCGCTGGCCACGTCCAGCAGCAACTGGAACAGCTCGGTCCCCACGTCCTCGATGGTGGCCTCGCCGCTGGCGATGCGCCCGGCGTTGAGGTCCATCAGGTCGTGCCAGCGGCGTGCCAGGTCATCGCGCGTGGCCACCTTGATCACCGGGCACTCGGCCAGGCCGTAGGGCGTTCCGCGGCCGGTGGTGAAGACATGCAGGTTCATGCCGGCGGCCAGCTGCAGCGTGCCGCAAATGAAGTCGCTCGCCGGCGTGGCCGCGAATATCAGGCCCTTCTGTTTCACCTTCTCGCCAGGCGAACTGACGCCGTGGATCGGGCCGGTGCCGCTCTTGACGATGGAGCCCATGGCCTTTTCCACGATGTTGGACAGGCCGCCCTTCTTGTTGCCCGGCGTGGTGTTGGCGCTGCGGTCGACCAGGCCCTTGCTCAGGTAGGCGTCGTACCAGGCCATTTCGCGCACCAGGGCGTCGGCCACGGTGGGGCTGGCGGCGCGCGTGGTGAGCAGGTCGATGCCATCGCGCACCTCGGTGACCTCGCTGAACAGCACGGTGGCGCCGGCGCGCACCAGCAGGTCGGTCGCATAGCCCACCGCCGGGTTGGCCGTGACACCCGAAAACGCATCGCTGCCACCGCACTGCACCCCCACCACCAGGTCGGACGCCGGGCAGGTCTCGCGCTGGCGACGGTTCAGGCGCTCCAGGTGCACACGGGCTTGTCGGAGGATGGAATCGATCATGGACATGAAGCCGACGTGGGCCTCGTCCTGCAGGGTGACCACGTCGAGGTCGCTGCCGCGCGGATCGTTGATCGGAATGCTGCCCGGTGGCAGCAGGCGCTCGGGCTGCAGCTTCTCGCAGCCCAGGCTGAGCACCATGACCTCGCCGCCGAAGTTGGGGTTGGTCGAGATGTTGCGCAGGGTGCGGATGGGAATGATGGCGTCGGGTGCGTCGATGGCCACACCGCAGCCGTAGGTGTGTTCCAAGCCGACCACCCCGTCCACGTTCGGGTAGAGCGGTAGCAGTTCGCGCTGGATGCGTTCGACGGCACAGGCCAGCACGCCGGCCACGCACTGCACGGTGGTGGTGATGGCGAGCAGGTTTCGCGTGCCCACGCTGCCGTCGGCGTTGCGGTAGCCCTGGAACGTGTGGCCGCTCAGCGGTGGCAGCTCGGCCGGCGGGCTGGCGGCGGGCAGGCCTTCGAGTGAGCGCGCAGCCGGCATCACCAGGCGCTGCTCATTGACCCAGCCGCCAGCCGGGATGTCAACCGCTGTATGGCCGATGACCACGTTGTAGCGTCGCACGGGGGTGCCTGCGGGCAGGTCCACCAGCGCCACCTTGTGCCCTTGCGGCACCGCCTCGACCAGCACCGGCCCGTCAGCAAGGGCCGCGCCCGGTTTCAGGCCACCGTCGTTGACGACGATGGCCACGTTGTCTGCCGCGTGCATGCGGATGCCGCGCGGAGCGGCAGGGGTTCGGGGCTGGGTGTCCATGGAAATACCGTCCGGTGAAAGCAAAGGGGGATTCAGCGCGCCTGGGCAGGCAGGGGCTCACCCGCCAGCCCGGCCCGCAGGTTGGCCAGCACGAGATCGGCCATGGCCTGGCGCGTGTCGTGGGTGCCGCTGGCCGTGTGCGGCGCCAGCACCACCTGGTCCATGGCGAGCAGGGCCTAGGGCACGCGCGGCTCGTCGTCGAACACGTCCAGCGCGGCCGCCGAACTCACCGCTTTGCAGGCAGGCGATCAGCGCGGCTTCGTCCACGACGCTGCCGCGCGCCACGTTCACCAGGATGCCCCGCGGCCCCAGGGCACGCAGCACCTCGGCGTTGACCAGGTGGCGGGTGTCAGCGCCAGCAAGGAGGGTTCGTGACGCCAGGTGATGCCCTCCACGGGGCGGCGGTTGTGATAGCTCACGGACATGTCGAACCCGGCTGCACGCCGCGCCACGGCATGGCCGATGCGACCCAGCCCGACGGATGCCCAGCCGCTTGCCGCTCACACGCGTGGTCAACGGATAGCGGCCCTTGAGCCAGTCGCCGCGCCGCATGAAGCAGTCGGCCGCGGCGATTCGCGGTGCGTCGTCCATCTCCGCCAGCGGCGCGTCCGCGTCCGGCGCCTGCGCGCTCAGCCCCTCGTGCTGTTGGCGCAAGGCGGCTTCCAGCGCCGGCATCAGCGGGCCGATCTGCAGGACCGTGGTTCTGTTCATGGCGTCATCTGACCAGGCAGGGACGCTTGTTGTCGAAGGTCCACCCCGGGATCAGGTACTGCATGGCCATGGCGTCGTCGCGCGCGCCCAGGCCGTGCTGCAGGTAGAGCTGGTGGGCCTTCTCGACCTCGGCCATGTCGATCTCGATCCCCAGGCCGGGCTTCTGGGGCACCTGCACGTAGCCGCCTTCGATCTTCAGCGGGTCCTTCGTCAGGCGTTGGCCGTCCTGCCAGATCCAGTGCGTGTCGATGGCCGTGACCTTGCCCGGTGCGGCCGCGCCCACATGGGTGAACATGGCCAGCGAGATATCGAAGTGGTTGTTGGAATGGCTGCCCCAGGTCAGGCCCCAGTCGCGGCAGGTCTGCGCCACGCGCACGCTGCCGGCCATGGTCCAGAAATGCGGGTCGGCCAGCGGAATGTCCACGCTCTGCAGCGCCAGCGAGTGGGCCAGCTGGCGCCAGTCGGTGGCGACCATGTTGGTGGCGGTGGGCAGGCCGGTGGCGCGGCGGAACTCGGCCATCACCTCGCGGCCACTGAAGCCGTCTTCGGCGCCGCAGGGGTCTTCGGCATAGGCGACGATGCCGCGCATCTTCTCGCCCAGGCGGATCGCATCTTTCAGCAGCCAGCCGCCATTGGGGTCCAGCGTCACGCGGGCGTCGGGGAAGCGCTGGTGCAGGGCGGTCACGGCTTCGACTTCGGCGTCACCGGCCAGCACGCCGCCCTTGAGCTTGAAGTCCTGGAAGCCGTAGCGCTGTTGCGCCGCCTCGGCCAGGCGCACCACGGCCTCAGGCGTCATGGCCTTGTTGTGGCGCAGGCGGCACCAGTCGTCGGCGTTGTCGGGTTCACTCGCGTAGGGCAGATCCGTCTTGTTGCGGTCGCCCACGAAGAACAGGTAACCCAGCATCTGCACCGCATCGCGCTGCTGGCCTTCGCCCAGCAGGGCCGCCACCGGCACGCCCAGGTGCTGGCCCTGCAGGTCCAGCAGGGCCGATTCCACGGCCGTGACGGCGTGGATGGTGGTGCGCAGGTCAAAGGTCTGCAGGCCGCGCCCGCCGCTGTCGCGGTCGGCGAACTTCACGCGCATGGCATTCAGGATGGCCTGGAGCTTGCCGACGGTCTGGCCTTCCACCAGCGGGCGGGCGTCCTCCAGCGTCTGGCGGATCTTCTCACCGCCCGGCACCTCGCCCAGGCCGGTGTGGCCCGCGTTGTCGGTGACGATGACGATGTTGCGCGTGAAGAAGGGCGCGTGCGCACCCGAGAGGTTGAGCAGCATGCCGTCGCGCCCCGCAACCGGGACAACGCGCATGGACGAGACGACAGGGGCAGAAGAAGCGCTCATAGAAACCAGAGAAGGTGGAACGAGGGGGAGCTTTCAAGGGCGCCGTGGAACCGGCTTTGCCGGGCCGCCAGCGCCGCCCCATGGGGGGCTGAGGGCCGCGGCTCCGAGCCTGCCTGCGCAGGCTTGGACTGCCGGAAGAGGCATCGGCTCTGCCGATGCTGCGGCCTGCAAGGCACGCCGCAGGCGGCGCGGGGGTGCCTTGTTACTGCGGGCCCAGGGCGTCGATCAGCGCCTTGAGTTCTTCCATCTCGGCGGGCTTGAGGTCCGTCAGCGGCGCTCGCACCGGGCCGGCGCTGTGGCCGACCAGCGTGGCGCCGGCCTTGATGATGCTCACGCCGTAGCCTTCGACACGGTTGCGGATCTTCAGATAAGGCATGAAAAACTGCTTGAGCAGCTTGTGCTGCGTGGCCATGTCGTCGGTGCGCACGGCTTCGTAGAACTGCATCGCGGTCTTCGGAATGAAGTTGAAGACGGCGGACGAGTACACCGGCGTGCCCAGCGCCTTGTAGGCGGCGGCGTACACCTCTGCCGTGGGCAGGCCGCCCAGGTAGGCGAAGCGGTCGCCCATGGCCATGTAGATGGATGACATGGTCTCGATGTTGCCGACGCCGTCCTTGAAGCCGATCAGGTTGGGGCAGCGCTCGGCCAGGATGGCCAGCGACTCGGGCGTGAGCTTGGTGCGGTCGCGGTTGTAGACGATCACGCCGAACTTCACGCTCTTGCAGACCTGCTCCACATGCGCGACCAGGCCGTCCTGACCCGCTTCGGTCAGGTAGTGCGGCAGCAGCAGCACGCCGTGGGCGCCCAGGCGCTCGGCTTCCTGCGCGTGGGCAATGGCCGTGCGGGTGGGGCCACCTGCGCCGGCGATGATGGGCACCTTGCCACGGCAGGTGTCCACCGCCGTCTTGATGATCTTGCCGTATTCATCACCGTAGAGCGAGAAGTACTCGCCCGTGCCGCCGGCGGCGAACAGCGCGCTGGCACCGTAGGGCGCCAGCCACTCCAGACGGGCAGCATAGGAGCCTGCGTTGAAGTTGCCCTGAGCGTCGAAGTCCGTCACGGGGAAGGACAGCAGGCCGCAGGACATGACTTGCTTGAGGTCTTGGGGGGCGTATTGCATGGAGGTACTTGGGTGTAAGGAAAGATGGGGGGCGGTCATTCAGCCTTGATACCCGCCGCCTTGATCACCTCGGCCCACTTGGCCACTTCGGCCTTCTGGTACTGGCCGAGTTCTGCCGGCGTCATGGTGGAGGGCACCATGCCAAAGCCTTTCAGTCGGGCCTGCACGTCTGGCGTGGCCACGATCTTCATGATTTCGGCGTGCAGACGGTCCACGACGGGCTTTGGCGTGCCTGCGGGCGCGAACACGGCCTGCCAGGACCCCATGTCGAAACCGCGCTGACCCGCTTCGGCAATGGTGGGCACATCAGGCATCGACTCGAGCCGTTTGGAGCTGGTCACGGCTATGGCGCGCAGACGACCCGACTGGATGTGGGGGCCCACGATCAATGCGGTGTCGAACATCATGTCCACCTGACCACCCAGCAGATCCTGCACCGCGGGACCAGATCCCCGGTAGGGCACGTGGGTGAACTTCACCCCGGTCTGGTGTGCCAGCAACTCCATCGCCATGTGTGGCGACGTTCCCACGCCAGGCGAAGCTGATGTCAGGCCATTTTTGGCCTTGCTGGCGGCCAGCACGTCGTTGAGTGTTTTGTATGGGCTGGACGCCGGCACCGCCAGCACGAGGGGCCCCGAGCCCAGCATGGCAATCGGCTCAAAGGACTTCACCGGGTCGTATCCGATGGGGTTGGTGTACAGGCTGACGTTGATGGAATGGGAGCTGATCGTTCCACCGAGGATGGTGAAACCATCGGCCGGTGCGCGCGCTGCAGCGGCGGAACCGACGCTGCCGCCGGCCCCGGCCTTGTTGTCGATCACCACCTGGGTACCCAGCGCCGAGGCCAACGCTGGCGCGATCAGGCGGGCCAGCGTGTCGGTGTTGCCACCGGGGGCAAAGGGCACCACGTAGGTGATGACTTTGGCTGTGGGCCAGCTGCCCTGCGCAGCGGCGGGCAGGGTGGCCAATGCGCCTGCCAGCAAGGCAGTGGCGGTGGCGAGGGTGTGACGAATCAGGGTGCGGCGTTGCATGGTATGTCTCCTTGGGTTTGGGGGAAGTTGCAGGGGTGGGATTGGCCAGGGTTTTCAGAAACGCGGTTGGTGTCCGGTGAAGGTGGGTTCGTACTTGCGCATTTGCGCGAGGTCGTCCCGGTTGCGGATGGGGGTGTCCAGGTAGTTGTCGTGCAGGCGGGCCAGGGCCTCGCGGTCGATCTGCACGCCCAGGCCGGGTGTGGTGCGCACGTGCAGGCTGCCGTCTTCAAATTTCAGGCGGCCACCCTGCACCACCTCGTCGTCCTGCCAGGGGTAGTGGGTGTCGCAGGCATAGGACAGCAGCGGCACCGAGGCGGCCAGGTGGGTCATCGCCGTCAGGCTGATGCCGAGGTGCGAATTCGAGTGCATGGAAAGGCCCAGGCCGAAGGTCTCGCACATCAGCGCCAGGCGCTGCGTGGCGCGCAGGCCGCCCCAGTAGTGGTGGTCGCTGAGCACGATCTTCACCGGGCAGCCCATCTCGGCGTTGCGGCGGAACTCCTTCAGATCGGTGACCACCATGTTGGTGGCCAGCGGCACGTCACAAGCGGCGGCCACGGCTGCCATCCCGTCCAGGCCCGGCGCCGGGTCCTCGAAGTACTCGAGCACGCCGCGCAGCTGTTCCACCACCCTCAGGCTGGTGGGCACGCTCCAGTTGGCGTTGGGGTCGATGCGCAGCGGCGTGCCGGGGAAGGCTTTGGCCAGGGCCAGCAAGCCGGCCACTTCCTGTTCCGGCGGCAGCGCGCCGGCCTTGAGTTTGATGCTCTTGAAGCCGTACTGGTCGATCATGCGCCGTGCCTGCGTGACCAGCTGCTCGGGCGTGATGCCTTCGCCCCAGGGGTCGGGCGCGTAGGGCTGGTCGATGTGCTCGGCGTACTTGAAGAACAGGTACGCGCTGAAGGGCACGGCCGTGCGCGCGGCGCCGCCCAGCAGGTCCACCACCGGCGCGTTCGCCAGCTGGCCCTGCAGGTCCATCATGGCGACCTCGAAGGCGCTGATCACCTTGGCCACGGTCTTGGACACGTGGGTGCCCGGTGCCAGCGAGATCTGCGTGCCCAGGAATTCCGACGCGGCGCTCTGCTTTGGCGCCACCAGCGCGGCCACGCGGGTGTCCATTTCGTTCAGTGCCCAGGGCGAGAGGCCGGTGAGTGCCGGCGCGGCTTTCGCCAGGGCTTCCAGCATGGGCAGGTCGCCGTAGCTCTCGTTGATGCCGACCAGGCCCGAGTCGGTTTCGATCTCGATGATCGAGCGCAGCGCCCAGGGCTCGTGGATGCCGGCAGCATTCAGCAGTGGAGGGTCGCGGAACGCGATGGGCGTGACGCGGACGTGTCGGATGGCGTGGGAGGTCATGGGCCGGGTTCCGAAAGGGGCAGAAAAGGGTGTCAACTTAGGGCTGGCACGACGGGTACTTGTCAGACAACATCAGTACCCCGCACTGTGCCTCCCAGAGCGAACGCAAGGTTGTCCCCAAGCCGCCTGCCGCGCCGGTCAGCAGGATCCGGTGATGGGTCTTGAGGTTGATTTCCATGTTGTGCTTGATCCGTGCTTGCGAAGTCTTGGACATTTCGCGGTGTGTTTGCTACAGTTGACTTATGAAATGTTGTCTGTTGTATGTTGTCAGACAACTAGATGCGGATTGTGTGAACCCCGCGTGCCGAAGTCAAGGAAAAAACCATGTGCTCAGTGAAAACCCTAGTCGAATCCGATGCGGAGGCGGTGGCCATCGTCACCCGGGCGCGGCGGCCGCGCGGCCTGGTGCAGGAGATCGTCGATTCGCTGGGAGCGGACATCCGGGAGGGGCGCCTGGTCGAAGGGCAGAAGCTACCCACCGAGGCCGAGCTGATGCAGCGTTTCGATGTCAGCCGCACAGTGGTGCGTGAGTCCATCTCACGACTGCAGGCGTCGGGCTTGGTGGAAACGCGCCACGGCATCGGCACCTTCGTGATGGCGCCGGCCGAGCAGCGCAACTTCCGCATCGCGCCTGAAGACTTCGCCACCGCGGCCGACGTGGTCTCCTTGCTGGAGTTGCGCATCAGCCTTGAGAGCGAAGCGGCCAGCCTGGCCGCGCAGCGCCGGGACGAGACGCACCTGCACAACATGGGTGTGGCGCTGGCGGCTTTCGAGGCCTCGATCCATGCCGAGTCGGACGCCGTGCCGTCCGATTTCCAGTTCCACATGGAGGTGGCCCGTGCCACCGGCAACCGCCACTTTGCCGACCTCATGACCTACCTGGGCACCATGATCATCCCTCGCACGCGGATCAATACCGCCAGCAGTGCACCCGAAGGTCGACTGGCTTATCTTTTGCGGGTGCACCACGAGCACGAGAACATCTTCAACGCCATCCGGCGCCAGGACGGCGAGGCCGCCCGCGCCGCGATGCGCACGCACCTGTCCAACAGCCGCGAGCGCCTGCGCCGTTCGCAACCCGAGCCTTCGGCTCCGGGCACGCCTGCGGACTGAACCCGGCTGCCCCTTCCCGGGGCGCACCGACGCCCGATGCAAAGACCGCCGAGCCGCCGGGGCAGGCGGCCTGTGCAGCGCCAGTCTTCCTCTCTTCCTCTCTTCTCTTCTTTCCTCCAAAAGCCCACCAAGGGCAATGCCGCCATGAACCCACTCACATCATTTGACGCGCGCACCGGCGCCTCCCACGGTGAAGCCCTCACGCCCTCCACCGCCGCCGACATCGACACCGCGGTTCAGGTCGCGCACGCCACCGCGCCCGCCTGGGGCAGCAGCGACGGTGCCCAGCGAGCCGCCCTGCTCGACGGCCTGGCCGCCGCGCTGGAGACCGACCGCGAAGCTCTCGTGGCCCTGGCGGACCGCGAGACGGCGCTCGGCACCGGGCGCCTGAACGGTGAGCTCGACCGCACCGCCTTCCAGCTGCGACGCTTTGCCGACATCGCGCGCCGCGGCGTGCCGTTCGAGGTGCTGGACGACCCGGCTGTGCCGGGCGCGCCGCCCGTGGGTCACCCGGCCATGGTGCTGCAGCGCGTGCCGCTGGGGCCGGTGGCCATGTTCGCGGCCAGCAACTTTCCGTTTGCCTTCTCGGTGCTGGGTGGCGACACGGCCTCGGCTCTGGCCGCCGGCTGCCCGGTGGTGGTGAAGGCACACCCGGGCCACCCCCACCTGTCACAGCGCGTGTTCGGCCTGGTGCAGCGCGTGCTGGCCGAGCAGGGTCTTCCCGCCGGCCTGGTGGGCCTGGTGCAGGGCGCGGGGGTCGAGGTGGGCGTGTCCCTGATCCGCCACCCCCTGATCGCCGCCGGTGCATTCACCGGTTCCACGCGCGGCGGCGCGGCCCTGCAGGCCGAGGCGAATGCGCGGCCCCGTCCGATCCCGTTTTACGGCGAACTGGGCTCGATCAACCCGGTACTGGCCCTGCCGGCCGCGCTGGCAGCCAAAGGCGGCGAACTGGCGACGACCCTGGCCGCTTCCATCGCCATGGGCTGCGGGCAGTTCTGCACCAACCCCGGCCTCATCGTGCTGGTGGACGGTGCCGACTCCGAGCGGTTCGTGGCGGCGCTGACCGAGGCCCTCAAGGCGCAGCAGCCCCATGCCATGCTCACCGCTGGCATGCGCCAGGCCTTCGCGAGCGGCGTGGACCGCTGGCGCATGCTGGGTGCCAGCACGCTGGTGCAGCAGCCTGACAATGGCAGCGCTCCCGGCCCGCAGTTGCTGCAGGTGCCTGCCCCCCGCTTCCTGGCCGAACCAGCGCTGCAGGACGAGGTGTTCGGCCCCGCCAGCCTGATCGTCCGCGCAGTCTCCACCGCCGAGGTGCTGCAGGTGCTCGCCGCCGTGGCCGGCAGCCTGACCGTGACGGTGTGGGGTGCCGACACCGACACGGCCGACAACCGCGCGCTGGTGCGCGGCGCCATGGCGATCGCCGGGCGCGTGCTGTTCGCGGGTGTGCCCACCGGCGTGGCCGTTATCGCTGCCCAGCACCACGGCGGCCCCTGGCCGGCCTCCACCGCGCCCATGACGACCTCGGTGGGCGACGCAGCGCTCGACCGTTTCCTGCGTCCCGTGTGCTTGCAGGACGCGCCGGCCTGGCTGGTGGCGCGCGGCGGCCAACCCTGCTGAGCGGGTGGCGGCCACCAAGTTGCCGCTTTTACCCATCGTGAGCATGCGCCGCCCCGTGCGGCTGCACCCGCTGACCCGGTGTTTTGAACACGCACCCAAAGTGCGACAGCGCACAGACGCTGGTCGCCCGCGTTTCTAAGGTGAACCCATCCTGGTTACTGACCGCGTGCGGGTCCTGGCTTTGGCCAGACCGTCCGCTGCCGTGACCCGGAAGAGTTGTCTGGCGAGTCGGTGAGACCGCTCCAGGCTGGTGACAGGTTTCCCTGTCCAACCCACCTCATGGAACGCATGCTCAAAGACAAAGTGATGCTCATCACCGGCGCGGCCTCTGGCATTGGTCGCGCCATTGCCCTCGTGGCTGCCCGAGAGGGCGCACGCCTGGTGCTGTCCGACCTGCAGGCCGAGCAAGGCCTTGAACTGGCGGCGTTGATCAAGGCCCAGGGCGGCGAAGCCCTGTTTGTTTCCGCCGACGTGGCACAGCCGCAGGAATGTGAGGCGCTGGTCGCACAGGCCGTGCACCACTTTGGTCAACTCGACATTGCCTGCAACAACGCCGGCATCGGCGGCGTGCAGGCGCCTGTGGCCGACTACCCGCTGGAAGCCTGGGCGCAGGTGATCGACATCAACCTGTCGGGCGTTTTCTACGGCATGAAATACCAGATCGCCGCCATGCTGCCCAGCGGCGGGGGGTCGATCGTCAATGTCGCGTCCATTCTGGGCGCGGTGGGGTTTGCCAATGCAGCTGCTTACACGGCGGCCAAGCACGGCGTGGTCGGGCTCACACAGGCCGCCGCACTGGAATATGGCCAGCATGGCGTGCGCGTCAACGTGGTTGGGCCGGGCTTCATCCACACCCCCATGATTCACGCGCTCGAGCAGGACAGCGCCGCCAACGCCATGCTGGTGGCCGCCCACCCGATCGGTCGCCTGGGCCAGCCCGACGAAGTGGCCGAGCTGGTGATCTGGCTCGCCTCGGAGCGTGCGTCCTTCGTCACGGGCGCGTATTACCCGGTCGATGGCGGCTACCTGGCGCGCTGATTGCCCTCTCCCTGACTCAAGGCTCACTTATCTTTTTTTCACCACCGGAGAACCACCATGAAAAAACGCCAATCCTCTTTTATCGTCAGCGCCACCGTGGCCGGTATTGCAGCTCTCGCCCTGGTTGGTTGCAACCGCAACACCGACACCACCGCCACGGGCGCTGGGACGGGCACGACCGTCGGGACGCAGATTGACGACACAGCACTCACCTCCAGCGTGAAATCGGCGCTGATGGCAGACGATACCGTGCGCAGCTTCGACATCGACGTGGAAACCCGCAACGGTGAAGTTGCGCTCAACGGTCAGGTGGAAAGCCAGACCCAGATCGACCAGGCTGTGTCCGTGGCGCGCAATGTGTCCGGCGTGCGCGAAGTCAACAGCAATCTGACGCTGCGTTCCGCCGGCGCCACCGGCACCATGGGCATGGGGACCGGCACCGCCAGCGGCGACTCCTCCACCCTGGGCCAGGCAGCTGACGACACGGCCATCACCGCCCGCGTGAAGTCGGCCCTGCTGGCCGAGTCCGAAGTCAGCGGATTTGCCATCAGCGTGGAAACCACCAACGGCGTGGTGCAACTCACCGGCGACGTTGACAACCAGGCGCAGATCGACCGCGCAGCACAGATCGCATCGTCGGCTGAAGGTACGCGCAGCGTGCAGAACCAGCTGCGGGTGAAGCAATGAACCCGCAGAGCCCAGACGGCACCGTGACCGCACCGCAGCAGCTCACCGACGTGGCTACGCTGCGGGCCCGGGCCCGCCAGCACATTGAAAGCGGCGCGGTCACGGCGGGCTACACGGCCGACCGCGAGCAGGTGCTGAAAATGCTCAACGATGCGCTGGCCACCGAACTGGTGTGCATGCTCCGCTACCGCCGCCACCATTTCATGGCGCGTGGCATCCATGCGCAGGGCATCGCCAAGGAGTTCATGGAGCACGCCAGGGAAGAGCAGAGCCATGCCGACGATCTGGCCGCACGCATCGTTCAGCTGGGGGGTGAACCCGACTTCTCGCCCGACACCCTGACCTCGCGCAGCCACGCCGAATACGTTCCCGGCAACACGCTGGTCGAGATGATGCGTGAAGACCTCGTGGCCGAGCGCATCGCCATCGACAGCTACCGCGAGATGGTGCAGCTGCTGGGTCACCAGGACCCCACTACCAGCGACCTGCTCAAGCGGATCCTGGCGGTGGAGGAAGAGCATGCCGACGAGCTGTCCGACCTGCTCGACGGCCTGCCCGGCAACGAGCCGCGCTGACCCAGGGCCCATCTGCCCGGACGCGCCTGCTGCGCGTAAAAGCCCCCACACGCCCGCCCGGCCGGGCTTGTGCCGGGGCGGATCGCGCTTCATCATGGGGTTGCCGGGTGCCAGAAGCTGCCCCGCAGATCTAGAACTGGAGTGCTCCGCCCATGACCCGACCCCTGCCACGCCCTCATCGCCTGTCTTTCCTGAAAACGCGCGTCTGCGTGCTGGCCGTTGGACTTGCGGCGGTCACCAGCGCTCAGGGCCAGGGTGTGGGCGTCACCACCACCGTGATCGCCCGCGGGCTGGAGAATCCCTGGGCCGTGGCCTTCATCGGCGACGGGCGCATGCTGGTCACCGAGCGCCCCGGGCGCATGCGGGTGGTCTCGAGCGCCGGCCAGCTCAGCGAGCCTCTGGCGGGCGTGCCCCGGGTGGAAGCCGCGGGGCAGGGCGGCCTGCTCGACCTCATCACCGACCGCCAGTTCGCCACCAACCGCACCGTGCACTTCTGCTACGCCGAGCCGGCGAGCACGGGCAGCGGCAATTCCACGGCCATGGCCAGCGCGAAGCTCTCAGCCGACGCCACGCGGCTGGAAGACGTAAAGGTCATCTTCAGCCAGCAGCCCAAGGTGGCGAGCCGGCTGCATTTCGGCTGCCGCATCGTGCAGGCCGAAGACGGCAGCCTGTTCCTGGCGCTGGGTGACCGCTACCAGCGCATGAACGATGCGCAGACGCTGGACACCCACCACGGCAAGGTGGTGCGCGTGCGCCCCGACGGCAGCCCCCACCCTGACAACCCGTTTCTGAACCGCAGCGGTGCGCTGCCCGAGATCTGGAGCCTGGGCCACCGCAACGCACAGGGTGCCACCATGGGCCCCGACGGGCGCCTGTGGGTGATCGAACACGGCCCGCAGGGCGGCGACGAAATCAACCGCCCCGAGGCCGGGAAGAACTACGGCTGGCCCATCATCACCCACGGTGAAAACTACGGGGGCGGGCGCATCGGCCAGGGCATCACCAGCCGTGAGGGGCTGGAGCAGCCCCTGCACCACTGGACGCCTTCCATCGCGCCCTCGGGCATGGCCTTTGTGCGCAGCGACCGCTACGGCCCGGCGTGGAAAGGCAGCCTGCTCGTGGGCTCGCTCAAATTCCGTTACCTTGCCCGCCTCGAGCTGGACGGCGCGCGGGTGCGAAACGAAGAAAAACTCTTGCCCGACTTGGGCCAGCGCGTGCGTGATGTGCGCGAAGGCCCGGACGGCCTGATCTACCTGCTGACCGACGACCGCAACGGCCAGCTTCTGCGCCTGGAGCCCCCCCGATGAGTTCTCTTCCCCTGCTGATGCCCGCACCGGGCATCGACCCCGCCGAGGCGCCGCGTTCCGCATTGATCGCCCGCTACCAGGCGGTGCGCGACCGCAGCCTGGCGCTCGCCGCCCCGCTGTCGCCGGAAGACTGCCAGGCGCAGTCCATGCCCGACGCCAGCCCGGTGAAGTGGCACCTGGCGCATGTGACCTGGTTTTTCGAGATCTTCGTGCTGGAGCGTTTCGAACCGGGTTTCGAGCCGTTTCACCCTGGCTTCCGTGCGCTCTACAACAGCTATTACAACGGCGTCGGCGAGCCTTTTGCGCGCGCCCAGCGCGGCCTCGTGACCCGGCCCGATCTGGACACGGTGCGGCAGTGGCGCGCCCAGGTGGACGCGCGCATGGCCGAGCTGATCGCCAGCACGCGCAGCGACGAAGCCCTGCAACTGGTCGAACTGGGCCTTCAACACGAACAGCAGCACCAGGAACTGATGCTCACCGACGTGAAGCACCTGCTGTCGCTCAACCCGCTGCAGCCCGTGTACCAGGGTGGCTGGCCGCTGGCCAGCGTGGCCGAGGTGGCCGCGCAGTGGGTCGCCTGTGCCGGCGGGCTGGTGGAGATCGGCCACAGCGGCGGGGGTTTTGCCTTCGACAACGAATGCCCGCGCCACCGCACCTGGCTGGAGCCGTATGCGCTCATGAACCGCCCGGTCACGCACGGCGAATGGCTGGCCTTCGTGGAAGACGGCGGCTACAGCGATCCGCGCTGGTGGCTCGCCGCCGGCTGGGACTGGGTGCGCGCCCAGGGCATCCGCGCGCCGCTTTACTGGACGCTGCCGCAGGAGGCAGGCGCCCGCCCCACGGTGTTTACCCTGCATGGGCCGGTGCCGCTGGACCCGCACACACCCGTGACCCACATCAGTGCCTTCGAGGCCCACGCCTTTGCCCACTGGGCCTCGGCCACGCGGGCCGACTGGGCCGGCGCCCGCCTGCCCACCGAGGCCGAGTGGGAGGCCGCCACCGCGCCCCTGCCAGTGGCCGGCAACTTTGCTGACAGTGGCGCGCTGCACCCCATGCCGGCGCCGGCTCCCAAAGGGGGCGCCACACCGGGTCTTTGCCAGCTGTATGGCGACGTGTGGGAATGGACCGGCAGCAGCTACAGCGCCTACCCCGGCTTTCACCCGGCCGAGGGCGCGGTGGGCGAATACAACGGCAAGTTCATGGTCAACCAGCTGGTGCTGCGTGGGGGCTCCTGTGCTTCGCCGGCCGAGCATGTGCGGGTCAGCTACCGCAACTTCTTCCCGGCCGAGGCCCGCTGGCAGTTCAGCGGCCTGCGTCTGGCGCGCAGCCTGTGACGGCGCCCAGCCCGCGCTTTGTCCAGCTGCACCGCAGCGACGACGCGGCCGTGCGCGCCGAGCTGCTGGCCGGCCTGGCCGAACAGCCGTCGCGCATCGCCCCCAAGTTCCTCTACGACGCCCTGGGCTCGCGCCTGTTTGACGCCATCACCGAGCTGCCCGAGTACTACCCGACCCGCACCGAGGCCGCTATCTTCGCGCAGCACGGCGCCGACATGGCGCAGCACGTGCCCCCGCAGGCCGTGCTGATCGACCTGGGCGCCGGCAGCTGTGCCAAGGCGGCCCGCCTGTTTGACGTGATGCACACGGCAGCCTATGTGGCGGTGGACATTTCGGTGGATTACCTGCGCGAGTCGCTGCAGGCGCTGCAGCAGCGCCACCCGGCCCTGCCCATGCTCGGCCTAGGGCTGGACTTTTCGGCCACCCTCGCGCTGGGCGGCGACGTGACCGACTGGCTGGCTGCGCAGCAACTGCACAGCCAGCCGCACGTGGTGTTCTACCCCGGCTCCAGCATCGGCAACTTCACGCCGTACGAGGCGCTGGCCTTGCTGCGCCAGGCCCACGCGGCGTGCGCGGCGGGCGGCCCCGGTGGTGGCCTGCTGATCGGGGTGGACCGGGTGAAAGCGGCCAACGTGCTGGAACCTGCCTACGACGACGCACTGGGTGTCACCGCTGCCTTCAACCGCAACCTGCTGCTGAACGTGAACCGCTGGCTGCAGGCCGACTTCGCGCCCGCGCAGTGGGACCATGTGGCCTTCTTCGACGCCGCGCGTTCCCGCATCGAAATGCACCTGCAGGCCCGTTCGGCCCAGACCGTTTCCTGGCCGGGCGGCCACCGCACATTCGCGGCGGGCGAGCGTGTGCACACCGAAAACTCGTGCAAATGGGAGCCTCAGACCTTCCAGCAGTTGCTGGCCGATGCCGGCTTCGGCCCCGCCACGCACTGGACCGACGAGCGCGGCTGGTTCAGCGTGTTCTGGGCGCCGGTCGCCTGAGGCCTCAGCGCAGGCCCACGGTCCGCAAGCCCGCCACGATGTCGTTGCGCGCGGCGGGAAAGTAGTTGCGGTAGCGGGGGTGGCGCATCAGCGGCAGCGTGGCCGGGCAGGCGCCCTTGAGCACGGGCCGGCCATCGAACCAGGGCGCGGAATAGTCGCGGTAGGGGTGGGGCTCGAAACCGGGGAAGGGCGCGAACGGGCTGGCGGTCCATTCCCACACCTCGCCCCAGACAAAGCCGGGGGCCGTGAGGGCAGCGGCTTCCCATTCGGCTTCGGTGGGCAGGCGCCGACCGGCCCAGCGGCACCAGGCCTGTGCCTCGAACCCACTCAGGTGTGTGGCAGCGGCCTGCAGATCCAGTGGCCGCCAGCGTCCGAAGTTCTGTTGCTCCCAGCCGTGGGGGCCGCGGCGCAGGTGGCGCGGAAATCCCGCGCTGTGCTGCTGCCGCCAGGCCCAGCCGGCCTCGCCCCACAGGCGCTGCTGTTCGTAACCGCCGTCCGTCATGAAAGGCAGAAAGTCTGCCCAGCGCAGGGCCTGGGCGTCGATGTGAAAGGCATCCAGCGCCACCGTGTGCGGCGCCAGCTCGTTGTCGAAAGCGAAGCCGGGGCCTGCCCAGCCCAGTGTCCACCGCTGCGCGGGGATCTTCAGCACCGCGTCGTTGAGGCTGGCGGCAGGTGAGGCCAGCGGCTCGGCGCCCGCGGTGAAGGGGTCGATGCCCAGGGTCTGCGCCATGTAAACCGCGGCTTCGGCGTGCATGGCCTCGTGGAACAGTGCGAGACGGAAAAAGTACAGGCCCTGGTCGTCGTCGGCTGTCGTGTCCAGCAGGGCCAGCGTGTCAGCCAGGCTGGTCGCCAGGTCGGCGCGCGTGTGGTCGGCATCCGGCAGGTCCAGCTGCCAGCGTTGCTCGTGTGGCACCGTGCTGGAGTTGTAGAGCGCATCCGCGTTGGCCCGGCGCGCGGGCCGGCGGGTCACCAGTGGGTCGGCCCGCGGGCCCAGGGCGCACTGCGGGTTGCGGGCGATCCACCAGTCGGCGAACCAGCCGGTGTGGCCCAGTTCCCACAGCGGCGGGTTCAGTTCGGGCGTGCAGGGCACCGGCAGGCCGGGGCCGAGCGCCAGCTCAAACGCGTCAAAGAGCTGCAGCGTGCGCCGCCGCACCGCCTGCAGGGCTTGCCCGAGCGCAGCCCGGCCCAGCGTGCGGGCCTCGTGGCCCTGCCCGGCGTGCAGTGAATGCTTTGCCGCCACAATGGCGGCGGCGCGCTCATCCATGAAACTTCCTTCGCTTTGTATCGTCACACCGGCCCTGGCCGATGCCAACAACGGCAACTGGCAGACCGCCCGGCGCTGGGCGCAAATGCTCTCGGGTCATTATGCGGTTCAGCTGGCCCGGGCCTGGCCCGACGCAGGCCCTGGCCTGCCAGACGCCGACCTGCTGCTGGCCCTGCACGCGCGCCGCTCGGCCTCTTCCATCGCCGCCTGGGCGCAGGCTCATCCGCAGCGCCCGCTGCTGGTCGCGCTGACCGGCACCGACCTCTACCGCGACATCGACCACGATGCCAGCGCGCAGCGCTCGCTGGCCCTGGCGCACCGGCTCATCGTGCTGCAGGACCAGGCGCCGCTGGCCCTGCCGCCCCAGTGGCGCGACAAGTGCCGTGTGGTGCTGCAGTCCAGTACCCGGCGCCAGACCCTGCCCAAGTCCAGCCGTCACCTGCGCGTGGTGGCGGTGGGCCATCTGCGTGATGAAAAGGACCCCCTCACGCTGATGGCCGCGGCCCGCCTGCTGCGGCCGGACGAGGGCATTCGCATCGACCACATCGGCGCCGCGCTGGACCCCGCGCTGGGCGAGGCGGCGCGGGAGACCGCGCGCGACTGCCTGCACTACCGCTGGCTGGGTGCATTGCCGCATGGCGTGGCGCGCCTGCACATCCAGCGCGCCCACCTGCTGGTGCACCCCAGCCGCATGGAAGGCGGTGCCCACGTGATCATGGAAGCCGTGTGCAGCGGCACGCCGGTGCTGGCCTCGCACATGTCGGGCAACGTGGGCATGCTGGGTGTGGACTACGCGGGCTATTTCCCGGTGGGCGACGCGCCCGCCCTTGCCGCCCGCTTTCGGCAGTGCCGCCAGGACATCGCCACGGGTGGCAGCAGCCTGGCCCTGCTGCAAGCACAATGTGCAGCACGGGCGCCGCTGTTTGAGCCGCGCGCCGAGCAGGCGGCCTTGCTGCAGGTGTTGCACGAATGCCGCCCGTGAGTGCCGATGCCGAACAGCCTGCGCCTGACCGACCCCTTCATCTGATTCCGGAGCCTTCGCCGATGACCACACCCGCCACCCCCGCCACGCCCCGCGCCGAGCCCCGCCTCACCAGCCTTTCGCACGGCGGCGGCTGCGGCTGCAAAATCGCGCCCGGCGTGCTGAGCGAGATCCTCAAGGGCACCAGCGCCATGCCTATCCCGAAGGAGCTGCTGGTGGGCATTGAAACGGCGGACGACGCCGCGGTGTACCAGCTCAACGACGAGCAGGCGCTGATCGCCACCACCGATTTCTTCATGCCCATCGTCGACGACCCGTTCGACTTTGGGCGCATCGCTGCCACCAACGCCATCAGCGACGTGTACGCCATGGGCGGCACGCCCATCATGGCGCTGGCCCTGGTGGGCATGCCCATCGGCGTGCTGTCGGTCGAGACCATCGGCAAGATCCTCGACGGCGGCCAGAGCGTGTGCCGCGAAGCCGGCATTCCCATTGCCGGTGGCCACACCATCGACTCGGTGGAGCCCATCTACGGCCTGGTGGCGCTGGGCCTGGTGCACCCCAAGCGCGTGAAGCGCAACGCCGACGCCCGCGTGGGCGACCGCCTGATCCTTGGCAAACCGCTGGGCGTTGGCGTGCTGTCGGCCGCGCTCAAGAAAGACGCGCTCAGCCCCGAGGGCTACGCGCAGATGATCGCCAACACCACGAAGCTCAACACCCCCGGCCCCGACCTGTCGGCCCTGGACGGCGTGCACGCCATGACCGACATCACCGGCTTTGGCCTGGCCGGCCACGTGCTGGAAATGGCGCGCGGCTCGAACACCACGGTGCAGATCGACATGGCCCGCGTGCCACTGATCGCCGGCGTGCGCGATCTGGCCGCGCAGGGCATGGTCACGGGCGCGAGCGGCCGCAACTGGGCCGCCTACGGCCAAGAGGTGCGCCTGGGCGCGGGCCTGCAGCCGGTCGACCAGGCCCTGTTGTCCGACCCGCAAACCAGTGGTGGCCTGCTCGTGGCCTGCGCGCCCGACGCGGTGGCCGAGGTGCTGGCCATCTTCGCGCGCCACGGCTTCGAGGCGGCTGCGGAGGTGGGCGAGATCGGGGCGCCACAAGACGGTGGCGTGCGACTCGTGGTGTCCTGACCGGGCTGAGTCCCTTCCGGTAGAGACCGCCATGAGCACCCATTCCAGAGTGAGTCGACCGGCCGCGCTGCTGGTCTCGCTGGCCCTGTTTTCGCCGGGGGCACACGCTGAAGAGGCTCCTCAGGCTCAGCCCGGCCTGCCCGGCACCGGCAAGCCCCTGTGGGAGCTGGGCGTGGTGGGTTTCAGCAGCTCGCAGCCGGCCTATCCCGGCTCGGGCGTCCGCACCAACCGCGGCCTGGTCGTGCCCTACGCGGTGTACCGCGGCGAGTTCTGGCGGGTGGACCGCGATACCGTGGGCCTGCGCGCCGTCAAGACCCCCACCTTTGAACTCGACGTGGGCTTCGCCGGCTCCTTCGGCACCAGCTCCGACGACCTGCCGGCGCGCAGCGGCATGCCCGACCTGGGGACGCTGGTCGAGTTTGGCCCGCGGGTGAAATGGCACCTGGGTGCCGGCCCCGGCGGCAGCCGCCTGCGTGCCGAAGCCGCGTTGCGCGGCGTGCTCGACCTGAGCGACGGCCTGGCCTACCGTGGCCTCGCGTTCGAACCCCGGCTGGTGCTGGAGAACCGCAGCCGCTCGGGCTGGAACCACAGCGCCAGCCTTGGCCTGGTGGCCGGCAACCGCCGGCTGGGCGACACCCTGTACGGCGTGGCGCCCGAGTTCGCCACCGGCAGCCGGCCCGCTTATGCAGCCGACGGCGGCCTGGTGGCCTGGCGGCTGGGCCTGACCGCCAGCAAGAGCCTGAACCGCGACTGGCTGCTGTTCGGCTTCGCCCGACTCGATTCGGTGGCCGGCGCGGCCAACGGCGCGAGCCCGCTGGTGGAGCAACGCAGCGGCGCCACCGTGGGCATGGGGCTGAGCTACACCTGGGCCCGTTCCACCACCCTGGTGCCGGACTGACCTTCATGCCCGAATCCCGCTGGCTGAGCGGCCTTGAACTCAAACTGCCACCCCCGGCCGTGGCCCTGCTGCTGGGTGCCGCCATGTGGTGGCTGGCTCCCCACGCCATGGCGCTGGAATGGCCATCCGCCTTGCGCGCTGGCCTGGCACTCGCGCTGGTGGTGATCGGCGGCAGCTTCGACATGGCCGGCCTCTGGGCCTTCCACCGCCAGCGCACCACGGTGAACCCGCTGAGCCCGGCCAAGTCGTCGTCGCTGGTCACCGGCGGTGTTTACCGCCTCACACGCAACCCCATGTACGTGGGCATGGCGTGCTTCCTGCTGGCCTGGGCCGTGTGGCTCGGTGCACTGGGCGCGTTCCTGGGCCCGCTGGTCTTCATCGCCTACATCACCCGTTTCCAGATCCAGCCCGAAGAGCGCGTGCTCGCCACCCTGTTCGGCACCGCCTACACCGACTACACGCAGCGCGTCCGGCGCTGGCTCTGACCCATGAACTCGCCCACCCCCATCCTGGTTTTTGACATCTTCGGCACCGTGGTCGACTGGCACGGCAGCATCGTGCGGGACGTGCAGGCGCTGTACCCGCAGGTGGACGCCGACGCATTTGCCCTCGCCTGGCGCGCCGGCTATCAGCCCGCCATGCAGCGCGTGCGCTCGGGTGAGCTGGGCTGGACGCTCATCGACGACCTGCACCGCCTCATCCTCGACGGGCTGCTGCCCGGCTTCGGGCTGGCCCATCTGAGCGAGGCCGAGCGCCAGCACCTCAACCGCGTCTGGCACCGGCTCAACCCCTGGCCCGACGCCGTGCAGGGCCTCACGCGCCTGAAGACCCGCCACACGCTGTGCACCCTGTCCAACGGCAACATCGGCCTGCTGACGAACATGGCCAAGCGCGCAGGCCTGCCCTGGGACTGCATCCTCTCGGCCGAGGTGTTCCGCGCCTACAAGCCCGACCCGGCGGTGTACCTGGGCGCCGCGAACATCTTTGACGTGCCCCCCGAGCAGGTGATGCTGGTCGCCGCGCACCAGGACGACCTGGCCGCTGCCCGCGCCTGCGGCCTGTCCACGGCTTACATCGAGCGCCCGCTGGAGTTCGGCGCCGGGCACATCAAGGACGTTTCGCCCGACCCGGCCAACACCTGGCACGCGCGCGATCTGGTGGATCTGGCGGCTCAGCTGGGTTGCTGAAGCCTGCTACCGGGTGGTTGTAAATCAGCATTGGCTTATATTTGGCGCTCCGGGGTCCATGTCGGACCCCGATCCACCGGAGCCCCCCCCATGCCTCACCCCTGGATTCCTTCGGCCTTGCTGGCCACCGCTTGTGCCTTCATGCCCCTGGCCCACGCCGACAACAAGGCGCTGGCCGTCGACGAGATGGAGGCTTACCTGGAGTTCGTGGACTATGGCGGCGGCGTGATCTTTGCCGAACAGATCCCGGCGGACGAGTGGAAAAAGATGCTCGTCATCGACGCGCGTGACGCCGGGCAGTTTGCCAAGGGGCACATCCCCGGCGCGGTGAACATGGACTGGCGCCAGGTGCTGGCCAAGCGCCAGTCCATCCCGAAGGACAAGCCGGTGCTGGTCTACTGCAACACCGGTTCGCTTTCGGCCCAGGCCGGCTTTGCACTGCGCGTGGCCGGCTGGGACAACGTGAGGGTGCTGCAGGGTGGGATGGAAGAGTGGAAAGCCAAGGGTGGCTTTGACGCGGCGGCACGGGCCACCAGGGCGTCCACCCACTGAGCTTCAGCGCACCAGCAGCGACGCGCTGTTCACCCGCGCCAGGGTGAGGTGGGGATTCAGGTTGTCCACGAAGTCCAGCTGCATCGTGTAGCTGCCGGACGGCGGTGCCAGCCAGGTTTCGGTCTGCCCGTCGACAAAGTCCATCACCTGGGGAGCACCACCCCCACGCGGCGTGACCGTCAGGCGGAAGTGACCCGTGTCGCTTTCCCGCTGCGCGGCGTGGCCCACGTTGAGGCCTGCCGCATGGAACTGCACCAGAAAGGGCGTGCGGGTGTCCTGGCCGCCGGGCAGCAGCAGTTCGATGCCCTTGGGTTGCAGGCTCTTCGGGTCGGTGGCGGTTTTCTGGCGCACGGTGACGCGCACCGGCTTGCTGAACACGAAATGCGGCAGGTGGCGCTGGTCGGCCAGCAGCATGCGCAGCGTGTAGGTGCCGGGGCCGAGGTTCAGCACATGCTCCATCTGGCCCTTGCCGAAGTGGATGTATTGCTCGTTGAAGGGCAGCGGTTCCTTGAAGTTCAGCGGCAGGTCGCGGTTCACCAGCAGGTGGTGATGCCCGCTCCTGGCGCGGGCGGCCTTGGTGATGGGCGCCAGCCCCCAGCCGCCCGAGAGGCCGAACCGCAGCACGTAGGGCGTGTCGATCACGTCACCGTCCTTGAGGTTGGTGAAATAGGCCTCGGCATTGGCACGTGGCGTGGGCGCCTGCCAGGGGTGCAGCAGGGGTGCGTCGGCCGGTGCTGCGGGCTGAGCCAACGAGGCGGTGGCGAACATCAGCAGCGCGGCTGTGCTCAGGTGGCGAAATGAAGAGGTCATGAGGCACGCAGAAAAGCAGGGACGCGCGAGCATACCGCCCGTCCGGCCGGGGCGCAGGCTCAGCCTGCCTGCGCGGACGCAGCGCGCAGGTACTTCGCCACAAATCCCCGGTCGATGCGGTCTTTCCAGCGCCAGGCCCAGGCGCCTTGGGCGTGCAGGGGGCCGTAGCTCGCGATGGCATGGCCCGGCCCGCACGAGAGAAGGTTCAGCGTGTGCTTCGGCGGGTGGTGTGGCTTCAGGGGCTTGCCGTGGTGCGCGGCCATCAGGTTGTGTGCCAGCGGCGGGCCGGCGCGTACCGCGTACACGCCGCTCTTGGGGTGCGGTGCGTCGGCGCGGCTGGCCACGTCACCGGCTGCGAACACCTCGGGGTGGCTGGTGCTTTGCTGGTGGGCGTTCACCAGCACGTGGCCGGTCTCGGCCAGCGCCAGGCCGCTGCCCTGCAGCCAGGGCGGCGCATGCGTGCCGATGGCGAGAATGGGCACGTCGCAGGCCAGCGTTGCGCCGCTGCCCAGCTGCACGGCGCCGGCTTCCATGCCGGTGCAGCTGTCGCGCAGCACCGTGATGCCGCGCCGTTTGAGCTGCTGCAGCACGCGTGCCTGCACGCCGGGCGGGTAGTTGCCCGCCACGTCGGCGCCGCCGGTGACCAGCGTGAACTGCGAGCCCGGCAGACACTGCGTGCGCAGGGCGTGTTCGGCCGCGAACAGCAGTTCCAGCCCGGCCGCCCCGGACCCGATGACCGCCGCCGACAGGGGCCGGCTGCGCGCCATCTCCAGCACCTGCGGCCACAGCTTCGCAAAGCCTTCGATGGGCCGCACGATGAGCGCGTGGGCCGAGACGCCGGGCATGTCGGCATCGAGCCGGCGGCGGTCCAGCACGGCACCGGTGTCGATGGAGAGCAGGTCGTAGGGCAGGGCGGCATCGGCGGGCGCCGTGCCCGTGGCGGCCCACTGCACGCGGCGGGCGGTCGCGTCGATGCCCGTGCATCGGCCCTGCACCCAGCGCACGCCGGCCGCACGGGCCAGCGGCTCCAGCGGTATCTGGCACTCGGCCTCGGTGTAGTGGCCGGCCACGAAGCCGGGCGTCATGCCGCTGTAGGTCTGGTAGCCGAAGGGTGTGAGCAGGGTCACGTCCAGATCGGCCGGGCGGTGTTGGGCCAGCTGGGCCAGCACATGCACGTGGGCATGGCCGGCGCCCAGCAGCAGGAGTTTGCGAATGCCGTGGTGCATGAGCCGATCTTAGGCTTCTGCTCATCCGTAAACGCCGCACGGCCCGAGCGCGGCTGCGACAGCGGGCATGTGCCCGCTGCGCGTGGGGCCCGCATCACGGTGTGGCGTTGCCGACGGACCAGCGCAGATCGGCCACCCAGCCGGTGCTGGTGCTGGCGGTGTTGTCGCTGTCCGCACCCAGCAGCACGCGGGTGATGGCCGGGGCGGCTTCGCGCGGGGTCTGGCGGCCTTGCGGCAGTTCGTCGGCGAACAGCTCGATGAAATCCTGCGCCGGGTCGCGCAATTCGTTCACCCAGCGCTGCACCGGGGCGCCACGGCCCTGCAGGCTGATGAAGCGCACGCGCCGGGTGTAGGGGTTGGCGCCCTGGGTGCCCGCCGGGTGGGTGCTGTCCCACACGTAGCAGAGGGTGGCGGCTGGCAGCGGCTCGCCGCTCACGCCACGGGCCAGGCGCAGCACGGTGCGTTCCACGAAGGGCACACGGTCGAGTGCGTGGTCGAACATCACGCAGACCTTCAGCGCGGCGTCGTCGCCGGCCTTGGTGAGGATGTCGGGCGCGGCGGTGCCGCCGGCCAGTGGCGCGTCCAGGCGCCAGCGCCATTGCAGGCGGCCCGGCGCCGGGCCCTGTGCGTCGTGCACCAGCGTGCCGTAAGACGCGACGGTGCCCACGCGCACCGCGCGCTGGCCATCCACCGCACCGGGCTCGAAGCGGGTGGGGGGCAGGTCGGCGTGTTTTTTCGGAAAGCCCACGAAGCGCCAGGCGGGCGAGAGCGTGCCGTCGGCCTGCAGCAGGGGCGCCAGCGGCGTGGCCGCTTGCGCCGCCAGCGGAGCGGCCAGCGCGCCCAACAGGGCGGTCACGGCTAGGCGGGCTGAGGCGTTGCGCGGCCTGAAAGGCATGAAGGGCAGCGTGTTCATCCGCGTTTCCAGTCGTGGTAGCGCTGCACCCAGGCCAGCAGGCGCTGCGGGGCGTGCGCGCGTTTCCATTCCCCTGCCGCGTACTTGTTGGCCTCGGCCAGCGTGGGGTAGGTGTGGATGGTGCCCAGGATCTTGTTCAGCCCCAGGCCGTGCTTCATGGCCAGCACGTACTCGGCCAGCAGGTCGGCCGCGTGCGTGCCGACGAGGGTCACGCCCAGAATCGTGTCCTTGCCCGGCACGGTGAGGACTTTCACGAAGCCGTGGGCCTCGCTGTCGGCAATGGCGCGGTCAAGGTCATCGATGCCGTATTTCGTGACCTCGAAAGGGATGTTTTTCTCTTTCGCCTCCTGCTCGTTCAGGCCCACCCGCGCCACCTCGGGGTCGATGAAGGTGGCCCAGGGAATCACGCGGTAATCGGCCTTGAATTTTCTGAACTCGCCAAACAGCGCGTTCACCGCGGCGTACCAGGCCTGGTGTGCTGCCACGTGGGTGAACTGGAAGGGCCCGGCCACGTCGCCGGCCGCGTAGATATTGGGGTAGAGGGTCTGCAGGTACTCGTTGGTGTCCACGGTCTTGTGGGTGGGAATGCCCAGCGCCTCCAGCCCATAGCCCTCCAGTCGCGCACTGCGGCCCACGGCGCAGAGCAGCTGGTCGAAAGGGATGCGTTTCTCCCTGCCCTCGTGTTCGACGATCAGCACCCCGCCGGTGGGTGCCGAGCCTGTCCCTGTTCGGGTGCTGGCAGCTGGTTCGTACCGTCCACTGTCCGTTCGCACTGAGCCTGTCGAAGTGCTCGCGAGGCCTTCGACAGGCTCAGGCCGAACGGAGGGGTACTGGGTGTGAACAGGGGATGGGTGTGGCTCCACGCGCAGCGCCTTGTGCCCCGTTAGCACCGCCATGCCGTCGGCCTGCAGCGCGGCCTGGGCGAGCGTGCTCACCTCGGTGTCCTCGCGCGGCAGGATGCGCGGGCCCATTTCCACCTGCGTCACGGCCGAGCCCAGGCGGGCAAAGGCCTGCGCCAGTTCGGTGCCAATCGGTCCGCCGCCCAGCACCACCAGGCGCGGGGGCACTTCGTCGAGCTGTCCGAACGTGTCCCACAGCGTGTCGCTGGTGACATAACCCACGTCGTCCAGTCCGGGCAGCGGTGGCACGAAGGGCCGGGCACCGGCGGCGATCACGATGCTGCGGGCGGTGAGGGTCTGCGTGCCGCCGCCGTTCAGCGCGATCTCCACCGTCCACGGGTTGACCAGTTTCGCGTAACCCTGCAGCACCTCCACGCCCAGCGCGGTGTAGCGCTCCACGCTGTCGTGCGGTTCGATGGCGCGGATGACGGCCTGGATGCGCGCCATCACGGCCTTGAAGCTGAAGGCCGGCGCCGCGTCGCTCAGGCCGTAATTCGAGGCGTGGCGCATCTGGTGCGCGAGCTTCGCGCTCCTGATCAGCGCCTTGCTCGGCACGCACCCGTAGTTCAGACAGTCGCCGCCCATTTTGTGCGCTTCGATCAATGTCACTTTGGCCTTCACGGCGGCCGCGATGTAGGCCGACACCAGGCCGCCTGCGCCACCGCCGATCACGATCAGGTTGCGGTCGAAATGGCGCGGGCGCACGCCGGCCCAGCGTGCATAGACGCGGCGGCGCTTCACCCCGTCCACGATCCAGCGGGCCAGCAGCGGGAACAGGCCCAGCAGCACAAAGGAGCCGATCAGCGCCGGGCTCAGAATGCCCTGCAGCGAATCGAGGCGCCCCAGCTGCGTGCCCGCGTTCACGTACACCGCGGTGCCCACCAGCATGCCGAGCTGGCTCACCCAGTAGTAGGTGCGCAGCTTCATCTGCGTGAGCCCCATCACCAGGTTGATGACGAAGAAGGGCACCACCGGAATCAGCCGCAGCGTGAACAGGTAGAAGGCGCCGTCTTTCTCGATGCCGCGGTTGATCTCGGCCAGGCGCGGGCCGAAGCGTGCCTCGATGCTGTCGCGCAGCACGAAGCGAGCGGCCAGAAAGGCCAGCGAGGCGCCGATGGAAGATGCAAACGACACCAGCAGCAGGCCCCAGCCCAGGCCGAAGATGGCGCCGCCCGCCAGCGTGAGCACCACCGCCCCGGGGAACGAGACGGCCGTGGCCACCGTGTAAAGCCCAAAGTACAGCGCGGCCACGGTCAGCGGCCGTTCGGCATAGAGCGCGGCCAGCCGGGCCTGGCTGTCCTTGAGCACGTCCAGGCTCAGGTAACGCCCCAGGTCGAACACGAAGAACGCCGCCACCGCCAGGGCCAGGCAGAGGATGACAAGGGCTTTGGCAGGTTTCATGCGGAGGTCGCCGGTGAGGGAAGGTGAACAGCAGTCGGGCGCGGTGGCACTTTCTTACACACGCTGCGCAGCGGAAGCGGATTTGAGGCACATCAAGAAAGCCGCCTGCGCAGGTGGCGTGCCGCAGCGCCTTGGCGTGCCGCGCTGGCCACACACGGCCGAGTTCCTGTAGTGTCCCATTCATGACGACGCCACGCCCTGCTGCCGCCCCTTCCCCCTCCGACCGGCCTGAACCGTCCGCCACCCCCACGTGGCATGCCCTGCCCGCTGCCGAGGCGCTGCAGGCGCTGGACAGCCACGAACGCGGGCTGACCAGCGCGCAAGCGCGCGAGCGCCTGGCCCGGCACGGCCCCAACCGGCTGGAGATGGCCGACGGCCCCGGCCTGTGGCGGCGCGTGGTGGCGCAGTTCAACAACCTGCTGATCCTGGTGCTGCTCGCAGCGGCTGTGGTCACGGCCCTGATCGGCCACACGCTCGACTCGGCCGTCATCCTGGCGGTGGTGCTGCTCAATGTGTCCATCGGCGTGCTGCAGGAGGGCAAGGCCGAAAAGGCGCTGCAGGCGATCCGGCACCTGCTCGCGCCGCACGCCAACGTGCTGCGCGACGGCCGGCTGCAAGACATCGATGCCGCCGACCTCGTGCCGGGTGACGTGGTGCAGCTGGCCTCTGGCGACAGCCTGCCGGCCGACCTGCGCTGGCTGCAGCTGAACAACCTGCGGGTGGACGAATCGGCGCTCACGGGCGAATCGGTGCCGGTGGAAAAGGCCCTGGCCCCGGTGGCGCCGGACGCGGCGCTGGGCGACCGCCTGTGCATGGGCTACGCCGGCACCCTCGTCACGCAGGGCCAGGCGCGCGGCGTGGTGGTGGCCACCGCCAGTGCCACCGAAATGGGCCGCATCGGCCGCCTGCTCGAATCGGTGGAGCAGGTGACGACGCCGCTGGTGCGCCAGATGGCCCAGCTGGCGCGCTGGGTGACGCTGGCGGTGGTGGCCGCCGCCGCTGCCCTGTTCGCGTTCGGCACGCTGGTGCGTGGCATGCCGGCGGCCGAGATGTTCATGACCGCCGTGGGCCTGGCGGTGGCGGCCATTCCCGAGGGGCTGCCGGCCGTCATGTCCATCACCCTGGCCATTGGGGTGCAGCGCATGGCCGCGCGCCATGCGGTGATCCGGCGCCTGCCCGCGGTGGAAACGCTCGGCTCCGTCACGGTGATCTGCTCCGACAAGACCGGTACGCTCACGCGCAACGAAATGACGGCGCAGCAGGTGGTGCTGGCCGGTGGTGTGGTGGAGGTGGAGGGCGCCGGCTACGCCCCTGAGGGTGCGCTGCGCCGCGACGGCCACCACCTGCAGCCCGCCGAGCTGTTCCGCGAGGCGCCGGCCTTGCTGGCCCTGGCCGAGGCCGCCGCCCTGTGCAACGACGCCAGTCTGCACCTTGAGGGCGGCCAGTGGCAGCTGGCCGGCGACCCGACCGAGGGCGCCCTGCTGACCCTTGCCATGAAGGCCGGCATTGACCCGCTGGAACTTGCCCGCGAACGCCCGCGCACCGGGGGCATTCCCTTCGAGTCCGAGCACCGTTACATGGCCACCGCCCACGCCGCGGCCGAGGACGCACCAGCCGGGCACGACCTGCTGCTCAAGGGTGCGCCCGAGCGGGTGCTGGCCATGTGCAGCCACCAGCTGGCCGATGACGGCCAGGCGCAGCCGCTCGACGAGGCCGGCTGGCAGCGCGCCATCGACGAACAGGCCCGCGCGGGCCGGCGCGTGCTGGCGCTGGCGCGCGGGCATGTGGACGCGGCCAGCGCGCTGGACAGCCGCCGCGGTGTCGATGGCCTGACCTTGCTGGGGCTGGTCGGCATCATCGATCCACCCCGACAGGAAGCCATTGACGCCGTGGCCCAGTGCCGCACGGCGGGCATCCGCGTGAAGATGATCACCGGCGACCACGGCGTCACGGCCAGCGCCATCGCCACCCAGCTCGGCATGGGCCAGCAGCTGAAAGCCGTCACCGGCCCCGAGATCGAGGCCATGAGCGATGAAGCGCTGCGCGAGGTGGTGCAACAGGCCGACGTGTTCGCGCGTGCCAGCCCCGAGCACAAGCTGCGCCTGGTGCAGGCGCTGCAGGCCCGCGGCGAGGTGGTGGCCATGACGGGCGACGGCGTCAACGACGCCCCCGCGCTCAAACAGGCCGACGTGGGCGTGGCCATGGGACGCAAGGGCACCGAAGCCGCCAAGCAGGCGGGCGACATCGTGCTGGCCGACGACAACTTCGCCTCCATCGCGCATGCGGTGGAAGAGGGCCGCACCGTTTACGACAACCTGCGCAAGACCATCACCTTCCTGCTGCCCATCAACGGTGGCGAGTCCATGTCGCTGCTGGCCGCGGTGCTGTTCGGCCTGGCCCTGCCCATCCTGCCGGTGCAGATCCTGTGGGTGAACATGGTCAGTTCGGTGGCGCTGGCCATGGTGCTGGCCTTCGAGCCCACGGAGCCCGGGGTGATGCAGCGCGCGCCACGGCCGCCGGGCGAGCCCATGCTCAGCCCCTTCGTGATCTGGCGCATCGTGCTGGTGTCCACCCTGTTCACGCTGGGCATCTTCGGCATGTTCCAGTGGTCGCTGGCCAGCGGCTCGCCGGTGGAAGAGGCGCGCACCATGGCCGTCAACACCCTGGTGGCCATGGAGGTGTTCTACCTGTTCAGCGTGCGCTACCTCAAGGCGCCTTCGTTCACCGCCGCCGGGGTGCAGGGTACGCCGCGCGTGCTGCTGGCCGTGGGCGCGGTGGTGCTGCTGCAGGCACTGTTCACCTATGCACCCTTCATGCAGACCTGGTTTGGCACGCGCTCGCTGAGCCTGTTCGAGCTGTTGCTCTGCACCCTGGTCGGCCTGGCCGTGCTGGTGCTGCTGGAGCTGGAGAAGTGGGTGCTGCGTCAGCGGAACGCGGCGTAGCCCCAGGCGATGCGCAGCACGGTGGTGATGCCGCACAAAGCCGCGAAACCATAGGCGATGGGCGCGAACCACTGTGGCCACAGGCACATGGCCACGAAGGCCGCGATGGTCTCGGTGGCCTCCGTCAGGCCACCGAGAAAAAAGAAGCTCTTGTCGGGGAAGGCGAGCGACTGCAGCCGGCGTTTCTCGGCCATGACGGCAAAGGCCAGAAAGCTGCTGCCCGTGCCGATGAAGCTGGCCAGTAGCACGGCCGCGGGCAGGGCGTTGGCGGCCGGGTCGGCCAGGGCGAAACCCAGCGGGATGGCTGCGTAGAACAGAAAGTCCAGCGTGATGTCCAGAAAGCCGCCGCGGTCGGTGGGCGCGGTGGCCCGGGCCACGGCGCCGTCCAGCCCGTCCAGCAGGCGTGAGAGCAGCAGCAGCGCCAGCCCGGTCAGGTAATGCTCAAACGCGATGGCCGCAGCGGCGGCCATGCCGATGGCCATGCCGGTGAAGCTGATTGCGTCGGCCCCCGCACCCGCGCGCACCAGTGCACGAGCGGCCCGCGTCATCACCGGGCGCAGCGCCTGCTGGATGGCCCTATCCAGCATCGTTCACCACCTGTTCCTGCCCCAGGTCCAGCACCAGCGCCGGATCGGCGATGTCGGCGGCGTCGTGCGTCACCAGCACGGCGGGAATGCCGCGGGAGCGGATGTGGCCGAACACGAAGGCGCGGAACTGCTCGCGCAGGGTGGCGTCGAGTTTCGAGAAAGGTTCGTCCAGCAGCAGGGCGCGCGGTTGTGCGAGCAGGGCGCGCATGAGCGCCACCCGCGCGCGCTGGCCGCCAGACAGCGTGGCAGGGTCTCGCTCGCCATAGCCGGCCAGTCCGGCTTCGCTCAGGGCCTGCTGCACGCTGGCCAGGCGCTGCGCCCGCTGGCCAGGCGGCACCGCAAACAGCAGGTTCTCGGCCACGCTGAGGTGGGCGAACAGCAGCGGGTCCTGGAACAGCAGGCCGATGCCGCGCTGCGCCGTGGCCCGGTGTGCCAGCTCGTGGCCATTCAGCTGCACGCTGCCCTCAAAACGCAGGGCCTCGCTGCCTTCAGCCACGCTGGCCAGCGTGCCGGCGATGGCGCCCAGCACCGAACTCTTGCCGCGGCCGCTGGCGCCCATGAGGGTGAGGATCTGCCCGGGCGCCACGTCAAAACGCAGCCCGTGCACCAGCACACGCTGCGCGCTGCCGAGAGTGTCGATGCGGACTGATAGCGTCATGGGGTGCCCACTGTAAACCGGCGTGCCCGCCCGACCCAGGCGGCCAGCCCGAAGCCCAGCACCGGCAGCACGAACTGCAGTCCCGCATAGGCGCTGGTGAGTGAGCGCTGGGCGCCGGCCGCGAGGTTGACGGCTTCGGTGGTCACGGTGGCCCAGCGGCCCGCCCCCAGGTACAGCGTGGGCAGATACTGCGCCACGCTCACGGCGAAACCCACCGCCGCACTGGCGGCCAGCGCGCGGCGCAGCAGCGGCCATTTGATGCGCAGCAGGAAGTGCGCGCGGCTGCGGCCCAGGCTGTCGCTGATGGCGCGGTAGCGCGGGTCGAAGCCGCTGTAGGCCGGCGCCAGCGACAGCAGCACGTAGGGCAGCACCATGAGCGTGTGCGCCAGCAGCAGCGCGGGCCAGCGCCCTTCCAGGCGCAGCCAAAGCGCCAGCCCGTACAGGCCCACCACCCACAGCACGGCCGGCAGCACCAGCGGCAGGTAGAGCAGCGGCCGCAGGGCGGCGTCCCACCGGGGCGGCGCGCATTCGAGCCAGGCCACGCTCCACACCAGCGCCAGCGCCGCCGAGGCCGCCGCCAGCCACAGCGTGGTGCCGACCGTGCCCCGGCTGGCCCACACGCTCTGCCAGGCCTGGCTGCTCAGCGCCTCGGGCCAGACAGTCGGAAACGGCCACACGCCCGCCACGCTGCCCACGGCCAATGCGAGCAGCACGGCGGCGTAGAGCAGGCCGAGCAGCCACCAGCCCGCGGTGCTGGACATGCGAGACCACATGCGCCGCCACACACCCCGTTCGGGCTGAGCCTGTCGAAGCCCTTGGGGGAAGGGGATGTCCCTCGCGTCACGCCACCGTCTCCGTTCGGGCTGAGCTTGTCGAAGCCCCGGAAAGAGGCGGGGACCTTGCGTGAGCCCTTCGACAGGCTCAGGGCGAACGGAGGTGGTCTCAGTCCGAACGGAGGTGGGCTCAGGGCAAAGGGGCTCAGGGTCAACCGCGAGTGGCGTCGCGCGCTCAGCCCGCCCGCCCCGCACCCCGTTCGTCTGCCGCGTTCGCAGCAGGCCCAGGCGCTGCAAACCGAGCCAGCACAGGGCCGCGAGCAGCACCGCCAGCGCGAGCAGGCCCGCGGCCGCGGCACCCTGGGCGTTCACCGCCAGGTCGGCGTCCTGCAGCCATTGCCAGGCCAGCACCGCCAGCGTGGGCGGCGACGCGGGGCCGATGATGAGCGCCATGTCCACCACGGTGAGGCCGTAGGCCAGCACCGCCAGCAGCGGCCAGTGCAGCCGGCCGGCCAGCTGCGGCCAGATCACGCGCCACCAGGCCTTGTGCGGGCTGTAGCCCAGCGTCTGCGCCAGTGCGTGCTCCTGCCGCCAGCGCGCGCGCACATCGTCACGCTGCAGCTGGGTGGCGGCGGTCCAGAGCAGGAAGGGCACCTCTTTGGCTACCAGGGCCACGATCAGGCCCAGTCCCCACGGGTCTTGCGTGGTGGGCCAGGCGGGCGGCCACTCGAAGCCGGTGAGCCAGGGTGAGAGTGCGCGCAGCACCCAGCCGCTGGGCGACACCAGGAACACCAACCCGATGGCAAACGCCGCGTGCGGGGTGGCCAGCATCACCGGCAGGTTGCGCAGCAGAACCCCCAGCGAGCGCTGCACGAAGCCCTGCGCCAGCAGCGCGGCGCAGATGCCCCAGGCCAGTGCGGTGGAGACCAGCCCGGTCCACAGGCTCAGGCCCAGCGCGCGCAGCCACAGGGGGTCTTGCCACAGGCCCCGCCATGCGGCGGCGTCGAACAGGGCACCCAGGGCCAGCACCGCCGTGGCGGCCATTGGCAGCGCTGCGAGCAGCAGCAAGGCCGAAGCGAGGAGCCCACGCGAGGCCGTCATACAGCCAGAAGACGGTGTCTCACGCCCGGGGCAAGAGCGCTCGGGTGCCTGCGCGGTGCCGGATCAGACAAAGCGCCGGGTCCACGCCTGTTCCAGCGGCTCCACCCACGAGGCGTGTGGCTCGGGCAGCGCGGGCGCGGTCACGCGCACCTGGCCGGGCTGCGCGGCGGTCTGGAACAGGGCGCGCTCGGCGGGCGGCAGGCGGCCCACATCGAGCACTGTGGGGTCGCCCCAGTGGGCGATGTCGGCCTTGCGGGCCTGCGCCTGGGGTGACAGAAGGAAGTTGGCGACCACCTGCGCGCCCGCCCGCGCCGGCGCGTTGTAGGGAATGGCCACGAAATGCGTGTTGCCGATGCTGCCCTTCTTGAACTGCCAGCTCTGCACCGTGGGGCTGAGACGCCGGGCGGCAATCTCGTTGGCGGCCTCGTTGGGGTTGAAGGTGAGGGCCATCAGCAGTTCGCCGTCGGCCATCATCTGTCGGATGGCCGCGGCGTTCTGCGGGAACTGCCGGCCATTGCGCCACAGCAGCGGATGCAGGCTGTCCAGAAAACGCCACAGGGGCGCGGTCTGGGTGGCAAAGGCCTCTGGTGTGTACGGCCGGCCCAGTGCAGCCGGGTCGGGCGCGGTTTCCAGCAAGGCCTGCTTCACAAATGTGGTGCCGTGGAAATCGGGCAGGCGCGGGTAGGTGACGCGGCCGGGCTGGCGGCGGGCCAGGTCCAGCAGCTCGGCCATGCTTTGAGGAGGCCGCGGCAGGCGCTTCTCATCGGCGAAGAAGGTCAGCTGCGCCATGCCCCAGGGCGCTTCCAGGCCGTCCGTGGGAATGGAGAAGTCGCTCAGCGTGGTGGGCTTGCCCACCGTGTCCACGTAGCGGAAGTGGGGCAGGTCCTGCGCGAAGGGGGCCCCCAGCAGGCCCTCGCGCTTCATCGCCGCGAAATTCTCGCCATTGATCCAGATCAGGTCCACCGTGCCCTGGCCAGCCCCGCGGCCGGCTGTTTTTTCGGCGCGCACGCGCTTGACCACATCGGCCGCGTCGCTCACCTTCACATGCACCAGGGTCACGCCGTGGGAGGCTTTCAATTCGGCGACGGCCCACTGCAGGTAGGCGTTGATGCGCTCGCTGCCGGCCCAGGCGTTGAAGTGCACGGTCTGGCCGCGCGCGGCCTGTTCAATGTCGGGCCAGGTCGCGGAGACCTGGCTGCTCGCCTGTGCCCAGGCGGGCAGGGTGATGTGGGCAGCGGTGGCGCCGGCGGCGAGCAGCCAGTGGCGGCGGGAGAGGGCATGGGAAGAGCGGTGCAAGGCAGGGTCTCCTGGACAGTGGTTTGAGCTTAATGCAGTGGTGGCGCGGGCTGGTCACGCGGGGTTTACACCTTGGTCGGCGCTGGTCCGAAATCATTACACTCGCGACCCATGAGCACCGCTGCCGCCCTTCCGTTTGACCAGCTGGTGGCTGAGCAACGGGGCTATCTGCTCAAGTTCGCCCGGCTGCAGTTGCGCAACGAGGCCTGGGCCGAAGACGCGGTGTCCGAAGCGGTGCTGGCGGCGCTGGCGCGCCCTCAGGCCTTTGAGGGCCGCTCGCAGCTCAAGACCTGGCTGGTGGGCATCCTCAAGCACAAGATCATCGACGCCCTGCGGCAGCACCAGCGCGAGGTCTGCGTGGCCCCCGCCGGCGACGACGAACGCGCCGACCCGCTGGATCACATGGCGTTTCGCCCGGACGGCCACTTTGCCGAGGCGCCTGCCGACTGGGGCAACCCCGAGCAGGACCTGAACCGGCAGCAGTTTTTCGCCATTCTCGAGGCTTGCACCGACAAGCTGCCACCCCTGCAGGGCCGGCTGTTCCTCATGCGCGAATGGCTGGAACTCTCCAGCGACGAGATCTGTAAGGGCCTGGGCCTCACACCGACCAACCTGTATGTGCAACTGCACCGCGCCCGTCTGCGTCTGCGCGAGTGCCTGGAACTGAACTGGTTTGCCGCCCGATGAACGCTCTGCTTCGAAGCCTGCCGCTGATGCGCTCCTGCAAGGAAGCCGCAGCGCTCATGGTCGCCCGCGAAGACCGCGCGCTGCGTGCGACCGAGCGCTGGGCGCTGCGCGTGCACCTGTCCATGTGCAAGGCGTGCCCGAATTTCGAGGCCCAGCTGCTGACCATGCGCACCGCCATGCGGCAGTGGCGGCACTACAGCGAGCAAGAAAGCGAACAACAAAGCGAGCGCGACGGCGCCTGAGCAACGCGGTCGCCTGGCCTGTCAGTTCAGTTCAGCAGCGCCTGCGCAAACTCGCGGGCGTTGAAGGTTTCCAGGTCTTCCAGCTTTTCACCCACACCGATGAAGTAGACCGGCACCGGCTTCTCGCGCGCAATGGCGCAGAGCACACCGCCCTTGGCCGTGCCATCGAGCTTGGTGATCACCAGCCCCGTGAGCGTGAGCGCGTCGTCAAACGCCTTCACCTGCATCAGCGCGTTCTGCCCGGTGTTGCCGTCGATCACCAGCAGGACTTCATGAGGCGCCGTGGCGTCGGCTTTCTGCACCACGCGGCGGATCTTGCGCAGCTCTTCCATCAGGTGCAGCTGTGTGGGCAGGCGGCCGGCGGTGTCGACCAGCACCACGTCGCGCCCGCGGGCGCGGCCGGCAGTGACGGCGTCGAAACTCACCGCGGCCGGATCACCGCCCTGCTGGGTGATGATTTCCACCGTGTTGCGGTCGGCCCAGACCGCCAGCTGCTCGCGCGCCGCGGCGCGGAAGGTGTCGGCCGCGGCCAGCAGCACGGTGGCGCCTTCGTTGGCCAGGTGGCGGGTGAGCTTGCCGATGGACGTGGTCTTGCCGGCACCGTTGACACCGGCCACCATGATCACGGTGGGCTTGTGCTCGCCGATCACCAGCGCCTTTTGCAGCGGCGCCAGCAGGTCGGTGATGGCGTCGGCCAGCAGGCCCTTCACCTTCGCCGGGTCGGTGGTCTTCTGTTCTTTCACGCGGCGTTTGAGGTCGGCCAGCAGGTGCTCGGTGGCTTTCACGCCGGTGTCGGCCATCAGCAGCGCCGTTTCCAGGTCCTCGTACAGCGCGTCATCGATCTGCGTGCCGGTGAACACGGTGGCGATGCTGGAGCCGGTCTTCTTCAGGCCGGCCTTGAGCTTGTCGAGCCAGCCCTTGCGCGCAGGTGCGGCTTCTTCCAGGGGGGCGGGCGGGGGAGGCACTGGCGCTGCAGCGGGCGCTGGCGCCACCGTCACCGCGGGCCTTGCAAGGGGTGCCGCAACGGGCGCGGCGGCCGGCGCCACGGGGGACGCCGGCTGCGGTGAAGGCGCAGGGGCGGGCGCCGCCGGTGGGGGGGGCGGTGGTTCAGCAGGCGCTGGAGGGGGAACAGGGGCTTTTTTGCGGAAGAACGAGAACATTTTTCAATCTCTAGAATCCATTGCATTCTATGAAACGCCCCATGCACCTGCTTGACACACGCGCCGCCGCCTGCTTTCTTGCCCTTTCGATGGCCAGCGCAGGGGCATGGTCCCAGTCGCCGGCCAGCGTGGTGCAGGCCCCGCCCGCGCCTCAAAGCACCGCTCAGAACCAGGCACATCAATTCACGCTGTCCAACGGCATGACGCTGATCGTGCGGCCGGATCGCCGCGCGCCCACCGTGGCGCACATGCTGTGGGTGCGGGTGGGTTCCATCGACGAGGTGGACGGCACCAGCGGCGTGGCCCATGTGCTGGAACACATGCTGTTCAAGGGCACGCCCGACCTCAAGCCCGGCGAGTTCTCGCGCCGCATCGCGGCCCTGGGCGGGCGCGAGAACGCCTTCACGAGCCGCGACGCCACGGCCTACCACCAGCAGGTGCCCGCCGCCAAACTGGAAGAAGTGATGCGGCTGGAAGCCGACCGGTTCGCCCGCAACCAGTGGGACGACGAGGAATTTCGCCGCGAGATCGAGGTGATCAAGGAGGAGCGACGCCAGCGCACCGAGGAGTCGCCCCGCGCCCGCATGTTCGAGGCGATGAACGCCATGGTCTTCCAGGCCAGCCCCTACCGGCGGCCCATCATCGGCTGGATGAGCGACCTCGACGCCATGACGCCGGAGGATGTGCGCCAGTTTTACCAGCGCTGGTACGCGCCGGCCAACGCGGCGGTGGTGATCGCCGGCGATGTCGACGTGCAACAGGTTCGCGCCCTGGCAGAGCGGCATTTCGGCGTCATTCCAGCCCGCGCGGTGCCGCCCCGCAAGCCGCGCGAAGAGCCCCCACAGGTTGGCCCTCGCCGCATGGAGTTTCGTGCCGCGGCCGAGCAGGCGGTGGTGGCGCTGGCGTTCAAGGCCCCCAGCTGGACCGGCGGGACCGACGCCGCCAGCCAGGACGCGCTGGCGCTGACCGTGCTGTCGGCCGTGCTCGACGGTTACAGCGGTGCTCGGCTGGACCGGTCGCTGGTGCAGGGCGGCGGCATGGGCGGCAAGCGCATCGCCGACAGCGCGGGCGCGTCTTTCGGCCTGTATGGTCGCGGCCCGCAGGTCTTCACCCTGGTCGCCGTACCGGCGCGCGGGGTGACGGCCGATGCCGCCGCCGCGGCGCTGAAGGCCGAGGTGGCCCGCATCGCTCGCGAAGGCATCAGCGAAGCGGAACTGCGGCGCGTCAAGACGCAGTGGACCGCGGGCGAGGTCTACAAGCTCGACTCGGTGTTCAACCAGGCGCGCGAGTTGGGCAGCTACTGGATCAATGGCATGGACGTGGACACCGGCGAGCGCCTCATGGCGCAGCTCAAGGCTGTGACCGCCGCGCAGGTGCAATCGGTTGCCCAGCGCTATTTCTCTGACGAGCAGCTCAACACCGCGGTGCTGGTGCCCGACCCCAGCCGCCGCGCTGCCACCAGCCCCGCCGGCGCCACACCGCGCCCCGCCCTGACGCGTCACTGATAGCCACCATGCACCCACTGCCTGTTTTTGCTTCCCGTCTGGCACGCCGTGCCCGTGTGTTCTGTGCGCTCAGCCTGCTGGTCCTGCCCTGGCAGATCGCCCAGGCCGCCATTCCCATCGAACACTGGACACACGCCAGCGGCGCCCGGGTGTACCTCGTGGCCAGTCCGTCCATCCCCATGCTGGACGTGCAGCTGGATGTGGACGGCGGCAGCCGCCGCGACCCGGCCGATCGCGCCGGGCTGGCCAGCGCCACGGCCGAGCTGTTCTCGGCCGGCGTGGCCGCCCATGGCGGGCAGCCGGCGCTGGATGAAAACCAGCTCAGCGAGGCCTGGGTGGACCTGGGTGCCCAGTTCGGTGCCCAGGCCGGCAACGACCGTTTCAGCGTCTCGCTGCGCACCCTGACCGAGCCCGACCTGCTGGAGCGTGCGGTGGCGCTGGCCGCGCGCCAGCTGGCCGCACCCGCCTGGCCCGAGCGGGTCTGGCAGCGCGAACGCGAGCGCCTGCTGGCCTCGTTGCAGGAAGCCGAGACCCGCCCCGGCACGCACGCCGGGCGCGCGTTTTCACGCGCCGTGTTCGGTGAGCATCCGTATGGCTTCGAGCCGGTGGCCGCCACCCTCAACCGCATCACGGTGAACGACGTGCGCACCTTCTACCGCCGCCATGTGGCCAGCTGCCGCGCGCAGGTCACGCTGGTGGGGGCCATAGACCGTGCGCGTGCCGACCGCATCGTGGGGCAGTTCATGCAGGCGCTGCAGCCCCACGGCTGCGAGGCGCTGCCGGTGGTGGGGCAGGTGCTGCCCCTGGCGCGTGCGGTGGACGTGCAGCTGCCCTTCGACGCGGCCCAGGCCCAGGTGCTGATCGGTCAGCCCGGTGTGCCGCGCAACGACCCCGACTTCTTTCCGCTCTTCGTCGGCAATTACATCCTGGGTGGCGGTGGCTTCGTGTCGCGCCTGACCACCGAGGTGCGCGAGAAGCGCGGCCTGAGCTACAGCGTCTACAGCTACTTCGCCCCCGGCCTGCACGCTGGCGCTTTCCAGCTCGGCCTCACCACCCGGCCCGACCAGGCGGCACAGGCGGTGGGCGTGGCGCGCGACGTGGTGCGCCAGTTCGTCGAACAGGGCCCCACCGAGGCCGAACTGCAGGGTGCCAAAGACTTCCTCGTCAACGGTTTTGCGCTGCGCATCGACAGCAACCGCAAGCTGCTGGACAACGTGGCCAACATCGCCTGGAATGGCCTGCCGCTGGACTACCTGGACACCTGGACGCAACAGGTGCAGGCCGTGAGCGTGGCCGACATCCGGCGCGCCTTTGGCCGTGTGCTGCAGCCCGATCGCATGGCCACGGTGGTGGTTGGCGCCCGGCCCTGAGCCGTGCCTTAAGCTCGCCCCATGAAGCCTCGTTCACCGAACCCCGTTTCCCACTCCAAACCCGGCAAGCCTGCCCAGCCGGGCAAGCCCCGCACCGCACCGCAGGAGGTCCGCATCATCGGCGGCCTGTGGAAGCGCACACCCCTGCCGGTGGCCGACCAGGCCGGTTTGCGGCCCACGCCCTCGCGCGTGCGCGAAACCCTGTTCAACTGGCTCGGGCAGGACCTGCGGGGCTTGCGCTGCGTAGATGCCTTTGCCGGTACGGGAGCCCTCGGCTTCGAAGCTGCCTCACGCGGCGCGGCCGAGGTGGTGCTGGTGGAACAGGACGCCGGCCTGCTCATGGCATTGAGCCGAGTCAAAACGCGGCTGAAGGCCGACATGGTGCGGGTGGAGCGCGGCGACGGCGTGGCCGCACTGCGCCAGCGCGCCGGCAGCGGGCTCGATGTGGTGTTTCTGGACCCGCCTTTTGCCGAGGGGCAGAACGATGCACTGGTGCTGTCGGCGCTGACGGCGGCCCGCGCCGCGATTGCCGACAACGGACTCGTTTATCTGGAAGCCCCTCGCGCCTGGACCGAGGCCGATCTTGAACCACTGGGCCTGGCCCTTCACCGCCAGGGCAAGGCCGGTCAGGTCGCCTTTCATTTGTTGCGGCCATTGCTGGCGGCCTGAGCCACCGCGGACCCCTCGCGCATAATTCCCGGCATGACTTCCGACCTTTCCCGCCCAGCGGGCCAGCCGCGCATCGCGGTATACAGCGGCACCTTCGACCCGGTCACGCTGGGGCATGAAGACGTTGCCCGTCGCGCGGCGCGGCTGTTTGACGAGCTGATCATTGCGGTGGCGGTGGCCCACCACAAGAAGACCCGTTTCAGTCTCGCGCAGCGGCTGGAGATGGTGGCCGAGGCCGCCGCCGGCATGCCGGGTACGGTGCGGGTGCTGCCTTTCGACGGCCTGATCATGGACTTCTGCCGCACGCACGGCGCCTGCGCGGTGGTGCGCGGCATCCGCAACCTGACCGACTTCGACTACGAAGCCCAGATGGGCGCCATGAACCGCAAGCTCAACCCGGCGGTGGAAACCGTGTTCCTGCTGCCGCAGGCCGAGCTGCAGTGCATCTCCAGCACCCTGGTGCGCGAGATCGCCACCCTGGGGGGTGATGTCTCGCAGATGGTGAATTCATCGGTGGCTTCAAACTTGAAGCCCCAGCCGCTGCAGGCCTAGTCATGGTGTACCCCCACGCTCCCCGCTTCGCGCGGTTCGCTGCCCCCCAAGGGGGTGCGGCCTTGCTTGGGGCGGCCCGGCGCGGCGGCCATTGGAGGGATTCACAATGGCTTTGATGATCACTGACGATTGCATCAACTGCGATGTGTGCGAGCCCGAGTGCCCCAACGAGGCCATCTACATGGGCGCGGAGATCTACGAGATCGACCCCAGCCGTTGCACCGAATGCGTGGGGCACTTTGACGAGCCGCAGTGTGTGCAGGTCTGCCCCGTGAGCTGCATTCCTCTGAACCCGCAATACCTGGAAAGCCAGGAGACGCTTTGGCAGAAATACCAGCGTCTGCAGAAAGCCGGTCAGCCCTTGTCGCCCGCAGCGGACGCGTCGGGCAGCGCCGCTTCCCCTCCCGCCAGCGGAACCTGAGGCGCGCCGGTCGGCGCTGGCCGGGGTGGTTTGGGGCGTGGTGGTTTGCTGGTGTGGATCAGGGCGGTGGCCTTGTCCATGTCGCCGGCAATCAACAGCGGCAGCGCCTTGAGACTGCGGTCCAGCGTCTGGGCAATGGCAATGCGGTCGTCGGGTGCGGGTTTCTTGAGCACCCAGTTCGCCACTTCGTTGCGGTTGCCGGGGTGGCCGATGCCGATGCGCAGCCGCCAGTAGTCCGGGCTGCCCAGCTGGGCGTGGATGTCGCGCAGGCCGTTGTGGCCGGCATGTCCGCCACCGCGCTTGAGCTTGGCCTCGCCGGGAGGAAGGTCCAGTTCGTCGTGCACCACCAGCACCTCTTCCGGTGCAATCTTGAAGAAGCGCGCCACCGAGCCCACGCACTTGCCCGAGAGGTTCATGAAGGTCTGCGGCTCCACCAGCCACACGCTCTGGCCGTCCACATTGGCGCGTGCCACCAGCCCGAAATGGCCGCGTTCCATCTGCAGGGGTGCCTTGAGCAGCCTCGCGGCTTCGTCCACCCACCAGAAACCGGCGTTGTGGCGGGTGTGTTCGTAGTCGGGCCCGGGATTGCCCAGGCCGGCGATGAGTCGGATCATGCGGAGAATTATGCGGGAGGCGGAAACAGAAACGGCCCGCAGGGCGGGCCGTTTCCAGCAGAAGGCAAAGGGTCCGGAAGGACTTACTTTTTCTTCTTGCCTTTCTTGTCGTCGACCGGGGCGGCGACAGGAGCGGCCACGATTTCCTCGACGGGCTCGACCACGGTGGCGATCGTCAGGTCCTTGCGGCCGTGCATCACGAGCTTGATGCCCTTGCCCAGCTTCAGGTCACCGGTGTGCACGGTGGTGCCCTTGGTGACTTCACCCAGGTCAACCGTGATGTGCTCGGGCAGCTGGGTGGCGAGGCACTCGATTTCGATCTCGTTCATCACGTGGTTGATCACGCACTTGTCGATCTTGACGGCAGGCGAGTTCTCTTCGTTGATGAACTGCAGCGGCACTTTCTTGTGCAGACGGGTCTTCTCGTCCACGCGCTGGAAATCCACGTGCAGGACCAGAGGCTTGAAGGGGTGGTATTGCACGTCGCGCAGCAGCACCTTGTGCACGTTGCCGGCGAGTTCCATGTCGAGGATCGACGCGTGGAAGGTTTCCTTCTTCAGCGCGTGCCACAGTGCGTTGTGGTCCAGCTCGATGGTGATGGCATCGGCTTCGCCACCAAAGACGATGCCTGGCGTACGGCCGGTGTTGCGGAGACGGCGGCTCGCACCCGTACCCTGCTTGGCGCGCTCAAAAGCGACAAATTGCATAACTTACTCCTGTTGAGGGGTTCCGCGACCAGAACGCCTCGGTTTCAAAAGGAAAGCCTCCACTCGGAGGCCCTCCACTTTTTGTTGCGACAGGGTCTCAGAAGAGATGGTCCTGATCGGCAAACAAACTCATGACCGACTCACCCGATGCAATGCGCGCGATGGTCTCGGCCATCAGCGGTGCCACGGAGAGCTGGCGGATCTTGGCGCAGGCCTGGGCGGCCTGCGAGAGCGGAATGGTGTTGGTGACCACCACCTCGTCGAGCGCGTTGCCCTTGGCGATGCGTTCGATGGCCGGGCCGGAGAAGATCGGGTGCGTGCAATAGGCGTACACGCTGCGGGCACCCCGCTCCTTGAGCACCTCGGCCGCTTTCACCAGCGTGCCGGCGGTGTCGATCATGTCATCCATGATCACGCAGTTGCGGCCTTCGATGTCACCGATGACGTGCATCACTTCCGACACGTTGGCCTTGGGGCGGCGCTTGTCGATGATGGCCATGTCGCAGCCGAGCTGCTTGGCCAGGGCACGCGCGCGCACCACACCGCCGACGTCGGGCGAGACCACCAGCAGGTCGGGGTAGTTTTTCTGGCGCAGGTCGCCCAGCAGAACGGGCGAGGCGTAGATGTTGTCGACCGGGATGTCGAAAAATCCCTGGATCTGGTCGGCGTGCAGGTCCATGGTCAGCACACGGTCGACACCGACCGTCTGCAGCATGTTGGCGACCACCTTGGCCGTGATAGGCACGCGGCTCGAACGCGGGCGGCGGTCCTGGCGGGCATAGCCGAAGTAGGGAATGACCGCGGAAATGCGCTCGGCCGAGGCGCGCTTGAGCGCGTCGACCATGATGAGCAGTTCCATCAGGTTGTCGTTGGTGGGAGCGCAGGTCGACTGCACGACGAACACGTGGCGAGCGCGCACGTTCTGCGTGATCTCGACGGTGACTTCACCATCGGAGAAACGGCCCACGTTGGCCGCACCCAGCTGGGTGTTCAGGTGATGAGCGATCTCGGCAGCCAGCACCGGGTTGGCGTTGCCGGTGAAGATCATGAAATCGGGGGGCTGAACTTGCATGGTGTACCCAGCTGCTTTTTGCGACGGCCCCACAGGATCGCCGTTAGAAAAAAGGCCATCGAAGATGGCCATTTCGCACAGAGTGTGTGCGTGGTGCGGATGAAATGTAATGGCAGGGGAGGAAGGACTCGAACCCTCGCATGCTGGAATCAAAATCCAGTGCCTTTACCAACTTGGCGACTCCCCTACGCAGGTCAGCTGTCAGGCCCGGGGGCCGCACAGATAACCAAAACCTGTCGCTGGTTGCCCATCGACTGCCTTGTCTGATGAACAGCGAGGATTCTAACCTGAACCCAGGCCGGTTTTCACCAGTCAAGCAATGGATGTGCATCCATGTTGCTGCATTCCCTGACCAGCCAGTCGCCCGGGGCGTCTGACAGATCCGGACGATGCCGCATCTGTGCAAACACCGCGGTTCCGGAGCCGGTCATGCGTCCCTGCAGTCCGTGACTCTCAAGCCACCGAATGCAGTGCCCAACGTCGGGACACAAGGCCTGCGCCACGGGCTGAAGGTCGTTGTGCGTGGCTTCCAGAATGCTCTGGATTCGGCTCGTTGACGCTTCTAACGCTTGGTTTGCAGCAAAGCCTAAGATTATAGCTGGAATTGTGTCGCGCTTGAGATCGGGTGAGGCAAAAATGCGTTGTGTCGATGCACCACCGGGGGGCTTCACGATCACGAAGCGGGCGGGCGGCAGGCTCATCGGGGTGAGTTCTTCGCCCACACCTTCCACCCACGCATTGCGCCCCCCAATGAAAAAGGGCACGTCCGCTCCCAGCCGAAGGCCAATCGTGGCCAGCTGGGCCCGGGTGAGCCCCAATCCCCACAGGCGGTTGAGTGCGATCAGGCAGGAAGCAGCGTCGGACGAACCGCCGCCCAGCCCTGCCTCGGCCGGCAAGCGTTTGTCGAGCCCGATGTGGACACCCAGCGTGCTGCCTGTGGCCTGCTGCAGGGCGCGGGCGGCGCGCACGGTGAGGTCGTCGGCCGGCAGGTTCAGCCCGGGCTGCAGATCTTCTCGCGTGACAAGGCCGTCCCCGCGCAACTCAAAGTGCAGCACATCGCACCAGTCCACCAGCATGAAGACCGATTGCAGCAGGTGGTAGCCGTCGGGCCGGCGCCCGGTGACGTGCAGAAACAGGTTGAGCTTGGCCGGCGCGGGCACGTTGGTGAGCCGCTTCAGCGGCGTCGCGTGAACGGGCGCGCTCATGGCTCGAACACGAGGCGCAGTTCCGCCCCCGGTGGCGGTTTGATGCGCCGGGCCGTGACGCGGCCTTCGCCGTGGCGGCTGAGGTCGGCCTGCCAGCCGCTGATCTCGGTGGGCTCGCCACGCAGCCAGTCGAACAGGGCCACCACGGGCAGCGCAGTGCCGCCGAGTTCGGTGGTGAGTTCGTCGAGGCTGCCACGCCGGGTGACCTGGTCGCCCTGGCGCAGCTCGGCGCCCGCGGGGGTCCAGGCCACGCTGGCCAGTGTGTTGCCCAGTGGGGACATGAGCTGCAGCTGCCCCTGGGTGGCGCTGCCCCGCAGATCGAAGCCGGCAGAAAACGACTGCGGCGGTGTGCTGTCCACGCGCACCGCCAGCCGCCCGTTCCAGGCCGCCTCGCCCGGCAAGGCGGTGCGCTGGGGCGTGGCGCAGCCTGCCAGCAGAACGCAGGCGAGCAAGGTGGACAGTGCGACGCGAGGGCTTGACCAGTTGCAACGGGATAGGCCCGGCGGCGTGGCGAGGCGCGCGTGGACGTGGGTCGCCACCATCATGGCTGCACCTTGAAGCGCTTGAGCACCTCCTGCAGGGTTTCGTTGTCGCTGGCGAGCAGCAGGCCTTCGCGCCAGATTTTCAAGGCCTCGTCGCGCCGGCCGGCCACCCAGAGCACTTCGCCCAGGTGGGCCGCGATTTCGGCGTCGGGTCGTTTGCCATAGGCGGCCTGCAGCACCTGCAGGGCCCGGGCGGTGTTGCCCAGGCGGAATTCGACCCAGCCCAGGCTGTCCTGTATGTAAGCGTCGTTTGGCGCCAGTTCGACCGCTTTTTCGATCAGCTGCTTGGCCTCCGTCAGGCGCACGTTGCGATCAGCCAGCGCGTAGCCCAGGGCGTTGTAGGCGTGGTGGTAGTCGGGTCGCAACGCGATCAGTTCACGCAGCAGGCGCTCCATGTCGTTCAGCAGCCCGGCCTTTTCGGCCATCATGGCCTGGTCGTATTTGAGGTCGGCTTCTTCGGGGAATCGCTGCGCCGCTTCGCCATACACCTCGTAGGCCTCTTTGTACGACTTGAGATCGCGCAGCAGTTGCGCTTCGGCCACGAGCTTGAGACGGGCGTCGGCCGGGCGGCGTTCGGGCTGGTTGCGCAGAAGGGCCCGGGCCTGCGCCACCTGTCCCTGGCGCGCCAATAAAGAGGCGCGGCGCATCTGCGCGGCCATGATGTCGTCTGCGTTCTCGATCCGGTCAAGCCAGGCGGTGGCGCCCGCGAAGTCATTCTGTTTCTCGGCAATCTGCGCCATCAGCAGGTAAGCCTGGGTCAGGCCGCGTGCCGCACGCTCGTCACCCGCCTGGCGGGCCAGACCCATGTAGGTCTGCAGCGACTGCGTGGCCGCGCCCAGCGCGTTTTCCTGCACCTGCAGCGATGCCAGAAGCAGCCAGGGCTCGGGCAGTTCGGGCTGGCTGCGGGTGAGCGCGTTGAGCTGCTGGCGTGCGTCGGTGTTGCGCTGCAAGTCCAGCAGGAGACGCGCGTAGGGCAGGGCGACGGCGGCCGTCTTCGCCGGTGGTGCCACCTGCAGGTGGTGACGCACCAGCGCCTCGGCATCAGACTGGCCGCGTTCCATCAGTTCGAGTGCGAGCAGGGTGGGATAGGGCGAGGCCGGGTCTTCGGCGTGGCCTTCGCGGGCGGCGGCGTAGGCCAGGGGCAGCCGGTCCACTGCGAGTTCCATGCGGCCGATGGTGGTCCAGGCGGCCGCGGCGTGTTCGCGCTGCTTCAGGTAAGGGGCCAGCAGCTCGCGCACCACCGCCACCGAACGGCTCTTGTCGGGCAGTCGCGCGAAGGTCTGGGGAATGGCCTGGATGGTCTCGTTGCGCTCGGCCGCTGGCGTGCGGTCCAGCAGCACGCGCAATGCGGGTCCGGTTTCCTCCGGGCGGTTGAGGGCCAGCAGAATCTGCAGGGTGAATCGGTGGGCGTTGATGTCCTGTGGGAGGTCTTGCGCCCAGGCGCGGGCAGCGGCCAGCGCGGCTTCGCCCGAACGCGCCTGCAGCGCCACCTCGACCGCGCGGCGGTAGAGCAGGGTGTCACGCTGCTTGCGGGCGGCATCGAGGATCAGCGAGTAGCCGCTGCCAGGGTCGCCGCCCACCACATTGAGTTCGCCCACCAGCAGTTGATAAAACAGCGGGGCATTGAGTGCCGACGCCGCTGGTGGCTGGGCTGGCTCACCGGGCAAAACGGTCGGTGCTACTGCGGGAACGGGCGAGGGCTGAGGCGGTGTCTGCGCCCAGCTGGCACAGGCCGCGCTCATCAGGCCCATCAGCAGCCACTGGCGTGGCCGAGGTGCCGCTGGCCGGGAGCTTGTGACGGTGTCCAGACGGCCTCTGACAGAGGGCGCTCGGCGGTGCAGGGTATTCATCGGATCATGATAATGGAAGCCCCCTGGTGGAGTGGTCTGTGTCCTCAAGACCCCGCCAGTGCATCCAGCCCTGGTTTTGTCCTTGCGAGCGCCATGCCCGAACTCCCGGAAGTTGAAGTCACCCGACGCAGTTTTGCCGATCACATTGCTGGCGCCCGGGTGCTGGAGGTTCAGCTGGGCAAGCCCCTGCGCTGGCCACTGGGATGCGGTCCGGCCGAGCTGGTGGGCCGCACGGTGCTGGGGGTCACGCGGCGCGGCAAATACCTGTTGCTGCAGCTGGACGAGGGCCTGTTGCTGCTGCACCTGGGCATGTCGGGGAGCCTGCAGTTTGCGCAGGCCCTGCCGCCGAAGGGGGTGCACGACCACTTTGAGCTGATCACCAGCCGTGGCGTGTTGCGACTGCACGACCCCAGGCGCTTTGGCGCCGTGGTGCATGTGCTGTCGGTGGACGATCCTCGGGCGCTCAAGCTGCTGGGCGGCCTGGGCGTGGAGCCGCTGGAACACGGGTTTGACGCCGCCGCCTTTCACCGTGCCCTGCAGCTGCGGCGTGCCAGCATCAAGCAGGTGCTGCTGGCGGGCGACATCGTGGTGGGCGTGGGCAACATCTATGCATCCGAGGCGCTGTTCATGGCGGGCATTCGCCCCACCTTGCGCGCCGATCGCCTGAGCAAGCCTCGAGCCACCCGGCTGCACGCGGCCATCGTCACGGTGCTGAACCGGGCGGTGGCCCTGGGCGGCAGCACGCTGCGCGACTTCTCCAGTGCACAGGGGCAGAGCGGTTATTTCCAGCTGGACGCCATGGTTTACGGGCGGCAGGGGCTGCCGTGCCGGGTGTGTGAGGCGGTCATCAAGACCATCCGCCAGGGCCAGCGCTCCACCTTTTTCTGCCCGGTCTGCCAGAAAAACTGATCCTGTCGCGCCCATGCCGCCGTCTGGCTGTGCGTGGACCGGGGAGGTGAAAGCCGGGTGCTATATTGAATCGATCAACGAGAAACGGCCCATGAGCTTCAATCAGGACTTCGATCAGCACGGTGTGTGGCGCAAGCAGTTTGCCTTGCGGCTCAGGCTCCTGTCGGAGTGGCTCACCGACCACGACCTGATGGAAGCCGGGGTGCGCGAGCGGCTGGACCAGCTCCATGCGCAGGTGAAGAACGACAAGATCATGGTCGCCTTCGTCGCCGAGTTCTCGCGCGGCAAGTCCGAGCTGATCAACGCGGTGTTTTTCGCTGGCTACGGCCGGCGCATCATGCCGGCCAGCGCCGGGCGCACCACCATGTGCCCGACCGAGCTGGGCTTTGACGCCGACGTGCCGCCCTGCCTTCGTCTGCTGCCGATCGAGACGCGCCTGCAGCCCCAGTCGCTGCTGGACTGGCGCAACGCGCCCGACAAATGGGAGCGCGTCGACCTGGACGTGAATGACCCGAAGCAGCTGGCACGCGCCATCCAGAAAGTGGCCGAGGTGCGGCGGGTGTCGCAGGCCGAGGCCGCGGCGCTGGGTTTCTGGCACGACGAGGTTCCCGAAGACAACCCGCTGGTGGGTCCTGACGGTCTGATCGAGGTGCCCAAGTGGCGGCACGCACTGATCAACATGGCGCACCCGCTGCTCAAGCAGGGGCTGGTGATTCTGGACACGCCAGGACTCAATGCCATCGGCGCCGAGCCCGAACTCACCGTGAGCCTGCTGCCGCAGGCCCATGCGGTGGTGTTCATTCTGGCCGCCGACACCGGCGTGACCAAGTCCGACCTGACCATCTGGCGCCAGCACCTGTCGGTGCTGGGCGAAGGCAAGGAATCGCGCCTGGTGGTGCTCAACAAGATCGACACCATGTGGGATGCGCTCAGCACCCCTGAGCAGGTGCAGCTGCAAATTGCCTCGCAGCGCACCGATTCGGCCGACATTCTCGGACTCTCGCCGCGCCAGGTGCTGGCGGTGTCCGCGCAGAAGGGGCTGCTGGCCAAGGTCAGCGGCGATGCACCCCTGCTGGAAGCCAGCAACCTGCTGGAGCTGGAGGCGGCGCTCGGCGTGGGCCTGCTGGGCCAGCGCCGCAAGATCCTTGCAGATGCCGTGTACAACGGCATCCAGTTGCTGCGGCAAGAAACGGGGCGGCTGGTGCACACCCGTGCGCGCGATCTGGTCGAGCAGGTGCAGGAGCTGGAAGGCCTGCGAGGAAAGAACGCCGCGGTGATCAAGCAGATGCGGCTGCGCATCGAGCAGGAGCAGGCCGACTTCGACGCCAGCGGAGCCAAGATCCAGGCGGTGCGTTCCGTCCACCTGCGCCTGCTCAAAGACCTGTTCGGGCTGCTGGGCGCCACCCACCTCAAGACCGAGGTGACCGAACTCGCCCGTGCGCTCAAGCAGCCGGGCATCAAGCTCGGTGTGAAACGCGCCTATGCCGTCACATTCGATCACCTGCGCCGCGATCTTGCGCGCGCGCACCAGCTCGCGGGCGAGATCCAGTCCATGCTGGAGGGCAGCTTCAAGGGGCTGAACGCCGAGTACGGCTTCTCCCTTCAGGCGCCCACACCGCCCCAGCTCAGCCGCTACGCTCGCGATCTGGAGCTGGTCGAGAAAAGCCATCTGCAGTACCTTTCATTGGGCAACGCCCTGCGACTGGCGCAGCCAGAATTCGCCGAACGGCTGGCCCGGGCGCTGATGAGCCGCCTGCGTGTCGTGTACGACACGGCGGTGAACGAAGTGGAACTCTGGAACAAATCGGCCGCCGCCCAGCTCGACGCGCAGCTGCGCGAGCGCCGCCGCAACTTCACGCGCCGCATAGAAGCCGTCTCGCGCATCCAGCAGGCGGCCGGCGGGCTGGACGAGCGCATCCGCGAACTGCAATCGCAACAGGCCGAGTTGAACCTGCTCGACGCCAAGCTGGCCGAGCTCACCGACCATTTGCTGGCGGCACCGGAAGAACGCATCGCCGAAGCCGTCGCGGCATGACCGCCCCGGCTCACGCAACAGGCCACGGCCTGCCGCTGGACTTCGCCCGTCTGCTGATCGACTGGCAGCGCCGCCACGGCCGCAGCGGCCTGCCCTGGCAGCACACGCACGACCCGTATCGCGTGTGGCTGTCCGAGGTGATGCTGCAACAGACGCAGGTGAGCACCGTGCTGCAGTACTACCCGCGCTTTCTGGAGCGGTTTCCCGACGTGCAGTGTCTGGCCGCCGCAACACCCGACGAGGTGATGGCTCTGTGGAGCGGACTGGGTTACTACAGCCGGGCCCGCAACCTGCACCGGTGTGCGCAGGTGGTCGTGCAGGAACACGGCGGCGTGTTTCCCGACACGGCGCAGCAACTGCAGACGCTGCCCGGCATTGGCGCGTCCACCGCCGCAGCCATCGCGGCCTTCTGCCACGGGGAGCGGGTGTCCATTGCCGACGGCAACGTGCGGCGTGTGCTGGCCCGGCTGCTGGCGTTTGAGGGCGACCTGGCGCGGCTCGCCAGCCAGCGCGAGCTGTGGGAGCTGGCCCAGGCGCTGCTGCCCGACCAGCCGGCCCACGCCGACATGACTGCCTATACCCAGGGGCTGATGGATCTGGGCGCCACCCTGTGCACCCGCAGCCGGCCACAGTGCGAGCGCTGCCCGGTGGAGGGTCTGTGCCGCGCACGGGCTACCGGCACCACCGACCGTTTTCCCGTCAAAACCCGCACGCTCAAGCGCCGCCATGAAAGCTGGTGGCTGCTGATGATGCTGCACCGCGATGCGGGCGGTGTGCTGCGCCTGTGGCTGCAGCGGCGGCCCGCGCCGGGCATCTGGGCGGGGCTGTACTGCCCGCCGGTTTTCGACAGTGAAGCGTCATTGCAGGCTTCGCTGCCCGCCGCGCTGGTGGATCGCATCCAGCTGCAGGACGCGGTGACGCACAGCCTGACGCACCGCGAATTGCGCTTGCACCCCTGTGTGCTGACGTGCGACGAACTCATTGCACCGGCCGCGCAAGACGGAGCGCCTCTGCAAGGCCAGTGGGTCGAGGCTTCAGCGCTGGGCGAGCATGGTTTGCCCGCGCCGGTCCGTCTGATGCTGGCGTCGCTGACCGCCAGAACGCGCGATTAAAGGGACGAGGCGCCAGGGGCTTCGGCAGGCGGACGCTGCGGCCAGCCGTCGATTTCGCGGTGGCGCACACGGGTCGACCATTCTTTGCCGAAGGCCAGTGCCAGCTGTTCCACGAGGTACACCGAGCGGTGCTGGCCGCCGGTGCAGCCGATCGCCACGGTGACGTAGCTGCGGTGGTCACGCAGCATGTGCGGCATCCAGTGGCGCAGAAACGCCATCACCTGGTCGCGCATCTGCACCACCTCGGGCTGGGCGGCCAGGTAGGCCGCCACCGGTGCGTCGCGACCGCTCATGGGCTTGAGCGCTGGCTCGTAGTGGGGGTTGGGCAGCATGCGCACGTCGAACACAAAGTCGGCGTCCATGGGAATGCCGCGCTTGAAGGCGAAGGATTCAAACACCAGCGTGAGCGGCGCCTGCGTGGCGCCCAGCAGGTCCTTGATCTGGCTGCGCAGCTGGGCCGGGCGGATCAGGCTGGTGTCGAGCACCAGCGCCTTGTCGCGCAGCTCGGCCAGCAGTTCGCGCTCGTGTTCGATGGCGTCTGTCAGCGCCCGGTTCTGGTCGTCCGCCGTCTTGAGCGAGAGCGGGTGCATGCGGCGGGTTTCGGAAAACCGGCGCACCAGCGTGTCGGTGGTGGCATCCAGAAACACCGTGGTGAGGTTCACCCGGCGGTTGGGGTGCTTTTGCAGCAGGGCCAGGCGCTGGGGCAGGCCGGGCAGGGAAGCGGCGCTGCGTACATCCATCGCAATGGCAACCTTGGTGGCCTGGTGGCTGTTCTCCAGCGCCACGAAAGCCTCCAGCAACTCGGGCGGCAGGTTGTCGACGCAGTAGAAGCCGATGTCTTCCAGCGCGGTCAGCGCCACGGACTTGCCGGAGCCCGACATGCCTGTGATGAGCACCAGCTGGATGGTCTGCGAATGGGGCATGGTGCGGTTCAGGAGGTGAGCAGCTCGCGCGCGTGAGCCATCGACACCTCGGACGTGTCGCTGCCGCCGAGCATGCGGGCCAGCTCGCCGACACGCGACTCGTGTTCGATGGCGCGCACCTGGCTCACGGTCTGCGTGCCCGAGCGCTGCTTGCTCACCAGCAGGTGCTGGTCGGCGCACGCCGCCACCTGCGGCAGGTGGGTGACGGCGAGCACCTGGCGGTCTTGGCCCAGCTGGCGCAGCAGCTGGCCCACGGTGTGGGCCACGGCACCGCCGATGCCGGCGTCCACCTCGTCAAAGATCAGGGTGGGCGCCTGCCCGAGCTGGCTGGTGACGACCGAAATGGCCAGCGCGATGCGTGAGAGCTCGCCGCCCGAGGCCACCTTGCCCACCGGGCGTGGCGTCACGCCGCTGTGGCCGGCCACCAGGAACTCGACCTGCTCCCAGCCGTGGGCCTGGGGCTCATCCAGCTTCTGCAGTGCCACCTCGAAGCGGCCGCCCTGCATGCCCAGGGTCTGCATGGTGTCGCTCACGGCCTTCGACAGCTTGGGCGCCGCCTGCTGGCGCTGCCGCGTCAGGGTCTTCAGCTCGGTGGTGAAGGCCCCCCAGGCCTGTCGCTCCTGCTGCTCCAGCGCGGCCAGGTCCAGCGCTTCGTCGATCTGGTTGAGCTCGGCTTTCCACTGCGCGTGCAACTCGGCCAGCTCTTCGGGCGGACGCCGGTGGCGCCGTGCCAGCGACACCCATTGCGACAGGCGCTCATCCAGGGTGGCCAGGCTCCCCGGGTCCAGCTCGGTGTGCCGGCCGTACTGGTGCAGGCCGTGCACGCTGTCCTGCACCTGGGCGAGGGCCCCTTCAAGCGCCTCGATGGTACTGGCGAACTGTGGCTCGATCGCGCTGTGCGCCTGCAGCGCGGTGAGCGCGCGGCTGATCAGCGTGGCAGCACTCGGCTCTTCGTCGTCCAGTGCCGTCACGGCGGTCTGCACCGCATCGAGCAGGCCCTGGGCATTGGCCAGCCGGCTGTGTTGCGTGTTGAGTTCTTCCCACTCGCCGGGTTGGGGAGCGAGCTTGTCGAGCTCGGCAATCTGCCAAGCCAGGCGTTCGCTTTCCTGGCGCAAGGTGTTCTGGCGTTCGGTAGCGGTCTCCAGTGCCTTGCGGCGCTGGCGCCACTGAGCCCAGCCGGCAGCGGCCGCGCGAGTATCGATGCCGGCGTAGGCATCCAGCAGTTCGCGCACCGCATCGGCGCGGGTGAGGCTTTGCCAGGCGTGCTGACCGTGGATGTCCACCAGGCTGCTGGCCAGCGCCTTGAGCTGTGTCATGGTGGCAGGGCTGCCGTTGATCCAGGCGCGGCTGCGGCCTTCGGTGTCGACGGTGCGTCGCAGCAGCAGGCCGTCTTCCACCGCAAAGCCCTGCTCTTCAAGCCAGGCACCCAGGCCGGGCGCGGAGTCGAACTCGGCCGCGATCTCGCAGCGCGCCGCGCCTTCGCGCACCACGCCGCTCTCGGCACGCGAACCCAGCGCCAGTTGCAGCGCGTCGATCAGGATCGACTTGCCCGCACCGGTCTCGCCGGTCAGCACCGAAAAGCCGGTTTCCAGATCGAGTTCGAGGGATTGCACGATCACAAAGTCGCGCAAAACGATGCGTCTGAGGCTCATGGGCGTCGGGTGTGCGGTCCGGGTGTGGGTTGACGCCCGTATTGTGACCCGCCTTTCAGCCGCCCTCGTTCCAATGCAGTTTTTTGCGCAGGGTATCGAAGTAGCTCCAGCCCACCGGGTGCAGCAGGCGCAGCGCGTGTTCGGAGCGGCGCACCACAATACGATCGCCGTGCATCAGGCTGGTGAGCGACTGCATGTCGAAGTTCGCGCTGGCATCGCGTCCCGACACGATCTCGACCGCAATCTCGCTGTTCGAGGGCAGCACGATGGGCCGGTTCGACAAGGTGTGCGGCGCAATCGGCACCATCACCCAGCCCGCGATGGCGGGATGCAGCAGCGGCCCGCCAGCCGAGAGCGCATAGGCGGTGGAGCCGGTGGGCGATGCGATGATCAGGCCGTCGGCACGCTGGTTCGCCACGAAATGCCCGTCCACCTCCACCCGCAGCTCGATCATGCTGGCCACGCCGCCGCGGTTGACCACCACGTCGTTGAGCGCTGTGGCCTCGAACACGCAGCGGCCATCGCGCCAGACCGATGCCGCCATCAGGGCACGGGGGTCTTCTTCAAACGCGCCGCGCAGGATCGGTCGCAGCGTTTCCCGGTAGCTTTCGAAGGGGATGTCGGTGATGAAGCCCAGCCGGCCCTGGTTGATGCCCACAAGAGGCACACCGTAGCGCGCCAGTTGGCGGCCAATGCCGAGCATGGTGCCGTCGCCGCCCACCACCAGCGCAAGGTCGCAGTTCTGGGCCATGGCGGGCACGTCCAGCGCCTGGTATTGCACCAGCCCGGTGTTGGCAGCGGTTTCCCGCTCCAGCGACACGTCGCAGCCTTCATCGTGCAGAAAATGGGCAATTTCATCCACCGCGTTGCGCGAGCCCGGTGCCTGATACTTCCCGATGATGACCACATGGGCGAACCGCAGGGTTTGTCCTGACGAGGAGCGCGCTGGGCGGGGGGCAGAGGGCAGGGTCATGCGCAAATTACAACATAGGTGCCTTGTAGTGGTTTGCCCGCAAACCCTTGGCCCAGGCGGTCTCAAGAGACAGACGAACCTAAAATGAAACCATGTTAGACGACCGTGCCAAGCTGCTGCTCAAAGCCCTCGTGGAGCGATACATTGCCGACGGTCAGCCGGTGGGTTCCCGCACGCTCGCCAAGGCGGCCGGCATGGAACTGTCGCCCGCCACCATCCGCAACGTGATGAGTGACCTGGAAGAGCTGGGGCTCATTGCCAGTCCCCACACCTCGGCGGGCCGCATCCCCACCCCGCGGGGCTACCGGCTTTTCGTCGACACCATGCTCACCGTGCGCCGCGACGGCATGGCTCCGATGAGCGACATGCGGGCGCCCGGCATTGAAGCCGGCCAGCCCCTGCAGGTCATCAGCCACGCGGCGCAGATGCTCTCCAGCCTCTCGCAGTTCGTCGGCGTGGTGATGGCGCCCCGACGCGCCTCGGTGTTCCGGCACATTGAATTCCTGAGCCTGTCCGAGCGACGGGTGCTCGTCATCATCGTGTCGCCCGAGGGCGACGTGCAGAACCGCATCATCCACACCCAGGTCAGCTTCACACAGTCGCAGCTGCTCGAAGCCTCGAACTTCCTGAACGCTCACTACTCCGGCCTGACCATGGAAGCCGTGCGCGAGCGTCTGAAGACCGAGGTGGAAGCCCTGCGCGGCGAGATCGCCGACCTCATGAAAGCGGCTGTGGAAATCGGCACCGGGGACGACAGCCCGCAGGACGAGGTGGTGGTGTCGGGCGAGCGCAATCTGCTTTCGGTGTCCGAATTTTCCAGCGACATGGGCAACCTGCGCCGCATGTTCGACCTGTTCGAGCAGAAGACCCAGCTGATCCGCCTGCTCGACGTGTCGGCCCAGGCCGATGGTGTGCGCATTTACATCGGTGGCGAAAGCCAAGTCGTTCCATACGAAGACTTGTCCGTGGTCACCGCGCCCTATGAGGTCGATGGCCAGGTGGTCGGCACACTCGGGGTAATCGGTCCACAGCGCATGCCTTACGAACGCATGATCCAGATCGTGGACGTCACCGCCAAGCTGGTGAGCAACGCCCTGAGTCACAACAAGTGAAGCGGCGTCCCCAGCCTCTACAATCCCCCGCTGGCGGGCCGTTAGCTCAGTTGGTTAGAGCAGAGGACTCATAATCCTTTGGTCGACAGTTCAAGTCTGTCACGGCCTACCACCGCGCATAAAACGCTCGATTAAGCAGTGTTGCGGGCTAAAACCTGTCAACGCTGGCCTATAATCGAGAGCTGCTCGCGCAGTAGCCCTGAATGACTTCGGTCCAGGTCGTCAAGATCCAAAATCTGACGTTCTGCAGGAGACGGTGAAAAAGCCTGCTACAATACGAGGCTTAGCGGCTGTAGCTCAGCTGGATAGAGTACTTGGCTACGAACCAAGGGGTCGTGGGTTCGATTCCTGCCAGCCGCACCAAATAGTCACCCCGGAAATCGCAAGGTTTCCGGGGTTTTCTATTTGCCGTCCCGCTTTTTGCCCTGTTCGGTTTGCATGAGCAGCCAGCGCCGCACTCCCATCGGTTCGAGATGTATATTGAACCGCTGAGAACATGGGCTCTGCTATGAACATTTTGGCCATCAAGAAGCGTTTTCCAGGGCTGATGGCGCTGGTGCTCGGCTCGGGGATAGGCGCCTTGCCAGCCGCCTTGTACGCTGCGGCGGCCTTGCCTCAGCTGAGGATCGATCGGAGCGAAGTCACTGTGTCAGGGCTTTCGTCTGGTGCGTTCATGGCTGTCCAGTTGCACGTGGCCTACTCAGGCACTTTCACCAAGGGGGTGGGTGCGATCGCCGGTGGGCCGTTCTACTGTGCAGAAAACTCGACCGTGCACGCGCTGGCCCGGTGCATGAAGTGGCCGGCTGGCATTCCTACCCAGAAGCTCGTTGCCACCACGCAAGCCTGGGCCGATCAGGACCGCATCGATTCCACTCAGCATCTGGCTCGCAGCCGCGTCTATCTTTTTTCGGGCACGGAGGACGGCACCGTGAAGCCAGGGGTGGTCGGTGAACTGGCACGGTATTACGCCCATTGGGTGCCCGCGGCGCAGCGGGTCTACCAGCAGAACATCGCCGCTGGACATGGCATCGTCACCGACGGCGCGGGCAACGCGTGCCCATCCAGTGCGTCTCCGTTCATCAACAACTGTGGCTTTGACCTGGTTGGGCAAATGTTTTCCCACCTGTATGGACCGCTCCAGCCGAAGGCCCAAGCGGAGAAAGCTGCTGGCTTGCGCGAATTCGATCAGACGCCCTTCGCCGCCCAGGGAATGGCGGGCACCGGATGGATATACGTGCCCGAGAGCTGTGCAGCCGGTGGTTCGGCCTGCAGGCTGCATATTGCTCTGCACGGCTGCCGCCAGAACAGCGACTACGTCAAAGACCGGTTTGTGCAAAAGGCGGGTTACAACCGGTGGGCCGAAGCCAACCGCATGGTGGTGCTTTACCCCCAGACCGGTGGCGATGCGCCCAATGGTTGCTGGGACTGGTGGGGATACAGCGGCCACGCTTATGCCACGCGTAGCGGACCACAGATGAAAGCCGTGAAGGGAATGGTCGACCGTTTGCTGGGGAAGTAGCGCGCGCCGGATGAGCAAGGGGGCCTTCCGGGGCGCTTGCCATTTGAGGACCATGCGGCTGCGTGGCCAGTCCGTTCAACTTTTCCGCATGCACCGGCCGCCAAAACAGAAAAGCCCGCTATGAACTCCATAGCGGGCTTTTCTTGATTTCATTGGTGCCGGAGAGATGAATCGAACACCCGACCTTCTCATTACGAATGAGCTGCTCTACCGACTGAGCTACACCGGCAACGTTTCAAATTATACCTCGGTGTGATAACGCGTGATGCGCTCGACCTCGTTCTTTGAGCCCAGTACCACGCTCACCCGCTCGTGCAGCTTGGTGGGCTGGATGTCGAGGATGCGCTGGCGGGCGTTGGTGGCGGCGCCGCCGGCCTGCTCGACCAGCCAGGCCATGGGGTTGGCTTCGTACATCAGGCGCAACTTGCCTGGTTTGTCGGGCTCGCGCTTGTCCCAGGGGTACAGGAAGACGCCGCCGCGGGTGAGGATGCGGTGCACGTCAGCCACCATGGAGGCCACCCAGCGCATGTTGAAGTCCTTGCCGCGCGGGCCTTCCTTGCCCGCCAGGCATTCGTCCACGTAGCGCTTCACAGGGGCGTCCCAGTGGCGCATATTGCTCATGTTGATGGCGAATTCCTTGGTGTCGGGCGGAATCTGCACATTCTCCTTGGTGAGCACAAACGACCCCTGCTCACGGTCGAGCGTGAACATGGCCACGCCGTCTCCCACGGTCAGCACCAGCGTGGTCTGCGGGCCGTAGACGCAGTAGCCGGCTGCCACCTGCTGGATGCCCGGTTGCAGGAAGTCGTGCTCGTTCACGGGCTCGATGGTGGTCGGATCTTCGTTGCCTTTTTTCAGCACCGAGAAGATGGTGCCGATGCTGACGTTGACGTCGATGTTGGACGAACCGTCGAGCGGGTCGAACATGAGCAGGTATTCGCCCTGGGGGAAGCGGTTGGGCACCACGTAGATGCTGTCCATTTCCTCGCTGGCCATGGCGGCGAGGTGGCCGCCCCACTCGTTGGCCTCGATCAGCACCTCGTTGGCGATGATGTCGAGCTGCTTCTGCATCTCGCCCTGCACGTTTTCCGTGGTGGCGGCGCCGAGCACGCCGCCGAGGTCACCTTTGTTGACGGCCTGGCTAATGCTCTTGCAGGCGCGCGCGACCACTTCGAGCAGCAGGCGCAGGTCGCCGGGGATGTGGCCATCAACCCGCTGCTGCTCGACGAGGTAGCGGGTGAGGGAGATGCGTTTGGACATGGGTTCCTCCGTTGTGTTGGGTGCAGCGGGCGAGGCTATTGGTGTGGTGCGCGGGTGTCAGTCTGCCAGCGCACGGCTGACCACTTCGCGCACGTCGTTGCTGAGGTCCGGGCGGGCAGCCACGCGGGCGATCGCTTCGCGGGCAGCGCTGCGGTAGGGCTCGGCCAACTTCTTCCATCGGTCGAGCGCGCGTGCCAGGCGGGCGGCCACCTGGGGGTTGAAGGCATCGAGCTCGATGACGCGGTCGCTCCAGAACACATAGCCGGCGGCGTCTCGGCGGTGAAAGGCGCCGGGGTTTGCGCTGCAGTAGCTGAAGATGACGCTGCGGGCCCGGTTCGGGTTCTTGAGCTGGAAGTCGGGGTGGTTCATCAGCTGGCGCACCGCGGGCAGCACGTTGCCGCCCCGGTCGGGCGTGCCGGCTTGCAGGGCAAACCATTTGTCGATGACCAGGGCTTCGTGGCGGAACATGGCGTGGAAGCGGGCCAGGGCTTCCTGTGCGAGCGGATGGCCGCTGATCACCAGGCTGGCGAGCGCGTTGAACCGGTCCGTCATGTTGCCCGCGTCCTTGAAGCGCTGGTAGGCCTTGCCCGGCCACACCGGGTCGCCGTTGGTGCGCGCGGCCAGGCACAGCATGGTGAGCGCCAGCCCCGAAAGGGCGCGGCGGCCGGTGCCGAGCGGGTCGGGGCGGTAGGCGCCATTGTCCTTGTGGGCGTCGAAGGCCCAGGCCCAGTCTTCATGCAGGGCGTGCGCCATTTGCTCGCGCATGGCTTCGCGCACGGCGTGGATGCGCTGCGGGTCCACCACGTCCAGCTGCTCGGCGATGTAAGTTTCCCCCGGCAGCGTCAGCACCAGTTCCTTGAACGCGGCGTCGAGCGTGGGGTGGCGCAGCACGGCGCGCATGGCGTCGAGATAGGCGGTGTCCAGCGGAGCAGCGACCACCGCGCCCTCGGCGCGAATGGCCTGCAGGGCCTGCCGCAACGCCAGGCGCTGACCGGCTTCCCAGCGGTTGAAGGCGTCGCTGTCGAAGGCTAGCAGGCTGAGCAGCTGGGCGTCGGTGTACTCGACGTCAAGCACCACCGGCGCTGAAAAGCCGCGCAGGATGGAGGGCACCGGCGCCGAGTCGATGTTGATGAACGTGAGCTCTTCGGTTTCCTCGGTCAGCACAAAGGTGCGGGTGCCGGCTTCGGCCTGGCTCCAGTGGGCCAGTTGCAGCGGCAGCTCGTGCCCGTGAGCATCGAGCAGGCCCAGGCCGACTGGAATCACGAACGGCTGTTTCACCGCCTGGCCCGGCGTGGGCGCGCAGTTTTGCGTAAAACGCAGCGTGTACGTGCGCGCGGCGGGGTCGTAATGCCCGTCGGCCCGCAGGTGGGGCGTGCCGGCCTGGCTGTACCAGCGCTTGAACTGGGGCAGCAATCGGGCCAGGTCGGACTGGGGGTTGGCATCGGCCATGGCCTGGGCGAAGTCGTCGCAGGTCACTGCCTGGCCGTCGTGCCGCTCGAAGTAGAGCTTCATGCCGGCTGCAAAACCCGCGCGCCCGACCAGGGTCTGCATCATGCGCACGACCTCGGCACCTTTTTCGTACACGGTGACGGTGTAGAAATTGTTGATTTCCACATAGCTGTCGGGCCGCACCGGGTGGGCCATGGGGCCGGCGTCTTCGGGGAACTGGGCGGTGCGCAGCACGCGCACGTCTTCAATCCGTTTGACGGCGCGCGCCGAGGGCTCGGCGCACAGGTCCATGCTGAATTCCTGGTCGCGGAAAACGGTCAGGCC
>JAUXNG010000088.1 GCA_030682835.1 Hydrogenophaga sp. | reverse complement strand
GGGTTGCGCCACGTAGGCGGGAAAGGTGAAACCGTCGGCGGAAGTGAGTTCAACGAACTGGCCCATGCAATGCTCCTGTGTGTTGGTTTTTGAAATGGAAACTCAGGCCGCCAAGCGGCGCTCAACGAAATCGAGCCGGTCTTGGCCCCAGAAAATCTCACCGTCCAGCACGTAGCTTGGCGCACCGAACACCCCCGCGTCAACCGCTTCGCGGGTGTGCTGCGCGTAAAGCGCCTTGGTTTGTGCGTCTTGGGCCTGCGCAAGCCGCTCGGCGTCGAGCCCACATTCGGCCAGCACAGCAGCCAACTCGGTGGCGTCGGCCATGTTGCGCTCTTGGACCCAGATGGCCTGGCCAATGGCACCCGTGAGACGCATGGCAGCGGCAGCGCCGTCGTGCGCAGCCACCGCCGTGATGAGCAGGGCCGAGGGGTCACCGGGCAGCGGGAAGTGCCGGGGCTGCGGGTTCAAGGGCACGCCCAGCGCTTCGCTGAAACGGCGCAATTCCACCAGCCGGTAGGCCTGGCGTTGAGGGGCGCGCTGCGGCAAGGGCAGACCGCCCGACACGGAAAAAATGTGGCCAAAGTCGGCCGGGCGCACGCGCACCTCGGTGTTCGTTCGCTGCAGCAGTTCGGTCAGCCGGGCATGGCCCAAATACACCCAGGGGCTCTGGGGTGCAAAGTAATAGTCGAGTGTGCGACGCATGGGTGTCTCCTGGCGCTGTTGTAATGATCAAAAATTTGGTGAACCCTTGTTGTAAGCGATGCCACTACTTTGTGCAGGAGACCGGTTATGAACCCAGTGCTTTTGGTGACGGGCGCCAGCCGCGGCATTGGCGCTGCCACCGCCCTGCTGGCCGCGCAGCAGGGCTGGTCGGTGGTGGTGAACTACACCGCCAATTCGCTGGCGGCCGACGAGGTGGTGCGCCGCATCCGCGCCAGCGGCGCCAGCGCCATGGCGGTGCAGGCGGACGTGGCCAACGAAGCCCAGGTGCTGGCCATGTTTGCCCGTATCGACGCCAAGCTCGGGCCGCTGAGCGGCCTGGTCAACAACGCCGGCGTGGTGGACGTGAGCGCGCGCGTAGACGAGATGGACATGGCCCGTTGGCGCCGCATGTTTGACGTCAATGTGTTGGGCAGCATGTTGTGCGCCCGCGAAGCGGTGCGGCGCATGAGCACCCGGCACGGCGGCAGCGGGGGCGCCATCGTCAACGTGTCCAGCGCAGCATCGCGCCTGGGCTCACCGGGCCAGTATGTGGACTACGCGGCGGCCAAGGGCGCCGTGGACGCCTTCACCATCGGGCTGGCCAAGGAAGTGGCCGCCGAGGGCATTCGCGTCAACGCGGTGCGCCCGGGCCTGATCGAGACCGACATTCACGCCTCGGGCGGCCTGCCCAACCGCGTGAACGACCTCAAGCACCTCGTGCCCATGCAGCGCGGCGGCACCGCGGACGAGGTGGCGCAAGCCATCGTCTGGCTGCTGTCGCCGGCCGCGAGTTACACCACCACGAGCCTGCTGGACGTGTCCGGCGGGCGTTGACATGGCCCCCACGCTCCGCCGCTGCGCGGGTCGCTGCCCCCCAAGGGGGCGCGTTTCGCCTTGGGGCGGCCCGGCGGCGAATAGAGGCCCCCACGCTCCGCCGCTGCGCGGGTCGCTGCCCCCAAAGGGGCGCGTTTCGCCTTGGGGCGGCCCGCAGGCGAAACATCACTGCTCACTGAGGACCCCAGCATGACCGCGACCACCCCCGAACAAAGCCCGCACATCAAGATCTGGTGGGAAGACCTGGAGATCGGCCAGGTGCGCGACCTGGGCAGCCTGTCACCCACGCGCGAAGAGATCATCGCGTTTGCGTCCCAGTTCGATCCGCAGCCCTTTCACCTCAGTGACGAGGCCGGCAAAGCCTCGGTATTCGGGGGCTTGAGCGCCAGCGGCTGGCACACCTGCGCCATGGCCATGCGGCTGATGGTGATCAACTTCCTGCACGAGACCTCCAGCCTGGGCTCGCCCGGCCTGGAGAGCCTGAAGTGGACCAAACCGGTCTACCCCGGTGACGTGCTGCGCCTGCAGCACACCATCACCGAGAAACGGTCCATGAGCAAGCGGCCCGACGTGGGCCTGGTGCGCACGATCTGGGAAATGTTCAACCAGCACGGCGACAAGGTGCTGCACATGGAGGGCTACGGCATGTTCCGCAAACGGACGCCCGGCGCGCCAGCCGACGCTTGATCAACGCCTGAGTTTGGTGGGCGAGAGGCACCACCAGAAATACTGTGCCGCCGCGTTTGCACTGCCATGCCCCACAATCCGCGGCATGGATTTCAAGCCCCTCATCACGCTGCTGGCGATCGTCAACCCCCTGGCGATCGTGCCCTTTTTCATTCACTACACGCAGGGCTTTTCGGCGCGCCAGCGGCGGCGCACGGTGCTGATTTCCTCGGTGAGCGCCTTCGCGGTGATCGCCACCTGCGCCATCATCGGCCTGCAGATCCTGGAGTTTTTCGGCATCTCGCTGGCCAGCTTCCAGGTGGGCGGCGGCATGCTGCTGCTGACCTCGGCGCTGGCCATGCTGAACGCCCAGCCGGCCGAGGCCAAGACCACCCAGAGCGAGGTGGACGACGCCTCTGCCCGCGCATCCATCGCCGTGGTGCCGCTGACCATTCCCCTGCTGACCGGCCCTGCCACCATGTCCACCGTGGTGATTTACGCCGACCAGGCCGCCACGTTTTTGCAGCACGCCGCGCTGGTGGGCTACGGCGTGGTGATCGCGCTGGCCACGGCCGTGTGCTTCACACTGGCCCAGCCGATCTCGAAGGCGCTGGGCCAGACCGGCATCAACGTGATGACACGTCTCATGGGCCTGATCCTCGCCGCGCTGGCGGTCGAGGTGATGGCGACCGGACTGGTGAAGCTGTTCCCGGCGCTGGGCTGAACCGGCTTCAACCGGGGTACAAGCCCAGCGTCTGCGCCTGCAGGCGGCTCAGGCCCAGCAGCGCGTCGGTGAACGGGGTTTCAACGCCGGTGAGCTGACCCAGCTCACGAACGGCGGCCACCAGCGCATCGAGTTCCACGGGCTTGCGGGCCTCGACGTCTTGGAGCATGGAGGTCTTGAACGCGCCCAGCTTGCGCGTGACAGCGTGGCGGTCCTCAGGCTGCTGGTCGATCGGGAGGCCGATGCGTTCGCCGATGGCCTTGGCTTCGAGCATGACGCGGGAGATGAAGCCACGCACCAGTTCGTCGCCCAGGATGCGGTCGGTGGTCGCGCCCGTGAGCGCGCTCACGGGGTTCACCGTCATGTTGCCCCAGAGCTTGAACCAGATGTCGCGCTGGATCTGCGCCGACACGCTGGCTTTCAGCCCCGCACGCTGCAGCAGCGCGGCCAGCGCCTGCACCCGCTCGCTGCGGCCACCGGCCGGCTCGCCGAGGATCAGGCCGTTGCCGAAGTGGTGGCGCACCACGCCGGGCGCGTCCACCGAGCAGCTGGCGTGCACAACGCCGCCGAGCACCTGGCCGGCGGGAATGGCGCGGGCCACCGCAGCGCCCGGGTCCACCGACTGCAGCTGCGTGCCGGCCAGCGAACCGCCGAAGCCGTCGAGGAACCACCAGGGCACGCCGTTCATGGCGGTGAGCACCACCGTGTCCGGCCCGATGAGGGGACCGACCTGGGCCGCCACGCTGGCCAGGGCCGGCGCCTTGACGGCGATGATGACGAGGTCTTGCACCCCGAGCGCCGCGGCGTCGGACGAGGCGCTCACAGCGGCGTGGAGGCGCTGCCCGTCCAGGTGCAGTTGCAGGCCGTCGCGCTGCAGAGCGGCCAGCGTGTCGCCACGCGCCAGCGCGCTCAGCTGGCAACCGGCCTGGGCCAGCAGCACACCGAGCCAGCCGCCGATGGCGCCAGCGCCGACGATGGCCACGCGTTGAAAGGCAGGTTGGATTTGAGGCTGGTCAGACATGGCGGGAATCGACAAGTGATGGGGTGGAAACGGGGCGTATCGGCTGGGCTGGCGAGGGCTTCGACAGGCTCAGCCCGAACGGTGGGCGGATTGGCGGCAACGGCCGCTTATTGCCGGTAACTCGAATCGAGCCGGTTGACCTGGCGCACCAGGGCGTCGAACACGTCGCGCCCGGCACCGTGGTTCGGGTTGAACTGCAGCGCGTCGCGCGTGCACTTTTCGGCCACGGCTTCGGGCACGGGAATGGCCGCGCCAGGCCCGCCCATGCTGAAGGTGGCGAGCTGGATTTCGCAGGCGCGCTGCAGTGTCCAGAGAATGGCGAAGGTCTGCGGCAGCGTCTGGCCCCAGGCCAGCAGCCCGTGGTTGCGCAGGATCACTGCAGGCTTCGCGCCGATGCTCTGCAGCACGCGTGGGCCCTCGTCAGCGTGGATGGTGATGCCCTCGAAGTCGTGGTACGCCACCATGCCGTGCAGCTGGGCTGAATAAAAGTTGGTCTGCTGCAGCCCGTCCTTCAGGCAGGCCACGGCCACGCCGGCGGTGGTGTGCGTGTGCATGACGCAGTGGGCGCCGTCGATGCCGGCGTGAATCGCCGCATGCACAACGAAGCCGGCGGGGTTGACGCGGTGCGCGGAGCCGTCGAGCACCTCGCCCTGCAGGTTGATCTTCACGAGGTTGCTGGCGGTGACTTCGCTGTAATGCAAGCCAAACGGGTTGATCAAAAACTGCTTCTCTGCGCCGCTCACGCTGTCGGGCAGGCGCAGCGTGATGTGGTTGTAGATCATTTCGGTCCAGCCCAGGTGGGCGAAGACGCGGTAGCAGGCTGCCAGCTCCAGGCGGGCGGCCCATTCGTCGGCGTGCATGCCGGCGGGAGCGGGTGGCGTGGACAGGGTGGTCATGAATCAAGGCCTTTCAGTAGGTGTTCTTCACCGCGGCACCGGGCGCGGTCTTGAAGCGCGCCAGCAGTTCGCTGGCCGCTGCCGAGAGCAGCATGGTGTCCACCCCCACCGCCACGAAGGTGGCGCCGGCTTCCAGCCACTGCCGGGACTGTGGCTCGGCGGTGGCCAGGATCCCGGCCGCCTTGCCGGCGGCGCGGATGCGCGCGATGCCCTGCCGGATGGCGGCCTGCACATCCGGATGGCCCGGGTTGCCGGGGTGCCCCATGGAGGCCGACAGATCGGCCGGGCCGATGAACACGCCGTCCACGCCCGGCGTGGCAGCGATGGCGTCGAGCTGGCTCATCGCCTCGGCGGTTTCGGCCTGCACCAGCAGGCATACCTGGGCATTGGCCTCAAAGATGTAGTTCGGGTGGCGCTGCCAGCGCGAGGCGCGGGCCAGCGCGCTGCCCATGCCACGGATGCCGCCCTGCCCGTCGGCCTGCGGATAGCGCATGGCCTGCACCAGTTGCGCGGCCTGGGCGGCGGTATCGACCATGGGCACCAGGATGGTCTGCACGCCGATGTCGAGGTACTGCTTGATGAGGGCCGTGTCGCCCACCGGCACCCGCGCCACGGCCTGTGTGGGCAGCTGCGGCATGGCGTGGCGCGCGCTGTCGATGGCCTGCAGCTGGGTGAGGATGCTGCGCACGTCGTTGGGCGCGTGCTCGCCGTCGATCAGCAGCCAGTCGTAGCCGGCGCCGGCCAGGATCTCTGCGCAATACGGGTCGGCCAGGCCGAGCCACAGGCCGATCTGCGGCTGACCCGCGGCCAGCGCCTGCTTGAATGTGTTGAGGGGCGTTTGCATGGAAGGACCTTTCAGACGAACTGGAACTTGAGACAACCGAGCGGGCCGTAGTCGGCCTCGAACAGATCACCCGCTTTGGCCGCCACGGGCCGCGTGAAGCTGCCGGCCAGCACGATTTCACCCGCTTCCAGCCGTTCGCCCCAAGGCGCGAGTTTGTTGGCCAGCCAGGCGATGCCGATGGCCGGGTCGCCCTGAACACCGGCGGCGAGACCCGTTTCTTCCACCGCGCCGTTCAGCCGCAAGATGGCCCCGCACCAGGGGCGGTTGGTGGCGCGCGGGTCGGCGCGGAAGGCGGGGTCGCCCGCGCCGATGACGATGCCGGCGTTGGCCGCGTTGTCGCTGATGGTGTCGACCACCTTGCGCATCACCCGGGTGTGGCGGTCGAACTGCTCGATGCGCGCGTCGATGATCTCGATGGCGGGGGTGATGTGGTCGGTGGCGGCCAGCACGTCTTCCACCGTCACGTTGGGGCCGGCCAGCGGCGACTTGAGCACGAAGGCCAGTTCCACTTCCACGCGAGGGGCGATGAAGTTCCGGGCCGGAATTTCCAGCACCTCACCGGCCTTCGCGACATAGAGCATGTCATCGAGCAGCGTGCCGTAGTCGGGTTCGTCGATCTGGCTGCTGATCTGCATGGCGCGGCTGGTCAGGCCGATCTTGTGGCCGATGACTTTTTTGCCCCCCGCCTTTTCCAGCTCGACCCAGGCGCGGCCGGTGCGGTAACCGTCTTCGACGGTCATGCCGGGGTGCCGTTTGGAGAAGTGCTCGACTGGCGTGCGGGTCTGCTGCGCGTGCTTCAGCTCGGCGGCGAGTTGATGGATGAGTTGGTCTTCGAACATGCTCAGGTCTTCTGGAACAGGGGATGCAGGGAACTGTTCTTGGCATCGAAGACCTCGTGGCCTTCGTCCACCTGCACGGTGATGCCTATGGGACGCTTCGCGATTTGTTCGGCAAAGCGCTCCTTCACGCAGGCATTGAGTGCCTCGCCCACGCGCTGGTGCACGACGGCGCTGCGACCCTTGGCCATGCGCACATTCATGTAGACGAAGGCGTAGTCGCCCCCAAGACCCGCCGCGATGCCGGCCGCACCGCCATCGGACACGGCGCAATGTGCGGCAGGGTAGGCCAGCACACGCGTGCCGCCGGTGGGGAAGACCTGCTGGCCGTGCTCGTCGCGCACCGCGAGCATCGCGTCGCACAGCGCGCGACACAGGCCGCTCATGTCGACGCCGCCTTGCGCCGCAGGGCTGTCGAGATTGGGGGTGTACAGGATGACGAGGTGGGGCATGGGGCTTCCGTTCAGAGGCGCGAACTCAGGAGGCTGAAGCCATCGGCGGCCGAGGCCTGCGCCTTGGGGATGCTCTTGCCGCTGACGGGGGTGACGGGAAACACGGCGTTGATCTGGCCGGTGCCGCTGGCGCCGAAATACGGCGTGACGACCTCGGCCTCGCCGGTGTATTCGCTCCAGCCCAGCACGCCCAGCATCATGGCGGTGTCGTGCATGAAGCCTTCGCCGTGGCCCTTGGCCGCGTACTCGGGCAGCATGCCGCAAAAGTCGGCCCATTCGCCGTTCTCCCACATCTGCACCACGCGTTGGTCCAGCGTTTCGAGGAAGGGACTCCACACCTTGAAGGCGAATTCAGGCGCCAGGCCGTTCTGCGCGAAGCGGTGACTCAGGCTGCCACTGGCGAGGAAGGCCACGGTGCCGTCGTAGTGGTCTTCCACGGCGCGGCGCATGGCCCACCCCAGGCGCACGCTGTCGTTGAGGTAGTGCGAGGTGCACAGCGCCGCCACGGAGATGGCCTTGAAGTGCTGGTCGGCGTTCATGTAGCGCATGGGCACGAGCGTGCCGTACTCCGGCTGCAGCGTGGTGGCGTGGTGGGCCAGGGTTTCGACGCCATGCTCGTTCGCCACCTTGGCCAGCAGCTGCCCCAGCTCGGGGTTGCCGGGGAAGGCATAAGCCATGTTGCTGATGAAGTGCGGCAGTTCGTTGCTGGTGAAACGGCCCTGCCAGTGCGGCGCGCAGTTGAGGTGGTAGCTGGCGTTGACGAGCCAGTGGCTGTCGAAGACGACGATGGTGTCCACGCCGATTGCCTTGCAACGCCGCGCGATCTCTTTGTGGCCGTCGATGGCGTCCTGACGGGTGCCTTGGCGCGGGCCGTCAAGTTCGCTGAGGTACATCGAGGGGACGTGGGTGATCTTGCCGACCAGTGCTACTTTGCCCATCTGTCTTGTCTCCTGTTTCGTGCGTTGTCTTGGCTGACGTGTGCGGGGGAAGGAGAGGTGGGTGGTGTACCTGCGCTCATGTCCCCCGGTCTGCGCTGCGCGCAGCCCTCCTCCTTTACTTCGCTGCGGCTCACCACCCACCTCTCCTGCTCTCGCTGCGCATCGCCGCTCAAACCGTTGAGTGCCAACATCACCACTGGCTCAGCGTGGCGGGGTACCCGGCGCAGCGAAGTAAAGGAGGAGAAACGGGCACAGCCTGTTTCGGGGGACATGAGCGGAGCCGGGTACCCCGCCACGCTGAGCCCGCCCAGGTAGCCGCGTGAAACAGCAAAGACGCGCAATTCAAACTCCCCAATGAGGAATGTGATGCGACCCGAGCGAGACCGCGACGTTCTTCGGCTCCAGGAACACCTCGTGACTCCAGGTACCGCCCTCGCGCCCTGTACCGCTGGCCTTGGTGCCCCCAAACGGTTGTCGCAGATCACGCACGTTCTGTGAATTCACAAAACACATGCCCGCCTCAACCGCGGCAGCCACCCGGTGCGCACGGCCAATGTTCTCGGTCCAGACATAGCTCGACAGCCCGTACTGCACATCATTGGCCAGCTCGATCGCATGCGCCTCGTCGCGGAAAGGAATCAGGCAGGCCACCGGACCGAAGATTTCTTCCTGTGCGATGCGCATGCGGTTGTCCACATCGGCAAACACCGTGGGCCAGACGAAATTGCCAGCCTGCACATGGGCGGGCAACTCAGCTGCATACGACGGTCGGTCCAGCCCGCCGCACAGCAAGGTGGCACCCTCCTTCGGGCCCAGCTCGATGTAGCTGCGCACCTTCGCCAGATGCCCCTGGCTGATCATGGGGCCGATGAGGGTGTTCTCGTCCTGCGGGTCGCCCACGGTGATGCGCCTGGCCCGCTCGGCGAACTTTGCCGCGAAGTCGGCGTAGATGCTCTGCTGCACCAGGATACGGGAGCCTGCCGTGCAGCGTTCGCCGTTGTTGCTGAAGATCATGAAGAGCGCGGCGTCCAGCGCGCGGTCCAGATCGGCGTCGTCGAAGATGACGAACGGGCTCTTGCCGCCCAGCTCCATGCTGAACTTCTTCAGACCCGCGCTCTGCACGATGCGGTTACCCGTGGCCGTCGACCCGGTGAAAGAGATGGCGCGCACGTCGGGGTGCGCGCACAGCGGCTCGCCCGCTTCCTTGCCGAAGCCGTGCACCACGTTCAGCACGCCGGCGGGAATGCCGGCTTCCAGCGCCAGCTCGCCCAGGCGCGCGGCGGTCATGGGCGACAGTTCGCTCATCTTCAGCACCGCGGTGTTGCCAAAGGCCAGACACGGCGCCACTTTCCACGTCGCCGTCATGAAGGGCACGTTCCACGGCGAGATCAGCGCACACACGCCCACCGGGTGGAACAGCGTGTAGTTCAGGTGCGTGGGCGTGGGGTAGGTGTGGCCGTCAACGCGCGTGCACATCTCGGCGAAGTAGCTGAAGTTGTCGGCCGCGCGAGGCACCAGCTGCTTCCCCGTTTGCGAGATGGTCTGGCCCGTGTCGTCGGTTTCGGTGCGGGCGATCTCGGGCACGTGTTTTGCAATCAGCTCGCCCAGCGCGCGGATTTTCTTCGCACGTTCGGGCGCAGGCAGGCCGGCCCAGGCCGGGAAGGCGTTCTTGGCGGCCTGCACCGCTGCGTTCACTTCAGTGCTCGTGGCCGAGGCCACTTCGGCCAGCACGCCCTGGGTGGCCGGGTTGACGGATTCGAAATAGTCGCTTCCCGCGACGGTCTTGCCGTTGATGAGGTGGTCGATTTTCATGAAAGGTCTTTCTTCGGCCCGACCGCATACGGGATCAGAGCCTGATGTCGTTCAACGTGGATTTGCTCCGCTGAGGTCACTGTCCTGAACCAGGATCTGACCCCCTTTGCTCTGCGGTGATGGCGTTGGTGAGGGCGCCGATGCCGTCGATCTCGGTGACGACCACGTCACCCGGCTGGCAATCCACCACGCCGTCGGGCGTGCCGGTGAGGATCAGGTCGCCGGGCATCAGCGTCATGAAGCTGCTGAAATACTCGATGAGCGTGGGCACGTCGAAGATCATGTCTTTCGTGCTGCCCTGCTGCGTGAGCTGGCCGTTGACGGTGGTGCGCAGTGCAAGGTTCATCGGGTCAGCCACATCCGCCGCGTCGACCAGCCAGGGGCCAATGGGCGTGCAGGTGTCGCGGTTCTTCACGCGCAGGTTGGGGCGGTACCAGTTCTCCAGGTAATCGCGGATCGCGTAGTCGTTGGCCACCGTGTAGCCCGCGACAAATCGCAGGGCATCGGCCTTCTTCACGCGCTTCGCGGGCTTGCCGATCACCACCGCCAGTTCACACTCGTAGTGCATGAACTGCACGCCGTCGGGCCGCACGGTGAAGGCCTTGTGACCAATGAGCGAAACCTCACCCTTGACGAAAGCCAGCGGCTCATCGGGCGCCTTGAAGGCGAGTTCTTTCGCGTGGTCGGCGTAGTTCAGGCCCAGCGCGAGCACGGTCCGCGGGCGGCTGATGGGGACCAGCGGTGGCAGCCAGACCACCTCGTCAAAGCCGACGCGGCGGCCCCGGAACGCGGGCGTGAGCAACTCCAGCTGGCCGTCGGCCTCCACGGCATCGTGGACCGCGCCGGCCCAGGCGACTCGGGCTCTTCTCATGATGATGTGACCCCCACGCTCGGCGCTGGCGCGTGCTGGCTGCCTCGCTCGGGGGCTCGCCCGACTGGGGGCGGCCCGGCGTCGGGCGGTTCCTGCACGAAATGGTTGACCAGCGGCGAAAAGCCGGTGGCCGTGATCTCGACCGAGTCGCCGGCCTTCGCGCGCGGCCTGGAACCGTCGGCCAGGCAGTCGGTGCCGACCATCAGCACATCGCCGGGCCGCAGGGACTGGAAGGCGTTCACGTCGGCCCAGAGGGTGGCGGCATCGCGCACCAGATCGGCCAGTGCGGTGTGCTGGCGCATCACGCCGTTCACGCGCAGCTCCAGCACCAGCGCGGCCAGCGCAGCGGTGTCGTCGAGTGCTCGCACGCTGTCGCCCACGCCGAGAAAACCGTCGACACAGCGGTACTTCACCGGTGGGCGGTAGTAGCTCTCGTGCGCAATCGCCACGTCGTTGAGCAGCACCGCGGCGGCGATGCACCCGCCCTCGCCCGCCACCAGCCCCAGACTGGCCGCCACCTCGACCTCGTGCACATCCCCGGGCAAGGCGATGGGCCGGCCTGCGGGCGTGAAGGTGTTGGCGGTCTTGATGTAGAGCACCGGCGCCTGCGGCGGCGCCTTGTAGGGCGCCTCGTGCATGCGCGGCGCCCACAGCGCGTGTTCGCGCCGAAAGTTCAGCAGCGTGCCGTAGACGGTGCCGTGGATGCTGAAAGGGTGGAGGTTCATGGGCTTGCTTTCATTCTTCAGCGGTGCTGGCGTCCACGCCGTCCGGTGCCTCCAGGGCAATGACTTGGTCCAGCAGCGCATAAAGGCGGGCCAGCGGCGCCTTGCCGAGTTGTTCTTCCATCCACGCGTAGTGCGCTTCGATGGTGGTGGAGAGCGTGGCCACCAGGGCCAGGCCAGCGGGCGTGGCGCGCACCACCGTGCGCCGCGCGTCTTGCGGGCAGCGGTTGCGGGCGATCAGGCCGTCGCGCTCCATGCGGGCCAGCACGCCGGTGAGGCTGGGACCGAGCAGCAGCGCCTCGCGCGCCACGCGACCGGTCTCGACCCCGAGCGGGTCGGCAGCGTGCTCGCCCAGCACGCGCAACACCCGCCACTGCTGGTCCGACAGGCCGTGCTCGCGCAGGCTGGGGCGGGTGTGCTGCATCACCGCCTCACGCGCTTCCAGCAGCAGGCGCGGCAGGTTGCGGTGAACAAAAGGGGTTGTCTTGCTCATTTGTTTAATATGTTAAATGATTTCAGCCGGCCACCCTTTTCGGGTAAACCCGCAGACGGGCCTGAGGCGTCGAGCTGGCCCACCACGGGTGACAATTCGCCCATGAAAACGCTGACTTCACTGCTGGGCACCGAGTGGCCCCTCATCCAGGCCCCCATGGCGGGTTCACAGGGCATGGCGCTGGCGCTGGCCGTGAGCGAGGCCGGCGGCCTGGGCTCGCTGCCGGCGGCCCTGCTCGCGCCCGAGGCGCTGGAGCGCGAGCTGGCCGTGCTGCAAGCCGGCACGCAGCGGCCCTACAACGTCAACTTCTTCTGCCACCAGCCGCCCCTGCCAGACCCGGCGCGAGACGCCGCCTGGCGCTCCGCCCTGGCCCCGTTCTACGCCGAGGCCGGGCTGGACATCTCGGCGGTACCCGCCGGCCCCGGCCGCGTGCCCTTCAGCGCTGAGGCCGCCGACGTGCTGGAGCGTTTCCGCCCCGCCGTGGTGAGCTTCCATTTCGGCCTGCCGGCGCCCGAGCTGCTGGCCCGCGTGAAAGCCTGGGGCAGCGTGGTGCTGTCCTCGGCCACCACGGTGGCCGAAGGGCGCTGGCTGCAGGCCCACGGCGCTGATGCCGTGATCGCACAAGGGCTGGAGGCCGGTGGCCACCGGGGCATGTTTCTCACCGATGAGCTCAGCACCCAGGTGGGCACCATGGCCCTGGTGCCGCAGCTGGCGGCCGCGCTCGACGTGCCGGTGATCGCCGCTGGCGGCATCGCCGACGCGGCCGGTGTGCGCGCCGCCATGGCCCTGGGTGCGGCCGGCGTGCAGGTGGGCACGGCCTACCTGTGCTGCCCCGAAGCCACCACCAGTGCCGTGCACCGCGCCGCGCTGATGAGCGAGGCCGCGGCTCACACGGCCCTCACCCGCCTGTTCAGCGGCCGGCCGGCGCGCGGCATCGTCAACCGCGTGATGCGCGAGCTCGGCCCCCTGAACCCGGCTGCACCGGCCTTCCCGCTGGCCACGGCGGCCATGGCACCGCTGCGGGCCCACTGGGAAGCCCTGGGCAGCGGCGACTTTTCGCCTCTTTGGTCGGGGCAGAACGCAAGGGGGTGCCGGGCGGCGCCGGCAGCAGACATCACCCGGGCACTGGCGCAGGGGTTTTAGGCTCCAGCGATCCCACATCGCGATCGACGCACACCGCTTCACCCGCACGCATCAGCCACTCACCAGTAGTCGTCAATGTCCCGCTCCTGCCGCTGCGGCTTGTCCGCGGCGCGTTGCGCATTGAGCCAGCGCTTGACCGCCGCGTCATCCTGCACCTGCTCCAGGTCGTGCTCGGCTTGCCGCACCGCGGTTTCCAGCGCCTCCACCTGGGCCAGCAGTTGCTGCTTCAGGGTGTTGGCATTGGGCGACCAGCCGGCTGGCAGATCGAACTCCCCCGCCAGGCTGCGTTGCCGGGCGGCCCGCTCGCGCTCCAGGTCGGCCACCTGTTGCTTGAGCAGCAAGGTGAGCGCGGCAAGCCGGTCGTCGGCCATGCGGGTGACGGCACCTGCATCCACCAAGGCAGCGCGCAGCTGGAGCTGCATCAACGTGACCAGGTCTTTGCGGCCATAAGCGGCATTGGCTTCACCCATGAGCGCGTTCTTGCGCTCGCGCTGCAACGGGTCGGCCTCGCGATCGGGGTGCAGGGCACTGGCCAGCTGGCGGAACAGGGTGCGCAGCAGGGTGTCGGCATCGACCTGCTGGGCCTGCGCTTCCACCTGGGCAGCGCCCGGCTTCTTGCGGGCCTTGCGTGCCTGGGCGGCGGCCCGCTTCTGGTCTTTTTCTTCGGCCATGGTTTCGCGCAGGCGCGCCATGCCAGCGCGCAGCAGCTCTTCCATGGAGGCATCGGGCGGTGCGTCGCTCAGGGGCTGGCCCAGTGCGTCTTCCAGCCGGGCGCGCATGGCATCTGCCGCGTCCGCTTTCTTCTGAGCCAACGTGCGCCGGCTGTGGCGGTCGTGCAGCGCCGCCATGTCGGCCTGCCCTTCGTCCACCAGGCGCTCGGCGAGGCTGCACAGCACGCTGGCCGCGGTGTCGCGCTGCACGCGGCTGAGGCTTTTGCCTTGCAAGCGCTCGTCCAGCGCCAGCACCACGTCGCGCAGCTGCCGGGTGTGCTGCAGCTGCAGTGGGGTGAGCCAACGGTGCCGTTCGGCGCGGTGGGCCTGGCCGAGCGCGTCCAGCTCGTCGAGCTGCGTCTTGAGCTTGTCGATGCGCGACAGCTGCAGGTTGAACGCGCGCACCGCAGGCGATGGCGGCTGCGCGTCAGGCGCCACCACCTGCAGCGCGGCAGCACCCGCGGGGGTGAACGGAGCAGCGGCCGGGCCTGGGTCTCGGGGCTTGGGCAAAGGGTGTCCTGTTGAATCATGCAAGGTGCCAGAGGGGCGCCTTCAACGCTCGACTATATTGCTGCGTGAACATGCGCCCACCCACCCCAGCCACACGAACGCGGCAGACAGACCGTACGCTCCCGGCGCACGGGGAACTGGGCCGGCGCCGGTTTTTGCTGGGCGCACTGGTGCTGGCGGCCCTGCCGGCCCGGGGGGCCGAGGTGCTGCGCTACGCCGGCGATGCCGCGTTTCATCCGTTCGAATGGCTGGACGAGCAGGGGCGTCCGCAGGGGTTCCAGATCGAGCTGCTGCGGGAGCTGGGCCCGCTGATCGGAGTGACGTTCACGGTCAAACTCCAGGCGTGGGCCGCCAGCGAAGCAGCCTTGCGGGGCGGCCAGGCCGACCTGGTGGCCATGGTGCAGACCGCCGAGCGAAAGGGCTGGGCCGCGTTTGCGGACGGCCACGCCACCCCGGCCATTGCCGTGTACCGGCGCCAGTCAGACCCCGACCCGCAAGATCTGGCGGCGCTGGTGGAACGCCGGGTGGCCGTGCCCGATGGCGAGCCCATGCGCGACACGCTCGACACCTGGTTGTCCCAGCTTCGGGGGCCCTTCGTGATGCGCTCCACACCCGAACAGGTGCTGGTGGCGGTGGCGCGGGGGGATGCCGACCTGGCCCTGCTGCCCCGCGCCTACGCCGATCCGCTGCTGGCGCGGGGCGTGGCGCCCGGCGTGGTGGCCAGCAGTCTGGTGCTGCGCGTCCAGAACTATGGCTTCGCGGTCGTACCGGGCAACGAAGCCCTGCGCGGCCGGCTTGAAGCCGGGCTGCATGCGCTGGAGCGCAGCGGCCAGCTGGAAGCCTTGCGCGTGAAATGGCTCAGCAGCCACCGCGACGTCGCAGAGCGCGAGCGGCTGTCGCAGGGCCTGACCCGGCAGAAGGCACTGACCTGGGGCCTGGCAAGCGCCGCCGGGCTGGGGCTGCTGGTGCTGGGCGGTGTCAGCCTGCGGCGCGGCCGCCAGCTGCTGGCCGAGCGCCGGCAGCGCGACCGGGCCGAAGCCGCCCTGCAACAGGCCGAACAGGTGCTGGACCGCAGCTTCACGCTCAACCCCGAGCCCATGCTGCTGATCGACCGGGCCGAGGGCCGGGTGCACGACACCAACGCAGCCCTGCAAACGCTGCTGGGCGTGCCCGCGCGCGAAACGGTGGGCAAACGCCTGGAAGAACTGGGCGCGCACATCGACGCCCTCACCCTGGCGCGGCTGGAGCAGGCGCTGGACAGCGACGGTGCGCTCGACGCCGCACCGCTCACGATCACCAGCGCCGACGGCCATGCCCACAGCTGCCTGGTGAGCGCGGCGGGCCTGGACATCGGCGGCGTCGAACACGTGTTCTGCATCGTGCGCGACGTCAGCGCGCAGCTCGCCCGCGATGCCGAGCTGCAGGCCGCCTACGACGCACTGGTGGCCGAACTCGCCCACACACGGCAGGCGCTGGACGGCGCCGCCCGGCGCACGGCGCTGGCCGAGCGCTCGCTCCAGGATTTCACGGGCGCCGTGGCGCACGACCTGCGGGCACCCCTGCTGGCGATGCAAGGCTTCACCGGCCTGTTGCGCGATCGGCTGAAGGAAGGGCAGCTGCATGAAGCCGAGGAATACACCGAACACATCGCGCGGGCCACACAGCGCATGAACACCATGGTGAATGCGCTCACGGGCCTCGCCCAGGTGTCACGCCGGCCGCTGCAGCGACAGACCGTGCACATGGGACAGATGGCGCGCGAGACCTGGAACATGCTCAGCGGCAGCCAGGCTCGCCGCGCGGTGGAATTCCGCCTTCAGGACGACCTGCCCGACACCCTGGCCGACCCCGACCTCACCGTCCACGTGTGGCAGAACCTGCTGCACAACGCCTGGAAGTACAGCGCCCGCGTGCCCGACGCCAAGGTGGCCGTGACGTGCCTGCGCGACGAACGCGGGCTCTGGTACCGCGTCACCGACAACGGCGCAGGCTTTGACATGGCCCGGGCCCAACAGCTGTTCCAGCCTTTCCAGCGGCTGCACAGCGGCAGCGACTTCGAGGGCAGCGGCATCGGCCTGAGCCTGGTGCGACGCATCGTGGAGCACCATGGCGGGGAAATCCGGCTGCGCAGCGCGCCCGGCGTCGGCACGGTGGCCGAGTTCACACTCGACCCGCCCGCCTGAGGCCGGGGCCGCGATTGCCGCGGCGCCCGCACAATCGCCCCATGGCCAAAGAAAAAACCACCTACACCTGCACCGAATGCGGTGGCAGCAGCCCGAAGTGGCTGGGCAAGTGCCCGCACTGCAACGCCTGGAACACGCTCATCGAATCGGTCGCGGAATCCGCCGCGCCCGCCAAAAACCGATTTGCATCGCTGGCCAAGACCGCCGAGGTGACCACCCTGGCCGACATCGAGGCCACCGACGTGCAGCGTACCCCCACCGGCCACGACGAGCTGGATCGCGTGCTGGGTGGCGGCATCGTCGAGGGCGGCGTGATCCTGATCGGCGGCGACCCGGGTATCGGCAAGTCCACCCTGCTGCTGCAGGCGCTGGATTCTTTGCAGCGCTCGGGCCAGAAAACCCTCTACGTCACCGGCGAGGAAAGCGGCGCCCAGGTGGCGCTGCGCTCGCGCCGGCTCGGGCTGGACGGCTCGCAGGTGAGCGTGCTGGCCGAGATCCAACTGGAAAAGATCCTGGCCACGCTGGAGCACACCCAGCCCGCGATTGCGGTGATCGACTCCATCCAGACCGTGTACTCCGAACAGCTCACCAGCGCACCCGGCTCGGTGGCGCAGGTGCGCGAATGCGCGGCGCACCTCACGCGCGCCGCCAAAGCCAGCGGCACCGCCATCGTGCTGGTGGGCCATGTGACCAAAGAAGGTGCACTGGCAGGCCCGCGGGTGCTGGAGCACATGGTGGACACGGTGCTGTATTTCGAGGGCGATACGCACAGCAGCTTCCGCCTGATCCGCGCCATCAAGAACCGCTTCGGCGCCGTGAACGAAATCGGCGTGTTCGCCATGACCGAGCGCGGCCTCAAGGGCGTGAGCAACCCCAGCGCCATCTTTCTCAGCCAGCACAGCGAGCCGGTGCCCGGCAGCTGCGTGATGGTGACGCTGGAGGGCACGCGGCCCATGCTGGTGGAGATCCAGGCGCTGGTAGACACCGGCGGGCCGTCGCCCCGGCGCCTCTCGGTGGGCCTGGACCGCGACCGCCTGGCTATGCTGCTGGCCGTGCTGCACCGCCACGCCGGCGTGGCCTGCATGGACCAGGACGTGTTCGTCAACGCCGTGGGCGGCGTGCGCATCAGCGAACCCGCGGCCGACCTGGCCGTGATGCTGGCCATCACCAGCAGCCTGCGCGGCAAGGCGCTGCCCAAGGGCTTCATCGCCTTTGGCGAGGTGGGCCTGGCCGGCGAGGTGCGCCCGGCGCCGCGCGGCCAGGAGCGGTTGAAAGAAGCCGCCAAACTGGGGTTTTCCGTGGCCGTGGTGCCCAAAGCCAACGCGCCGAAGAAGAACGACAAGGCCTTTGAAGGCCTCACCATCCACCCGGTGGAACGCATCGAAGATGCGATGAACCTGGTGCGGAGCCTGTGACCATGTTTCAGCTGCACATTCCCTACCGCTGGCGCCGCCTGCTCTTCCCCGCCCTGGCGGCCGCCCTGGCTTACGCCGCCTGGACCAGCTACGGCTGGCAGGGCCTGCTGCTGGCCACCCTGATGCTCAGCTTCTGGGTGCTGCTGCACTTCACCAAGCTCATGCGCCTGCTGCGCACCGCCGCCACCCGCCCGCTGGGCCATGTGCGCGACGCCGTGGCGCTGCACACCCGCCTGCGACGCGGCATGCCCATGACCGACGTGGTGCGCCTCACCCTCAGCCTGGGCGAGCGGCACTCGCCGCCCGGTCAGGACCCCGAGTGCTTTGACTGGGGCGACGACGAGGGCCGAACCGTGCGCTGCCAGTTTGTGCACGGCCGACTCGACCGCTTCGAGATGCGGCGCGATGACCCGGCTGAACCACCCACTGAACCACCCCCGGCGGGCACGTAAAATCGTCTTTTCACCACCCTTCCCGGCGGCCCAGCCCTGGCTCCGCGAGCAACCACCCAACAGAGGTTCAGACACATGACACCCATTCCTTCGATGTCAGATCGCGACGGCAAGATCTGGATGGACGGCCAGATGGTCGACTGGCGCGATGCCAAGATCCACGTGCTGACGCACACCCTGCACTACGGTTGCGGGGCCTTCGAAGGGGTGCGTGCTTACAAGACCGCCAAGGGCACGGCCATCTTCCGCCTGGAAGAGCACACCGAGCGCCTGTTCAACAGCGCCAAGATCCTGCGCATGCAGATCCCCTTCACCCAGCAGGAAGTGAACGAAGCGCAGAAAGCCGTCATCCGCGACAACCAGCTCGAAAGCGGCTACCTGCGCCCCCTGACCTGGATCGGCGACAAGAAGCTGGGCGTGAGCCCCAAAGGCAACACCATCCATCTGATGGTGGCCGCCTGGCCCTGGGGCGCCTACCTGGGTGAAGAGGGCCTGAAGCGCGGCATCCGCGTGAAGACCAGCAGCTACACCCGCCACCACGTCAACATCACCATGACGCAGGCCAAGGCGGTGAGCAACTACACCAACTCCATCCTGGCCAACATGGAAGCCACCGACGACGGCTACGACGAAGCCCTGCTGCTCGACAGCTCGGGCTTCGTGAGCGAAGGTGCGGGCGAAAACATCTTCGTCATCAAGAACGGCGTCATCTACACGCCCGACCTCTCGGCCGGCGCACTCAACGGCATCACCCGCAACACCGTCTTCCACATCGCCAAAGACCTGGGCCTGGAAATCGTGCAGAAGCGCATCACGCGCGACGAGGTCTACATCGCCGACGAGGCCTTCTTCACCGGCACCGCCGCCGAAGTGACCCCCATTCGCGAACTCGACCGCATCGAACTCGGCAAAGGCGACTACGTCGGCAGCCGCGGCCCCATCACCGAAAAGATCCAGAGCGCGTTCTTCGACATCGTCAACGGCCGCAACGACCAGTACGCCCATTGGCTCACCCTGGTCTGAGGACAGACACCATGAGCAGCAACAACATCGTCGAACTCAAGGCCAGCGACCTGAACACCCACGGCGGCGTGTTCTGCCCCAGCCCCCTGGCCGACATGAAACTCTGGAACAGCCACCCCAAGGTCTACCTGGACGTGGCGTCCACAGGCGTGGCGAAGTGCCCTTATTGCGGGACGGTGTACCAGCTGAAGGCGGGTGAGGTGGTGGGGCACGGGCATTGAGCACCGTACGATGAATATCCTGCTGGTCCACAACACGCGCATTCCTGTTTTTGCATACGGCGGCACTGAACGCGTTCTTTGGGATCTGGGGAAAGCGCTGGTCGAGATGGGCCATCAGGTGACCTTTCTGGTGCCTGAAGGCTCTCGATGCGACTTCGCCCACGTAGTGCACTGGAACCCGCAACTACCCGTGTTGCCACAGGTGCCCGCCGGCTTCGATGTGGTTCATTTCCAGATCCATCCAGGCATAGAGCCCGATTACCCGTATCTGGTCACCGAGCACGGCAACAGCCGCAGACCCAGACCGTTTCCACGGAATACCGTGTTTGTGTCTCAGAACCATGCGCATCGCTACGGCGCCACCGAATTTGTTCACAACGGGCTGGACTGGTCGAACTACGCGCCCTTTGACCCTTCGGCAACCCGTGACCGCTACCACTTCCTCGGCAAGGGTGCCTGGCCCGTCAAAAACTTGAGAGGCGCCATCAAAACGGCGCTAACTGCCGGGGTAGAACTCAATGTGTTGGGTGCACGGCGCTTAAATTTCTCTCACGAATTCCGCTACACCCTCTCCAGACGAATCCATTTCCATGGCATGGTCGGCGGCAGCCAAAAATTCGGCTTCCTCCAGCAGTCAAAAGGAATGATCTTTCCCGTTCGCTGGCACGAACCTTTCGGGTTGGCGATCGTTGAAAGCCTGTATTACGGCGCTCCAGTTTTTGCAACGCCCTATGGAGCGTTGCCCGAAATTGTGACCTCTGAGACTGGCACTTTAGCTACTGATATGGACTCCTTGGTGGAGTCCATTCAAAGATACGACTATGATCCGCGCACTTGTCACCACAGAGCCGTCAATCATTTCAGCCATGTCCAGATGGCACACAAATATGTGCACTATTACGAGCGCGTGATCGCAAATGAAGTGCTTCACGCCCAAATGCCCATACTCCCCGTGAACGGACGGCAATTGATAGATTGGCACTGATGAGTCAACTTTCTGAACCGGGGGCCAGAGCCCGTCTAACCGTCGCCATCCTGACGCTTAACGAATCCAAGCGCATTGCCAGCTGCATTCGCAGCGCGCATTTCGCCGATGAGATCGTGGTAGTGGACAGCGCCAGCACGGATGACACGGTGGCCATTGCCGAGTCGATGGGGGCGCAGGTGCATGTCTACGGCGACTGGCAGGGCTTCGCCGTGCAGCGGGACCGGCTGCTGCAGCATGCCAGCGGCGACTACATTTTTTTCCTGGATGCCGACGAGGAGTTCACGCCCGAGCTGGAGGCCGAACTGAAAGAGGTGATGGCCAGCGGCGACAGATCTGTACGAGAGCTGCGCTGGATTCAAGTGGCGTTTGGTCGTCCGCTCACGCGCATGCGCAGCTCCGGTAGTGTTCAACGCCTGTTCTGGCGGACCGATATAGAGCGCTTCGATGGCGTGGTGCACGAACATGCCGTGATGCAGGTGAAGCGCGATCTGCGGCGTTTCAAACACAGGCTGCTCCACTACTCACGCGAAAGCATTCACGGCAGCTTGCTCAAATTAGCGCAGTACGCACAACTCGGCGCGGTCAAGCGTGCCAAGCTGGGTAAGACAGGCGGCATCTGGCGTGGCTTCCTGTCGGCAGCCTCCAACTTTTTCAGGCTCTACATATTGCAGCGCGGCTTCATGTGTGGCCCCCAAGGCTTTCTGTATTGCCTATTTGTCAGCCTCGAAAGCTTCTTCCGTTACGTGGCGTTGAGGTACGACCGCCAGCAAATGGAAACCTTGGTCAAGCGCTGAGCGCGGTCAACGATCAGCGCTTTCCTATCTCGACCGTTCGACATGCTCGCCGCGACTGCTCCGATTTCTGAACAACCCTCCCGCATGGGGCTTGCCCTGCTAGGTGCAGTGGCGTTGGCCTCCCTCAACACCAAGATAGCTGGCGTCGCCTGGCTGCTGTTATTGGTGTGGGCGGCCACTGTCTGGCGCCAGCGCAACCGATCGCCTGATGTCTACCGTCCTGATGCGCTGCTGGGGGCTTCCCGCCTCTGGCTGCTGGGCCTGCTGATCTATGCAGGGACTGAGCTCGCAATGACTTGGGGCTGGCACGGCGCGTGCTGCTCATACACAAGCGAAGTCAACAGTTTCTTGCGACTGGTCACGGCGGCAGTCGCCACGCTGGTGCTGGTACGCCACCTGCGCCCCTGGCCAGGCATGCGACACCATATCAATCTCGCGGTCGTGACGGCACTGACCTCGGGGGCCGTTTTGGCGGCGATCGTCGGGCGCGATCTTCCGGCCCATCCCATTCCCTGGGCCGCAGGCATGGTCTTCCTTGTGTGTGTGTTGATGCCGCACGCGTGGGATCTCCACAACTCGCCCGGGCGGCGCTGTGTCTATGGCTTGGGCAGCGCCATGGGCGTCGCAGGCGTTTTGCTGAGCCAGTCACGTGGATCCTTTGTCGTACTGGCCTTCCCTGTGATTCTTTTGGTGTTGCATGCATCGCGTGGGCACAGACGTGCCCTCGTCTTGACGGGTGCCACTGGCCTGCTGACTTTTGCGCTCTTGGGCGGCTTGGCTGTGGCTCCTTCAGATCCGTTGCGTCTGCGTCTTGCTGCGGTCGAAACGCAGCAGGCACTTCAAACAAAGGATTTCAATTCTTCACTTGGCGCTCGCGTTTATCTCACGCAACTGTCTTGGCATCATTTCACCGAAGCGCCATGGGCAGGTGTAGGCGCCTCTGAACGTTTGAATCTGCTGAAAAACGCCGGGCTTGACTTGTCGCCCACCGAATCTGAAGGGTTGAGCCATGTTCGCACGCTGGGGCATGTGCACAACCAGTACCTGCACCACGCCTTGGACAACGGTGTTTTTGGTTTGGCTGGATTCTTGGCTTTGCTGGCCTGCATGATGTGGATCAGCCTGCGTTTGAGGACAGTCAGTTCTTTGGCGAGTTTACAACTCAGTTTGATCACGCTCAGCCACGGCTTTGTCAGTTTAAGTAATGTAAACATGGCACATAATTTTTACGCTCTTTCGTGGGGTCTCAGCGTCGCGCTGGTATTCCTCCAGACCTTGGTGTGTGATGAGACCGACCGAGCTCGAGTCTTGCCTACAACCCGCGGCATTCAGGCGGCCCTTTAACCTATGACTCTGCTTGTTACTGGTGGCGCCGGCTTCATCGGCGCCAATTTCGTTCTGGATTGGCTCGCGCAGCATAACGAGCCCGTCGTCAACCTCGACAAACTTACCTACGCAGGCAATCTGGAAAATCTGGCCAGGCTGCAGGGCGATCCTCGCCACGTGTTCGTG
>JAUXNG010000087.1 GCA_030682835.1 Hydrogenophaga sp. | reverse complement strand
CACCAGGCCCACCGCTTCCCATCCAAAGAACAGCTGCAGCAGGTTGTTGCTCATCACCAGCATGAGCATGGAGAAGGTGAACAGCGAGATGTAGGCGAAGAAGCGGTTGTAGCCGGCGTCTTCTTCCATGTAGCCGATGGTGTAGAGGTGCACCATGAGCGAGACAAAGGTGACCACCACCATCATCATGGCGGTGAGGCCGTCGACGAGGAAACCGATTTCCATCTTCAGGCCGCCCACCACCATCCACTCGTAGATGGTTTGATTGAAGCGGGCGCCGTCCAGCGCCACACTCTTGAGCGTCATGGCCGACAGGATGAAGGCGATCAGCACGCCAAGGATGGTGAGCGTGTGGGATGCGCGCCGACCAATGACGTTACCGCCGAAGGTCGTGCCCAGAATGCCGGCCAGCAGGGCGCCCGCCAGCGGGGCGAGCGGAACGGCCAGTAGCGTGCTTGCAGAGAGGGTTGTGCTCATGGTGTTCTTGCCTGAGTTCTTGTGGTGTGCCCGGGCTTCAACCCTTGAGGGTGTTCAGTTCTTCGACGCTGATCGACGACTTGTTGCGGAACAGCAGCATCAGGATGGCCAGGCCGATCGCCGATTCAGCAGCCGCCACGGTCAGGATGAAGAAGACAAACACCTGGCCATGCATGTCACCCAGGAAGTGGGAGAAAGCCACGAAGTTCATGTTGACGGCCAGCAGCATCAGCTCGATGGCCATGAGCAGCACGATGAGGTTCTTGCGGTTGAGGAAGATGCCGATCACGGACAGGGTGAACAGGATCGCGCCGACCGCGAGGAAATGACCGAGGGTGATGTTCATGCCTTGACTTCCTCGCTGGGGGTGGCAACAGCGGCCGGGCGCGCCGGCTGGGTGGCGGCCATGGGCAGCACCACCAGACGGTCAGCCGCACGCACGTGGACCTGTTCGCCGGGGTTGATGGCCTTGCTGTCCTTGCGCTGGCGCAGCGTGAGCGCAATGGCCGCGATCATGGCCACCAGCAGGATGACGGCGGCGACTTCGATCGGGTAAAGGTACTCGGTGTACAGCAGCAGGCCCAGCTCCTTGGTGTTGGAGTAACCCACGGCATTGATGCCGGCACCTGGCGCGTCCGGATTGGCGGTGAGGGACGGGAACCCGGCGCCCAGCACGAGGATCAGTTCAGCAGCCACGATGGCGCCCAGCACGGCGGCCAGCGGGAAATGCTTCCAGAAACCCTCCCGCAGACCGTCCATGTTGATATCGAGCATCATCACGACGAAGAGGAACAGCACCATCACCGCCCCGAGGTAGACCAGCACCAGCGTGATCCCCAGGAATTCGGCTTTCAGCAGCAGCCACAGTGCGGCCGCCTGAGAAAAGGCCAGCATCAGGTACAGGACAGCGTGCACCGGGTTGCGCGCGGTGATGACGCGCAAGCCCGCAAAGAGCAGCAGCGCTGCGAAGAGATAGAAAAAGCCGGTCTGGTAGTCCATGGAATGGTTCTTCGTTCTGGGGTCGGCCGGGTATCAGCGGTACGGCGCGTCAGCCGCTTTGGCTGCCGCGATTTCGGGCTCGAAACGGTCGCCCACTGCCAGCAGCATTTCCTTGGTGAAGTACAGGTCGCCGCGCTTCTCGCCGTGGTACTCGAGGATGTGCGTCTCGACGATGGCGTCCACCGGGCAGGCTTCTTCGCAGAACCCGCAGAAGATGCACTTGGTCAGATCGATGTCGTAGCGGGTGGTGCGCCGGGTGCCGTCGCTGCGGATGTCCGACTCGATGGTGATGGCCATGGCCGGGCACACCGCTTCACACAGCTTGCAGGCGATGCAGCGCTCTTCGCCGTTTTCGTAACGGCGCTGGGCATGCAGCCCGCGAAAGCGTGGTGACAGCGGCGTCTTCTCTTCCGGGAACTGGACGGTGATCTTGCGGCGAAACGCGTAGCGACCGGTCAGGGCCATGCCCTTGAACAGCTCGACCAGCAGGAAGCTCTTGAAGAAATCGCGGAACGAAAACGGCGCGACTGCCGCCGGAGTGGCAGAGACGGTTGCGGTTGGGGTAGACATGTGTGCGTCCTGCTTATTTCCAGATATTCCAGGACGTCTGCATCACGCCGGCGACCAGCACCAGGTAGATCAGCGTCACAGGAATGAAAATCTTCCAGCCCAGACGCATGATCTGGTCGTAACGGAAGCGCGGGAAGGTGCCCCGGATCCAGATGAACATGGACACGACGAGGAAGGTCTTAAGGCCCAGCCAGATCCAGCCCGGGATCCAGTTGAACAGTACGCTGTCGATGGGTGGCAGCCAGCCGCCCAGGAACATCAGCACGGCGATGATGGACACCAGCCACATGCTGGCGTATTCGGCCAGGAAGAAGATGGCGAAGCCCATGCCCGAGTACTCGACCATGTGACCGGCCACGATCTCGGCCTCACCCTCGACCACGTCGAACGGATGGCGGTTGGTTTCGGCCACGCCCGAAATCAGGAACACGAAGAAGATGGGCAGCAGCGGCAGCCAGTTCCACGACAGGAAGTTCAGGCCGACGTCGGCACCCATGCCGCGCGCCTGCGATGCCACGATCTCACCCAGGTGCAGGCTGCCGGCAGTCATGACGACGATCAGGAAGCAGAAGCCGATGGCGATTTCATAGCTCACCATCTGGGCCGAGGCGCGCAGGGCCCCGAGGAAGGCGTACTTCGAGTTAGACGCCCAACCCGCAATGATCACGCCATAGACCTCGATGGAGGTGATGGCCAGGATAAGCAACAGACCGGCGTTGACATTGGCCAGGATCGCGTCCGGACCGAATGGAATGGCCACCCAGGCCGCCAGCGCGGGCATGATCGCCATGATGGGGCCCAAACGGAACAGCCCGCCGGCGGCCGCGCTGGGGCTGATGATTTCCTTGGTCAGCAGCTTGACGGCATCTGCGATCGGCTGCAGCAGACCGAAGGGGCCCACACGGTTCGGACCCATGCGAACCTGGATGAAGCCTAGCAGCTTGCGCTCCCACAGCGTGAGGTAGGCCACGGCGCCCATGAGCGGCGCCAGTACGGCCACGATCTTGATCAGGATCCACAGCACGGGCCAGGCCGCGGTGGTCCACCACGGGGCGGCAATCAGACCCATGCCGCCGTTGTACATCGCGTCGATCATGCGAGTGCTCCTTGCTCGACTGCCCAGGCCTGACGTGCGTCACTGGTGAGCTGCAGCGAGGACGCGCGCCGCACCAGACCGTCCAGTTGGTAAATGGAAGCCACCACCGGTGCAGCGTCTGCGGGTTGCAGGTCGATCACGGCCGAGCTGGCATTGCTCAGACGCGACGCGTCCACCACGGAGCCCGGCTCCACGCCCGCCAGCGCCTGTGCCAGCACCGCCTGCGACGAGTCGGCATCAAATCCGGCTAGGCCCATGAGGTTGCCCAGCACGCGCAGCACTTTCCAGGCGGGACGCGTTTCGCCCAGAGGACGCACGACCGCATGGAAGCTCTGCAGGCGGCCTTCGGCGTTGACGAAGGAACCCGAGGTCTCGGTGAACGGTGCAATGGGCAGCAGCACGTCGCTGATGTCCAGGTTGCACTGGAACGGGCTCAGGGTCACGACCATGCCGGCCGATGCAAGTCCCTGCACGCCCGCGGCGCTGTCAAAAGCTGGTTCGGTGTTCAGCAGGATCGCAGCCTTCAGACCACCGCCCAGCATCTGCCCGGCGTTCAGACCGCCCTGCCCCGGCACGGCACCGACAAGCTGAGCGCCCACGGTATTGGCCGCCTCGGTCAGGTAGCCGACGGAGGCACCGGTCTGCTGCCCGATCCAGTTGGCCAGCGCCAGCAGGCTGGAAGCCTTGGCATGGTGGGCTGCGGCATTGCCGAGCAGCACGGCCTTCTGCTCACCACCGAGCAAGGATTTCGCAACCGCCCGGGCCGCGTCTGTCACTTCCGCATTCACCGGCGCTGCAACCCCGGTCTCAGCGGCCACGGCGGCGGCGATGCCGGCCAGTGCCGACACCCAGTCTGCGCTGTCGGCCAGCACGGTATTCTTCACGGTCATGGCCCAGTCGAAGGACTCGGCAGCCAGCACGTTCACCTGTGCCCCCTTGCGGGCGGCCTGGCGGATGCGCTGGGCGAACAGCGGATGGTCCTTGCGCAAGTTAGAACCCACGACCAGCACACGCTGCAGTGTGGACAGCGCCGCGATCGGCAGTCCCAGCCAGCGGGCGGACCCGGCCGGCGCGGTGTTGCCGAACTCGGCATGGCGCAGACGGCTGTCGATGTTTTCACTGCCCAGGCCGCGCACCAGGGCGCCGGCCAGTGCCAGCTCTTCCACGGTGCTGTGCGGGCTCGCGAGCACGCCGATGGCTGACGCGCCATGGTCGGTCTTGACCTGTTTCAGGCCGTTGGCCACGTATTCCAGCGCGGTCTGCCAGTCGACGGCTTTCCATTCCCCGCCCTGCTTGATCATGGGCGAGGTCAGGCGCTGTTCGGAACTGAGGGACTCGTAGGAAAAGCGGTCGCGGTCGGCGATCCAGCACTCGTTCACCCCTTCGTTCTCCAGCGGCAGCACGCGCATGACCTTCTGGTTTTTCACCTGAACGATCAGGTTGGCACCGGTGGAGTCGTGTGGACTGACGCTCTTGCGTCGCGACAGCTCCCAGGGACGGGCCTGGTAACGGTAAGGCTTGCTGGTGATGGCGCCGACCGGGCACAGGTCGATCATGTTGCCCGACAGCTCGGAGTCGACCGTGTTGCCAACAAAGGCTTCAATCTCGGCGTGCTCGCCACGGTTGCTCATGCCAAGCTCCATCACGCCGGCCACTTCCTGGCCAAAGCGCACGCAGCGGGTGCAATGAATGCAACGGCTCATTTCCTCCATGGACAGCAGGGGACCTGCCTCCTTGTGGAACACGACGCGCTTCTCTTCGTCGTAGCGCGAGCCACCACCGCCGTAGCCAACGGCCAGATCCTGCAGCTGACATTCGCCGCCCTGATCACAGATGGGGCAATCCAGCGGGTGGTTGATGAGCAGGAACTCCATCACCGATTGCTGGGCCTTGATCGCCTTGTCGCTCTTGGTGCGAACAATCATGCCCATGGTCACGGGCGTGGCGCAGGCGGGCATGGGCTTGGGCGCCTTCTCTACCTCGACCAGGCACATGCGGCAGTTGGCCGCGATGGACAGCTTCTTGTGGTAGCAGAAGTGCGGAATGTAGGTGCCGGCCTTCTCGGCCGCATGCATCACCATGCTGCCCGCGGGCACTTCCACCTTCTTGCCGTCGAGTTCGATTTCAACCATGTGCGACTTCTTTTCAGACGTTGGCCGTAGAGGCCATGCGGGTCTTGTGTTCGATGAAATGCTCGAATTCAGGCCGGAAGTGTTTGATCATGGCGCGCACCGGCATGGCCGCCGCATCGCCCAGGGCGCAGATGGTGCGGCCCATGATGTTTTCAGCCACGTTGTCCAGCAGAGCCATGTCGGCCGGCTGGCCCTGACCGCGTTCGATGCGGTCCACCAGGCGCCAGAGCCAGCCCGTGCCTTCGCGGCAAGGGGTGCACTGCCCACAGGACTCGTGCATGTAGAAATAGGACAGGCGCTTGAGCGACTCCACCATGCAGCGGCTGTCGTCCATCACGATCACCGCGCCCGAACCCAGCATGGACCCGGCCTTGGCAATCGAGTCGTAGTCCATGGTGCAGTCCATGATGATGGACGCCGGCAGAACGGGCGAAGACGAGCCACCGGGGATGACCGCCTTGAGCTTGCGACCCTTGCGCACGCCTCCCGCCAGTTCCAGCAGCTTGGAAAACGGCGTGCCCATCGGGATTTCGTAGTTGCCCGGCATCTCCACGTCACCACTGACCGAGAAGATCTTGGTGCCGCCGTTGTTGGGCTTGCCGCACTCCAGGTAGGCCTGGCCACCGTTGCGGATGATCCAGGGCACCGCCGCGAAGGTCTCAGTGTTGTTGATGGTGGTGGGCTTGCCGTACAGACCGAAGCTGGCCGGGAATGGTGGCTTGAAGCGGGGCTGGCCCTTCTTGCCTTCAAGCGATTCCAGCAGCGCGGTTTCTTCGCCGCAGATGTAGGCACCGAACCCATGGAAGGCGTGCAGCTGGAAGCTGAAGTTGCTGCCCATGATGTTGCTGCCCAGCAGACCGGCGGCGCGCGCTTCTTCCAGTGCGGCCTCAAAGCGCTCGTAGGCCTCGAAGATCTCGCCGTGGATGTAGTTGTAGCCCACGCTGATGCCCATCGCGAAGGCGGCGATGGCCATGCCTTCAATGACGATGTGCGGGTTGTACATCAGGATGTCGCGGTCCTTGCAGGTGCCCGGCTCGCCCTCGTCCGAATTGCACACCAGGTACTTCTGGCCCGGGAACTGCCGCGGCATGAAGCTCCACTTCAGGCCGGTGGGGAACCCTGCGCCGCCACGACCGCGCAGAGCGGAATCTTTCAAGGTGGCGATCACCTGGTCCTGCGTGAAGCCAACCACACCGGTCTCTGGATGGGGCGCCGAGCCGTCCTGACCCAGAATCTTGCGCAAGGCCTGGTATCCGCCGCGGGCTTCGTAGTCCTTGAGGGACCAGTTGCTGCCATTCAGGCCCGCGTAGATCTGAGGCTCAATGTGCCGGCCGTGAAAGCAGGTTTGTACGCCCGTGGCGCTGAACTGGGAGAGGATCTGTTCTGCGTTCATGTCACTGGCCTTGGGTCGAGCGCAGGCCGTCGATGAGCTGGTCGAGCTTGTCGTTGCTCATGAAGCTGCACATGTGGCGGTCGTTGACGAGCATCACGGGCGAGTCTGCGCAGGCGCCCAGGCACTCGCTCTGCTGCAGGGTGAACAGCCCGTCTGGTGTTGTGCCTCCCATGGCAATGCCGAGTTTCTGCTCGAGATGGGCCAGTGCCTTGTTGCCGTCGCGCAGCTGGCACGGCAGGTTTGTGCAGACGTTGAGCTTGTACTTGCCCACCGGGCGCTGGTTGTACATGTTGTAGAAGGTCGTGACCTCGTGCACCGCGATCGGCGCCATGCCCAGGTACTCGGCAATCGCCTTCTCGGCTTCCAGGCTCACATGACCCTGCTCCTGCTGCACGATCGCCAGGCACGCCATCACGGCGGACTGGGCCTGATCGGCGGGGTACTTGGCAACCTCGCGGGCGAAGCGCGCCAGGGTCGACTCGGGCAACACCGCGGTGCCCACGGCTTTGATCTCAGAGATCATCGGTCAATCTCTCCAAAAACGATGTCCATGGTGCCGATGATGGCGACCGCGTCGGCCAGCATGTGCCCTTTGGCCATCTCGTCCATGGTGGCCAGGTGGGCGAAACCAGGGGCACGGATCTTCATGCGGTAAGGCTTGTTCGCGCCGTCGCTGATCATGTAGATGCCGAACTCGCCCTTGGGGTGCTCGACAGCGGCATAGGCTTCGCCTTCGGGCACTCGGAAGCCTTCGGAGAAGAGCTTGAAATGATGGATCAGCTCTTCCATGTTGGACTTCATCGACTCGCGCGATGGCGGTGCCACCTTGTGGTTGTCGGTGATGACCGGCCCGGGGTTGGCGCGCAGCCAGGTGACGCACTGCTCGATGATTCGGTTCGACTGCTTCATCTCTTCCATGCGGACGAGGTAGCGGTCGTAGCAGTCACCAGTCTTGCCGACCGGAATGTCGAAGTCCATGCGGTCGTAGACCTCGTAGGGCTGCGTCTTGCGCAGGTCCCAGGCGACGCCCGAACCCCGCAACATGGGGCCGGTCATGCCGGTGTTCAGGGCCCGCTCTGGCGTGACCACGCCGATACCCACCGTGCGCTGCTTCCAGATGCGGTTGTCGGTGAGCAGGGTGTGGTACTCGGCCAGGTAGGTCGAGAAACGCTTGGTGAAGTCGTCGATGAAATCGAGCAGCGAGCCCTGGCGGTTCGTGTTGAGCTCGGCCATCGCCCGCGCGTTGCGGATCTTGCTGTGCCGGTACTGCGGCATGCTGTCTGGCAGGTCGCGGTAGACACCACCCGGACGGAAGTACGCCGCGTGCATGCGCGCGCCGGACACCGCTTCGTACATGTCGAACAGGTCTTCGCGCTCGCGGAAGGCGTAGATCAGGATGGTGGAACTGCCGCAGTCGTTGCCATGCGAGCCGAGCCACATCAGGTGGTTCATGAGACGCGTGATCTCGCTGAACATGACGCGAATGTACTGGGCACGGATGGGCACCTCGATACCGAGCAGCTTCTCGACAGCGAGGCAGTAGGCGTGCTCGTTGCACATCATCGACACGTAATCCAGCCGGTCCATGTAGGGCAGCGACTGGATGTAGGTCTTGTGCTCGGCCAGCTTTTCGGTGGCACGGTGCAGAAGACCAATGTGCGGATCCGCCCGCTGCACCACTTCGCCGTCCAGCTCCAGCACGAGGCGCAGCACGCCGTGTGCCGCCGGGTGCTGGGGGCCGAAGTTCAGGGTGTAGTTTTTAATTTCTGCCATATCAGTGCAGCCCGCCGTAGTTTTCTTCGCGGATGACACGCGGAACGATTTCGCGTGGCTCGATGCTCACCGGCTCGTACACCACGCGCTGGCGTGTCGCGTCGTAGCGCATCTCCACATGACCAGACAGGGGGAAGTCTTTGCGGAAAGGGTGGCCGATGAATCCGTAGTCGGTGAGGATGCGGCGCAGATCGTCATGACCGTCAAACACGATGCCGAACAGGTCGAACGCTTCGCGCTCGTACCAGTTGGCCGACGCCCAGATGGACGTGACGGACGGCAGCACAGGGAAGTCATCTTCCGGGCAGAACACCCGCACGCGGACCCGATGGTTGAGGCTCACCGACAACAGATGGACCACGGCGGCAAATCGAGGGCCCTCCCAGCGGCCATCACCATAGTCCTGGTAGTCCACTCCGCAGAGATCAATCAGCTGCTCGAATTGCGCCTGCGGCGCATCGCGCAGCGTCTGCATGACGGCCAGGTAGTGATCAGCCGACACAGTGAGGGTGACCTCGTCGCGCTCGACTCGAATGGACTGCGCCTGCTCACCCAGCAGGGCAGTCAGCGAGGCCTGAATGTCCTCGGAGGAGGTCGCGTATGACGTACGGGAATCGCTCATGAGCAATCTTTCTGGACTCGAACCTGGGGGTGCCGGGCCAGCCGATCAGGCTCGCGCGATGGTGTTGGTGCGCCGGATCTTCTGCTGCAGCTGCATGATGCCGTACAGCAGCGCCTCGGCCGTGGGCGGGCACCCCGGCACATACACATCCACCGGCACGATGCGGTCACAACCCCGCACGACCGAATAGCTGTAGTGGTAATAACCACCACCGTTGGCACACGTCCCCATGGACAACACCCAGCGCGGCTCGGCCATCTGGTCGTAGACCTTGCGCAGAGCGGGCGCCATCTTGTTGCACAGCGTGCCAGCGACGATCATGAGATCGGACTGGCGCGGGCTGGCGCGAAACACCTCGGCGCCGAAGCGGCCGAGGTCGTAGCGAGCGGCTGCTGCATGCATCATCTCGACCGCGCAGCAGGCCAGACCAAAGGTCATGGGCCACAGCGAACCCGTCTTGGCCCAGTTCACCACCGAGTCATAGCTCGTGGTGACAAAGCCTTCCTTGAAAACGCCTTCAATCATGTGATGCTCCGTAGATCCCGAACGCGTCTTGACCCATCATTCCCAGTCCAGCGCGCCTTTTTTCCACTCGTAGGCAAACCCCACGGTGAGCACCGCCAGAAACACGACACCCGCCAGGAACCCCGTCATGCCGATGTCGGAAAAGGCCACGGCCCAGGGAATCAGGAATGCGATCTCGAGATCGAAAAGAATGAAGAGGATGGCAACCAGGTAATAGCGCACATCAAACTTCATGCGGGCATCTTCGAAGGCTTCGAAGCCGCACTCGTAAGGGGAATTTTTTTCTGCGTCAGGGCGATTGGGGCCCAGGATGTATCCCAGCACCTGCGGGATGACACCGACAGCAACACCAACCAAAATGAACAAGAGTACGGGAAGGTATTGCTCTAGACTCATTTTTTGGTATTTCCGCTTGCATGGCCTTGCGCCATGTTTGCCACATATTGGTGCCGACGGCGAGACTCGAACTCGCACAGCTTTCGCCACTACCCCCTCAAGATAGCGTGTCTACCAATTTCACCACGTCGGCCAGGTCTGCATGTTTTCGGTTCACGAGGGATGGTGTGAACCTTGCTGACAATCCTTAGAGTTTACCCTGAAAAAGACCCGTTTCTCAGGGGGTAATGCCTTTTTCGCCAGGGAATCGAGGAGCCTTGCCAACGATTCCCGGATACCCGTGCGTACCGTTCTGAAGACGGCGTCAGTTGCCCGGAATCTGGGCTGCGCCGGTGCCTGCGGGCTGCGCGGGAACGACGGTCGGAGCAGGAACCGAACCACCGGTATCGGTGCCCGGAATCTGCGCAGCAGGGGCCGGCGTCGACAGGGCAGAACCCTCCAGCACGCTGCCGGAACTCGGTGCTTCACGCAGGTTGCCGAAGTAGGCCAGACCCAAGGTAGCCGCGAGGAAGACGGCGGCCAGAACGGCTGTGCTGCGGGAGAGGAAGTTGGCGCCACCGGAAGCACCGAACAGGCTGGCCGAGCCACCGCCGCCGCCGCCAAAGGCTGCGCCGGCGTCGGCACCCTTGCCGTGCTGCATCAGGATCAGGCCGATCATGCCCAGTGCCGTCAGTATCTGGACTGCGAGGAGGATGGTCAACAAAACGTTCATTTATGTGCTCCGAGAGAAAGCGACTGGCCCACGCGGGCCGCCGCCAGGAATGTGCGTATGAAAGAGATCTGGCTCAGCGCGCGGCCGCAACGATCTGAAGGAAGTCAGCCGCCTTCAGCGATGCGCCACCAATCAGGCCACCATCGATGTCGGGCTGAGCCAGCAGGCTGGTGGCGTTGGCTGCGTTCATGCTGCCGCCATAGAGGATGTGCACGCGTTCGGGATGCTGCGTGGCGGCCGACAGCTGGGCCCGCAAGACGGCATGAACCTGCTGCGCCATCTCGGGCGTGGCCGTTTTGCCGGTGCCGATTGCCCATACCGGCTCGTAGGCCACCACGATTTCGCTCGTGCAATGGGCCACCGTGTGGATCACGGCTGCCAGCTGACGCTTGACGACGGACTCCGTCTGACCGCTGTCGCGCTCGTCCAGCGTCTCGCCCACGCACACGATCGGGGTGATACCCATCGACAGTGCACGCTGCGCCTTGTTGGCCACCGCGGCATCGGTCTCGCCGTGGTACTGGCGGCGCTCGGAGTGGCCCACGATGGCATACCGGCAGCCGAAGTCTTTCAACATGGCGGCGCTCACCTCACCGGTGTAGGCACCCTGCTCATGGGCAGAGACATCCTGCGCCCCCCAAGCGAGGGGACCACCTTGCAGCAGCGACTGCAGCTGAGCCAGGTAGGGCGCCGGCGCACACAAGGCCACATCGGCGGCCGGCATTTCGGCGCTGAGGCCTTCCAACATGGCCTTTAGCAGTGCTTCGTTCGCGGCCAGCGAACCGTTCATCTTCCAGTTACCCGCTATCAGTTTTTTCATGCGTTTGCTCCCGTGCCCACAGCAGTGCCCATCAGGCCCAGCTGAGCACGATCTTGCCAATGTGGCGGTTGGACTCCATCAGTTCATGTGCCTGTGCCGCTTCAGCGGCGGGGAAGACGCGGTAAATGACCGGCTTCACCCGGCCATCAGCCAGCAGGGGCCACACGTGTTCTCTCAGGGCCTGGGCTATCGCCGCCTTGAACGCCACCGGCCGCGGACGCAGCGTGGAGCCCGTGATGGTCAGACGGCGGCGCAGCACCATGCCGGCGTTGATCTCGGCCTTCACACCGCCCTGGACCGCGATGATGACCAGCCGGCCATCTTCGGCCAGGCAGTCGAGTTCGCGTGCCACGTAGGCCCCGGCGACCATGTCGAGCACGACGTTGACGCCCTGCCCGCCCGTGATGTCGGCCACCGCGGTGACGAAATCCTGCGTCTTGTAGTTGATCGCGTGGTCGGCGCCCAGCGCCAGGCAGGCCGCGCACTTGTCGTCGCTGCCGGCCGTGGCGATGACACGGGCACCCAGGGCCTTGGCCATCTGGATGGCCGTGACGCCGATGCCGCTGGTGCCGCCCTGGATCAGCAGGGTTTCACCGGGCTGCAGACGCGCACGGTCGTAGACGTTGCTCCAGACCGTGAAGAAGGTCTCGGGCAGGCTGGCGGCGGCGATGTCGTCCAGGCCAGCCGGCACTGGCAGACACTGGCCCACCGGCGCCACGCACCACTGGGCATAACCACCACCGGCCACCAGCGCACACACGCGATCGCCCACTGCCAGGCCAGCAGCGGCCATGGCCGCTTCGTCGCCGGATGCAATGACCCCTGCGACCTCCAGACCCGGCAGGTCGGACGCGCCGGGCGGCACCGGGTAGTTGCCGGTGCGCTGCAGCACGTCGGGGCGGTTCACGCCCGACGCACTGACGCGGATCAGCACCTCACCCACACCGGCCACTGGCGCCGGCCGCTCGGTAAGACGCAGAACCTCGGGGCCACCGAAGGCACTGATCTCCACTGCTTGCATGGTCGCCGACACGTGCCGACCCTTACTGCTGCTGCTGTTGCTGCTGGGCCTGCTCGCCGCTGTTGCGGTCCAGCAGGGCCTTCATGGACAGCTTGACGCGGCCCTTCTCGTCCGTCTCGAGCACCTTGACGCGCACAACCTGGCCTTCGCTCAGGTAGTCGGTCACGCGCTCGACGCGCTCGTGGGCGATCTGGCTGATGTGCAGCAGGCCGTCCTTGCCGGGCAGCAGGTTGATCAGGGCACCGAAGTCCAGGATCTTGGTGACCGGGCCTTCGTAGACCTTGCCGATTTCGACTTCGGCGGTGATCTGCTCGATGCGGCGCTTGGCTTCGTCGGCCTTGGCGGCGTCGGTCGAGGCGATGGTGATGGTGCCGTCTTCGTCGATGTTGATCTGGGTGCCGGTCTCTTCGGTCAGCGCGCGGATGACGGCGCCGCCCTTGCCGATCACGTCACGGATCTTCTCGGGTTTGATCTTCATGGTGAAGAGCTTGGGTGCGAAGTTCGACACCTCGGTCTTGGCTTCGCCCATGGCTTCCTGCATCTTGCCCAGGATGTGCATGCGGGCTTCTTTGGCCTGGGCCATTGCGACCTGCATGATTTCCTTGGTGA
>JAUXNG010000081.1 GCA_030682835.1 Hydrogenophaga sp. | reverse complement strand
CCATTCGCAAGCGCCGCTACCAGGAAAAGCCGGACATGAAGTACAGCAAAACCGCCGACCTGCTGTGCGAGAAAGGCCGCTTTGGTCAAAAAACCGGCGCCGGCTGGTACGACTACGTGCCGGGCAAGCGCGATGCGATTCCGAATGCCGAGGTCGAGCAGATGATCGCCGACCACCGCGCCGCGATGGGCATCACGCCGCGCAAGATTTCGGACGAAGAAATCGTTCAGCGTCTGGTGTTCTCGCTGGTCAACGAAGCCGCGCACATTCTGGAAGAGGGCATTGCCAACAAGGCCAGCGACATCGACGTGGTCTACATCTTTGGCTATGGCTTCCCGGTGTACCGCGGCGGCCCGCTGAACTACGCCAACGAGGTGGGCCTGTTCAACGTGGTGCAGGCCATGAAGCGCTTTGCGAAGAACCCGCTGGACGATGCGAAGTTCTGGGAGCCTGCGCCTTTGCTGGCCCGATTGGCCGCTGAAGGCAAAACCTTCTGAAGATGAACACCCCCTGCGCCGCTTCGCGTCTTCCCCCAAGGGGGACGCTCCCAGTGACCCGGCAAAGCCGGCTCCATGGGAGCCCTGGAAGCGGCGGTTTCGCTCCATTTGAATTTCACTAGGAACCCATCATGACCAATGCCGTCATCGTTTCCACCGCCCGCACGCCCCTGGCCAAGAGCTGGAAGGGCGCCTTCAACATGACCCACGGCGCCACGCTCGGCGGCCACGCGGTGCAGCACGCTGTTGCGCGCGCTGGCATCGACGCTGCTGAAGTCGAAGACGTGATCATGGGTTGCGCCAACCCCGAGGGCGCCACCGGCGCCAACATCGCGCGCCAGATCGCCTTGAAAGCCGGCCTGCCCATCACCGCATCGGGCATGACCGTCAACCGCTTCTGCTCGTCCGGCCTGCAGACCATTGCGCTGGCCGCGCAGCGCATCATCGCCGGCGAGGGCGATGTGTACGTGGCCGGGGGTGTGGAGAGCATTTCTTGCGTGCAGCAGGAGATGAACACCCACATGCTCAAAGACCTGGCGCTGGAAAAACAGAAGCCCGAGATCTACTGGAACATGCTGCAAACCGCCGAGCAAGTGGCCAAGCGCTACGGCATTGGCCGCGATGCCATGGACGAATACGGCGCCGCCAGCCAGCAGCGCGCCACTGCTGCTCTCGAAGCCGGCCTGTTTAAAGCCGAAATTGCGCCCATGACGGTCACCGCTGGTGTGGCCGACAAGGTCATGGGTCTGATGACCAAGCAGGTCACGATCGAGAACGACGAAGGCATTCGCGCAGGCACCACGAAAGAAGGCATCTCCGGCCTGCGTTCGGCCCTGCCGGGTGGCCTGGTCACCGCCGGCAACGCCAGCCAGTTTTCAGACGGCGCCGGTGCCTGTGTGCTCATGAACGAAACCCTGGCTGAAAAGCGCGGCCTGCAGCCGTTGGGCCGCTTCCTGGGTTTTGCCGTGGCTGGTTGCGAGCCCGACGAAATGGGCATCGGCCCCGTGTTCGCCATTCCCAAAGTGCTGGCCCGCCTGGGTTTGACGATGGACGACATTGATCTGTGGGAGCTGAACGAAGCGTTTGCGGTGCAGGTGCTGTACTGCCGCGACAAGCTGGGCATTCCGCACGACCGCCTCAACGTGAACGGCGGCGCCATTGCGGTGGGTCATCCCTACGGCGTGTCGGGCCAGCGCCTGACCGGCCACGCGCTGATCGAAGGCAAGCGCCGCGGTGCCAAGCGCGTCTGCGTGACGATGTGCATCGGCGGCGGCATGGGTGCTGCTGGTGTGTTTGAAGTCTTGTAAGGACTAACGGTGAGCGACATCACCGTCAGCCCCGAGGCCTTTCTGGCGATGGGTCGCGAGGTCCTGGCCTCGCAGCCTTTTTCCACACTCATCGGCGCCGAGCTGGCGGCGCTCTCGCCAGGCCGTTGCGAACTGCAGGTGCCGATCACGGAAGCGGTCAAGCAGCAGCACGGCTTTGTGCACGGTGGCGTGCTCAGCTACGCCGCCGACAGCGCGCTCACCTACGCGGGCGGCACGGCGCTGCGCGTGCCGGTGGTCACCTCCGAGTTCAAGATCAACTACCTGCGCCCGGCCATCGGCGAGCGCCTGATCGCACGCGCCGAAGCCGTGCACACCGGCAAGTCGCAGGCGGTCTGCCGCTGCGATGTGTTTGTGGTGAAAGACGGGGAAGAGAAGCTCTGCGCGGTGGCTCAGGGCACCATCGCCGCGTTGCCGGCGTCGCCAACCTGAACGGGCGCCGGTGCCGGGGTTCACCCCATGTCCACCGCTCGCCTGTCGCACCATACTGCCACGATGACTCCCTACCGCATCGGCTCCGGCGCCGGCTACGCCGGTGACCGCATCGACCCCGCGCTGGACCTGGCCGAGCGCGGCGAGCTCGATGCCCTGGTGTTCGAGTGCCTGGCCGAGCGCACCATCGCCCTGGCCCAGCTGCGCCGTGCCCACGATCCGCAGGCCGGGTACGACCCGATGCTCCAGGCGCGCATGCGCGCCGTGCTGCCGGCCTGTGTGCGCAACGGCGTGACCCTCATCACCAACATGGGCGCTGCGAACCCGATGGCGGCCGGGCAGGCCGTGCTGGACGTGGCGCGCGAACTGGGCCTGCCGCGCCTGCGCGTGGCGGTGGTGACGGGCGACGACGTGCTGCCCTGGATGCTGGCGAACGACGTGGCGCTGATGGACTCGCCCGACAGCGTGCGTTCGCTGGACGGCCGCCTGATCTCGGCCAACGCCTACCTCGGCGCCGACGCCTTGTTGCCCGCGCTGCAGGCTGACGTGAACGTGATCGTCACCGGCCGCGTGGCCGACCCGTCGCTCTTTGTGGCGCCGCTCATGGCGCACTTTGGCTGGACCGCGGACGACTGGCACCACCTGGGCCAGGGTCTGCTGGTCGGGCACCTGCTCGAATGCGCGGCCCAGGTCAGCGGCGGCTACTTGGCCGACCCGGGCCATGTGGACGTGCCCGACCTGCACCGCGTGGGTTTCCCGCTGGCCGAGGTGTCGGCCGACGGCAGTGCCGTCATCACCAAGCTGCCGGGCACCGGCGGGCGCGTGGACCGGCTCAGTTGCACCGCGCAGCTGCTCTACGAAGTGGAAGACCCCGCGCATTACCTGCAGGCCGATGTGGTGGGGGACTTTTCAGGTGTCCATTTCACGCAGCTTGAATCCGACCGGGTGCAGGCCCAAGGCGCCAGCGGCCACGCCCGGCCCGAGCAGCTGAAGGTCACGCTGGGTTACCGCGATGGCTTCATTGGCGAGGGGCAGATTTCATACGCAGGCCCGGGTGCCCGGGCGCGTGGCGAACTGGCGCTGTCCATCCTGCGCCACCGGCTGGGTGACGCCACGTTGTCCCATGGCCTCACCGGTCTGGAACACCGCGCCGAGCTGATCGGCGTGAACGCGATGCACGGCCCGTTGCTGGGCGCGGATCGCGAACCCTATGAGGTGCGCGTGCACCTGGCGGTGCGCTGCGCCAACCGCGCGCAGGCCGAAGCCGTGGGCCAGGAGGTGGAGGCGCTCTACCTCAACGGCCCGGCGGGCGGCGGCGGCGTGACGCAGTCGGTGCGCGAGGTGATCGCCGCGGCCTCGGCCCTGGTGCCGCGCTCGGCGGTTCGTGCCCGCTGCGACATCCTCGAACTGAGCGCGGAAGCTTGACATGACAACACCGGCAAAAAAAACATCCAACCACCGCACGCTGCGCGACATCGCACTCGCCCGCTCGGGCGACAAGGGCAACCGCGCCACGCTCAGCGTGATCGCGCTGGATCCGGCCGACTACCCCGAGATGGAGCACCTGCTCAGCGTCGAGCGGGTGCAGGCCCACTTTGCCGGCGTCGTGCAAGGCCCGGTGCAGCGCTACGCCTTGCCCGATCTCGCCGCGGTGCATTTCGTGATGTTCGACGCCCTGGGCGGCGGCGTCACGCGCTCGCTGGCCCTCGACGCCCACGGTAAAACCCTGGGTGCGGCGGTGCTGGATCTGCCGCTCTGAGCCCTACACTGACCCCGCCTTTTTACAACCACCCGAAGGAGACTCTGATGCGTTCTGTGTTCCGACTGCTTGCCACCGCCGCCGCCGCGCTGGCGTGTTCATCCGCCGCGCTGGCACAGGCCTGGCCCGACAAACCCATCAAGGCCGTGGTGCCCTTCGCGGCGGGCAGTGCCACCGACACCATCGGCCGGGCCTTTGCACAGAAGATGCAGGAAGCCCTGGGCCAGCCCATCGTGATTGACAACAAACCCGGCGTGAACGGCATGCTGGGTGCTGATGCGGTGGCCAAGGCAGCGCCCGACGGCTACACCATCCTGATCGGTACCAACAGCACCAACGCGGCGCTCAAGAGCCTGATGAAGCAGCTGCCCTACGACCAGGACAAAGCCTTTGCCCCCGTGGCCTACATGGGCTCGGTGCCGCTGATCATGGCGGTCAACAACGACGTGCCGGCCAAGACGCTGCGCGAACTGGTGGACATGGCCAAGGCCAAACCCGGCAGCATCAACTTCGCCAGTGCCAGCACCTCGCAGCTGGTGTCCACCGAAATGATGGCGGGCATGGCCGGCATCCAGCTCACCAACGTGCCCTACAAGAGCGGCCCCGCTGCCATGACCGACCTGCTCGGCGGCGTGGTGCACATGTTCAGTGCCGATTTCGCCGTGATGCTGCCGCAGGTGAAGGCCAACAAGGTGCGCGCGCTGGCCGTCACTTCCACCAAGCGTTCACCCGCGGTGCCCGACGTGCCCACCGTCAACGAAGCGCTGGGCCTTAAAGACTACGAACTGATCGCCTATTTCGCCGTGTTCGCGCCCGCCGGCACCCCGCCCGAGATCGTGGCCCGGCTCAACAAGGCGGTGAACGACGCCGCCAGCAGCAAAGAGATCCAGGAACGCTTCGCCCCTATCGGCTTCGCGGTGGAGCCCGGCACGCCGGCCGATCTGGCCCGCCGCAGCACGGCTGAAACCGCGAAGTGGGCCAAGGCGATCAAGGACGCCAAGATCGAGCTGCAATAAGCGCAACCAGGGCAGGGGGCACTGGCCCGCCAGGGGCGGTTTGTCCCCTGCGGGACGAATAGCGGCGCCCCCGGCGTCCCGCCCTCTAGGCCGAGCCGGCAGCGCTCGGCACACTCACGCGTTCCACCTCCAACCCGCACCGTCGCCATGAGTCTTCGCCCCACCATCGACTTCCTGCTCCACGACTGGCTGGCCGTTGAACGCCTGAACCAGCGTGAACGTTTCGCTGACCACAGCGCCGAGACCTTCGCCGCCGTGCTCGACACCTGCGAGCGCATCGCCCGCGAGAAATACGCACCGTTCAACCGCCTGGTGGACACGCAGGAGCCGCACTTCGACGGCGAAAAAGTGATCCTCCCGCAGGCCACCCACGACGCTCAGAAAGCCTATGCCGAGAGCGGCATGCTCAGCGCCGCGCAAGATTACGACGTGGGCGGCATGCAGCTGCCCTACACGGTGGAGGCCGCGGCCAATGCCTTCTTTGCCATGGCCTCGGTCAGCATCGGCAGCGGCATGCTCACCACCGGCAACGCCAACCTGCTGATGAAGCACGGCACGGACGCCCAGAAACAGGTGTTCGCGCTGAACGAATTTTCGGGCCGATTTTCCGGGACCATGTGCCTGAGCGAGCCGCAGGCTGGCTCCAGCCTGAGCGACGTGATGACGCGCGCGGTGCCCGACGGCGCCGACTCCGCCACCGACCCGCTGGGCCCCCGCTACCGGCTCAAGGGCAACAAGATGTGGATCTCGGCCGGCGAGCACGAACTCACCGAGAACATCATCCACCTGGTGCTGGCCAAGATTCCCGATGAGAACGGCAGGCTCGTCCCGGGCACCCGCGGCATCTCGCTGTTCATCGTGCCCAAGAAACTGGTGGGCACCGACGGCGCCCTGACCGGCGAGCGCAACGACGTGGCCCTGGCCGGCCTGAACCACAAGTGCGGCTGGCGCGGCACCACCAACACGCTGCTGAACTTTGGCGAAGGCAAGTACCCTGTGCGCGGTGAAGCTGGTGCCGTGGGCTACCTGGTGGGCGAGGCCGGCAAGGGCCTGCACTGTATGTTCCACATGATGAACGAGGCCCGCATCGGCGTGGGCATGGCGGCCACCATGCTGGGCATGGCGGGCTACCTCGCCAGCCTCGACTACGCGAAGAACCGGCCGCAGGGCCGACCCATGGGCCCCGCCGGCAAAGACCCGGCCCAGCCGCCGGTGCGCATCATCGAACACGCCGACGTGAAACGCATGCTGCTGGCGCAAAAAGCCTATGCCGAAGGCGCGCTGGCGCTGGAGCTGTACTGCGCCCGCCTGGTGGACGAGCACCACACCGCCGAAGCTGCCGTGGCCGACGACGCCCGCCTGCTGCTGGAAGTGCTCACGCCCATTGCCAAGAGCTGGCCCAGCGAGTGGTGCCTGGAGGCCAACAGCCTCGCGATCCAGATCCACGGTGGCTACGGCTACACCCGCGACTTCCCGGTCGAGCAGTACTGGCGCGACAACCGCCTGAACATGATCCACGAAGGCACGCACGGCATCCAGGCCATGGACCTGCTGGGCCGCAAGGTGCTGATGGAGAACGGCAAGGGGTTGAGCCTGCTGGCCGGGCGCATCAACGCCACCATCGAGCGCGCCATCCAGGTGCCCGAACTCGCCGTGCACGCCAACGGGCTGGGGCAGGCGCTGGCGCAGGTGGGTGCGGCCACCAAGGCAGCCTGGGCCACCGGTGAGCCCACCGACGCACTGGCCAATGCCGTGCCCTACCTGCAGGCATTCGGCCATACCGTGCTGGCCTGGATCTGGCTCGATGTGGCGCTCACCGCGCAGGCCGCCAGCGACAGTCCCGCCCGCACCGGCCGTCTGGCCGCCATGCGCTACTTCTTCCATTACGAGCTGCCCAAGATCGGCGCCTGGCTGGCGGTGGTGAGCAGCCGCGACCAGACCTGCGCCGCCCTGCCCGAGGAGGCGTTCTGATGCTGCGCCACATCGTCATGTGGAAGCTGAAGGAGCAGGCCGAGGGCGCGGGTCGCGAAGACAACGTTGCCAGGGCGAAGGCCCTGCTGATGGCCTGCGCCCGGCTGGACCCCGGCATCGTGCATTTTGAGGTGGGCACGGCGCAGGCAGGGCTGGAATGCACCTACGATCTGGTGCTGGACAGCACATTCACCGACCGGGCCGCCTTGCTGGCCTACCAGAACCACCCGCAGCACGTGGCGATCAAGCCCTTCATGAAAGCCGTGGTGGAAGCCCGGCAGTGCATGGACTACGAGACCTGAGCGTCACCCGCGCGACCTCGCGGCGTCACGCGTACGCCAGGGTGACAAACGCAACCGCGCAGACGGCCCAGAATGGGCCTCCAATCTTTGACCCAACGAGAGAGAGACAAGCCCATGACCCGCACCATTCCCCAACTGTTTGACCTCAAGGGCAAGACCGCCCTCATCACCGGCGGCTCGCGCGGCCTGGGCCTGCAGATGGCCCATGCGCTGGGCGAGGCAGGCGCCCGCGTGCTGGTGAGCTCGCGCAAGGCGGACGACCTGGAGGCCGCCACGGCCGAACTGCAGGCCGCCGGCATTGACGCTCGCTGGGTGGCGGCCGACTGTTCGCGCGAAGACGACATACGCCGCCTGGCCGATGAAAGCCTGCAGCGCCTGGGTGACATCGACATCCTGGTGAACAACGCCGGTGCCGCATGGGGCGCTCCCGCCGAAGACCACCCGGTCGAGGCCTGGGACAAGGTGATGAACCTCAACGTGCGCAGCTACTTCATCCTGAGCCAGATCATCGCCAAGCGCAGCATGATCCCGCGCCGCAGCGGCAGCATCATCAACACCGCGTCCATCGCCGGCCTGGGCGGCAACCCCAGCGGCATGAAAACCATCGCTTACAACACGTCCAAGGGCGCGGTGATCAACTTCACCCGTGCGCTGGCGGCAGAGTGGGGCGAGCAGGGCATCCGCGTCAACGCCATCTGCCCGGGTTTCTTCCCCAGCAAGATGACCGTGGGCACGCTCAAGGCCATGGGCGAAGAGAAGCTGGCTGCCCACGCACCGCTGCGCCGCCTGGGCGACGATGAAGACCTGAAGGGCCTGACCGTGCTGTTTGCGTCGGATGCAGGCAAGCACATCACCGGCCAGTGGCTGGCGGTGGACGGCGGGGTCAGCGTGATCACGGGTGGCTGACTGCGTACGCTGGATCGAGCACCCTTCACCCCGTTCGGGCTGAGCCTGTCGAAGCCCTCTCACAAACGCCTCGTGAACCCTTCGACAAGCTCAGGGCGAACGGGATTTCAAACACCGCATGAAATTCCAGGTCCACATCCCTTTCGTCGAACTGCTCGGCTTTGAATTGGAAAGGTTCGAAGGCGGGGAGGCCACGATCACCTTTGACCCGAAGCCCGAGCACGAAAACTCGTTCAACGTGGTGCACGGCGGCGCCAGCATGACGCTGCTGGACGTGGTGATGGCCCACGCCGCGCGCTCGGTGGAGCCGGCCATGGGCTGCGTCACCATCGAGATGAAGACCAGCTTCATGCGCGCGGCCAAGGGTGCCCTCACCGCCAGGGGCCGGCTGCTGCACCGCACCGCCACCATGGCCTTCACCGAGGGCAGCATCTTCGATGCCGACGACAAGCTTTGCGCCCACGCCACCGGCACCTTCAAGTTCGTGCCGCGCCTGCCCGTGGGCAAGTCCACGCAGGCGCTGAACACGCTCAAGACCGACTGACCCGAACCCACACATCCAAGGAGACACCCCATGCCCACCAACCACCAGATCGTTCTCGACAACCGCCCGCAGGGTGAGGCCACTGTCGACAACTTCAAGCTCGTCACCACCGACACCCCCGCTCTGACCGACGGCCAGGTGCTTGTGAAGCACCACTTTCTCAGCCTGGACCCGTACATGCGCGGCCGCATGAACGACAGCAAGAGCTACGCCGCGTCCCAGCCGCTGGGCGAGGTGATGATCGGCGGTACCGTGGGCGAGGTGGTCGACTCGAAGCACCCCAAACTCAAGGCCGGCGACCAGGTGGTCGGCATGGGCGGCTGGCAGGAATACAGCGTGGTCGACGCCACGCAACCCGGCGCGCTGCGCAAGGTCGACACCACGCACGTGCCGCTGTCGTACTACCTGGGCGCGGTCGGTATGCCGGGCGTGACCGCCTGGTACGGCCTGGTCAAGATCATTGCCCCGAAGGCGGGCGACACCGTGGTGGTGAGTGCGGCCACCGGTGCCGTGGGCAGTGCCTTTGCGGCGCTGGCCAAGGCGCGCGGTTGTCGCGTGGTCGGCATTGCCGGCGGCCCCGAGAAGTGCGCGTATGCGGTGAACGAACTCGGCTTTGACGCCTGTATCGACTACAAGCTGCACAAAGACATGTACAGCCTGGCCAAGGCGCTCAAGCAGGATTGCCCGGACGGCATCGACGGCTATTTCGAAAACGTGGGCGGCATGGTGCTCGACGCCGTGCTGCTGCGCATGAACGCGTTTGGCCGCATTGCCGTCTGCGGCATGATCGCCGGCTACGATGGCGCGCCGCTGCCGCTGACCAACCCGGCACTGATCCTGGTGAACCGCCTGAAGATCGAGGGCTTCATCGTCAGCGAGCACATGGAAATCTGGCCCGAGGCACTGGCCGAGCTGGGCGCGCTGGTGGCCGAGGGCAAGCTGCGCCCACGCGAGACCGTGGCAGAAGGCCTGGCCGCTGCCCCTGAGGCCTTCATGGGACTGCTCAAAGGCAAGAACTTCGGCAAGCAGCTGGTGAGGATTTGAGCCACCCCCGCCGCGCGGCGCGCGACCCCCTCAAGGGGGCGCCGCTGGCGGCCCGGCGGAGCCGGTTCCGCGGCGGCCTGGGTTGAAGCCACCGCTTCTGTTTGAGGAGTCCGCATGAACGCTACCCACGAAGTTTTCAACCAGGCGGCACCGCTGGTGGATGTGAACCTGTTCGACGGCAACCGGGCCTTGCAGAGCGCGCTGAACTTCAACGCGCCGGGCCTGGACACGGCCGGTTTCAGCGCGCTCGGCTCGCTGGTGGGCAGTGCCGAGATGCAGCAGCACGCCCGGCTGGCCAATGTGTTCACGCCGCAACTCAAGAGCCACAGCCGCTTCGGCCACCGCATCGATCAGGTGGAATTCCACCCCAGCTACCACGCGCTCATGTCGGCCGCCACCGCCGCCGGCCTGCACGGCACGCCCTTCGCGCCAGAGGAGCAGGCCAGCGGCCATGCCCATGTAAAGCGAGGCGCCAGCTTCATGCTCTTCACTGAGCTGGAGCCGTCCATCCTGTGCCCCATTTCCATGACCTACGCGGTCACACCGGCGTTGCGCGACAACGCCGCCATCTACCGCGACTGGTCGCCCGGTCTCACCAGCCGCGCCTACGACCCCGCGCTGAAGCCATTCAGCGAAAAGGCCGGCCTCACCATGGGCATGGGCATGACGGAAAAGCAAGGCGGCTCGGATGTGCGGGCCAACACCACGCAGGCCCTGCCCGCGGGCAGCGACGACTGGGGCCAGCGCTTCACCGTCACCGGCCACAAGTGGTTTTTCTCGGCGCCCATGTGCGACGCCTTCCTGATCTTGGCGCAGACGCCGGCGGGCCTGAGCTGTCTGTTCCTGCCCCGCGTGCTGCCCGACGGCACGTTCAATCAACTGCACATCCAGCGCCTGAAAGACAAGCTGGGCAACAAGGCCAACGCCAGTTCCGAGGTGGAGTTCACCGGCGCCACTGCCTGGCTGGTGGGCGAGGAGGGCAGGGGCGTGCCCCAGATTCTGTCCATGGGCACCCTGACGCGGCTCGACTGCGCGCTGGGCACCAGCGCCCTCATGCGCCAGTCGCTCAGCATCGCGCTGAACCACACGGCGCAGCGCAAAGCGTTTGGCAAGACGCTGATCGAGCAGCCGCTGATGAAAAACGTGCTGGCCGACCTGGCGCTCGAATCCGAGGCTGCCACCGCGCTGGCGCTGCGCCTGGCGCGCAGCTTCGACAAGACCGGCGACGCGCACGAGCAGGCCATGCAGCGGCTGCTGACGCCCGTGGCCAAGTTCTGGATCTGCAAGCGCGGCAGCTATTTTTCGCAGGAAGCCATGGAATGCCTGGGCGGCAACGGCTATGTGGAAGAGGGAGGTGAAGGCATCATGGCCCGCATTTACCGCGAAATGCCGGTGAACAGCATCTGGGAAGGCGCCGGCAACATCATGGCGCTGGATTTGCTCAGAGCTTTGCGCAAGGCTGACGCCGCCGCCGCGCTGGCGCACGAACTTGCCCCGGCCAAAGGCATGCACCCCGCGCTGGACCACCTGGCCAGCCGCCTGCCCATCCGCGTGGAAGAAATGGCCACCGAAATGGAAGCCCGCCGCCTGGCGCAGGACGTGGCGCTGGCCGTGCAGGCCGCGCTGCTGGCCCAGACCGCGCCCGCCGCCGTGTTCGGTGCCTTCTGCGATTCGCGTCTGGGCGGCGACTGGGGCCTGAGCTTCGGTTCGCTGGGCGCAGGCGTCGATTTCGACGCCATCATCCAGCGGGCCATGCCCGTATGACCACCGGAACACCCGTTCGGACTGAGCCTCTAAAAGGCCTTGCATATGCACCTCGCGAGCCCTTCGACAGGCTCAGGGCGAACGGATGTGCCGGCGCAGGCCTGTCGAATGGGTACCTTCGGATCCAGCCAACCACCACCGTTCGGGCTGAGTCTGTCGAAGCCCTCGCCATCTCCTCCCCAGCCCTTCGACCATCTCAGGGCGAACGGTGAAAGCCGACCATGACCGACCTCATCCTGCACCACTACCCCAGCTCACCCTTCTCGGAAAAGGTCCGCCTGATCATGGGCCACAAGGGCCTGGCCTGGAAGAGCGTGGTCATTCCGCGCATCATGCCCAAGCCCGACGTGCTGGCGATCACCGGCGGCTACCGCCGCACGCCCTTTCTGCAGGTGGGGGCCGACATCTATTGCGACACCGCGCTCATCTGCGACGTGCTCGAACACCGCCAGCCCACGCCCACGCTCTACCCCGAGCACCAGAAAGGGATCGCCCGAGTACTGGCGCAGTGGGCCGACAGCACGCTGTTCTGGGCCGCCATGGGCCACAACCTCAGCCCGAAAGGCGCGGCCGCGCTGTTCGCCGGCCAGCCGCCCGAGGCCGCGCAGGCGTTTGCCGCGGATCGGGGCGCCATGCGCTCTGGCATGGCCAGCCTGCGGCCGGGTGACGCCACCGCCGCCTACCGAAGCTACCTGCGCCGCATCGCCAACATGCTGCACGAGCAGCCGTTTCTGCTGGGCGCCGCGCCCTGTGTGGCCGACTTTGCCGCCTACCACCCGCTGTGGTTCAGCCGCGTGGTGAACCCGGCCATGGCCGGCGTGCTCGACGCCACCCCCGATGTGCTGGCCTGGATGGACCGCCTGGCCGCCATCGGCCACGGCCAGATGGACAAGCTCAGCTCGGCCGACGCCATTGGCCACGCCGCTGCCGCCGAGCCGGCGCCCCTGCCGGAAGAAGCCTTCCAGGACGAGCACGGCATACCGCTGGGCAGCCGCGTCACCGTCGCGGCCGAGTCCTTCGGCCAGGAACCCACCGAAGGCATCCTTCGCGCCGCCAGTCGCACGCACTACACGCTGGAGCGCACCGACGAGCGTGCCGGCCGCCTGCATGTGCACTTCCCGCGCATCGGATTTGTGCTGAGGGAAGTGCGCGCTTGAGTCCCGCTATCTCCGCACCGGCCCGGACGCCGCTGCCCGACATCCAGTGGCGCTGCCTGCCATTCGGCGCCTTGCTGCCCCACACGCTTTACGCCCTGCTGCGCCTGCGCGCCGAGGTGTTTGTGGTGGAGCAAGCCTGCGCGTTCCAAGACCTGGACGACGCCGACCAGGCCTGCCTGCACCTGCTGGGCGAAACCCCAGGCGCCGATGGCCCGCGCCTGCTGGCTTACACCCGGCTGGCACCCGCCGGCCTGAAGTACACCGAGGCCAGCATCGGCCGCGTGGTCACGACCGCGTCCACCCGCGGCAGTGGCCTGGGACATGCGCTCATGCACGAATCGGTGCGCCAGCTGCAGCATCTGTGGGGCACGCAGCCCATCCGCATTGGCGCGCAGGCCCACCTGCAGGGCTTCTACCGCGAACACGGCTTTGTGCCCGACGGCGCGCTGTATGTGGAAGACGGCATTGACCACATCGAAATGATCCGCCGGGCCTGACGCCCTGACACCTTAAACAACACCATCAGGAGACAACACCATGATTTCAGACTTCAAAGGCAAAACCGCCGTGCTCACCGGCGCCGGCTCCGGCTTCGGCCTTGAATGCGCCCGCATTGGCGCGCGCCTGGGCATGAACCTGGTGCTGGTCGATGTGCAGCAGGACGCGCTGGACAAAGCCCAGGCCGAAATGCAAGCCGCCGGCGCACAGGTGCTGGCTCGCCGGGTGGACGTGTCCAGCGCCGAGCAGATGGACGCGCTGGCCGCCGAGGTGCAGCAGCGCTTTGGCGCGCCGCACTTCGTGTTCAACAACGCCGGCGTGGGCTCGGGCGGCCTCATCTGGGAAAACTCGGTGAAAGACTGGGAATGGGTGCTGGGCGTGAACCTGTGGGGCGTCATCCACGGCGTGCGCCTGTTCACCCCCATGATGCTGGCCGCCGCCAAGGCCGACCCGGCGTTCCAGGGCCACATCGTCAACACCGCCAGCATGGCCGGCCTGCTCACGCCGCCCAACATGGGCATCTACAACGTGAGCAAGCACGCCGTGGTGAGCCTCACCGAAACGCTCTACCAGGACCTGAAACTGGTCAGCGACCAAGTGAGTGCCAGCGTGCTCTGCCCCTATTTCGTGCCCACTGGCATCAGCCAGAGCCACCGCAACAAGCCCGCCGGACTGGCCGACGAGGCGCCCACGCAAAGCCAGCTGATCGGCCAGGCCATGAGCGACAAGGCCGTGAGCTCCGGCAAGGTCACCGCCGCCCAGGTGGCCGACATGGTGTTCCACGCCATGCAGCAAGACCAGTTCTACATCTACAGCCACCCCAAGGCGCTGGGCAACGCGCGCCAGCGCTTCGACGCCATCGTGGCCGGCACCAACCCCGCCGACCCGTTTGCCGAGCGGCCCGAGATCGGCGTGGGCCTGCGCCAGGCCCTGCGCGGCGGTTGACACCATAGGGACCCTGCGCCAGCACCAGCAGGTGCCGGTTAAAAGCAAGCTGGAGCTTTCACGGTAAATCCCCGGCGAAGTTCATCACCATTGCTGGTCCGATGGCGTAACCCCTTGCCGGGGGATCGGCAAACGTGCTTGTCCAGCAGAGAGCCCTGCACCCCTGTGGCAAACTCGCCCGCTTCGACTGAAACCGGGCCGCTGGGAGCCTCTAGGGACATGCAAAAAATCATCGCGCAGATTGCGCAAGAGATCCGGGTGGAGCAGCGGCAGGTGCTGGCGGCTGTGGAACTGCTGGACGGGGGCGCCACGGTGCCCTTCATCGCCCGCTACCGCAAGGAAGTGACGGGCGGGCTGGACGACATCCAGTTGCGCGAGCTGGAGGCGCGGCTGAGCTACCTGCGTGAACTGGAAGACCGCCGTGGCGCGGTGCTGAAGGCGATTGACGAGCAGGGCAAGCTAACCGACGCGCTGCGTCTGGCTATTGCTCAGGCGCCCACCAAGCAGGAGCTGGAAGACCTGTACCTGCCGTTCAAGCTCAAGCGCCGCACCAAGGGCCAGATCGCCCGTGAGTTCGGCATTAAGCCGCTGGCCGACAAGCTGTTTGCCGACCCGTCGCTGGACCCGCTGGCCGAAGCGTCCGCCTTCACCAAAGCGCCCGAGGTGCTGGACGATGGCAAGCCGGGCGCGGACTTTTCCACCCCGCAGGCAGTGCTGGACGGCGTGCGAGATATCTTGAGCGAGCGCTGGGCCGAAGACGCTGCGCTGCTGCAGGGCCTGCGCGAATGGCTGTGGAACGAAGGCCTGCTGAAAAGCACGCTGGTGGCCGGCAAGGACGAAAACCACCCCGACGTGGCCAAGTTCCGCGACTATTTTGATTACGACGAACCCATCAGCCGCGTGCCTTCGCACCGGGCGCTGGCAGTGTTTCGGGGCCGCACGCTGGAGATTCTGGACGCCAAGCTGGTGCTGCCCGAACCCGAGGCGGTGCTGCTGCCCAGCGGGCGCCCGGCGCCCACGGTGTCACTGGCGGAGTGTCGCATTGCGCTGCACCTGGGCTGGAGCCACCAAGGGCGCAAGGCCGACGATCTGCTGCGCAAGTGCGTGGCCTGGACGTGGCGCGTGAAGCTCAGCCTGTCCAGCGAGCGCGACCTGTTTGCCCGCCTGCGCGAGAGCGCCGAGGCGGTGGCCATCAAGGTGTTTGCCGACAACCTGCGCGACCTGCTGCTGGCCGCGCCGGCCGGCCCGCGCGTGGTCATGGGGCTTGACCCAGGCATTCGCACCGGCGTGAAGGTGGCGGTGGTAGACGCCACCGGCAAGCTGGTGGACACGGCCACGGTGTTTCCGCACGAGCCGCGGCGCGACTGGGACGGCTCGCTGCACACCCTTGGCCTGCTGGCCCGCAAGCACGGCGTGAATCTGATCGCCATTGGCAACGGCACCGCCAGCCGGGAGACCGACAAGCTGGCCGGCGACCTGATCAAGCTGCTGGAAAAAGCGGGGCAGGGCGGGGTGCAGAAGGTGGTGGTGAGCGAGGCGGGCGCGTCCGTCTATTCCGCGAGCGAATTCGCCAGCCAGGAAATGCCCGACGTGGATGTGAGCCTGCGCGGCGCGGCCAGCATCGCCCGGCGCGTGCAGGACCCGCTGGCCGAGCTGGTGAAGATCGACCCCAAGAGCATTGGCGTGGGCCAGTACCAGCACGACGTGAACCAGAGCGAACTGGCCCGCACGCTGGACGCGGTGGTGGAAGACTGCGTGAACGGCGTGGGTGTAGACCTGAACACTGCCAGCGTGCCGCTGCTCTCCAAGGTGTCGGGCCTTTCGACCAGCGTGGCCAAAGCGGTGGTGCGCTGGCGCGAAACCCATGGCGCCTTCAAAAGCCGCCAGCAGCTGCTGGAAGTGGCGGGCCTGGGCGCCAAGACCTTCGAGCAGAGCGCGGGCTTTTTGCGCATCCGCGGTGGCGAGAACCCGCTGGACATGACCGGCGTGCACCCCGAAACCTACCCCGTCGTCGAAAAGATCATGGCGCAGACCGGCCAGCCGGTGGCCGCGCTCATGGGCCGTGCCGACATGCTCAAGACGCTGCGGCCCGAGCTGTTCGCCAACGAGAAGTTCGGCGTGATTACCGTGAAGGACATCCTGACCGAACTGGAAAAGCCCGGCCGCGACCCGCGCCCGGACTTCCAGGTGGCGCGTTTCAACGATGGCGTGGAAGACATTGCCGACCTGCGCGAGGGCATGATTCTGGAAGGCACGGTATCCAACGTCGCCCAGTTCGGAGCCTTCATCGACCTGGGCGTGCACCAGGACGGGCTGGTGCACGTGAGCCAGCTCGCCAACAAGTTCGTGAACGACGCCCGCGAGATCGTCAAGACCGGCGACATCGTGAAAGTGAAGGTGATGGAGGTGGACGTGGCGCGCAAACGCATCGGCCTGTCGATGCGCCTCGACGCCGCCCCGGCCCGCCGCGAGGCCGGCGCCCCGCGCGACAACCGGTTCGAGCCGGTGCGCAACGCGCCGCACGGCGGACGGGGCGCCGCAAGGGGACCAGCCCGGCCCGCGCCGGCCTCGGCCATGGCGTCGGCCTTCGCCAAGCTGCAGGGCATCGGAAAGGGCTGAAGGGCTTCGCGAGTGTCGGCGACGAACGGTGCCGCCAGGGGGCTGGGCGCGACGGCTGCGGTTCAAGTCGTGCACCGGAGCGTCGATAAAGAGGGGTCTGTTACACAATAAAACAATGGTCTTCAGCACATGCAACTCGAAGCCCTCTTGAATTACCCCCGCGCGCTGCCCACCATGCCGCGCAGCGTGTCCGACCTGCTGGTCGAAATGAACCGGGAGGAGCCCAGCCCGAAGCGGGTGGCCGAACTGATCTCCCGCGACCCGGCGCTCACCACGCGTGTGCTGCGCCTGTCGAATTCGGCGTTTTTCAGGGTCAGCCGCAAGATCGGCAGTGTGGACGAGGCCGTGGCACTGCTGGGCCTGACCCATGTGCGGTCCCTGGTGATGGCCGCCGCCCTGGGCGCCAGCTTTAAGAACATCCCCGGCATCGACCTCAAGCAGTTCTGGCGCTACAGCCTGCGCGTGGCCGATATTTCGCGTTCACTGGCCGGCGTGCTGCGCCAGAACGAGGGCAACGCCTTCACGGCGGGCCTGATCCACTGCATCGGTGAACTGGTGATGCACATCGCCATGCCCGACGAAATGGCGCCGCTGGACATGGGCACCTCGCCATTCGACCTGCAACGCGCCGGGGCCGAGCAGGCGGCATTTGGCTTCACCTATGCCCAGGTCAGCGCCGGGCTGGTGGAGAAATGGCAGTTCCCCCGAGAGATGGTGTCTGCGCTGGCCAACCAGGTGGCACCGTTCGAGGGCGATGCTTATGACCCCCTGGGCGGGGTGCTGCACCTGGCATCGTGGCGCGCGCGTGCTGAAGAGATCCAGCTCGACAACAGCGGCCTCACCGCCACCTTCCCCGACATGGTGGGCCTTACCCTGGGTCTTGACCTGGACAGCGTGCTCGGCAAAGACCCGGCCGAATGGTCGTTCAGCCAGGCGCTGGGGGCGTTCACCGATTGATGGCCCGAGCCCCCTCAAGTCCGCGACGGCCCGGACGATAAAAATGAAGCGTATATCCGCGTCGTCTGATCGCCCGTCAAGCAGGTGAACCATGCACATCGACAAACTACTGAAACAGCCCAACGCATTGCCCTCTGCCCCCAAGGTGGTGCGCAAGCTGATTGATACCTTCGACCAGGAAGAGGTCGACATCAACATGGTGGCCCGGCTGATCGAAGACGACCCGGTGCTCACGGCCAAGCTGCTGAAAACGGCGAACTCGGCTTTCTTTGGTCTCACCCGCTCGGTGTCCTGCGCACGCGAAGCCATCAACGTGCTGGGCCTCATCAAGGTGCGTGCCCTGGTGATCGCAGCGTCGCTGGGCGAGGGCTTTCACCGCGTGGGCGGGGTCAACCTCAACCAGTTCTGGCGCTACAGCCTCAACTCGGCCAACCTGGCCCGCTACATCGCGCTGCCCATCAAGATCGACGAAAGCACCGCGTTCACCTCGGGGCTGATCCATGGCATTGGCGAGCTGGTGATGCATGTGGGCATGCCGGAAGCCATGCTCGACCTCGACCGCAGCGTGCCCATGCTCGACCTGAAGCGCGCCAAGGCCGAGCGCGGCATGTTCGGCTACAGCTACGCCGAGGTGGGCGCCGCGCTCGCTCGCGAATGGCATTTCCCCAAGCGCATGATCAATGCCATCGAGCACCAGGCGGCCCCATTCGACAACGAGGTGTACGAGCCCATTGCCGGCGTGATCCATATCGCCTCCTGGCGGGCGCGCGCCGAAGAGCAGTCGATGCGCAGCGAACTGCTGATCAACACCTACCCCGACCCGGTGGGTCTGGTGCTCGGCATCGACCCCGACACGGTGGTGGCCGAGGAAATTCCGTCGCTCACCCGCAGCGCGGAAGCGTCCGAGTCGATGTGAAGCAGGGCTGCGACACAATCGCAGCCTGATGACAGCACCCCGCCCAGAACTTCCTTCCGCACTCCGTCTTTACGCCGGCCCGGCTGCCCGCCGCCACATCGAGCAGCACGGCCTGCGCCCGCAAGACGTGGGCGTGGTGCCCGCCGCTGCCGGCGGCCCCAAGGGCCTCATCCTCGGCCCGCTCGACCGCTTTCTGTTCGGCCAGTGGCTGCCCCGCAGCGCGCAGCCGGTGCACCTGGTGGGCGCGTCCATCGGGGCGTGGCGCATGGCCACGGCCTGCCTGGACCAGGCCGTGGCCGGGTTTGAGCGGCTGGAGCGCGACTACATAGCCCAGCACTACGAGCTGCCACCCGGCCAGAAACGGCCCACGGCCGACCAGGTCAGCGAGACCTTCGGGCAGAACCTGCGCCGCTTCTACGGCGGGCGCCTCACCGAAGTGCTGCAGCACCCGCGCTACCGCCTGCACGTGGTCACGTCGCGCGGGCGCCACGTGCTGGGGCGCGACGGCAGCTGGCGCACCCCGGTGGGCTATGCAAGCGCCTTCTTTGCCAACGCGGTGAACCGCGAGGCCCTGGGTGCGTGGCTGGAACGCGTGGTGTTTTCTTCGCCACAGGCAAACGCCGCTGAACACGCGGTGGCGCTGCCGTTCGACACCGACGACTTCCGCTCGCGCCAGGTGGTGCTGGGCGAATACAACTTCATGGACGCGCTGCAGGCCAGCTGCTCCATCCCGTTCGTGCTGCGCCCGGTGCACGACATCGCCGGTGCGCCGCCCGGCGCCTACTGGGACGGCGGCATCACCGACTACCACCTGCACCTGCGCTACCGGCCACCCGCGGGGGCGCCCATCGTGCTGTACCCACACTTCCAGCAGGCCGTGGTGCCCGGCTGGCTCGACAAGGCCTGGCGGCGCCGGCACGGCGCCAGTCCGGCGCTGGACCACATGCTGCTGCTCGCGCCCGACCCGGCCTGGGTGGCCCGGCTGCCAAACGGCAAGCTGCCCGACCGACAGGACTTCACCCGCTACGGGGCCGACCTGGCTGGCCGCATGAAGGCGTGGAACGCCGCCACCGCCGCCGCGCAGCAGCTGGCCGACGAGTTCGGAGAATGGCTGGAGCGGCCCGACCTGGCCCGCATCGAACCGCTGTGACCCGCACCGCCGGGGGATAATCCGGGCATGCACCCCGAGACTCCGACGCCCGCCACCGGCCCCTACCTGACCGCTGCGCTCTACAAGTTTGTTGATCTGCCTGACCACCTGGCCCTGCGCGAGCCGCTGCTGGCTTGCTGCGAGACCCACCACGTCAAGGGCACGCTGCTGCTGGCGCGCGAAGGCATTAACGGCACCATCGCCGGGCCCGAGACCGGGGTGCGGGCGGTGCTCGCCCACCTGCGGGCCGACCCGCGCCTGGTCACGCTGCAGCACAAGGAGTCGTGGAGCGACAAGCCACCGTTTCTGCGCATGAAGGTGCGGCTGAAGAAGGAAATCGTCACCCTGCAGGTGCCGGGCCTTGACCCCAACAAGACCGTGGGCCATTACGTGAAGCCGCAGGACTGGAACGCTCTGCTGGCCGACCCGAGCGTGGTCGTGATCGACACCCGCAACGACTACGAGGTGGCCATTGGTACCTTCAAGGGCGCCATCAACCCCGACATCAAGACCTTCACCGAACTGCCCGCCTGGCTGGACGCCCAGCCCGCACTGCAGGACGGCAATAAGCCCAAAGTGGCCATGTTCTGCACCGGTGGCATCCGCTGCGAAAAATCGACCGCGCTGATGAAAATGCGCGGGTTTGACGAGGTTTACCACCTCGAAGGCGGCATCCTGAAGTACCTGGAAGAAGTGGCGCCCGAAGAGAGCACCTGGGAAGGCGAGTGCTTCGTGTTCGATGAGCGCGTGAGCGTGGGCCATGGCCTGCAGCCCGGTCCCTACGAATTGTGCCGCTCATGCCGCTGGCCCTTGGGCGACGCCGACAAGGCCTCATCTCTGTACGTGAAAGGCGTCAGCTGCCCGCATTGCCACGACCATCGCACCCCCGAAGAGAAAGCCCGGCTGGCAGAGCGCCAGCGCCAGGTGGAACTCGCGGAGGCACGCGGCGAGGTGCACGTGGGGGCCCGGCTGCCTTTGCCGGGGCCTTGAGTCCATCGCGGGCCTGACGGCCGGCGACGTCAGTTCGGGGCGCGACGCCCCGGCGTCTCAGGCCGGGTTTCGCCGGCAGGTACTGAGGCATCAGAGCCCAGCACCGTTTCCGATATGGCCCGGCCGAGTGATTCCAGCGGGCCTTCCGGCTCCTCCGCGCGGCTTTCGGCGGGCGTGCTGTTTGGCTGACCCCGTCCCGTCTGGGCCTGCAACTCATCGATGCGGCGCGATGCTTCGGTCTTGGTCAGACCATCGTTGAACGGCACGTGCGCTTCCTCGCTGAGTGTTTTCAGGTACGAGCGCTGTGCGCCGGTCATGGGCTCGTCCCCGGTCACCCAGTCCGCCGGGTCTTTTTCCATGTTGCTGTTGGGTGCCTGCTGCTGCGTGTGCCTGTCCGTCATGCTGCGTCTCCTTGAATGGAGACACACGTGGCAATCCATGTGCCAGTCCTTGGCCGGTGATGCCATCCGCAGGTGAGGCTTCAAGGGCGTCGCCCGGCGGACTCATCGCGCTCACATGGCCGCTTCAAGCATCGCCCGGTAGTCGTCTTCCGTCGCCAGCCGCGGGTTGGTCTTGTGGCAGTGGTCGGCCATGGCGCCGGCGATCACACGGTCGAACAGGGCGGGCGTCACGCCGAGCGCCGCCAGGCCGGTGGGCAGGCCGAGCCGTGCGCTCATCTCGCGCACGGCTTCGGCCACATCGCCTTCGCTGCCCAGGCCCATGGCGTGGGCCATGCGCTGCAGGCGCCGGTCTTTCTGCATGGACTCGGCGGCTGCGTTGAAGCGGATCACGGCGGGCAGGAAGAGGGCGTTCAGCGTGCCGTGGTGCAGGCGCGGGTCGACCCCGCCCAAGCTGTGGCTCAGGCTGTGCACGCAGCCCAGGCCTTTCTGGAAGGCCATGGCACCCTGCATGCTGGCGCTCATCATGTTCAGGCGGGCTTCGCGGTCCTGGCCGTCTTTCGTTGCGCGCTCGATGTGCGCCCATCCGCGCTCCAGGCCGTCCAGCGCGATGCCGTCTGCCGGCGGGTTGAAGGTTGCCGACATGAAGGTTTCCATGCAGTGGGCAATGGCGTCCATGCCGGTGGCGGCGGTCAACATGGGGGGCAGGCCCAGCGTCAGTTCGGGGTCGAGCAAAGCGGTTTTGGGGACCAGGTGCCAGCTGTGAAAGCCCAGCTTGCGCCCGTCGTCCACGATGAGGATGGCGCCGCGCGCCACTTCGCTGCCGGTGCCGGCCGTGGTGGGAACGGCAATGAGCGGTGGTACGGCGGTAGTGATTTTCGGTGACCCGCCCTCAATGGTGGCGTAGGTCTTGAGCGGGCCTTCGTGCGCGGCCGCAATGGCCACGCCCTTGGCGCAGTCGATGGCGCTGCCGCCCCCCAGGGCCACCAGCCCGTCACAGCCTTGCGCCTTGTAAATCGCCACCGCGGCGCGCACAGCGGCTTCGGTGGGGTTCGATGGCGTCTGGTCATAGACCGCGGCATCCAGGCCGTGCAGGGCGCCCAGTGTCTTGTCGAGCAGGCCCGCGGCTTTCACGCCCGCGTCGGTCACCACCAGCGGGCGGCTGATGCCGGCGCGCTCACATTCGGCCTTCAGCTGCGACAGGGCGCCGAAGTCGATCAGGATGTTTGTCACGTAAAGGATCTGGGCCATGGATGTCTCGGGTTATGGTGGCGGGCGCTGAACGAAAACGCTGAGCAAAAACTATACGACCGACCCGCCGCTGCGCCAACGTGCCGCCGACGGCACCGGTCGCCCACAAGACAGACCATGAGCCACCACCCCAATCCCCGCAGCCTGCTCACGCCCGTGATGCGCGGCGTGCTCGACCGCATCGCCCGAGCCGGCCACATGCCGCTGCACGCGCTGTCACCGGCTCAGGCGAGGCTGACCTATGAAGCCGGTGCCGGGGTGCTCGACATCCCGGCCCACAAGCTGGCCCGCGTGCAGGAGCTGCGCATTCCGGCGCGGGATGGCCACATGCTGCCCGCCAGGCTTTTCGCGCCGGCCACCGAAGACCCGCTGTCGGTTCTGCTGTATTTCCACGGCGGCGGCTTCACCGTGGGCAGTGTGGCCAGCCACGAGCCCCTGTGCCGCCACCTGGCCCACCTGGCGCGATGCGCCGTGATTTCGGTGGATTACCGGCTGGCGCCGGACTGGAAATTCCCCACCGCCGTACACGACGCGTGGGACAGCCTGGCCTGGCTGCGCTCTCAATCCGCCACGCTGCGGCTGGACGGTTCGCGCATCGCCGTGGGGGGCGACAGCGCGGGCGGCACACTGGCGGCGGTCACCGCCGTTGCGGCGCGCGATGCGGGCTGGCCGCTGGCGCTGCAGATGCTGTTCTACCCCGGCTGCGCCGGCCACCAGGACACGCCTTCGCACCACACATTCGCCAAGGGTTTCCTGCTGGAGGAGCCGCACATCACCTATTTCTTTAACCACTACCTGCGCAGCGCGGCCGACCGGGACGACTGGCGCTTTGCACCGCTGGACGGCGTGGACGAACACGGCCAGGTGCGCGAACTCGACGGCGTGGCGCCAGCCTGGGTCGGGCTGGCAGAATGCGACCCGCTGACCGACGAGGGCGTGCTCTACGCCGACCGCCTGCGCATGGCCGGGGTGGCGGTGGACCTGGAGATCTACGCCGGCGTCGTGCACGGTTTCATCAATTTCGGCCGGGCCATTCCGCAGGCGCTCACCGCCCACGCGGATGCCGCGCGAGCCCTTCGACACGCATTTGGAATCACCGCATGAGCACCCTGAAACGTTCCGACTTCCGCTTCTTCCACCGCCTGCGCGTGCGCTGGGCCGAGGTGGACATGCAGAAAATCGTGTTCAACGCCCACTACCTCATGTACTTCGACACGGCAATAGCCGACTACTGGCGGGCGCTGGCGCTGCCTTATGAAGCGGCCATGCACGAGCTGGAAGGCGACCTGTACGTGGTGAAGGCAACCGTGGAGTTTCACGCCTCGGCCCGCGTGGATGACCAGATTGAGGTGGCCATGAAGTGCGGCCGCATCGGAACATCGTCCATGACCTTCACCGGCGCCATCTTCCGGGGCGACGAGCACCTGATTAGCGGCGAGATCGTCTACGTGTTCGCCGACCCCGCCACCCAGACCTCGCGCCCGGTGCCGCCCCGCTTGCGCGAGATCCTCACCGGATTCGAGACCGGGCAGGGCATGACCGAGCTGCGCGTGGGCGACTGGGCCACGCTCGGCCCAGACGCACGCGGCCTTCGCACGGCCGTGTTCGTGGAAGAGCAGCGCATACCCAAGGAGCTGGAGTGGGACGACGCCGACGCCAACGCCGTGCACGCGGTGGCCTACAACCGGCTCGGCCAGGCGGTGGCCACCGGGCGCCTGCTGCCGGCCAAAGCAGGCGTGGCCAAGATCGGGCGCATGGCGGTCAACCGCGTGCTGCGTGGCGGCCACCTGGGGCGCGATGTGCTGCACGCGCTGATGCGCGCAGCCCGCGAGCGCGGCGACCGCGAGGTGGTGCTGCACGCCCAGCGCAGCGCCGTGGGCTTTTACACGCGCCTGGGCTTTCAGCCGCGGGGCGAGCCGTTTGAAGAGGCCGGCATCGAACACGTGGAGATGTTCACGGAACTCTGATTCCCCCGGCCGGGTAGCGGTCGCGCCCCCGGCGAAGGCCACGGCTGCGGCGACAATAGCGAGCTTTGGTACTGACCCGAGCGGTCAGGCCCCTGCGGCTGCGTTCGCGCGCCGGCTCCCCATTCAACACATCCCATGGCCAAGAAAAAACGCACCGTCCCCCTTGCGCCGGGCGTCGGGTCGGCGCCCCGTGCGATCCCCACCCCAATGGCGGCTCCTGCCGCTGCCCCGGCCATGGCGCCCTCGCTGCCGGAAGAGGTGAAAAGCGGTGACTGGACGGTGGCCATCCTCGCCCTCATGATGTTCCTGGCGCCCGCGCTGGGTGTGCCGCACGAGCTGATGCTGCAGGACACGCTCAAGTCCATCGTGGTGTCGTTTGCGGCCCTCGGCGCCGCTCTGTTCTTTTTCTGGAACCAGCGCAACCGCACCGCCGCACTGCGCTGGCACGCCCTGGTGTGGCTGCCCCTGCTGCTGATGGCCTACGCACTGGGAAGCATGGCCTGGTCCCACACCTACCTGGCGGGTGTGGAAGCCATCCGCTGGTTCATCTTTGCGCTGCTGCTCTGGCTGGGCCTGAACACGCTGGACCGCGAGCGCGTGCCGCTGCTGGCGTGGGGCATCCACATGGGCGCGTGCGTGGCCGCACTGTGGGTGGCCTTGCAGTTCTGGGTGGATTTCAGCTTTTTCCCGCAGGGCCCGAACCCGGCGTCGACTTTCGTCAACCGCAACTTCTTCGCCGAGTTCGTGGTCTGCACGCTGCCGTTTTCCGTTTACCTGCTGGTGCGTGCGCGCAACAGCGCCACCGTTGCGCTGCTCGCCTTTTCCATCGGCTTCAACCTGGTGGCCCTGTTCATGACGGGCACGCGTTCGGCCCTGCTCGCGCTGCTGGCGCTGTCATTCGTGGTGCCGGTGATCCTGTGGCGCTACCGCGGCAGCACGTCGCTGGGCCAGTGGGACGCCGGGCGCCGCATCCTGGCCGGTGGACTGCTGGTGGCGACCGTGCTCGGGCTGGGCCTGGTCGGCACCGGAAACCCCAAGCTGATCGAAGAAAACCGCGTCGAAGGGCGTGGCCTGAACGCGCTGGAGCGTGGCTTTGCCCGCGCCCGCTCCATGACCCAGACCGAGGAATACACCGAACGCTCGTTCTCCATTCGCTGGATCATGTGGCGCGCCACCGGCCGCATGATCGGCCAGCGGCCATTGTCGGGCGTGGGCGCGGGCGCCTGGGAAGTGGACATTCCGCTGTACCAGGAGGCGGGCTCCCAGCTGGAAACCGACTATTACGTGCACAACGAGGTGCTGCAACTGCTGGCCGAGTACGGGGTGGCGGGCTGGGTGTTCCTGCTCGCGCTGCTGGCCTACCTGGCCCGCGCCGCCTGGCGCACCTGGACACTCAAAGGCCCGGACGCGCAGACCGAGGGGCTGCTGCGCGCCAGCACACTGGCGGTGCTGATGGCTTTCCTGATCGTGAGCAACGCCGGTTTCCCTTGGCGCATGGCCAGCACGGGTGCACTGTTTGCGCTTGCGCTGGCGGTGCTGGCGGCCTCCGATGCGCGGCTGGCCCAGGGTGGCTGGACGAACGCCCTGCGCCTGCGGTGGAAACCGGCCTTTTCGCAGGCCGCCACGGTGGCGACGGTGGCTTGCCTGGCGCTGGCCAGCTTCATCACCCAGCAGGCGGCGGCCAGCGAGGCCCTGATCGTGCGTGCCACCAAGATTGCGCTGTCGGTGAGCGCCTCGGGTGACTACCAGAACCCCAAATGGATCAAACCGCGAGAAGAGATGCTGCGACTGATCCGCGAGGGAATCGACATCAACCCCCATTACCGCAAGATCACGCCCATGGTTGCCGACGAGCTGGCGAAATGGGGCGACTGGACCAACGCCGTGTGGATCTGGGAATCGGTGCTGGGTTCACGCCCGTATGTCACGGCCATCATGAGCAATGTGGCGCGCGGCTACGCGCAGATGGGCGAGCCGGACAAGGCCTTCGCCATGCTGGAGCGGGCCAAGCTGCTGCAGCCCATGGCGCCGTCGGTGCGATCGCTGGAGGTGATTTTGCTCAGCCGCACCGGCCAGGAACCGCGGGCTCTGGATCTCGCACGTCAGGACGTGATGGCAGGCTTATATGACTACGACATGGTCAACACAGCCTTTGTGCTGGCCATGCGCGCCCAGGACTGGGACCTGGCCATACGGGCGATCGAACTGCGCAATAAGGGCTGGCCCGAACAACTGGTGGACGGCCAGGCCAAACTGGGCAACGCCTGGCTCGGCAAAGGCGACACGGCTCGCGCGATGGAGCACTTCCACACGGCGCTGGCGGCCACGCCCGCCGGGCAGCGCGAGGCCACGCTGCGCCTGATTCCCCCGGCGCTCTGGCCCCAGCTCAACTGAGAGGCAGAGATTCTCTCGTTCAGCCCCTGAGGCGCGGGGGCCTCACCACCGCAGGGTTTCGCTGCGAGCGGCGCCGAGCGACCAGTCGGTAACCGCTGGGGTGTGCGTCCACTCGTGCACGTCCACAGACCAGGAAGCCTCGGAAGCCGCACCCCCGGCAAGCCCATCCACAGGGGCTGTGGCCCTCAACACCAGGCTGCTGCGGGTGCCATAGCCCCGCTCAGGCATGCGCACGAAGGCACTGGACAGAGAGCGTTCCAGCTCCCGCGGCGCGCCGGTGCTGGGCATGTCTTGCTCGGCCACGGGTTCCCCGCTGCCCAGCGCACGGCTCAGCGGCTTGAGCCAGGTTCTGGCATCGTCGCGCCGGGCGGCCGGCAGCAACGCGTCCTGCACGGCCTGCCGGAGTTGCACGGTTTTGGGCCACGGCGTGTCGAGCGAGGCGTTGGACAGACCGTACACCCCCGGCGCGAGGCGTCGGGTGTGCAGCTGCGGTCGGGCCGCCTGGTGCGGGTACTCGGGATCTCGGTTGCCCACCCAGGCCCACAGGCGCGTGCGCACATCGCCGATGACCAGGTTGAAGCCGCCGTAGTCGGCCGGGTCGAGTGTCTCGACCATCGCGGGCCACTCCAGATCGCCCTGCAGCCAGCGGGTGGGCAACTCACCCCGGCTGCGGCGACCGGGGCCGGGCTGGGCATCACGCACATTGGTGAGCATGGCCACCCGACCGCTGGCGCTCACGCCCAGCCAGGTTCCCCCGTCGCGCAGATCGCGCCCGGCCACCACCTGCTCACCGCCAGGCAGTGCCCAGCGGTGCAGGGGCGCCGTGGGCCGGTCCAGAAATTCGTCGCGGTTGCTCGCGATCAGCAGCGGGCAGGCAGCGTCGGCGTCAATGGCAAAAGCGATCAGGCACATGCCCGCCGGGCTCCGGGGTCAAATGTCGTCGAGCAGGGGGTAGGGCAGTGGCAACAGCGTCAGTGCCGGCCCACTGGGCTGGCCCAACGTGAGTGCACCACCAGCCGCCGCAGCGGTCTGCATGGAAACCACCGCATGCCAGCCTCCACCCGGACTGGCCGCAGCGGCCGCGACCGTGCCGCAGGCCTGCTCGGCATCGCCGTCGTGAAACACCTCTTGTCCTACCGCCGGGGCTTCCTCGCAAGCCACCAGATACGCGCGGCGTTTCAGCGTGCCGCGGAACTGGCTGCGGGCCACCACTTCCTGGCCGGGGTAGCAGCCTTTCTTGAAGTTCACCCCGCCCACCGATTCGTAGTTCAGCATCTGGGGCACAAAGGCCTCCACCACCGGCTGGCTCAGCGTGACCACAGCGCTCATCACATCGAGCCACTGCCACCCGGCCAGTTCAAGCGTGGACCCGGTCGGGCGAGCGGTCTCGCCGGCCTGCTGGCGCGGGGAGACCCACAGCGCTCGCTCCACACCCAGCGCCGGGTACAGACGCACCCAGGTGGCGTCGTCCTGCGCAAGCGCATGCCAGGGCTGCGCGGGCAGGGCGGAGGCTGTCGGGCCAGCGACCCCGCAGACATCAAAGGCATCGCTCGCGTCGCTCAACTTCACCTGGGCACGCAAGACAAACATCGACAGCCGCTTGAGCGTGGCGGGCAGCAGGTCGCGGCTGCACACCAGCAAGATCTCTTCGTGGCTGCGCTTGAAACCGATGAAGCTCGCCAGCATGCGTCCCTTGGCCGAGCAGAAGGCCGCCAGGCGCGCCTCGGACAGGCCGAGCAGGGCGAAATCTTGTGTCAGCTGCCCGTGCAGGAACTTCGCGGCGTCAGGTCCTTGTGCCCGGATCACGCCCAGGTGGGGCAGCGGGGCCGCGCCTTGCAGGCCAAATGCGATGGTGGCCAGGGGAGAGGTGCTTGCAGAGAGGGTCATGGAGCGGTTCAAGGGTGCGAAGGGCTCGATTATGATCATCTGCCCACCGCGCCGCCTGGCGCGCGCCGCGGCCCGACACTGCCAGAATGGTCATCCCGGCCGCTCCTCCGCCCACACTCCAGCCACACCTTCGTGATCCGTCTGCTCAAGCTCCTGGTTCTGCTCGCCCTTCTGGCGGGACTGGCTGTGGCCGGGCTGGGCATGTGGTGGCTGCAACGACCCCTGCCCCTGGCTGCGCCAGCCGGAGCCGGGCAGCCCGTGGACGCCGAGATCGCACCGGGCACCTCGGCCCGTGGCGTGGCCGAGGTGCTGGTGCGATCCGGTATCCAGACGCCTTCGGTGCTGCTGTTCGCCTGGTTTCGCCTGTCGGGCCAGTCGCGCGACATCAAGGCCGGCAGCTACGAATTCGCGCCGGGCACCACGCCGCGCTCGCTGCTCGACAAGCTGGTGCGGGGCGAGCAGGCGCTGCGCAGCATCACCCTGGTGGAAGGCTGGAACATCCGGCAGGTGCTGCAGGCCGTGCGCAGCGCCCCCGATCTCAGGCAGGACATCGAAGGCCTGACCACCGCCGACCTGATGGCCCTGCTCGGCTACCCCGGTCGCCACCCGGAGGGGCGGTTTTTCCCGGATACCTACCGCGTCCCCAAGCGCAGTGCGGCTTCAGCCGTGCTGCGACAGGCCGCCCAGGCCATGGACCGGCGCGTGGCCGAGGCATGGGCGCAGCGCGCGCCCGACTCGCCCCTGCGCTCGCCCGACGAAGCACTCACTCTGGCCAGCATCATCGAAAAAGAGACCGGCCTGGAGCGCGACCGCGGCCTGGTGGCGGGCGTGTTCACCAACCGGCTGCGCATCGGCATGCGCCTGCAGACCGACCCCACCGTGATCTACGGTCTGGGCGAGCGATTCGACGGCCGGCTGCGCCGCGTCGACCTGCAGACCGACACCCCTTACAACACCTATACGCGCGCCGGCCTGCCGCCCACGCCCATCGCCATGCCAGGCTGGCAGTCGCTGCTGGCCGCGGTGCAGCCTGCGCAGACGCCCGCTTTCTATTTCGTGGCGCGGGGCGATGGCTCCAGCCAGTTCAGCACCACGCTTGACGAGCACAATGCAGCGGTCCGGCGGTACATCCTGAACCGTTGAACCGTGCCCCGCAGGCCTCATCCGCCCGCCACCCCTCCACCAGCCAGCGCACCCCCATGTCCGATCGCGGTCTTTTCATCAGCTTTGAAGGCATTGACGGCGCCGGCAAGTCGACCCACATCCAGGCCCTGGCCAATGCGTTCCGGGCTGAGGGGCGCCATGTCACGCTCACGCGCGAGCCGGGCGGTACCCCGCTGGCCGAGAAGCTGCGCGCCATGGTGCTTAACGATCCCATGGACCCTTTGTGTGAAGCCTTGCTGATGTTCGCCGCCCGGCGCGACCACCTGCGCCAAGTCATCGAACCCGCGCTGGCGCGTGGCGATGTCGTGCTCTGCGACCGTTTCACCGATGCCACCTTTGCTTACCAGGGATATGGCCGGGGCTTTGACTTGCAGGTACTGCGTCAGCTTGAGACGTGGGTGCAGGGCCGGCCCGACGACGAAACCCTTTGCCGGCAACCCGACCTCACGGTCTGGTTCGACCTGGCGCCCGCGGTGGCCGCGGCGCGCCTGGCAGGCGCCCGGCTGCCGGATCGGTTTGAATCCCAGCCCGAGTCTTTTTTCTCCAGCGTGGCGGAAGGCTACGCGTGCCGCCTGGCCGAGCAGCCGGCGCGCTTCGCGCGCGTGCAGGCCGACCAGCCGGTGGAGGCGGTGTGGCGCGAGGTGCGCCAGGCCTTCACTCAGCACGGCTGGCTGCCCGCCGAGGTTTCCCATGGCTGAGGCCCAGTCGCTCGCGCCCTGGCTGCAGCGGCAGCTCGACGGCCTCTTGTCACAGCGGGGGCATGCGCTGTTGCTGGCGGGACCGTCTGGCCTCGGCCAGTACGAGCTGGCCCTGGCGCTAGCGCGGGTCTGGCTTTGCGAAGCGCCCGGGGAACATGGCGCCTGCGGCCAGTGCGGCAGCTGCCATGCCATTGACGTGCGCACGCACGCCGACCTGTGCGCGCTCATGCCCGACACCCTGAGCCTCGAACTGGGCTGGCCGCTGGACGAAAGTGCGCAGAAGGAAATCGACGACAAGAAGCGCAAGCCGAGCAAACTGATCCGCGTGGAAGCGGCTCGGGAAGCGGTCAGCTTCACGCAATTCACGCGATCGCGCGGAAGAACCAAGGTGGTGCTGGTGTACCCGGCCGACCGCATGAACATGGAATCGGCCAACACCTTGCTCAAGACGCTGGAAGAGCCGGTGGGGGAGGTGCGCTTTGTGCTCGCCACCGAAGCAGCCCATCAGTTGCTGCCCACCATCCGAAGCCGCTGCCAGGGTCACGCGATGGCCTGGCCCGATACCGCCGAAGCCCTGGACTGGCTGCAGCAACAATCGGCCGGCTTGTCCAAGTCGGCCCAGCAGGTCGACCGCGAACAGGCAGGTGTGTGGCTGCAGGCCGCGGGCGGGCGTCCCGACGATGCACTTGCCTGGGGCCGTAGCGGCCTGAATGCCCAAGCCTGGACCGAGCTGCCCCAGGCGCTTGCCCGGGGAGACTGGACGTTGATGGCCGAGTGGCCGGCCGCACGCCAGCTGGCCGTTTTGCAGAAGCTCTGCCACGACCTCATGGCTCAGGCCGGCGGCGGTGCGCCGCGCTTCTTCCCGGCCCAGCGGCTGCCGCGTGCACCGCGCTGGGCCGCACTGTCCACCTGGTCCCGCGAGCTCATGGCGGCCGCGCGCACCGTCGAGCACCCGTTCAATCCGGGACTGATGCAGGAAGCCTGGGCAGCACGCACGCAACAGGTGCTCGCCGTGCGGGACTGAGCAGGTTTCCTGCGGTCTCTTCGGAGCCGTTTGCCGCTAAACTCGACGGCCATGAGCACCTCTGCACCTCCCTCGGCCAACTCTGCGCGCCCGAGCGTGATCCAGCTCTCCATCAAGGAGAAGGCTGCTCTGTACGCTGCATACATCCCGCTGTTTGCAGACGGTGGCATCTTCATCCCGTCTTCTCGCGACTACCGCCTGGGAGATGATGTCTATGTGCTGCTGAGCCTGCCCGACGATCCCCAGCGCTACCCCGTCGCCGGCAAGGTGGCCTGGATCACCCCGGCCAAAGCGCAGGGCGGCCGCACGCAAGGCGTGGGCATCCGCTTCCCGGCCGACGAAAAGTCCCGCCTGCTCAAGCTGAAGATCGAAGAGATCCTGGGTTCGCACCTCGGTTCCGATCGCGCCACCCAGACCATCTGAGCCGGTGGTTCGGGCCGCTCAGACGGCCAGCGGCAGATTCTCTAGCACCGCGACCGGCGAAGTCTGGGTCCGGTGGCCTTTCCCGACCTCCCATGTTCACCGACTCCCACTGCCACCTGAACTTTCCCGAACTGCGCGAACGCCTGCCCGACATACTGGCGGCGATGGCCCAGGCACAGGTCGACCGCGCACTGTGCATCTGCACCACGCTTGAAGAGTTCGAGGCGGTGCACGCGCTGGCACGCAACCATGCCAACCTGTGGGCCACCGTGGGCGTGCACCCCGACAACGAAGGTGTGCAGGAGCCCACGCTGGACGATCTGCTGACGCGTGCCGCCTTGCCCCGTGTGGTGGGCATTGGTGAAACCGGGCTTGACTACTACCGGCTCGGCGAGCGCAGCGTGGAGGACGTGGCCTGGCAGCGTGAGCGGTTTCGCACCCACATCCGCGCAGCGCGCCGCACCGATCTGCCGCTGGTCATCCACACCCGCAGCGCCTCCGACGACACGCTCGCCATCCTCAGGGAAGAGGGCGGATTTGAAGGAGGCTCGGCAGACGGCCTGCCCGCCGCCCGCGGCGTGTTCCATTGCTTCACCGAAACCCAGGCGGTGGCACGGGCCGCGCTGGAGCTGGGGTTCTACATTTCCTTCTCGGGGATTCTGACGTTCCGCAACGCGGCCGACCTGCGGGAAGTCGCCCGGATGGTACCCATGGATCGCCTGCTGATCGAGACCGACAGCCCGTACCTGGCGCCTGTACCCTACAGGGGCAAGACCAACTCGCCGGCCTATGTGCCCTTCGTGGCCCGGCAGATCGCCGACATCAAGGGCCTGTCCATCGAGCATGTTGCGCTGCAGTCGAGCCGCAATTTTGATCAACTGTTCCGCCGTGTCACGGTCGTTGAATGAGATAAATCACATGAAGTTTGCAAAAAAGATTGTTGTTTCACTGACATTTTCTTTTTTGACGAGCGCCGTGTGGGCCGATGCGGCCACCGACTACTTCCGTGCCATCCTGCGCGACAACGAATCTGCCGTGATCGCGCTCACCCTGCGCGGCCTGGATCTCAACGTGCGAAACGAGAAGGGCGAGCCCGGGCTCACGGTCGCGCTTCGCCAAGGCTCGCTGTCGGTCGCTGACTTCCTGCTGGCACAGCTCAACGTGGACGTGGAGGCGCGCAACCCGCAGGGCGAGACAGCGCTGATGATGGCCGCGCTCAAAGGCCACTTGCCGCAGGCGCGGCGCCTCATCGCGCGCCGCGCCGAAGTCAACAGGCCCGGCTGGACGCCACTGCACTACGCCGCCACCAGCGACACCCCGGCCAGCCTGGACATGGTGCGCCTGCTGCTGGAGCACCACGCCTACATTGACGCTGAGTCGCCCAACCGCAGCACGCCACTCATGATGGCAGCCCACTATGGCAAACCCGAGGTGGTGCGCCTGCTGCTGGAAGAGGGCGCCGACCCGCTGCTGAGGAATGAGCAGGGTCTCACCGCCATCGACTTTGCACAGCGGGCGCAGCGCCCCGAGGCGGCCAACCTCATTTCCGCAGCCGTCCGCGCTCGTCAGCCCGCCGGGCGCTGGTGAACCGGGCGGGACACGGGGCCAGTCGCCTACGTGCAACTACTTAAGGAACGGGCGCGCATTTCAGCGTCCAATGGCAGCAATCGCATGAGGCGGGCGTCGCCGTGCGAGTGGCCGGGCTGGAAGGGGCCCTGAACACAACAACTCTGGAGACCGAATGACCAACAAAGACAACCAAGACATCATCGGAGGCCTTGCGCTGACAGCCCTCGGCGTTTTCGCCGCCGTGCATGCGCAGACTTACGAGTTCGGGTCGCTGACCCGCATGGGCGCCGGCTATTTCCCGGTCGCACTGGGCGTGATCCTGTCGCTGCTCGGCCTGCTGATCGCCATTCCCGCGTTCTTCCGCAAAGGTCAGCCCATCCAGGTGGAATGGAAAACCTTCGTGCTGGTGATGGCGGGCATCGTGGCCTTCGCGCTGACGCTGAAGGTGCTGGGTCTGGTGCTGGCCACCGCGTTGTCGGTCATCATTTCCTCGCTGGCCGACCACGACACGCGCTGGAAAGGCCGGATTGCTCTGGCGGTGGGCGTCGCCGCTGTCACCTACGTCGTGTTCAGCCTGGGCCTGAGCATGGTGCTGCCGATCTGGCCCTGGAGCCTGTGAGCGCCTGACCCGAACCCACCCACACAACAGAGACAACGCTCATGGACATTCTCAACGGTTTGATGCTCGGCCTGGACTCGGCGCTACAGCCGGTCACCCTGCTTTACTGCTTCATCGGGGTTTTTCTCGGCACGCTGATCGGTGTGCTGCCCGGCATTGGTGCCCTGGCCACGATTTCGCTGCTGCTGCCCATCACGTACCACATCCCGCCAACCGCCGCCATCGTGATGCTGGCCGGTGTGTACTACGGCGCCCAGTACGGCGGCTCGACCGCCTCGATCCTGCTGAACCTGCCGGGCACGCCTTCATCGGCTGTGGCCTGCCTCGACGGCTATCCCATGGCCAAGCAGGGAAGGGCAGGTGTTGCCCTGTTCATGACCACCATCGCGTCCTTCGTGGGCTCGATGCTCGGCATTCTGGCGCTGATCCTGTTCTCGCCAGCGATCGCCGAACTCGGTCTGAAGTTCGGACCGGCCGAGTACTTCTCCATGATGCTGCTGGGTCTGATTGCCGCGTCGACCATGGCCTCCGGCTCGCCGGCCAAGGGCCTGGCCATGGTGGTGCTTGGCCTGCTGCTCGGCACGGTGGGCACCGACGTCAATTCGGGTGTGGCCCGGTTCGACTTCGGCATTCCCGAACTCATGGACGGCATCAACCTCGTGGCGCTGGCCATGGGTATCTTCGGCGTGTCCGAGGTGATCTCCAGCATCAACCAGGTGCGCGAATCGGAGGTCAAGGAAAAGATCACCATGCGCACCATGATGCCCACGCGTCAGGACGTGCGTGAGTCGATCATGCCCATGCTGCGCGGCACCGGTATCGGCAGCTTCTTTGGCGCCTTGCCCGGCACGGGTGCTTCCATTGCATCCTTCATGTCCTATGCGGTCGAGAAAAAGATCGCCAAGGACCCTAGCCGCTTCGGTAAGGGCGCGATCGAAGGCATCACGGCACCGGAAGCTGCGAACAACGCAGCGGCTCAGACGGCATTCGTGCCCACGCTGTCGCTTGGCATTCCCGGTGACGCCGTGATGGCCCTGATGCTCGGCGCGCTGATCATCCACGGCATCCAGCCTGGCCCCTTGCTCATGACCCAGCAGCCCGAGCTTTTCTGGGGCCTGATCGTGAGTTTCGGCATCGGCAACATCATGCTGATGGTGCTGAACCTGCCGCTGATCGGCGTGTGGGTGGCCATCCTGCGCATTCCATACCGCGTGCTGTACCCGGCGATCCTGGTGTTCATCAGTCTGGGGGTTTACAGCGTGAACAACAACACCTTCGACGTCCTCATGGTGGCGGCCATTGGCGCCGTGGGTTACGCCATGGCGGTGCTCAAGTTCGAAGCCGCGCCCATGCTGCTGGGCTTCGTGCTCGGCCCCTTGATGGAAGAAAACCTGCGCCGCTCGCTGCTGCTGGCCCGGGGTGACCTGATGACTTTCATCGAGCGTCCCATCAGCGCGGGTCTGCTGGCTTTCGGCGCGGCCTTGTTGCTGTGGTCGATCTGGGGGTCGCTGCGCCGCACCGTGCGCGCCAGTGAGATGAAGAAAGACTTCCCGGAAGCAGCGTAAGACAGGTGGCTCAAATAGCCGACACGATCAGACGGGGCCAAGGCCCCGTTTGATCCGCTGTGTAATATTCTACGATGTATATTATGTTAAGTTAAGGATTTGGATGGCAGAGCCAGTGGCACGGGGAAACACCCATGCGCTGGACCCGGGATAGCCCAGAGGCCGCCCTACAATGGCTGCCACTGAGCACCCGTCGGTCGTTGTGAACCGACCGGGACATGTTTCAACCCCTTCAAGGACCGTATGAAAAGCCTGTTTGTTTCCCTGACCGTGATCGCCGCCGCCACTCTGGTCGGCTGTGGAAAAAACGAGACCGCCAGCTCCACCTCGGCCGCTCCGGCTGCCGCCGCGCCAGCCGCACCTGCCGAGATGCCTGATCTCAAGGTGGCGATCGATCCCACATACGAGCCCTTCACCTTCAAGACACCCGACGGCAAGCCCACCGGTTTTGATGTGGACATCGCCGAAGCCCTGTGTGCCGAGATCAAGCGCAAGTGCGTCTACGTCGAGCAGGTCTGGGACAGCATGATCCCCGGGCTGCAGGCCAAGAAGTACGACGTCATCGTAAGCTCCATGTCGATCACCGAAGAGCGCCAGCAAGTGGTCGATTTCACGGACAAGTACTACAACACGCCCAGCCGCATCGTGGTCAAGAGCAGCACACCCTTCACCGATATCGCCTCGCTCAAGGGCAAGAAGATCGGCGTCCTCAAAGGCAGCACGCAGGAAAAGTACGCCATGGGTGAATTGCGCCCTGCAGGCGTATCGGTGGTTCCTTACGAAGCCCAGGACCAGGTGTACCTCGACATCAAGTCCGGCCGTCTCGACGGCACCGTGGCCGATTCGGTGGAAGTCACCGGCGGCTTCCTCAGCAAGCCCGAAGGCCAGGGCTACGGCTTCGTGGGCCCGGTGCTCAACGAAGCAAAGTACTACGGCTCGGGCGTGGGGATTGCCATGCGCCAGGGCGAAACCCAGCTCAAGGATGAGCTGAACGCGGCGATCAAGGCGATCCGTTCCAACGGCACCTACGACACCGTCAGCAAGAAGTACTTCGACTTCGACGTTTACGGCGACTGACCCAGCGCTGACCGGTGTTGTCGGGCTACTTCCTCGCCATTCTCCAGGGTGCCCTCCTCACGGTGGGCGTGTCCCTTGGGGCGCTGGCGCTGGCCATCGTGCTCGGGCTCATCGGAGCCTCCGCCAAACTGTCGGGCCGCACCGTGCCGGTGGCGCTGGCGACGGCCTACACCACCCTGGTGCGGGGCGTGCCCGAGCTGGTGCTGATGCTGCTGGTCTTCTACGGCGGCACCATCGGGCTCAACCATCTGCTGGAAATGGCGGGTAGCCGCCGCACGGTGGACATCAACCCCTTTCTGGCGGGTGTCATCACCATTGGCTTCATCTACGGCGCCTACATGACCGAGACCTTCCGCGGCGCCATTCTGGCCATACCCAAAGGTCAGATGGAAGCCGCATGGGCGTTCGGCATGGGGCGCACGCGCACGTTTATGCGCATCACGGCCCCGCAGATGGTGCGCTACGCCCTGCCCGGCTTCACCAACAACTGGCTTGTGCTCATCAAGGCCACGGCGCTGGTCAGCCTGATCGGCCTGCAGGAAATGACCTACCTGGCCAAGCAGGCCAGTGCGGCCACGCGTGAGCCCTTCACTTTCTTCCTGTTTGCTGCCGCCCTGTTCCTTGTCTACACCTCGGTTTCGCTGTGGGTGCTCCGCAAGCTGGAACGCCGCTTCAGCCTTGGCGTGAGGCGCGGACACGCATGAGGGCGAGCCGATGAAGTGGGAGGTGATCTTCCGGCCTGACTCGCTGACCCTGTATGCCGAGGGCGTGGTCACCACGCTCACGCTGCTGTTGTCGTCCCTGGGCATTGGCGCCGTGCTGGCGCTGCTGTTTGCTCTGGCCCTCACGAGTTCGATCGCACCGCTGCGCGCCATCGTGGGTGCCTACACCTATGTCATCCGCGGCACGCCGCTGCTGATCCAGCTCTACCTGATCTACTACGGACTGGCCCAGCTGGAATGGATCCAGTCGCGCTGGGACACGGTCTGGCCCTGGACACACTTCAAGGAACCGTTTTTCTGTGCCCTGCTGGCGTTCAGCCTGAACACCGCCGGCTACGCCGCCGAAATGCTGGCCGGGTCCATCCGCGAGACCTCTGCAGGCGAAATCGAAGCCGCACAGGCCATGGGCATGAGCCGCGCGCAGGCGATGCGCCGCGTCGTGCTGCCAAGCGCCCTGCGCCGCACCCTGCCCGCCTACAGCAACGAGGTGGTGATGATGCTGCACAGCACCAGCCTGGCCAGCACCGTGCCGGCCATGCTGGACGTGACCGCCGCGGCCAGCCGAATCTATTCAGACTTCTACCTGCCATTCGAGGCCTATTTGTTTGCCGCGGGCATCTACCTGCTGATCACGTTTACGCTGGTGGGCTGTTTCAAGCTGGCCGAGCGCCGTTTCCTGGCCCACCTGGCGCCTCGGCGCCAGTGACGAGGCAGGCGACGCTCAGTACCACGGGGGACCCACCATGCAGCGCACCGAACACCCACTCCTGAGCCCGAGTCTGGGCGCACAGAAAACGCTGATCAGCTTCCAGTACGGCGCGGCTGACGCACGCCCCAAGGTGTACATACAGGCCAGCCTGCACGCCGAAGAACTGCCCGGCATGCTCGTGGCCCACCACCTTCGCACCCAACTGGAGGCGGCCGAGCGCGATGGGCGGCTGCTGGGTCAGGTGGTGCTGGTGCCAGCGGCCAACCCGATCGGGCTGGCCCAGCGGCTCGACCACCGCGCCATGGGACGCTTCGAGTTCGACACCGCGGAGAACTTCAACCGCCACTACCCCGACCTGGCCGAGGCGGTCCTTCAAGAGGCCCCGACCGTGCTGGGGCGCGATGCCCAGACCAACGTGGCCGCCGTGAGGCAGCTGGTCAAGGCGTGGCTTCACCGCTGGCAGCCGGACACCGAGCTGGTCAGCCTGCGGCGTGAACTGCTGCTGCTGGCCCACGATGCCGATACCGTGATCGACCTGCACTGCGACGCCGAGGCGGCGCTGCATCTGTACAGCGAGGAAGCCTGCTGGCCGGCCCTGGAGCCGCTGGCGCGGCTGCTCGGGTGTCAGGCCGTGCTGCTCGCCCGTGAGTCGGGTGGCGGTCCTTTTGACGAGCGCCTGTCGGGGCTGTGGTGGCAACTCGCTGCCCGCCTGAAGGACGCCGGGCACAGCTTCCCGCTGCCGCAGGCCTGCGCCAGCACCACGGTCGAGCTGCGCGGCGAAGCCGACGTGTCGCACGAACACGCGCAAGCCGACAGCGCGGCCATCATGGACTACCTCTGCCACATCGGAGCCATCCGCGCCGATGTCGCCCCCGTTCTGCCTCCTCTCCCCTGCGAGCCAACGCCGCTGGCGGGCTCGCAGACCTTGCGCTCGCCCTTACCCGGTGTGCTGGCGCTGCGCGCCCGGCCGGGACAGAAAGTCAGCGTGGGCGAAGTGGTGGCTGACGTGATCGACCCCACCTCTCCCGGCGACTCGCGCGTGCACACCGTGCGCGCCGAGGTCGCCGGTGTGCTGTACGCCACCGTTCGCGAGCGCTACCTGGTGGCGGGTGGCGAGGTCGGGAAAATCGCCGGCGCCGTTCCTTTCCGCTCCGGCGATCTACTGGGCGCCTGATGGCCACGCCGCAATCGTTTTCCCCTTTCAATACCGCCACATGACCTCATCACCCGCCACCGCGAGCGCCCCACTGCTGGAGGTCGACAACATCCACAAGCGATTCGGTGCCAACGAAGTGCTCAAGGGGGTTTCACTGCGGGCCCGGGCCGGTGACGTGATCAGCCTCATCGGCAGCTCCGGGTCGGGCAAAAGCACCTTGCTTCGCTGCATCAACCTGCTAGAGAAGCCCAATACCGGGCGTATCGTGCTGTCCGGCGAAGAGCTGCTGCTCAAGGCCGACCGCCACGGTGAACTGCAGGCCGTGCAGGCCGCGCAGCTTCAGCGCCTGCGTACCCGGCTCGCCATGGTGTTCCAGCATTTCAACCTGTGGGCGCACATGACGGTGCTGCAGAACATCATCGAGGCGCCGGTGCATGTGCTGGGCATTCCCCGCGACGAGGCGGTGAACACTGCTCGGCGCTACCTGGAACGCGTGGGTCTGCGCGGTGTGGAAGACCGCTACCCCGCGCACATGAGCGGTGGTCAGCAGCAGCGTGTGGCGATTGCCCGTGCACTGGCGGTCGAGCCGGCGGTGATGCTGTTCGACGAACCCACAAGCGCCCTCGACCCGGAACTGGTGGGCGAGGTGCTGCGCGTGATGAAGCTGCTGGCCGAAGAAGGCCGCACGATGCTGGTGGTCACCCATGAAATGGGGTTCGCCCGCGAGGTGTCCACGCACCTGATCTTCCTGCACCAGGGTCGCATTGAAGAAGAAGGGGTGCCGGCGGAGGTGCTGGCGCGGCCGAAGAGCGAGCGTCTGGCGCAGTTCCTGTCGGGCAACCTGAAGTAGGTGCTTCGGCTAACGCGTGATGTTCAGAGAAGCATCTGCCGGCCGATGACCATGTTGCCGTCCACCAGCCTGAAGCGGATGGTGGGCGCGCTGTAGTCGGTGAAGGGTGCGCCCATCGCAATTTCACCATCGCTGTGCAGCAGGCATTCCTGGCGGCGAAGGGCAATCGCGTTTTCAGCACCGTCAAAACGCACCCAGGAACCGTAGCTGCTGATGTCTTCCAGCACGTAGTTGCCCGAGCGGATGTCGATGCTGACGTGCATGCGCGAGACACGCGGGTCGTTCACCACAAAGTCAGCCTCGGGAACACGGCCGATCTTCAGCGGCAGGTCGGTGAGATTGAAGGCGCGGGAGGTGTCCAGCCAACCCAGCTGGATGCTGCCATAAAGCGATTCGGAGCTGTTTCCCAGGGTGTGAAGGTCCGCCGGTAGCGTGAGAAACTCCGAAAGCATTTCGGGCTGCCACTCGATCCGGAACACCTCCGCGGGCTCCACGCGGCCCTTGATGCGCATCGGACCCAGGCTGCGGCTGCGCACGCCGTGGCGCGCGCCGAGCTTGCGGATCACCTGGTCATTGACGAGGATCTGTTCCGGGCCGGCCAGGTCGCTGAGCCGCGACGCCACGTTCACCGCGTCGCCAAAACAGTCGCCATCGATCTGCACCACCTGACCACGCGCCATGCCGATCTGCATCATGAGCTTGAGCCGGTCTGGCCAGCGGGCCACCCGGTTGGCATGCTCCTGCTGGATCTGGATGATGGTCTCGACCGCGTGGCGGTTGTTGCTGAAGGAAAGCAGCACGCCGTCCCCCAGCATCTTCACCACCTTGCCGCCGTTCTCAAGACCCACGGACCCAATCCACTGGGTCAGGCGGGTGACAGCCTTGGTGGCGCGGTCATTGCCAAGTGTCTCGAACACGGACACGCTGCCGGTCAAATCCACAAACGCAATTGTCAGTTCAGCCATGGGGTCGCAAAGGTTGAGATGCGCGATTACAGCACGGCCGGCGCCTGTTCGCGATCTGGTCCGTGCCAGAGGGCCGGGGATCACGCATGACGTATCAATCGCCCCACACTGTCGGTCATCAGCAGGCCCGCGGCCCGGTACGCGCTGGCACGCACCAATGACTTTTACGCCATCAACAGCGAAGCCGTTTGATTAACTGCCCTCGCTAAATGACTGTTTTAAAACGTTGTTTTTTTGACGGTCTCAGGTCTGACACCCTTGCAGACCTGCGGAGCGGCGCGTATTCTGACTTTCATAAATAAAGATGACGTCGTTGGGGTCCCATTCATGCGCTGGTTCAAACCCGGTATTCGCAACAGCATTTCGGCCCTCCTGGGATCCGAGGTTCGCCACGGTTCGCCCGAGGCGCTTGAACCCGTGCGTCGCGCCATGCTCGAAGCCCTTGGGGAACGCGGTGCCAAGGCCAGCCCACAGTTGAGCCGTCGCATCACTTACCTGGCCGACGCCCAGGCGCTCTGGTACGCACGGTCAGAAATGGTCGCGGTGCTGAGCCAGTTGCACGGCGAGGCTCGGGCGGTTGAAACCGTTCAGAGCCTCTCGCCGGTGTTCAAGGGCCTGCTGCCGAAAGGCCTGCTCGACGCCTGCCGGCTGCGGCGCTGAACGCCCCGACCCGGCCCGAACGCAACGTCACGCGCCTTCGGCTCACCCCCAGTACAGCAGCGCGTCACGTTCCTGCACCATCAGTTCCACCGGCTGACCAAACGGCAGCAGGACTTTGGTGGGCACGTGGCCGAACGGCAGCCCGGTGAGCACGGGAATTCGCAGTTGCGCACGCAGCCAGTCAACCACGGTCTGCAGCTTGTAACCGCGGTCGTGCGGCGTGGTGCTGAAGCGGTTGAACGATCCGAGCAAGACCGCTTTTTGCTGGCCCAGGATGCCGGCGTAAAGCAGCTGCGTGAGCTGGCGTTCAATGCGGTAAGGGTGTTCATTGACGTCTTCAAGGAACAGGATGCCGCCCTTCACTTGCGGCAGATACGGCGTGCCCACCAGTGAGCACAGCACGCTGAGGTTGCCGCCCCACAGGGTGGCTTTGCGCAGACGCAGTGCAGTGCCCTCTTCCTCGCCGGGTGCGGCCGCTTTGCGCTTGCGGGACTCCAGGTGTGTGGCCAGTGCGGGCACGTCACTGGCTGGAAGGCGCCAGCCCGATCCTTCACCCTGCCCGCACAGCAGGTCGTCGAAACAGGCTTCCATGATCTCGTCGGGCCCACCCTCCGCACCGAAGTCTTCCCCCACCGCCGGGCCGGCCCAGGTGGTGGCGCCAGTCTTGGCGAACAGGGCACACTGAAAAGCGGTGAAATCGCTCAGGCCCACAAACTGGGTGCCGCGTTCGATGGATTTCGCCACGGCCTTGTAGGGCAGGCGAGGCAGCAGGCGGCTCAGGCCATAACCACCGCGAGAAATCAGGGCCACATCAGCGCCGCTGGCGGCCGCTCGCTCGATGGCGACCAGGCGTGTGTCGTCGTCGCCCGCAAAGCGCATGTGGCTGCTCAACGCCGAATCGTCCGTCTCCACGTCGTGCCCGAGCGCGATCAGACGCGCCACGCCTCGGCGAAACGCCGCTTTGTCGCGCACGGCGCCCGAGGGTGAGTAGATGTAGATATGGCTCATGTCGGTGATGGACGGGCAAAGACTCGCATTATCGACGCCCAGGAGTCATCCTCCGAATTGCTCAAGGGCCCAGTGCGCGATCTCTGGCCCGTGCTCAGGAATCCAGTAAGCGGCTTCGGAAAGCCACAAGGGCTCGGGGCATCCCTTGATACGTTCTTGCAGCTCACGGGTGCCACGCTCGCCACCGGCGGTGCATACCAGCCGGCTCTGCCCTTTCCAGTCTTCGCGCCAGAATGGCTGCAATGGCGGGGGCACGGAATCTGCAAATGTGTCGTTGCCGAGTGGCGGGGCTGAAAGGGCCCGCAGCGCCGCCTGGTGCCCCGTATCCGGGAAGGGAGCATCGTAGGCCCGCCGTTGTGTTTCACTCAGTGCCGGGTGCTCTGCCCCGAGCGCGCGCCCGATGCCCCCGCCACGCGGCGTGCTCGCGGCCATCAGTGCAGCGCTTGCCAGGTGCCCGGTGTTCATGGCCAACAGGCCCCGGTAGCGCCCAGGGGCCGCCATCGGCAGGCCCATGCCCAGCACCCCGCCCCAGTCGTGGGCGACCAGCACGGTCTGCTGCAGGTCGAGGTGTTCGACCAGTGCTTGCAGAACCTGCTGGTGCCATGCCAGCGTGTGCCCGTCCGTTCGCTTGGGCTTGTCGCTTCGACCGAAACCGATCAGATCCGGCACCACCACACGGGTACCGGCCGCAGTCAGGACCGGAATCATGTGGCGGTAGAGGTAGCTCCAGGTCCCGATGCCGTGCAGGCACAGCCAGGTCAGGGGAGCATCGCGGGGACCCTCGTCCACGTAATGCAGGCGCAGGCCGGCCAGCGGTGGCAGATCAGCCACGTAGCGCGGCTCCCACGGGAAATCAGGCAAGTCGATAAAACGAGCCTCTGGGGTGCGCAAGGCGTCTTCTCTGAGGGGTATCGCCCGCTGTCGATGTTCGTCCCGTCGCTGCCGGAAAAAATCCGCCAGCAAGCCAGCACACTCATCGGCGAGCACGCCGCCGGTGACATGGGTCTGATGGTTGATCTGCGCAACCTGAAAAAGGTTGAGCACCGAACCCGCGGCCCCAGTCTTGGGTTCCCTGGCGCCGAACACGACCCGCCTGAGCCGCGCTTGCAGCATGGCGCCGCTGCACATGGCGCACGGTTCCAGGGTGACGAACAGGTCGCACCCGTCCAGCCTGTAGTTGCCCAGCGTGGCCGCTGCGGCCCGAAGCGCCTGCACCTCGGCATGAGCCGTCGGGTCGTGCGTGCCAATGGGCGCGTTGCGCCCCACACCGATCACTCGCCCATCTTTCACCACCACGGCACCCACCGGCACCTCGCCTTGCAGGCCTGCAACTTGTGCCTCGGCCAGCGCTGCGCGCATGAAAGTGGCGTCATCCATCATGGGTCTTGCATGGGGCGCGGTGCTTGCAAGGCGTCCTCCAGGGCCTTTCGGTACTGCTGCTGGACATTGGTCGGGGAACCGGGTAGCACAGGCGCCCCGTCGGTGGGCGACGACACCATGGGAACCCGCGGCGCAGCTGCACCACGGCTCAGCTGTGTTTTGGCCAGCCACCCGATCACGGCCAGCACCATCAACAGACCGACCAGACTGAAGAGGGAACGCATGTCATGTCTCCGGACACATCGGCCGTGGCGGGCCAGAAGGGTAGACGGTCAAAGAACGCTAGCAGCTGCCTCGCTCATTCCCACTCGATGGTGGCGGGCGGCTTGCTGCTCACGTCGTAGGTCACGCGGTTGATGCCACGAACTTCGTTGATGATGCGGCTGCTGACCTTCTTGAGCAGCGCGTACGGCAACTCGGCCCAGTCGGCGGTCATGAAATCGCTGGTCTGCACCGCGCGCAAAGCCACCACGTAGTCGTACGTGCGCCCGTCGCCCATCACGCCCACGCTCTTGACCGGCAGGAACACGGTGAAGGCCTGGCTGGTGAGGTCGTACCAGGTCTTCCCGCTGATCGGGTCGAGCGTGGACCGCAGTTCTTCGATGAAGATGGCGTCGGCCCGGCGCAGCAGGTCGGCAAATTCCTTTTTCACTTCGCCCAGGATGCGCACGCCAAGGCCCGGCCCGGGGAAGGGGTGGCGGTACACCATGTCGTGCGGCAGACCGAGCGCCACGCCGAGTTCACGCACCTCGTCCTTGAACAGGTCGCGCAGCGGCTCCAGCAGTTTCAGGCCCAGCTGCTCGGGAAGGCCACCCACGTTGTGGTGGCTCTTGATCGTGACGGCCTTCTTGCTCTTGGCGCCGCCAGACTCAATCACGTCCGGGTAAATAGTGCCTTGCGCCAACCACTTGGCGCCTTTTGTTGATGCACCACTTGAGATGAGCTTCGCAGCCTCTGCCTTGAAGACTTCAACGAATTCTCGGCCGATGATCTTGCGCTTGGCTTCCGGATCGGCAACGCCTGCCAGATGGCCAAGGAACTGCTCGGCAGCATCCACGCGGATGACTTTGGCGTGCAGCTTGCCGACGAACATGTCCATGACCATGTCGCCCTCGTTCAGGCGCAGCAGGCCGTGATCAACGAACACGCAGGTGAGCTGGTCGCCAATGGCGCGGTGAATCAGAGCGGCAGCCACGGACGAATCAACGCCACCTGACAGGCCCAGAATGACCTCCTCGTCGCCCACCTCTTCGCGGATTTTCTGAACCGCTTCTTCGATGTGGTCGCGCATGACCCAGTCGGGCCGCGTGCCGCAGATCTCCAGCACAAAGCGCTCCAGCAGCGCCCTGCCCTGCACCGTGTGCGTCACTTCGGGGTGGAACTGCACGGCGTAATAGGCGCGGGCCTCATCGGCCATGCCCGCGATCGGGCAGCTGTCGGTGCTGGCCATGAGCTTGAAGCCGGGCGGCATTTCGGTGACCTTGTCGCCGTGGCTCATCCAGACCTTGAGCATGCCGTGGCCTTCCGGCGTGTGGAAGTCGGCGATGTCCTTGAGCAAGGGCGTGTGACCACGGGCTCGTACTTCGGCATAGCCGAACTCACGCGTATTGCCAGCTTCAACCTTGCCCCCCAGCTGCTGCGCCATGGTCTGCATGCCGTAGCAGATGCCCAGCACCGGCAAGCCCAGCTCGAACACCGCATCCGGCGCCTTGTCGTCCACTTCGTAGACGCTGGCATGGCTACCCGACAGGATGACGCCCTTGAGCTGGCCGTCGGCCGCAAAGGCGCGCACCCAGTCGCTGCTGACGTCGCAGGGGTGCACTTCGCAGTACACATGGGCTTCGCGGACCCGCCGTGCGATCAGCTGGGTGACCTGTGAACCAAAATCAAGGATGAGGATTTTCTGGTGTTGCATGGCGGTCGGTGGACTTCAGAAAAAAACAAAGGTCGCCTTGAAAGACGACCCGTGGTGGCGAGAGGCTGCCCCAAACCAGGGCACCGCGGAACCGGCTTTGCCGGGCCGCCAGTGCCGCCCCTGGGGGGTGACGCCGCAGGCGGCGCGGGGGGTAACCATCCTGCGGCGCGGGGGGAACCTCACTCTGCTCTGTAGTTCGGCGCTTCTTTTGTGATCTGCACGTCGTGCACGTGGCTTTCACGAATGCCGGCCGAGGTGATCTCGACGAACTCCGCCTTGGCGCGCATGTGCTCGATGGTCGGGCAGCCGCAGTAACCCATGGATGCTCGCAGGCCGCCGGCCATCTGGAAGATGATCGACACGACCGAGCCCTTGTAGGGCACGCGGCCTTCGATGCCCTCGGGCACCAGCTTGTCTGCGTTCGGGTTGCCGGTGCTGCTTTCCTGGAAATAACGGTCGGCGCTGCCCTGCTGCATGGCACCGATGGAGCCCATGCCGCGGTAGCTCTTGTAGCTGCGGCCCTGGTACAGCACGATCTCGCCAGGCGCCTCTTCGGTTCCCGCGAACATGCCGCCCATCATCACCGTGTTGGCGCCGGCTGCGATGGCCTTGGCGATGTCGCCGCTGTAGCGAATGCCACCGTCGGCAATCATCGGCACGCCAGTGGTCTGCAACGCCGTGGCCACGTTATCGATGGCCATGATCTGCGGCACCCCCACACCGGCGACGATGCGGGTGGTGCAGATGGAGCCGGGACCGATGCCGACCTTCACGCCATCGGCACCCGCCTCTACCAGGGCCAGCGCGGCGCTGCCGGTGGCGATGTTGCCACCGATCACGTCCACCTGGGGGTAGTTCTGCTTGACCCAGCGCACGCGGTCGATCACGCCCTTGCTGTGACCGTGCGCCGTGTCGACCACGATGGCGTCCACACCGGCTTTCACCAGGGCTTCGACGCGCTCTTCCGTGCCCTCACCCACGCCCACCGCGGCGCCCACGCGCAGTCGGCCGGCGGCGTCGCGCGCGGCGTTGGGGAAGTTCAGCTGCTTGGTGATGTCCTTGACGGTGATCAGGCCCTTGAGCTCGAAGTCGTCGTTGACCAGCAAGAGGCGTTCGAGCTTGTGTTTGTTGAGCAGCGCCTTAGCCTCGGCCGGGGTGGTGCCGTCGGGCATGGTCACAAGCCGCTCGCGGGGGGTCATGATTTCGCTGACGGGGAGGTCGTAGCGGGTCTCGAATCGCAGGTCGCGGCCGGTGACGATGCCGACCACGCGGCCGGCGTCCACCACCGGAAAGCCCGACACACCCAGTTCATCGGAGAGAGCCATCACCTTGCGAATCGTGGTCGTCGGACCGATCACGACCGGGTCGCGCAGCACGCCGGATTCGTAACGCTTGACCTTGGCCACGTGCGCCGCCTGCTCCTGGGCGCTGAGGTTCTTGTGGATGATGCCGATGCCGCCTTCCTGGGCAATGGCGATCGCCAGACGGGCCTCGGTGACCGTGTCCATGGCCGCGGAAACCAGGGGCAGGTTCAGCTTGATGTTGCGAGAGAACTGGGTTGCCAGGGAGGTGTCCTTGGGCAGGACCTGGGAGTACGCTGGCACCAACAAGACATCGTCGAAGGTGAGCGCTTTGCCGAGTAGGCGCATGGGTAAAGCTCCAAAAGCAATATTGTATCCGCGCGATATGGACCCCCACGGACAGGTGCTCGACCCCCTGAACAGCCTGGAAGCGCATCCGCAGGGCCCCGATTCGTGCGTTCTTCCACCGGGCGGTCGAGCACAGAGGTCGAACGGCAGGGGGTGAGCGCTAAACTGCGCGGATGTCTCACAGAAATCTGCTCACGATCCGCTTGCGCCATCTTGTGTTGGTCCCTGTGTGGGTGCTGACCAGCGGATGGGCTCTTGCCCAGTGGCAGTGGGTGGACGCGACGGGACGCAAGGTGTTCAGTGACACCCCGCCGCCCGCCAGCGTGCCGGACAAGCAAATTCTCAAACGTCCCGGTATGCGAAACCCCGCGCCCGTAGCCGCCGCCCCGGCGACCACCGAAACGGCCCCGGCCGCGCCGCGCTTGCCCGCGCGTGACGAGCAGCTGGAAGCGCGCAAGAAGCAGGCCGAAGAGGCCGAACAGGCGAAGAAGAAAGCCGAGGAAGAGCGCCAGGCCAAAGCTCGGCAAGAGAACTGCGAACGGGCGAAGCGAGCCAAGGCGACGATGGATTCCGGCGTCCGCATTGCCACCACGAACGCCAAGGGCGAGCGCGAAATCATGGACGACAAGTCGCGCGCCCAGGAAAACCAGCGCATTGATGAGATCATGCGCGCGGACTGCTCCCCTGCGGTCAATTGAGATCGTGCGGCACTGATCGGGTGCCAGCCAACACACGTGGGTTCAGTAACCCGCCTTTGACCCTGGGCGACGCCGGTTGAACAGACCGGTTCCTCGTGCACCCTGCCCCACAAACCGCTCCCGCCGTGCCACTTTGGGGTCGACACGCAGGGCACGGTAGACCTCCACACGGTCCCCATCCCGCAGCACCGCCTGAGGGCCTACGACCCGGCCCCAGATACCGAGGGTCTGCGCGGGGATTTCAGGGAACCGGACCAGCCAGCCTGCCTGCGCCAGTGCATCGCGCACGGTAGTTCCGGCGGGCACGGTCACGGCCTCTTCGTGAACCGTACGTGGGGCGCTCGAATACACCAGCGTGACGCGAAGATCTGCAGCTTTCATTCGGTGCCGTAGACCTGATCGGCCCGCTTGACGAACGCATCCACCAGGCTGCCTGCGATCTTGTCAAACACCGGGCCTACCAGGGCCGCCAGGGTATTGCTGCTGAATCCATAGCTCAGGGTGAACTCCACCTTGCAGGCGCGCTGGGTACCGTCTCCCAGCGGAGTGAAGGTCCAGCGCCCATCGAGGTGGGAAAAGGGGCCGTCGACCAGTTCCATCATCACCTCGCGATCGGCCTCGTGCACGTTGCGGGTGGTGAAGCTGTGGCGCAGCCCACTGATGGCCATGCCCACGCGAGCCACCATGGTGTGATCGGCCTGTTCCAGTATCTCGCCGCGCTCGCACCATGGCAGAAACTCGGGGTAACGCGCGATGTCGGTCACCAGCGCGAACATTTCGTGCGCGCTGTGCCAGAGCAGAACAGACTTGTGAATGGTTTTCATACAATGAGGCCCCCTGGATGCCAGGGCCTGCCCTCGACCAGCTCGTGCTGGGGTTGACGTGCACGCGATGTTCGCGTTCGTGAAGATGATCCCGCCGCGCCGGCAGTGTTCCCATTGTATTGGCCTTGCATGAACCCCCATGTGGCCCCACCTCTAGCGCCATGGCCACCAAATCCAGCAAAACCACCGCCACCAAAGGTGTTGACAGCCGCATCGCCGACAACAAGAAGGCGGTGTTCAACTATGCGATCGAAGAACGTTTCGAGGCCGGCATGGTGCTCGAAGGCTGGGAAGTCAAGGCCTTGCGCGAGGGCAAGGTCCAGCTCACCGATGGCTATGTGGTGATCCGCCAGGGCGAGCTGTTCCTGATTGGCTGCCAGATCAATCCACTGAACACGGCGTCCTCGCATGTCACGCCCGACTCGGTGCGCACCAAGAAGCTGCTGCTGCACAAGGACCAGATCCTGCGTCTGATCGGCAAGGTGGAGCAAAAGGGCTTCACCCTGGTGCCGCTGAACCTGCACTGGAAGAACGGCAAGGTGAAATGCGAGATCGCGCTGGGCAAAGGCAAGGCCGAGCACGACAAGCGCGACACCATCAAGGACCGCGAAGGCAAACGCGAGGTCGAGCGCGCCATGAAAAACCGGCAGCGCTGACGCCCTGCCCCGTCGCCCCGATCGGGCTCCCGCAGCAGTGGGCTCAGTTCAATGCACGCAGTGGATGTGCATGGACAGGCCAGGGCTGCTCAAAGAACGCCGCCACCAGTGGTGGGGTCACTTCTTCCAGGCGTGCCGGGTTCCAGCGCGGCGCGTGGTCTTTGTCCACCGCCAGCGCCCGGATACCCTCAACCGTTTCGCTCGCAGCACCCGCCCGCCAGTGGAAACACTGGCGCACCATGCCGCGCTCCAGACGCAGGGCATCCGCCAGACCCATGCCGCGGGCGCGCCTGATCTGCTCCAGCACCACATGCAGCATCAGGGGCGAGCGCGTGCGCAACAGCTTGGCTGTGCTGCGCGCCCATTCGCTGTCGGTGGCGTCCAGCGCCGCCATGATCTGGGGCACACCGTCCAGCGCGAAGACACGGTCTACCTCGGTCTGGGGCCAGCTGGCCGGACCCGCCGTGGTGCTCAGGTGGCTGGCGCACCAGCGTTCCACCGAGGCGCCATTTTCGAATGGCGTGGTTCCCAGTGAGGCCCAAAGGCCCGTGAGGCGACCCGAATCGATCCAGCCGTCGGCCAGGCCAGCCGCCATTGCCTCACGCCCGCCCAGCACCCGGCCGGTGAGGGCCAGGTACTCGCCGAGGCGTCCGGGACAACGGCTCAGGAAATAGCCACCGCCCACGTCTGGAAACAGACCAATGCCCGTTTCGGGCATGGCGAGCTGGCTGCGTTCGGTGACGATGCGCAGGCTCGCCCCCTGGCTGATGCCCATGCCGCCGCCCATCACGATGCCGTCCATGAGGGCGATATAGGGCTTCGGATAGGTGTGGATCAGGTGGTTGAGGGCGTACTCCTCTGTGAAGAAGTCCTCGAGCCGTGGGTCGCCGCTGAGCGCCGCCTGGTGAAAGAACCGGATGTCACCACCGGCGCAGAAGGCGCCGAAAGGTCCTTCCTTGCCACTGCCGCGCACGATGACCGCCAGCACGGTGTCGTTGTCGCGCCACGCCAGCAGAGATTCTGTGATGGCGCGGATCATGTCGAGCGACAGGGCATTGAGGGCACGCGGACGGTTCAGCGTCAGGCAGCCAACGCGGCCCTGGATCTCGGCGATGACATGGGTATCAGGAGGGATGGCGGACATGGTGGTCAAAACTCCGGCGGATGGTCAGATGTGGGGGTCAACGGCGTACCGTCAGGGTCTGGATGCGGGGTGCTGAGGAACGTGAACGCCAGCCCAGCAGTTCGTTGAGCACCAGCGCACCGATGACCAGACTGCCGCCGAGCATCACCTCGGCGCCAGGCACCTCGTGCGCCCAGAGCCAGGCCCACAAGATACCGAAGATCACTTCCAGCAAAGCCAGCAAGGACACCTCGGGCGCCTTGAGCACGCGCGCGCACACCACGGAGAGTGCACACGGAATGGCCAGTTGCGTGAGGCCCAGCAGGGCGAGCCAGGCCACATCGGTGCCGGTTGCGTTGAACGGCAGGGCCAGCGGAAGCGTGAAAAGGCTGGAGAGCACGGCACCGAGCAGCACCGAAGGCACCAGATCGATCTTTTCGCCATGGGTCTGGCTGCGCTGCACCACGGTCCAGTTGATGGCACCCGCAATGGGCACACACAGCGCCACCAGGGACCCCAGCACCAGGCCCGCGCTGTCGATCTCCGGGTGGCTCCAGGCGTCGACCAGCTGGCTGCCGTACATGTAGGCAATGCCTGCCCCCGCGGCGAAAATGGCCAGCCAGGTGCGCAGGGCCAGACGCTGGCCGATGAACACGCGGGCCACCAATGCCGTGAACAGCGGGCCGACGGACATGATGACGAGCACATTGGCCACGCTGGTGAAGGTGAGCGCCAGCATGAAGGCCGTGAACATCACGCTCCAGCAGACCCCCGAGATCCAGAAGGCGCGCGACTCCGGAATCAGTCCCCAGTGGCGCTTGAGCCAGGTCCGGCCGGCGCCATGCCCCGTTTCCGGGCCGATGGGAGCACCCCGACGCTCAAGCTGGCGCCAGAACGGCAGAATCACCAGCAGCGACAGGGCTGTGAACGCACTGCGCCAGAAGGTGATCTCGAACCGCGCGGCACTTTCCAGCTGACGCGACACCACGCCCGCGGTGGACCACATCAGGGTCACCGCGACCATCATCAGCACGGCCTGGTTGTGGGAGAGCTTCATCGTGGAAAGACGCTGGCCAGAACAGAGAGTGGGCGGGAACCAAGATGAAAGGCCGCTCCCTGGCGGGTGGCGGCCTTTCATCAAAAACGGGTGCCCGGGCGGACACCGCCATCAGGCCATCAGTCGCGACTGGCGCGCTTGCGCTCGTGCTCTTTCAGGTAGCGCTTGCGCAGGCGCACGCTCTTCGGCGTGATCTCGACCAGTTCGTCGTCCTCGATGAATTCCACGCCGTATTCCAGCGTCAGTTCGATCGGGGGCGTGATTTTGACGGCGTCTTCCTTGCCAGACACGCGGAAGTTGGTCAGCTGCTTGGTGCGGGTGGCATTCACCACCAGATCGTTGTCGCGGCTGTGGATGCCGACGATCATGCCTTCGTACACCGGGTCGTTCGCCTTCACGAACATGCGGCCACGGTCATCGAGCTTGCCCAGGGCGTAGGTGAAGATTTCACCGTCGTCCATGGAAATCAGCACGCCGTTCTTGCGGCTGCCGATCTCGCCCTTGTGCGGCTCATAGCTGTCGAAGATGTTGGAGATCAGGCCAGAACCGCGCGTCAGGTTCAGGAATTCGTTGGTGAAACCGATCAAGCCACGGGCCGGGATGCGGTATTCCAGGCGAACGCGACCACGGCCGTCCGGCTCCATGTTCACCAGCTCGCCCTTGCGCTCGCCCAGTGCCTGCATCACGCCACCCTGGTGGGTTTCCTCGATGTCGGCGGTCACCAGCTCGATCGGCTCGTGTTTCACGCCGTCGATGTCGCGGAACACCACGCGCGGCTTGGATACCGCCATTTCGTAGCCTTCGCGGCGCATGTTCTCCAGCAGGATGGTCAGGTGCAGTTCACCGCGGCCCATCACTTCGAACACGCCTTCTTCGTCGGTCTCGCTCACACGCAAGGCCACGTTGTGCTGCAGTTCTTTCTGCAGACGGTCCCACAGCTGGCGGCTGGTGACGAACTTGCCTTCGCGGCCCGCCAGCGGGCTGGTGTTCACGCAGAAGTTCATCGTCAGGGTGGGCTCGTCCACCTTGAGCATGGGCAGCGGCGCGGGGTTGGCCGGATCGGTCACGGTCACGCCGATGCCGATGTCGGCAATGCCGTTGATCAGCACGATGTCGCCGGGGCCGGCTTCGGTGACCTGCACACGGTCCAGGCCGTGGAAGGTCAGCACGTTGTTGACGCGCCCTTTGATGGATTTGCCGTCAGGGCCTTCCATCACCAGCACGTCCATGGCGGGCTTGATGGTGCCCTGGCTGATGCGGCCAACGCCGATGCGGCCAACGAAGGTGGAGAAGTCCAGCGCGGAAATCTGCAACTGCAGGGGCGCTTCAGGGTCGCCACTCTGGGCTGGCACGTGCTTGAGCACCGTGTTGAAGAGTGCCGACATGTCAGGGCCCCACTGCTCACCGGGTGCGCCCTCTTCCAGCGAGGTCCAGCCGTTGATGCCGGAGGCGTAGACCACGGGGAAGTCCAGCTGCTCGTCGCTGGCACCCAGCTTGTCGAACAGGTCGAAAGCGGCGTTCACCACCTTGTCGGGGTTCGCGCCCGGCTTGTCGACCTTGTTCACCACCACGATCGGCTTCAGACCCAGGGCCAGCGCCTTCTTGGTCACGAAGCGGGTCTGGGGCATCGGGCCTTCCTGGGCGTCGATCAGCAGCACCACACCGTCGACCATCGAGAGCGCGCGCTCCACTTCGCCACCGAAGTCAGCGTGGCCGGGGGTGTCGACGATGTTGATGTGCGTGCCTTCCCAGCTCACGGCGCAGTTCTTGGCCAGGATGGTGATGCCGCGCTCGCGTTCGATGGCGTTGTTGTCCATCACGGTGTCGACCACTTTTTCGTGGTCGGCGAAGGTGCCCGACTGGCGAAGCAGCTGGTCAACCATGGTGGTTTTGCCATGGTCAACGTGGGCAATGATGGCGATGTTTCTGATTTGTTTGCTCATAGTGCGGTTTCCAGGATTTGCTGTATTTCGGAGGGGCTCAGCAGTCGCCCCGGGATCAATTCGCCACCGGCGGTGTGGGCGCTGCCCAGCAGCACGGGTGGCTGCGGCTCGCGGGCAGCCTCGGGCGCGGGCCCGAACACAGCCACGCGTGTCTGGTCGGGCCAGGCACCGCGGCGGCGCACGCCGCTGAGGAAGCGACTGGCATTCTCGGCATCCAGCGTCACACCGTCGTGGCCCACCAGCAGGGTTTGCACCGGCAGCAGCCGCGCCAGGCGCTCGGCCTCGCTGGCAGCTTCCAGGGCCTCCAGCGAGATGCACTGGCTGGCGTCGAAAGGCCCGGTGGCAATGCGGCGCAGCAGGCTCAGGTGCCCACCGCAGCCCAGCGCTTCGCCAATGTCTTCGCCCAGTGTGCGGATGTAGGTGCCCTTGCTGCAGTGCACACGCAGATGCAGCTGCGGGGTGTCACCGTCAAGCTGCATGTCCAGCAGCTCGAGATCGTGGATCACGACATGGCGCGCGGCGCGCTCCACCGTTTCACCGTCGCGCGCATATTCGTACAAGGCCTTGCCGTCTTTTTTCAGGGCGCTGTGCATGGGCGGCACCTGCTCGATGGGGCCCATGAACCGGTCCAGCACCTCGACCACCTGTCCCGGCGTGCAGCTCACCGCGCGGGTTTCAAGGACCTCGCCTTCAGCGTCCGCCGTGCTCGTCTTCTGGCCGAGGCGAACGATGGTTTCGTAGGTTTTGTCGGCGTCCAGATGGATCTGGCTGAACTTGGTGGCCGCGCCGAAGCAAAGAGGCAAGACGCCCGTGGCCAGCGGATCGAGCGTGCCGGTATGACCGGCCTTTTCGGCGCGCAGCAACCACTTGGCCTTTTGGAGGGCCTGGTTGCTGGAGAGACCCAGTGGTTTGTCGAGGAGCAACACCCCATGCACAGGGCGCCGCTGCACCCGCGTGCGCGGCGCGTGAGAAAGCGATTCCCCACGCTGGGTCAATGCGTGTACGTCGCTGCCCCCCAAGGGGGCGTGCGCACCTTGGGGCGGCCCGGCGTTGCGCATGTCAGTCTTCCTTGGCCCGGGAGGAAACCGCCTTGGCGATCAGGGCGTTCATGTCGGCCGCACGCTCGGTGGTGCGGTCGAACACGAAATGCAGCGTCGGCACGGTGTGGATGTGCAGCCGCTTGAACAAGCCACTGCGCAGGAAGCCGGCCGCTGCGCTCAGGCCGGCCAGCGTTTCTTCAGGATTGCCCGTGAGCAAGCTGAAGAACACCTTGGCGTGCGCGTAGTCGGGCGTGACCTCGACAGCGTTGATGGTGACCATCCCCACCCGCGGGTCCTTGAGCTCGCGCGCGATCAGCTCGGTCAGATCACGCTGGATCTGATCGGCCACGCGAAAGCCGCGGTTGGGTGTGGATGACTTCTTGCGGGTTGCCATGGTGCTTGTGTTTCCCTTGCGCGCTTACAGCGTGCGGGCCACTTCCTTGACTTCGAAGAACTCCAGCTGATCACCTTCTTTGATGTCGTTGTAGTTCTTGAGCTTGATACCGCACTCGAAGCCTTCCTTGACTTCGCGCACATCGTCCTTGAGGCGCTTGAGCGTGTCGATCTCGCCGGTGTAGATCACCACGTTCTCGCGCAGCAGGCGGAAGTGTGCGTTGCGGTTGACCATGCCCGAGGTGACCATACAGCCGGCCACGGTACCGATCTTGCTCGCCACGAACACGGTACGGATCTCGGCGGAGCCGATGACCTCTTCGCGTTTCTCGGGCGCCAGCATGCCGGACATGGCTGCCTTCAGCTCGTCCACAGCGTCGTAAATGATGTTGTAGTAGCGCAGGTCGACGTCGTTGCCTTCTGCCAGCTTGCGTGCACCCACGTCGGCGCGCACGTTGAAGCCGATGACGACCGCCTTGGAGGCGATGGCCAGGTTGACGTCGCTCTCGCTGATGCCGCCCACGCCGGCGAACACCAGCTGAACCTTGACCTCGTCGGTCGACAGCTTGAGCAGCGACTGCGCCAGCGCTTCCTGCGAACCCTGCACGTCGGCCTTGACGATGATCGGCAACACCTTGACTTCGCCCGCCGACATGTCCGAGAACATGTTCTCCAGCTTGGCAGCCTGCTGCTTGGCCAGCTTGGTGTTGCGGAACTTGCCTGCGCGGTAGGTGGCGATCTCGCGAGCGCGGCGCTCGTCCAGCATCACCATGAAATCGTCGCCGGCCTGAGGCACTTCGGACAGACCCTGGATCTCCACCGGAATCGACGGACCTGCCGACTTGATCGGCTTGCCGTTCTCGTCGAGCATGGCGCGCACGCGGCCCGAGGTCTGACCCACCAGGACCACGTCGCCGGTCTTGAGCGTGCCGCTCTGCACCAGCACCGTGGCCACGGAACCGCGACCTTTGTCGAGGCGGGCCTCGATCACCAGGCCCTTGGCCATGGCATCGACCGGCGCCTTGAGTTCCAGCACCTCGGCCTGCAGCAGCACCTGCTCGAGCAGGGCGTCCACGCCCTCACCGGTCTTGGCCGACACGCCCACGAAAGGCACATCGCCGCCAAACTCTTCGGGCACCACTTCTTCGGCCACCAGCTCGGAGCGCACGCGCTCCAGGTTGATACCGGGCTTGTCGATCTTGGTCAGCGCCACGACCATGGGCACACCCGCAGCCTTCGCGTGCTTGATGGCTTCCTTGGTCTGGGGCATCACGCCGTCGTCGGCCGCACACACCAGAATGACGATGTCGGTGGCCTGGGCACCGCGGGCACGCATGGCGGTGAACGCCTCGTGACCCGGGGTGTCGAGGAAGGACACCATGCCGCGCGGGGTTTCCACGTGGTACGCACCGATGTGCTGGGTGATGCCGCCGGCCTCGCCCGCCGCCACTTTGGCGCGGCGGATGTAGTCCAGCAGCGAGGTCTTGCCGTGGTCGACGTGACCCATGACCGTGACCACTGGCGCACGCGGCAGCAGCTCGGCCTGTTGCTGGGTCGAATCGTCGTCGGTGAACGCTTCCGGATCGTCGAGTGCCGCAATCACGGCCTGGTGGCCCAGTTCTTCCACCACGATCATGGCGGTGTCCTGGTCCAGCGGCTGGTTGATCGTGACCATCTGGCCCAGCTTCATCAGCTGCTTGATCACCTCGGACGACTTCAGGCTCATCTTGTGGGCCAGCTCGGCCACTGTGATGGTCTCCGGCACATGCACTTCGATGACCTTGAATTCGGTCGGCGCGACGAAGTTGCTCTGGCCGTCACGCGAATCGCGGTCGCCGCGGCGTCCGCTGCCACCACGAGGGCCGCCGCGCCAGTTGGAACGACCAGCGCTCGTGTCGCCACGGGTCTTGATTTCCTTCTTCTTGGCCGCGTCATCCTTCCAGGTGGAGGACAGGTTCTCGGACTTGACTTCTTTCTTGCCAGCCGCACCGGCGACAGCCGCACCAGCGGCGGTGGCAGGTTTGACAGGTGTGCCAGCCGGCTTGTGCAGCGTGCCTTTAAGACCAGCCTTGGGATCGGGCGTGGGCTCGGGTTTCTTGGCCACGAGGGTCTTGGCGGGGGCGGCCATCATCGCTCGGATGTTGGCGGCTTCGGCCTCGGCCTTGCGGCGGCGCTCGACGAGGTCCTGCGCACGCAGGTCTTCGGCACGCTTGACTTCAGCATTCTTGTCGGCCAGCGCGCGGGCTGCTGACTCGCGCTCCAGCGAGTCGTTCTTGTCCTGCGCACGCTTGGCTGCATCAGCAGCCAGCGTCTCGGCGCTCGGAATGGCCGGGGGCTCGCTGGCTGCTGCGCTTTTCGCAGCAGCAGCGGTAGCCGCGGCGGCCTCGGCCTGGGCGGCTTCAGCCGCAACGCGGGCGTTTTCCGCCTCAGCCTGGCGCGCCTCTTCGGCTTCGCGGTCGCGGCGCTTCTGGGCCAGCTCTTCTTCCTGGCGGCGCAGCAGCTCTGCCTGGCGGCTCGCTTCTTCTTCGCGGCGGGCCAGCTCGGCGGCATCCACCACGGGCGCCGCCGGAGCGGGCGCTTCCATGGGCTCGGGCACCACGACTTCATCGTCACGCTTGATGAAGGTCCGCTTCTTGCGGACCTCGACCTGGATCGTGCGGGCACGCCCGGTGGCGTCGGCCTGCTTGATCTCGGACGTGGACTTCTTCACAAGCGTGATCTTCTTGCGCTCACCACCGGCCGTGCCGTGGCTGGCCTTGAGGTGGCTGAGCAGCCTCTGCTTGTCGGATTCGGAGATGGGATCACCTCCGGATGTCTTGGGCACACCTGATGCGGAGAGTTGCTCCAGCAAAAGGGATGTGGGTTTGTTCAGTTCGGCGGCCAATTCGGCGACGGTGGTACTGGTCATAGGTTCTTTTCTCCGCTGGGGCCTCCGCTGTCAGGTCGTGGGTTGCGCTTCGTCACCGGAAAACCAGTGAGCGCGGGCCAGCATGATCAGCGCGGTAGCCTCTTCAGGCGTCTGTCCGGTGATGTCGGTCAACTCGTCGGTGGCCAGAGCGGCCAGCTCGTCGCGGGTGTGGATGCCGCCGTCAGCCAGCTTGGCCACCAGCTCCTGTGTCACGCCATCAAGGTCGCGCAGGTCCTGCGACACTTCTTCGACACTCTCTTCGCGGGCGATTTCCATCGTCAGCAAGGCATCCTTGGCGCGGGTGCGCAGCTCATTGACCGTGTCTTCGTCAAACGATTCGATCTCGAGCATTTCCTGCAGCGGCACATAGGCCACCTCTTCGAGGCTGGTGAAGCCTTCTTCGATGAGGATGTCGGCGATTTCCTGGTCAACGTCCAGCTTGGCCATGAAGACCTTGCGGATGCCGTCGGCCTCTTCAGCCTGCTTCTGGGCCGATTCGTCGGCCGTCATGATATTGATGCGCCAGCCGGTCAGCTCGGCCGCGAGGCGCACGTTCTGGCCGCCGCGCCCGATGGCAATGGCGAGGTTTTCTTCGTCGACAACCACGTCCATGGCGTGGCGCTCTTCGTCCACCACGATCGACTGCACGTTGGCGGGTGCCAGTGCGCCAATCACGAACTGGGCCGGGTCTTCGCTCCACAGTACGATGTCCACGCGCTCGCCAGCCAGTTCGTTGGTCACGCCGTTGACGCGCGATCCGCGCACGCCCACGCAGGTACCGATGGGGTCGACACGCTTGTCATAGGTCTGCACCGCGATCTTGGCGCGCGAACCGGGATCCCGGGCGCAGGCCTTGATTTCCAGCAGACCCTGCTCGATCTCGGGCACTTCCTGACGGAACAGCTCGACCATGAACGAAGGCGCGGAGCGCGACAGCAGGATGGGCGCGCCACGCAGCGTCAGGTCCACTTCCATGATCATGGCGCGCACGCGGTCGCCGGTGCGGAAGTTTTCCTTGGGGATCATCTCGCTTCGCTTGAGGCGACCTTCGACGCGGCCGCTCTCCACGATCAGATCGCCCTTGTCCATGCGCTTGACAGTGCCGACGAAGATCTTGTCGCCGCGCGACATGAAATCGTTCAGCAGCATCTCGCGCTCGGCATCACGGATTTTCTGCAGGATGACCTGCTTGGCCGCCATGGCGCCAATGCGACCGATGGGCACACTCTCCACCGGCTTCTCGATGAAGTCGCCCTCTTCGATGTCGGCGAGCTCCTCGCGCGCATCGGTCAGCAGCTCTTCAGCATCCGGGTTCTGCAGGCCGGCCTCGTCAGGCACCACGAGCCAGCGGCGGAAGGTCTCATACGCTCCGGTGTCCGGGTCCATGGCCACGCGGATGTCGACCTCGCCCTTGTAGAGTTTCTTGGTGGCCGAGGCCAGCGCCAGCTCGACCGCGCCGAGGACCACGTCGCGCTCGACGTTCTTCTCGCGTGAGATGGCATCAATCAGCATCAACATTTCGCGGTTCATTACTCGCCCACCTTTCCGGATATCTTTTTCAAAACAGTTCTTTTCATTCGTTTGCGCGAAGCTGCGAATCAATCGGGATTTGCAGCATCCGGGACCTGCCGGCCCTTGAAATTCACAATTGGCGCCAGGCGCGCCTGCTGGACATCGGCCAGCGTGAAGCAGAGCGCCTGCAACGGTGGCGGCACCCGCTTCTTGCTCACACGCTGCCCGGGCTTGGTCTCGGGCGCATCGCTCCAGACCACCTGCCACTGAACACCGTCTTCGGCCCGCTCCAGCGTGCCGCGAAATTTCTTGCGATTGGCCGCCACTTCAGCACCGGTGACGCCAATCGGCGCCTTCAGGGTGATGTCCACCATCTGCCCCTCGAAGCGGATGTAGTCGACCTCGCGCCGCAGCGGCCGGTCAATACCCGGCGAGCCCACTTCCAGCCGGCGATATTCCAGACCCTCGACCTCCAGCAGGTACTGCAATTGCCGGGTGATCTTTTCACAGTCTTCGACCGTCACGAATCGCTCGACTGCCTCTTGCCCTTCGGCCGGCGGCGCCCACGGGTGGTCAATGGTGACCCGAATCAAACCGCCCGCGGAACGTTCGAGGTCCACGAGGTCAAAACCCAGTCCGGTGACGGTTTGCTCTACGGTTTCTTGCCAGGCCATCGTGTGTGGTATCTGCCCTAAGGGTTTGCGTGGGGGTAAAAGCGTTCGGCCAAAAAAAATGGGCCGGTAGTAACCCGCCCATTTGGTCGTGAAGCAGGCATTGTACTGCGTCTAACGCCCCGTCCGCAAGTATGAATGCAGCCTGAAGTGGGCGCCAGAGCCTATTTCAGATACCCAACGCCCACTGAATGAGGTTCTTGGCCAGAAAACCGAGCATGCCGAAGGACAAGACCAGAAAAAGAATGAAGGTGCCGAACTTCCCAGCCTTGGATTCCAGTGCAAGGTTGAGCACGATGAAGAGCATGTACAGAACAAACGCACCAACCCCGAAGGTGAGTCCGAACTGGGCAATCTGGCCCTCGGTGTAGCCAAAAAGGGTGGTTTCCATGAGAGAAATGGTCGGCTCAGGCCGGTTGCCCCAAAGACGACGAACCGGACGCCGGTCGGCGGACAAGATCGCAGTAGGCATGCCAGCTGGCGTGGGCAATGATGGGAATCAGGACGATGAGGCCCAGCAGCGCGGTGAGCATGCCCACGGTGGCCAGCACGCTGATCACCACCGCCCAGAGGGCCATGGGTGCGGGATGGTTGGCCACGGCGCGCCAGCTTTCGGCCACAGCCATGCTCACGGGAACAGACGTGTCGACCAGCATCGGCAGCGCCACCACGGTGGATGCGAACACCGGTGCCGCCAGCAGTGCACCCAGCAAGAGCCAGATTTCAAACAGGCCCAGCTCGCGCACCAGCACCACATGACGCAAAAAATCCAGCGGCTTGTGGATCGGCTCGGGGGACCACAGCGTGATCAGACCGGCCGAAGTGAGCACCCAGCCCGTGCCCGCCAGACCCAGGAGCAGGCCAAAGCGGACCAGCCGTCCGTCACCGGAACGCCACAGCTTCACCACTTCGCCCATGCCCACGCAGCGGCCGCTGTTGCAGGCGCGGCTGACGTGGTAGAGCCCGGTGGCCAGGATAGGTGCAACGATGAGGAAGCCGGAAAACGCCCCGGCCAGCAGCCAGAATTCATCGCGCGCGGCCCACAGCAGCACCCAGCCGAACAAGGTGAGCAGGGCGCCGTGCAGCAGCCCCGGGACCGGGTTGCGGCGCAGATCCGCCCAGCCCAGTGCCAGCCACCTCAGGGGTGACGACAGCGTGACGGGAACAGGGGGAGATGAAGAAGTCCGGACGTTCATGCAAGAGATCCTGAGGCGATGGAGTAGCCCGCCTCAGGTTGTCGGAAGGGCAGCAGGTTTTATACCTGCCGCCGCCTGAAGGTCGGTTGACAAATGTCAAGCATAGCCCGGCCGCCCACCAAGGGGCGTGAGAAGGACTCAGGCCGCCGCCTGAACCAGTGTGCGGGTGTAGGGGTGGGCGGGCGAAAGCAGCACCTGGTCGACCGGGCCGTGTTCCAGGACCTGCCCGTCTTTCATCACCAGCACGGTGTGGGCCATGGCACGGATGACGTCCACGTCGTGGGTGATGAGCAGGTAGCTCAGGCCACGCTCACGCTGCAGGCGCTGCAGCAGGGCGAGCACCTGTTTCTGTACCGTCACGTCCAGCGCACTCGTGGGCTCGTCCAGCACCAGCACCTGCGGGCCCACGATGAGTGCTCGGGCAATGGCCAGGCGCTGGCGTTGCCCACCGGAAAACTCATGGGGATAGCGCTGCAGCCAGTCGCCGCCCTGCGCGGGGTCCTGGATCAGGCCCACATCGGCCAGCGCGGCCACCACCCGTTCCCGGCGCTGTGGCACGGCCAGGCCGGGCTCATGCACCAGCAGGCCCTCGCCCACGATCTGCTCCACCGTCATGCGGGGTGACAGGGACGAAAACGGGTCCTGGAACACGACCTGGATGCGCTGGCGCAGGGCGCGGGCACTGCCGTTTTGCGCCGCCTGACGCCAGTCGGTGCCGGTCACGCTCAGCTGTCCCTGGTGCGGCAGCAGGCCCAGCGCGGCCAGTGCCAGGGTGGATTTGCCGGAGCCCGACTCGCCGATCACGCCCAGGGTCTGCCCTGGCGGCAGGTCCATGTCGGCGCCCTGCACCGCGACGTATTCACCCTTGCGGAACCACCCTTTCAGGCCGGGCAGGGGCACCGGGTAGCTCACACGCAGCGCCCGCGCCTGCAGCACCGGCACGGCGGCATCAGCCGAGCCAGGGGCTTCCACCAGATGCCGCTCGGGCTTGCTGGCCAGGAGTTTCCGTGTATAGGGATGGCTTGGCGCGGCGAACACATCGGTCACCGTGCCCTGCTCCACCAGATGACCGCGTTCCATCACGGCCACGCGGTCGGCAAAACGGCGCACCAGGTTGAGGTCGTGCGTGATGAGCAGCACGGCCATGCCGTGCTGGCGCTGCAGGTCCGACAGCAGGTCGAGGATCTGGCCGCGCAGGCTCACATCCAGCGCCGTGGTCGGCTCATCGGCCAGCAGCAGCTTCGGCTGGCTGGCAAGGGCCATCGCAATCATGGCGCGCTGGCGCTGGCCGCCACTGAGCTGGTGCGGGAAGGCACCGGCGCGGCGGGCGGGCTCGGGAATGCCGGTCGAGGCGAGCAGCTCCACCGTGGCCGCCCGGGCCTGCGCCTGCGACAGGCCTTTCTTCAGCTGCAGCACCTCCCCGATCTGGTCGCCCACGGTGTAGAGCGGATTGAGGGCGGACATGGGCTCCTGGAAGATGATGGCGACGTCGTCACCGCGCACGCCGCGCAGCTGGTGTTCGCTCATCTTCAGCAGGTCGCGCCCCTGCAGCAGGGCCGTGCCGCTGACCTCGGCGTTGTGCACGAGGCGCAGCAGCGACAAGGCCGAGACCGTCTTGCCGGAGCCCGATTCACCCACCAGCGCCAGCTTTTCGCCGGCCTGAATGGAGAAGTCGATGCCGTGCACCACGGCCTGGCCGCCAAAGGCCACACGCAGGCCGCGAACGTCCAGCAGTGCGTTCAAGGGTGCGCTCATGCGTCCTGCTTTCTCGGGTCCAGCGCGTCGCGCAGCGCGTCGCCCATGAAGGTGAGCAGCAGCAGCGTGATGACCAGCACGGCAAAGGTGGACATGGAAATCCACCAGGCGTCGATGTTGTTCTTGCCCTGGCTCAGCAGCTCACCCAGCGAAGGCGTGCCCGGCGGCACGCCCAGGCCCAGAAAGTCCAGCGAGGTCAGCGCCAGAATGGCCGCGCTCATGCGGAACGGCAGGAAGGTGACCACCGGCGTGAGGCTGTTGGGCAGCACATGGCGCCAGATGATCTGCCCGTTGCTCAGGCCCAGGGCGCGCGCGGCGCGCACGTAATCGAGCTGGCGGTTGCGCAGGAATTCGGCCCTCACATAGTCGCTCAGGCCCATCCAGCCGAACAGGCTCAGGAGCACCAGCAGCAGGCTGATGCTGGGCGCAAACACGGCAGAAAAAATGATCAGCAGGTACAGCTCGGGCATGGAACCCCAGACCTCGATGAAGCGCTGAAAGGCCAGGTCGGTCTTGCCGCCAAAGAAGCCCTGGATCGCACCGGTGACCACGCCCAGCAGCACACCCACCACCGTCAACGCCAGCGCAAACAGCACGCTGACACGAAAGCCGTAGATCAGCTGCGCCAACAGGTCGCGCCCGCGGTCGTCGGTGCCGAGCCAGTTGGCCCGGGTGGGCGGCGACGGGTTGGGTGACTCGGCAAAGTAGTTCAGCGTTTTCGGGCCGTAGGTGTTGGGCGCATACACGGCCCAGTTGCTGCCCCGCGTGAGCTGCTCGCGTATGAACGGGTCCAGGTAATCGGTGGCGGTCTCGAAATCCCCGCCGAACACGGTTTCGGGGTAGTCCTTCACCAGCGGAAAGTAAGTCTGCCCCTCGTAGCGCACGATCAGCGGCCGGTCATTCGACAGCACCTCGGCAAACAGGCTGGCCACCACCAGCACGCAGAACAGCAGCAGGCTCCAGTAGCCCAGGCGGTTGCGCCTGAAGCGCTGCCACGCGCGGCCAGAGGGGGATCGCGAGGTGGTGGTCATGCGAAGCACACTTCATCCAGGGCGCCCGTGGAACCCGCTTCGCCGGGCAACAGGGCGCGTCCCCCCTCAGGGGGGAAGTCGCGAAGCGGCGCAGGGGGGCTAGTCATATTTCACCCGAGGGTCCACCCAGACGTAGCACAGGTCCGAGATCAGCTTGGTGAACAGCCCGATCAGCGTGAACAGGAACAGCGTGCCCAGCACCACGGGGTAGTCGCGCCGGATCACGCTCTCGAAGCTCAGCAGGCCCAGTCCGTCCAGCGAGAACAGGGTCTCGATCAGCAGCGAACCGGCGAAGAAGGCGCCGATGAAGGCTGCCGGGAAACCGGTGACGATGGGAATGAGCGCGTTGCGGAAAATATGTTTCCACAGCACCTGGCGCTCGGACAGCCCCTTGGCCCGGGCCGTCATCACGTACTGTTTGCGGATTTCCTCCAGAAACGCGTTCTTTGTCAGCATGGCCGTCACGGCGAAGCTGCCCAGCACCATGGCCGTGACCGGCAAGGTGATGTGCCACAGATAGTCGACGATGCGCGCACCCCAGCTCAGTTCTTCCCAGTTGGACGAGGTGAGCCCGCGCAGGGGGAACCACTGCAGTTGCCCGCCAAAGATCACCAGTAGCGCCACGCCCAACACGAAGCCCGGTATGGCATAGCCCACCAGCACCAGCAGTGTGGTGACGAGGTCGAAGCGGCTGCCGGCCCGCACCGCTTTCGCCACGCCCAGCGGTACGGCCACTAGGTAACTGATGAAAAAGGTCCACAGGCCCAGGCTGATGGACACGGGCAGCTTTTCAATGATCAGCTCGGACACGGCCTTGTTCTGGAAGAAGCTGGTGCCCAGGTCGAAACGGGCGAACTGTCCGACCATCTGGAAGAAACGCTCGTGGGCCGGCTTGTCGAAACCGTACAAGGCCTTGATCTGCTCCAGCCGCTGCGGATCCACCCCCTGCGCGCCGCGGTAGACGGAACCGCCCTCGGCCGCCCCGCCCTGCCCCGTGCGCGCCTCGGCCAGGTACTGCTCCACCGGCCCGCCGGGCACGAACTGGATGACAACGAAGGTGAGCAGCAGCACCCCGAACAGCGTCGGGATCATGAGCAGCAGGCGCTTGAGAATGTAGACCCACATGTCAGGGCTTGCTCCACCAGGTGTCGATGGCCCAGGTCTCGCCCGCCGCGTAAGGGGGCATGGCCTCGGGGCGGGCCAGCCGGCGGGCGTTGTAGACCATGCGGTGCGTGGTGGCCGACCACTGGGGCACCAGCACATGGCTGTGGCCGATCACCCGGTCCAGCGCGCGACAGGCTGCAAGGAACTCGGGCTGCGTGGCCGCGTTGCTCATGCGGGCGATCAGTGCATCGACCGCGGGGCTGGCCACGCCGGCGAAATTGCCCGAGTCCTCGGTTTTCGCGGCTTCGCTGCCGAACAGGTCGGCGTATTCGGTGCCCGGGTTGTGCGTGCCGCCATAAGCAAGGGAAATGATGTCGAAATCGAAGTTGCGCAGCCGCTGCTGGTACAGCGCGAAGTCCACCGGACGAAAGCGCAATTCGATGCCCAGCTTCTCCAGGTTGCGCGCCCAAGGCGTGACCACGCGGGCGCCGGTTTCGGCGCTGTCCAGGTATTCGAGCACCAGCGGTCGACCCTGGGCGTTGCGCAACTGGCCGCTTTGCACGGTCCAGCCCGCCTCGCGCAGCAGGGCCTGGGCGCGGCGCAGGTTGCCACGCAAGGAATCTTCGCCGTCGGTGCGGGGCGGGACATGGACCGGGCCGAACGCGGCCGGAGGCAACTGGGCGCGCCAGGGTTCAAGCAGCGCCTGCTCGGCCGGCGCCGGTGGGCCCGTTGGAGCGCAATCGGTGTTGCCGAACAGGCCCTGCACGCGCTGGTAGGCGCCGTAGAACATCTGACGGTTCATCCACTCGTAGTCGAGCGCCAGGCCCAGCGCCTCGCGCACCCGGATGTCGTCGAGCGGTGGCCGCCGCGTGTTGAGCACATAGCTCTGGAAACCCGTGGGCAGGCGATGGGTGAATTCGGCCTTGACCAGCTCGCCGGAATCGAAGCGCTTGCCGGTGACGCGGCGGGCCCAGTCGCCAGCCGAGAAGAAGCGCATGAGATCGAACTCACCCGCTTTCAGCGCTTCCAGCCGCGCCGTGCTGTCCTTGTAGATCTTGACGACGATGCGGTCGAAATTGGCGCTGCCGCGGCGCACCGGCAGGTCGCGCGCCCAATAATTGGGATCACGCACGTAGGTGATGTCTTTGCCGAAGCGCACCGGGCCTATCTTGTAGGGCCCGCTGCCGATCGGCAGGTCCATCACCACCTGGTCGAAGGTCTTGCGTTGGCCGGTCTTGGGGTCGACGCTGTCGCCCCAGGCCCGGCTGAACACGGGCAATCCGCCCACCGTCAGGGGCAGTTCGCGGTTGGCCTGGCGGAAGCGGTAGCGCACGGTGCGCTCGCCCAGCACATCGATGCCTGCCACGTCCTGCAGGATGGTCTTGTAGGCGGGCGAGGTGTAAGGCCCCATGAGGGTGTCGAAGCTGTGCTTCACATCGGCAGCCAGCACCGGGTCGCCGTTGTGGAAGCGGGCGTTGGGCCGCAGCCGGAACGTGACCGACAGACCATCAGGCGCCGCGCTCACGTCTTCGGCCAGCAGGCCATAGCCGGCACCGGTCTCATCCAGCGCACCGGTCAGCAAGGTGTCGAACATCAGGTTCGACAGGTAGGCGGGTGCGCTGCCGCGCAGGGTGAACGGGTTGTATTTGTCGAAGGTGGAGGTGCGCAGATTACTCACCAGCCGCAGTTCGCCGCCTTTGGGCGCCTCGGGGTTGACGTAGCCAAAGTGCGTGAAGTTTTCGGGGTATTTCAGATTCCCCCAGAGAGCGTAGCCGTGGGCCGCCCAGGCCGCCGAACTGGCCCACGTGCAGCCGATCAACACGCAGGCCTGCAGCAGGCGGGAGCGTGAGTGGTGTCGTGGTGGGCGCATGCGACAATTCTGCTGGAATTTTCTTTGGAGATTGAACAATGGGTTTTCTAGCCGGCAAAAAACTGCTGATCACGGGCGTGCTGTCCAACCGCTCCATTGCCTATGGCATCGCCCGGGCTTGCCACCAGCAGGGTGCCGAACTCGCGTTCAGCTACGTCGGCGAACGATTCAAGGACCGCATCACCGAATTCGCAGCCGATTTCGACTCGAAGCTGATCTTCGACTGCGACGTGGGCGACGACGCTCAGATTGAGCAGATGTTCACCGACCTCTCGAAGGTGTGGCCCACGTTCGACGGCTTCGTGCACAGCATCGGCTTTGCACCGCGTGAAGCCATTGCCGGCGATTTCCTCGAAGGCCTCTCGCGTGAGAACTTCCGCATCGCGCACGACATCAGCGCGTACAGCTTCCCGGCGATGGCCAAGGCGGCGCTGCCGATGCTGAACGAAAAGTCGGCCCTGCTGACGCTGACCTACCTGGGCGCCCTGCGCACCGTGCCCAACTACAACACCCTGGGCCTGGCCAAGGCCAGCCTGGAGGCATCGGTGCGCTACCTGGCCGAAGCGCTCGGCCCCAAGGGCATGCGGGTCAACGGCATCAGTGCCGGCCCTATCAAGACGCTGGCGGCCAGCGGCATCAAGGATTTTGGCAAGCTGCTGGGCATGGTGGCCAGTGCATCGCCGCTGCGCCGCAACGTCACGATTGAAGACGTGGGCAATGTCGCGGCCTTCCTGATGTCGAACCTGGCTTCAGGCGTGACCGCCGAGATCACCTACGTGGACGGCGGGTTCAGCCACACCGCCGGTGTCAGCCGCGACAGCGATTCGGTGGCCTGAGCCACCGACGACGGGCCGCTGACACACCCCTGAAGCGGCCGGCATGAGGCGTTCGGCGACTTTCGTGAAGCCGGCACGCGGCGCACAGTTGTGGCGCAGACGCTTGCTTGGTGCCCTGCTCGCCTGTGGTCTCGTGCTCCCTGCGGTCGGGGTTGGGGCAGGCGAGGCGCCGGCCTTGATGCTGGCACAGGTCTACCGGCCGGGCGTGCACCTGCCCGAGTACTGGATCAGCGAGAAGTTTGATGGCCTGCGCGGCTACTGGGACGGCCAGCGCCTGCTCACGCGAGGTGGCGAGACGGTGCAGGCGCCAGCCTGGTTCACCGCGGGCTGGCCATCCCACCCGATGGATGGCGAATTGTGGGCTGGCCGCGGCCGCTTCGAGAAAGCGTTGTCAACCGTGCGCCAGCAGACACCCGACGAACTGGCCTGGCGCGAGATGCGCTACATGGTGTTTGACCTACCCGCCCACCCGGGCACATTTGACGAGCGCATCAGTGCTTACCAGGCGGCCGTGGCTCGGCTTTCCCAGCCCTGGGTGGTGGCGGTCGAACAGATGCGCGGCACCACGCATGCCGACCTGATGGCGCAGCTGGACGGCGTGGTGAGGGCGGGCGCCGAAGGCCTGATGCTGCACCGCGGCGACGCGCGGCACCGCGCCACTCGCAGCGACAACCTGCTCAAAGTGAAGCCCTTTGAAGACGCCGAGGCACGCGTTCTGGCTCACCTGCCCGGTAAAGGGCGGCACGCCGGGCGGCTTGGTGCGCTGTGGGTGGAAACCGCGGACGGCGTTCGCTTCAACCTGGGCACCGGTTTCACCGATGCACAGCGCGACCAGCCGCCCCCCGTGGGATTCTGGGTGACCTACCGATTTCGCGGGTTGCACGGCAGCGGCGTGCCGCGATTTGCGAGTTTCCTTCGGCAGCGCGACCAGCGGGATTTTCAGACCGCTGCGCCGTCAAGCGATCCGTCCAGCGACAAGGACCGTTAAGGCACCCAACGCTGCGTCGGCCGCTCAGGCACCGGCCTGGCTCACTTGGCGCAGATGGCTGTACAGCTGGTCCTTCAAGAGGAGCTTCTCTTTCTTCAGCCGCTCGATTTCGATCTGCGAGCCTGGCTCGATGTGCTTCTCCTTGTTAAGGATCAGCTGGTCCAGTGCGTTGTGTTTGTCAAACAGGCGGATGAAATGCTGGTCGTGCCCCTTGAGGCGGGTGATGAGTTCGCGGAATTCAGGAAACATCGGTGCTCCTTGCTGTTCGGCCAGTGAGCACCGCAGGGTAACCGCTCAAGCCGTCCGAACGCAATCCGCAAAGTAAGACTTGCGTCCCTCCACGTCTTTCACCTCCACCAGACCGTGAATGTCGGTTTCGAAGCCTGGGCACAGGGTGTTGAACTCACGCGCGAACTTCAGGTAGTCGACGATCTTCTTGTTGAACACTTCGCCGGGGATCAGCAGCGGAATGCCGGGCGGGTACGGCGTGACCAGGCTGGTGGTGATGCGGCCTTCCAGTTCGTCGATCGGCACCCGCTCCGTGGTGCGCTGGGCAATGTGGGCGAAAGCGTCCGTGGGTTTCATGGCCGGGGTCAGGTCGCTCAGGTACATCTCGGTGGTCAGGCGGGCGATGTCGTACTTGGCGTAGAGCGCGTGCACGTGCTGGCACAGGTCGCGCAGGCCCATCTGCTCGTAGCGCGGGTGCTTCTGGCAGAACTCGGGCAGGATGCGCCACATCGGCTGGTTCTTGGCGTAGTCATCCTTGAACTGCTGCAGTGCCGTCAGCAGCGTGTTCCAGCGGCCCTTGGTGATGCCGATGGTGAACATGATGAAGAAGCTGTAGAGACCGGTTTTCTCCACCACCACGCCGTGCTCGGCCAGGAATTTGGTGACGATCGACGCGGGAATGCCGGTCTGCTCGAAGCGTCCGTCCAGGTTCAGGCCAGGCGTGACGATGGTCGCCTTGATCGGGTCGAGCATGTTGAAGCCCGTGGCCATGTCGCCAAAGCCGTGCCAGTCCTTGTGCGTGGGCAGCTCGCCTTCGGCGGTGGCTGGCAGGGGATTCAGCACCCAGTCGCTCGCGGCACCCATGCCTTCGTCGGCCAGGTCGTCCGGACCCCAAACCTTGAACCACCAGTCGTCGTCGCCGAACTCGGCATCGATCTTGCGCATGGCGCGGCGGAAATCCAGCGCCTCGAAGATGCTTTCTTCCACCAGCGCCCGGCCGCCGGGCGGCTCCATCATGGCGGCGGCCACGTCGCAGCTGGCGATGATGGCGTATTGCGGGCTGGTGCTGGTGTGCATCAGGTAGGCCTCGTTGAAGAGGTGGCGGTCCAGTTTCACGTTCTGCGAGTCCTGCACCAGCACATGGCTGGCCTGGCTGATGCCAGCGAGCAGCTTGTGGATCGACTGCGTGGCGTACACCACCGATTCCATCGGACGCGCCCGCTTCTTCCCCATGGCGTGGTAGTTGCCGTAGAACGGGTGGAATGCTGCGTGCGGCAGCCAGGCCTCATCGAAGTGCAGGTTGGCCACGTAGCCGTCGAGCATGCTCTTGATGGCCTCGGTGTTGTAGAGCACGCCGTCGTAGGTCGACTGCGTCAGCGTGAGCACGCGTGGCTTCACGGTGTCGGCGTCCACACCGGCCAGCAGCGGGTTGGCGCGGATCTTGGCCTTGATGGCGTCGATCTCGAACTCGCTCTGCGGAATCGGGCCGATGATGCCGTAGTGGTTTCGCGTGGGCTTCAGGAAAACCGGAATGGCGCCGGTCATGATGATGCTGTGCAGGATCGACTTGTGGCAGTTGCGGTCGACCACCACCACGTCGCCCGGCGCCACCGTGTGGTGCCACACCATCTTGTTGCTGGTGCTGGTGCCGTTGGTGACGAAGAAACAATGGTCGGCGTTGAAGATGCGGGCCGCGTTGCGCTCGCTGGCGCCGATGGCGCCGTTGTGGTCCAGCAACTGGCCCAGCTCTTCCACCGCGTTGCAGACGTCGGCGCGCAGCATGTTCTCGCCAAAGAACTGGTGGAACATCTGGCCCACCGGGCTCTTCAGAAAGGCCACGCCACCCGAATGGCCGGGGCAGTGCCAGGAATAGGAACCGTCTTCGGCATAGTCGAGCAGCGCTTTGAAGAAAGGCGGCTGGATGCCTTCGAGGTAGCTCTTGGCCTCGCGGATGATGTGGCGGGCGACGAACTCCGGCGTGTCCTCGAACATGTGGATGAAGCCGTGCAACTCGCGCAGGATGTCGTTGGGCAGGTGCCGGCTGGTCTTGGTCTCGCCGTAGATGTAGATGGGCACATCGGCGTTCTTCCAGCGCACCTCTTCGATGAACTTGCGCAGGTTCAGCACCACCGGGTCGAGGTCGGCACCGTGGCTGAACTCTTCGTCGTCGATGGAGAGAATGAACGCGCTGGCGCGGCTCTGCTGCTGGGCAAACTGGCTCATGTCGCCGTAGCTCGTCACCCCCACCACCTCGAAACCCTCGGTTTCGATGGCTTGGGCGAGCGCGCGGATGCCCAGGCCCGAGGTGTTCTCGGAGCGGAAGTCCTCGTCGATGATGACGATGGGGAAACGGAATTTCATGGCGATCTCCAGCCTTGCGAGGGGCTCACGGGTGGGGAAAAACGATCTGTCGAGGAAGACTGGGCTGCAATCGGCGCGGCGCAGGCGCGAAGTGTACGGAAATCACATCCTCCGGCCGGGGCTTGCCCGCCTTTTGTCGCAGAATGTGGCGCTGGTCAGACATTCCACGCTACTCCATGGCTTAGGTGTCTTGCTGCTCAAATTGTTCACGCTCAGGAGAGCCTATGTTGGATTCGACGGTGTGGTGGTTGCTCACCGGTTCGCTGGTGGCGCTGGAACTGTTCACCGGCACGTTTTATCTGCTCATGCTGGCACTGGGCATGATGGCCGCTGCGCTGGCCGCCCACGCGGGCGCGGGCTTGCCGGTGCAGCTGGTAAGCGCGGCGCTGGTGGGCTCGGCGGCGGTGGTGGCCTGGTACGCGGTCAAACGTCGCGGCCCGGCCGACCCATCGGTGCGCGGCATGCGCAGCGTCAACCTCGACATTGGTGAACTCATCCAGGTGGACGAATGGGATGCCGACGGCACCGCCAGTGTGAAATACCGCGGCGCCCAGTGGCGCGTGATCCAGCGGCCAGGCAACGCCTCCATTCCGGGCACTTACCGCGTGGCCGAACTGGTGGGCAATCGCCTGCTGGTCGAAAAAGTCTGACGAGCCGACTGCCACTCCCTGCTTTGCACAACGCCCCTTTCTCTTCAGAAATTCACACCAGAAAGACCTTGCCCCCATGGAAATTGCCATCCTCCTGTTTGTCGTCGCTGCCATATTCATCACCCGGTCCATCAAGGTGGTTCCCCAGCAGAACGCATGGGTGGTCGAACGCCTGGGCAAATACCATTCCTCGCTGGCTCCCGGGCTGAACTTCCTGGTTCCCTTCGTCGACAAGGTGGCCTACAAGCACAGCCTGAAAGAAATACCGCTCGACGTGCCGAGCCAGGTGTGCATCACGCGCGACAACACCCAGCTGCAGGTGGACGGCATCCTCTATTTCCAGGTGACAGACCCCATGCGCGCCAGCTACGGCTCGTCGAACTACATCATGGCCGTGACCCAGCTGGCGCAGACCTCGCTGCGCTCGGTGATCGGCAAGCTGGAGCTGGACAAGACCTTCGAAGAACGCGACATCATCAACGCCCAGGTGGTGCACGCCATCGACGAAGCGGCGCTCAACTGGGGCGTGAAAGTGCTGCGCTACGAAATCAAGGACCTGACCCCGCCGGCCGAGATCCTGCGCTCGATGCAGGCCCAGATCACCGCCGAACGCGAGAAGCGTGCGCTGATCGCCGCCTCCGAAGGGCGGCGCCAGGAACAGATCAACATCGCCACCGGCGAGCGTGAAGCTTTCATTGCCCGCTCCGAAGGCGAGAAGCAGGCCGCCATCAACCAGGCCCAGGGTGAAGCGCTTGCCATCACCGAGGTGGCCAATGCCACCGCGCTGGCCATTGAACGGGTGGCGGCCGCTATCCGCCAGCCCGGAGGCGAGCAGGCTGTGCAGCTCAAGGTGGCCGAGCGCGCAGTGGATGCGTACAGCAAAGTGGCGGCCGATTCAAACACCACGCTCATCGTGCCCAGCAACATGACCGAAGTCTCCACGCTCATCACCTCGGCCATGAAGATGATCGGCAGCAGCCGCCCCGCCTGAGCGCGAGCTCCCGAAAAGAAAGGCAACATGGCCAAAAACGTCCTGGGCACCCCGCTGGTCCCCTGCTCCTACGACCCGCTCACGGGCTTTTACCGCGACGGATGCTGCCGCACAGACGACGCCGACACCGGCACTCACGTGGTGTGCGCCCGCGTCACCGCAGAGTTTCTCGCGTTCTCCCTCCGCCGCGGAAACGATCTCGTCACGCCCCGCGCAGAATGGCGCTTCGCCGGATTGCGCCCGGGCGACCGCTGGTGCCTGTGCGTGCGCCGCTGGCTGGAGGCCCTCGATGCAGGGGCCGCCCCACCCATCGTGCTGGACAGTACGAATGCCAGTGCGCTGCACCATGTTTCCCTGGACGTGCTCAAGCAACACGCGTGGAAAGGCACTGGCGCTTCGGCCGCTTGAACGCTGGCTGCATCGAGCCGGTGGTCCGGAATGCACGCATTTCGCCTGCTACAATGCGAGGCTTCGGAGAGGTGGATGAGCGGTTTAAGTCGCACGCCTGGAAAGCGTGTGTGGGTTTATCCCCACCGCGGGTTCGAATCCCGCCCTCTCCGCCAAAATTGAGTTTCAGAGCCTCCCAAGGCATCTCGACAGACCCCGAAAAGCCCCGTTTCACCTAGTGATCCGGGGCTTTTTTGTTTTTCGGCGTCCCAAAACACTTCTTGTCATCCAAGGTTCTCTGTTGGTATCGTTGTGGGTACGCAGGTGATGCCGTGTTGGTATCTCCTCTACCAACAGGGGGAAACATGGCCCTGACCGACATAGCCATCAAAGCCAGCAAGCCCAGGAACACCGCCTTCAAACTCTCTGATGGGCGTGGCTTGCAGCTGCATGTCACGCCTCAAGGCTCGAAGTTGTGGCGCTGGGCCTACCGCTTTGACGGCAAACAAAAGCTCATGGCCATGGGCTCTTACCCGGATATCTCGCTTGCCCAAGCCCGAGACAAGGTGGACGAAGCCCGCAAACTCCTGGCCTCTGGGTCTGACCCGATGGCGGCTCGCAAATCCGAGAAGATCGCCCGCCGCTTGGCCGTGGAGGACACCTTTGCTGCCGTGGCGAAAAAATGGTGGGAAAGCTGGAAATCCGCACGCAGCGACAGCCACACCGTCTACGTCTGGCGCCGCCTGGAAGCCGATGTCATTCCAGCGATCGGAACACGCCCCATTGCAGAGATAGAAGCGCCCGAACTGGTTGCGATGATGAAGGCCATCGAAAAGCGTGGCGCGCTAGACATCGCCAAGCGTGCCCTTCAAACCTGCTCCCAGATCTTCCGCTACGCCATAGCGCACGGCGTGGCCCGCCGCAACCCAGCCGTGGACATTCGCCCGAGCGACGTACTGGCCACACGCAAGAAGGAGAACTACGCCCGGGTTGACGGCAAGGAGTTGCCGCAGTTGCTGCGCAAAATTGAGGTGTACAACGGCAGCACCGTCACACGTGTCGCCATCAAGCTGATGGCGATGACCTTCGTGCGCACCAGTGAACTGATCGGCGCTCGCTGGGAAGAGTTCGATCTGGATGGGGCTCGTTGGGACATTCCGGCCTCACGCATGAAGATGAAGACCCCGCACATCGTGCCGTTGTCCTCTCAAGCGTTGACGCTGCTGCGCAGTCTGCACACGCTGACTGGCCACAGCACCTTACTCTTTCCTGGCGAACGCGATCACGAAAAATCCATGAGCAACAACACGATCTTGGGTGCACTCGACCGCATGGGCTACAAGGGCCGAATGACGGGCCATGGATTTCGTGGGATCGCGTCCACCCTGCTGCACGAGCAGGGCTGGCCACATGAGCACATCGAGCTGCAGCTGGCCCACCAAGAGCGCAACCAGGTCAGCGCGTCCTACAACCACGCCCTGTATCTTCAGCCGCGCGCCGCCATGATGCAGGCGTGGAGCAACTTTCTGGATGCCTGCGTGGCGGGCAACGTCGTGGCCATCAAAAAGCACCGTGCGTAGAGGCGCCCTTTTGAAGGAGGACTCGATGTCTTTGACCGTTGGCTTATCTGAGATTCAATCCTGATCTAGTGTGTTGACTGACCAATATCTGGCCCGCCGACTCGATCCTGCAGCCATGCCGATCCAACCCGAGCAGTTGTATGGGTGACGCTGGTCAAGGCGCGGTGCGTTTAGTGGCGGCCAGGAGCCCTGCAGCCAGCAGAAACACCATACCCGTGACGCGGTTGAAGGCAAGTGCTCGGGGTGGCTGTTGCAGCCACTGCCTTGCACGCGCCGCGGTCAGTGCGTAGATCGACAGCCAAAAGAGTTCGAAAAAGACGAAGGTGACTCCCAGAACCACGAACTGCGGAGCTTGCGACGCCGAGGAGTCGATGAACTGGGGAAACAGTGCGCCAAAGAAAAGCAAGGCTTTCGGGTTGCTGGCACCCACCAGCAAGCCACGCGAAAACAACGAGCGGGTGCTGTTGGACCCACGCGCGTCACTTGGAACCTTCAGGCCAGCGGCCTTCGAAAACAAGGAGGTCAGCCCCAGGTAGGCCAAGTAGGCGGCGCCCATCCACTTCAGAGCTGAGAAGAGCACGTCCGATGCGGCGAGAACGGCACCCAGGCCGAGCATGGACAGACACATGATGTAAGCGATGGCCGTCGTGCTCCCCAGTGCCGCTATGAGCGCAAGGCGCGAACCGTGCTGAACCGACGTAGAAATGCACATGAGCACACTTGGCCCGGGAGTGACCGTCAGGACGAGGACCGCTACCGCGTACAGCAACCAGGTGGAAAGAGTCATGGGGTGGGTGTTGGATGAAGTGAGGCCGTCAACAAGGTGCAGCCTATGGCTCACCATTCTCCCTGACAGCGCTCACAACACAGAGGGCCCAACGTCGCTTGTCCATCTGAAAGTGGTTCGATCAGTCGTACCGCAGCGCTGGGCTGGCAAAGCTGGTTGGCGCGACGTCTGATCACCAAAGCGCGGAGTCTTGCAAGCTCACGATCGTGCGCCGCATTCGTCGGTTGTGGTGCCACCGCAGGATCAGGACCACCACACGACCCAGCGGCAGCGAAATGCCCACTAACTCCCAGATCGAAGGCAACCTGCCGAGCAGGAACGTCAACGCCGCGCAGATCCCGTACACACACAAAATCAACAGCAAAAGAGCGACCAGTGCATGGCGCAGTGTTCGCCACCAACCGTTGTCGTCTTTCAGAAATAGGGCTCGCATGGTGAGTAACGGTGAAACTCAGTTGTTGTTGCGGGCGGTTTGCTGCTGCACCTGCGTGAACGGTGGTCGACGGCAGGCAGGAGAAACTGGAGGGGGTATCGATCGCCCAGGGGCGGCACACGAGATAAGTGACTATTTTTATCCCAAAGTCATCGGCTCGGGTGTTTGCGACCTGCCTACAGTGGAAAGCATTCCTCACTTGGAGCACACCCATGCGCACCAACCCGCCTCCCCCCATGGAGTCCACCCACGCGGACGCTCTGACGTTCCTGCGGCTGCCTGCGGTCACTCGATTGACCGGCCTCGGCCGTTCGACGATCTATCGCCTGGTGGCAGAAGACAAATTCCCCTCCCCCGTCAAGTTGTCGAGCCGCGCCATTGGCTGGCACCGGGCCGATCTGGAACGTTGGAGCGCAGCACGCCCCACTGCCAGCCATTAACGTGTTGCAGGGCGGATGGATCGGCGTGGTGGGCCACCACCACACTCAACTGAAAGCGAGTCGCGATATTTCCGCGCGCCAAGCTCAACTTGAACGGCGCGCTCCCACCGCCGCAACTTAGACAACCAGCATCACCTTCATCACGAATCCGACCAGCAACAGGACGGCCACCACGCGCCCCCAACGCCAGGTCGTGAACCGGTAGCGGTGGTTGACCCACAGGGCGCGGTGCAACCGACCCAGTCCCGCCAGCAACGCCAGGGCCGACACGAACGACCCCACCACGCCCGTCGGTGCCGGCGCAGCGCTGAAGACCATCACCCAGAAGAGCGGCCACACCACCGCGTCCACCGCGGCCAGGAGATGACGGCCTGGCCAATACGGCGCGTCGGGCGGCGCTTCACGGGCGACCAACAGCCACATGGCACGCCCCCCTTGCACGTCGTGCCAGAACAATGCACCCGTCGGCGCCACCCACTGCATCACAACCACAAGGACCAACATCCCCGCAGGACACGCGCCATGTGCAATCGCGCTCGTCATTGCACATCTGATTCATCAAAGTTTGTTCCTGGTTTCTTGGCATGCGTTTCTCCTTCCTTGGACGTCGGCGACTGCTGCAGGGCGAACCGATTCAACACACCTCGATCAAGCAACAACCCCATGCCGGATAGAAACGACACGGCAACATTTCGTAAAAATCTCAACGGAACCAGCCGCTCTCGATGGTGCGAAAGAGCCTGATGTCACGCATCGAGAGAAACAAAGTTAGCCATAAAAGCTTGGTGCGCGAATGCCAAATTGTCTGCATCTCGGCGCCATTCCTTGGCGCAAATTCGTACGATTTCTAACAAAACAATTGGGGCTCCGTATGGACACAACGGGATGTCTTGGTCACTACTTGGGACCCTTCAGAAGCCCGTGCACTTCGGGCCACCTCAAGCCGCCTGTCCGTGCGGACCGTGTCATTGAACGATTCGCTCGGAGCAGCTATGCACCTCTTGGTCATGGTGTCGGCCGCAGCATCTGCGGCGTCGAAGGACTCCCCATCGGTGAATGCCCGCTGCGCCCTTGGCGTGGCCGTCGTGGCCGACTGCCGCTTGAGAGCGTGTTCATGACAACCAGCCCGCTTCCGCCACAACGGCGCAGGGCCACACACAGTCCGCCTTGGGTGGGTTCGGGCTCGCCGGTCGCCACACCCACAGAGCGCCACTGCAGCGCACAGGGCCCGCAGGGGTCGGTGCAGTTCTTCCTGCAACGCGTCCAAGGAGGTTTGTATGTCGAACGCGAAGAAGTCCCCCGCCGCGGCATCCGTGTCTGCCAGTCCCTGCACTTTGACGAACGGGGAAAGTTCGAACGTTGGCGAGAGGACGACCCCATCCGATTCGAGCAGCCCCTGCTCTACCTCCAGCTCCAGCGGGATGCAGAAGCCCTGTGGGACATCGAATCCACCAACTGCGCCCTCCCCCGCTGAGACGTTGCTCACCCGGGTTGCCGACGAACGTTACCCCGCGCGCGTGGCCACCATTGCTGCCCAGATCACGGCGGCGAACGATCAGCCGACCGTGCACACGTTGTTCCTTGAAGGCGTCACAGCCCTGGGGGCAACGAGTGCGGTCTTTGTGAGTTTCGTGCGTGACGATGGGGACCTGGCGGCCTGCCGTTTCATGCTCGCCTGCGACCCCGCCTGGGCCCGCCTTTACGTCCAAGAAGGACACTTTGTCCACGACCCGTGGCTCGCCTATGCCGCGCACCACTCCGAGCCCATCGTCGCCAGCGCACTGAACGTGTTGGACAACGATCATCGACGTGTCATCGACCTCGCGGCGCGCGCCGGTTTTGTGTCGGCCGTGCTGGTGCCGGCCCATTCCGGCGCCGGGCACTCCCGCATCAGCTTGTTGTGCCTGGGCTCAGCGACCCCGGGCTATTTCGAGGATGCAGGTCTGCCCCGCTTGCGCGTGAGCGCGCGCATGTTGGCGCTGGAACTGCACGATTGGTGGTTGTCTCGAATTCGGCGCGACCTGATCGCCAAGGCCCGCATCACACCGGCCGACCTGGTGCTGCTGCAGCACGAGTGCCAAGGTCACAGCAGCAAAAAAATTGCAAACGAGCTGCAGGTCAGCAAGAGCTCGATCAACTCACGCTTTCAGCGCATGAACGCCAAGCTGGGTGTGGGCAACCGGCGCATGGCGGTTCAACTTGCCGTCGAGTGCGGCCTGATCCTCAAGTAAACGCAGCTGAGCGATCGTCGGCTGGTGTGGGTAACCAAAGCCGCAAGGCCTGCGCGAGCGCAGCCCCCGACAAAGAGTCCACCGGCAATGACGGCAGCGCATGCTGCCGATCAGCGCGAGCCGCGCGCTGCGTTTGGTAGAGCGGCTCGAGGTGCTCGCTCAACACGCTTGCCCACAAGGGAGCACCACCGCCGCGTTTCGCCAGAGCGTGCCAACGGCTGACTAGAGTGGGTGCGGGCTGCGGATCACGACCGGCCACGGTCTTGATCAAAACCTCGGCATTCGCGCACAGTGGTTCGTCCTCTGCCCATGCCGCCGCCCGAATCGCCAGATCGATCTGCAGCTGGCCCACTGGAGCAATGGCGAGCGCGTCGATCAGGGCCCCTGGCAACACGACAACCCCGAGGCTTGCGCCGGTGTCAGTCACCCACACCGGCGCGCGCGGGTCCAGCGCGCGCAGGGCCTGCAGCAGTTGGCTGTCGAACCAAGCTTGTGCGGGCTGAGGGACCGCTGCCATCGACATCGACATCGGCCCCGATAACGCATTGCGCCGCACACCGGCCAGGGACTCGATGTCGAGCACCTGCTGCCCGAGAGAACGAAGAGCAGTCATGATGCGCACCGTCTCACTCCCCAGGGCAGACGCGATCACACGAAATGGGATCAAGCGCGGCAAAACCTCCAACCCAGCCAACACCCAACGTCGGTAGTTGATCCAGCCACCGGGCAACACATCCACCGTCCAGCCGTGCCAGCGCAAGGCGCGGGCCACCGGACTGCTGACCCGCCCTCCCTGATCGCAATAGACGAGCAAGGCCTGGTCCCGACCCACCGCAGCCACAGAGGCAAGCAGCGCGGGGGGCAACTCCAACGTCGTCGCTTCGTGCACCGCGAGTGGTGGTGTCGCGGGGGCATTGGACCGGGCACCCTCCGCGCCCATCGCCCAATCACGCACATCGGCATGCAGCGCACCGGGGATGTGGTCGTCCTCAAACGCCGCCGCAGATCGCAGGTCAATGATGGCGCGGTATTGGGAGAAGTCCTGCACCTCGACCGCATGGGGGTGGAAAACACCCGCAAGGGATTCGATGCCGGCATAGGCGCCCGGAGTCGGGCCGTCTGCCGATGATTCTGGAATCAAAGTCATCGCGTGAACCAAGGGTTGGCGAACCTACATTGAAGTCGTGCCGCAAGCGACCGCGACACGAAACGAAGGCTCCCTTGGGCGATTTTCTGGAGGACCGCCGCATGCACACCGACCACACTTTAGACCGCCGAGCCGCCGTCAACAAGCGGAAAACTCTCGCCTCTGTAACGCGGCGTTGCATGGCCGGGCTGGTGACCATCACGCTCTGCCTGCTGTGCGCTCCGGCGCTGGCCGTCGACGGTTGCCTGGTGTTGTTGTGCTTTGCCGCGCCCAACTGGCGCGCCGTGCCGCAGTGTGTGCCGCCGATCCGGCAGGTCCTGCGTGACCTCGCCCGCGCCAAAGCATTCCCCACTTGCGCAATGGCCGGCGCGGGCAACTCGGCCCAGCACAGCTGGGCCCGCGCACCCAGCCATTGCCCGCCGCAATACACCCGCGAGCGTGATACCAAAATGGGTCGGGTCTACACCTGCGACTACACCGGCGCGGTCTCGGTTGCCATCAACGGCTCGCCTTTCTCCCAAACCTGGTGGGCCATGGCCGGGGACACGGTGACCGAGTTCAGCCCGGCCGCCAAGGCCCAACTCGGCAGCTGGGACACCCGCTTCGACGACGAGCACGCCGCCTGGCGCGCCGCCCTGCCCCCACCCGTGGCAGCGGACTCCACACGCTGAGGAAGACAAGCATGGACGCCACCACCTTCCTGGCCCTCACGCTGGCCTGCGCCCCGCAGGTGCACAGCAACACCGCGCACGCCCTGGTCCGTGTGGAAAGTGGCTTCAACCCCTGGGCCATTGGTGTGGTCGGCGGTGCATTGGTGCGCCAGCCGCGCCACCGCGCCGAGGCGCTGGCCACGGCTCACTCGCTGCAGGCGGCCGGCTGGAACTTCAGCGTGGGCCTAGGGCAGATCAACATCGGCAACTTTGAGCGTCTCGGGTTGTCGCTGGACTCGGCCTTTGATCCTTGCACCAACCTGGCTGCGATGCAGACCGTGCTCGGCGAGTGTTACGAGCGCGCCAGCAGTGCGTCCTCCCCATCACCGCATGCCCAAACAGCGCTGCAGCGCGCCCTCTCCTGTTACTACAGCGGTAATTTTTCCACTGGTTTTCGCCACGGTTACGTGCGCAAGGTCGTGGCAGCGGCACGCCCCACTTCGCGTTCAGGTTTCATTTCACCCATCCCTATCCAGGAGGCGTCATGACCCCCATCCACTCCACACACTCCATCCTGCGCCAGGCACGGCCGCTGATCGCCCTGCTCCTGTTGTCCCTGGCCTGCACCACTCGCGCCCAGGGCTTCGCCAAGATCAACACCACGGTCCTCAATGTGAGCGCGATCTTGGTCACGATCTCGATCGCCGTTGTGACCATCGCGATCATCTGGGCCGGCTTCAAGATGATTTTTCAAGGTGCGCGTCTGGCCGATGTGGCCAACGTTCTGATCGGCGGCACCCTGGTCGGTGGGGCAGGCGCCTTCGCGAGCTACATCGTCACTTGATGGCACCGGGCGTTCACCATGCAAGCCGAAGTCATCTACAAAGGCGCCACGCGACCGGCCATGAAACTGGGCATCCCCTTGGTGCCCCTGGTCGTGCTGTTCGGCAGCGGCATGCTGCTGATCATGTGGGGCGGCATCTTGCTGAGCTGGTGGATCGCTGCTGGCGTGCTGCTGTCGTTCGTGCCCGCCCTGCTGTGGATGCGCTGGGTGACCGCCCGGGACGACCAGCGCTTTCGGCAGATGTTCGTTGCGCTCAAGCTGCGCCTGCACGACCACAACCGCCGCTTCTGGCACGCACGCAGCTATTCGCCCACGCTGTACCGGGGAGCCCGTGATGCTTGGCATCTTTGATTCCCTCGGCAGGGCGGACACCCGCCGCCCGGCTACTCTGAACCGCCCCAACCTAGGTGCGCAAAATCAGACCCAGCCGCGCCACTGGAAACAAGCCTTAGCAGACAACCCGCTCGCACGCTTCGTGCCGTTCTCCTCGCTCGTCAGTGAACACGACGTGATCACACGCGGCGGGGACTACTTGAGGGTCTGGCGGCTCGACGGTGTGGCCTTCGAATGCGCCGACGAGCACCTGATCACCGAGCGGCATGAAGCGCTGTGCAGCCTGTTGCGCAACCTCGCCGGCGGCCAGTGGGCGGTGTGGACCCACCGGCTGCACCGCGCGGTCCAAGACTCCCTGCAGGATCCCACCGCACCCGGATTCGCCCGCGATCTCTCCCGCGCTTACCAGGCGCGGCTGGGCACACAACCCATGATGAGCAACGAGCTGTACCTCACCCTGGTGTACCGACCCCATGCCTCGCGCATCGGTAGAGCTCTGCAATCGACCCAGCGCTCACGCGCGGCGTTGGTCGAAGCACAGGTCGAGGCCTTGCGGGCCATGGAAGAACGTTCGGCTTTCGTCGAACGTGTCTTGCGCGGCTTTGGTCCTCAGTTGTTGGGCCGGCGCGAGCAGCGCGGCCGGTCCTGTTCCGAAGTGGCGGAGTTTCTGGGCTACCTGATCAACGGGCATTGGCGCTCAGTGCCCCTGGCCGCCGGCCCCCTGTACCGCACGCTGCCGACCACCCGCCTCTCGTTCGGTGGTGACAAGCTGGAGTTGCGCCACGGTGACCAGCGCCGTTGTGCCGCCCTGGTCGACATCAAGGAATACGCTGATGCGGTGGAGCCCGGCATCCTGAACGCCCTGCTCTTTGAGGACAGTGAGTTCATCGAAACCCAGAGTTTTTCGATCCTGCCGCGCCGCGAAGCGACGCGCGCACTGCAACTTCAGCGCGACCAGCTGATTGCCAGCGACGACGTGGTGGCCAGCCAGATCGCCGACATGGACGAAGCGCTCAACGACCTGGGGGACGGCCAGTTCTGCATGGGGGAATACCACTACAGCCTGGTGGTGTTCGGCAACGTCGGGCTCGACAGCCTGGCCGATGCGGGGCGCCGGGCGGCGCAGGCCATCGGTGCGGTTGGTGAAGCGTCCAGCCTGCAGATGTCACCGGTGGATCTGGTGGCCGACGCGGCCTGGTTCGCTCAAATGCCCGGCAACTGGCAGTGGCGTCCCCGTGATGCCAAGCTGTCCTCGCGGGCCTTTGCAGCCATGACCAGCGGCCACAACTTCGCCCGCGGCAAACGCGATGGCAATCCCTGGGGCGAAGCGCTCGCGCTGCTGCGCACACCCTCGGGCCAGCCGTTTTACTTGAACCTGCACAGCAGCCCGGACGGTGAAGACTCGGCCGACCAAAAGCTGCCCGGCAACACCCTCATCATCGGATCGACCGGGGTGGGCAAGACCACGCTAGAGATGTTTTTGCTGACCCTCACCCGCAAATGGGACCCGGCGCCGCGCCTGGTGCTGTTTGATCTGGACCGCGGTTGTGAGATCGCCATCCGGGCGCTCGGTGGGCGCTACTTCACGCTCGAGGCCGGCAAGCCCACGCACCTGAACCCGCTGCAGCGAGACCCCACACCAGCACGTGTCCAGTTCTGGGAGCAGTTGATCCGCACCTGCATCGCCACACCGGCCCTGCCGCTGTTGCCCGCAGACGAACGCGCCATCGCCGATGCCGTGAAAACCGTGGCCACGATGCCGGCGGCGCTGCGCCGCTTTTCCACCTTGCGGCAGAACCTGCCCAAGGCTGGCGAGAACAGCCTGTACGAGCGCCTGGGCCGCTGGTGCGAAGGGGGAGCGCTGGGCTGGGTGTTCGATCAGGCCAACGACCAGCTGATGGACCTGGATGGGTCCTCGGTGATCGGGTTTGACACCACCGAGTTTCTCGATCTGCCCGAGGTCCGCACCCCGCTCATGCTGTACCTGCTGCAGGTGATGGAAGAGCTGGTCAACGGCGAGCGGCTGATCTACGTGATCTCCGAGTTCTGGAAGGCCCTGGACCACGAGATCTTCACCGACTTCGCCAAACAAAAGCAGAAGACCATCCGCAAGCAAAACGGCCTGGGCATCTTCGACACCCAGAGCCCGTCCGACGTCTTGCGCCACCCCATCGGGCGCACCATGGTTGAGCAGAGCGTGACGAAGATTTTTCTCGCCAACCCGGAGGCTGTGCGCGAGGAATACATCGAGGGGTTTGGCCTGAGTGAGGCCGAGTTCGGCATCGTGCGCAGCCTCGGTGCGCAAGGTGGCCGGCGCTTTCTGGTCAAACAAGGCCACACCAGCGCGATCTGTGAGCTGGACCTCACGGGTCTGGACGATTTCATCACCGTGTTGTCAGCCACCACCGACAACGTGGCGCTGCTCGATGCTGTGCGTGAGCGTCATGGTAACGATCCGTTTCAGTGGCTTCCCGTGCTGCTGCGTGAGGTTCAGGATCGCAAATCTCGAACTTCCAGGAGAACCGCATGAAACCGATGGTTTTTCACCTTGTGCAGGCCTTGTTGGTGCTGGCATCCACCTCAGCCAGTGCCCAGTTCGTGAAGGGCAATGAGGCCGTCAGGATCCTTACCAACGGGGGCAAGCAGGTGGAGACGCCACCCACAGATCGCGCGCTGCTTGCGAAACCGTGCCCAGCAAAAGAACCCAGTTGTTCCGGGGGTGGATGGAAGATGGTTGAGACGCAAGATGGACTGATGGAATGCACGGAGGTCTATGCGCGACCCACCACTTGCAAACCGTCGACCTTCGGGTCTGAGAAGCGCTTACGTGTCTGGGTGGTTAAGACTGGATCAGAGTGGAAACACTGTGGGGCTCCCAGTCTTTCCAAGGGATGCGTCAGCCTAACGAGCTTGCCCAATCCAACGGTCCAATAGACAGGGGAAATCCATGTTCACGTGGGTCGGCAACCAGTTCACAAGCATCCTCGGGACATACGTGCTGGGCGTGGTGTCGTCGCTCATGGCTGCGATTGCACCCATCGCGCTGACGTGCATGACGGTCTGGGTTGCTCTCTACGGATGGGCTGTTCTTCGTAACGAAGTCTCGGAGACCCTTCCCGTTTTCATGTGGAAGGTTTTCAAGATCGGGCTCGTGCTTGCATTCGCGCTGCAATCCAGCTTCTACATCAGCAATGTCTCCGACACCGCGAATGCACTTGCTACTGGCGTCGCGGCAACCTTCTTGCCTGCTGTCGCCAACTCTGCAACCGTGACCTCGCCGTACGCCCTGCTCGACGCGTTCAACGACCAGGCCAGCTTGCTTGTTCTAGATTTGCTCAAGGGTGCGGGAATCCTGCGACTCGACCTCATGTTCGCTGCCGTTGTCTGTTCTGTCGGAAACGTCTTGTTCCTGTGTATCTCTCTTTTTGTCATCACCCTTGCCAAACTGTTTCTGACCTTTGTGATCGCTATTGGTCCGCTGTTCATTCTGTGCTTGGCGTGGAGGCCAACCGCGCGATTCTTCGACAGCTGGCTCTCGATGGTCCTCAATGCAGTGGTCCTGACATGGTTCGCCTTCTTTGCCCTTGGATTGAGTATCTACATGGGGCAATCCATGGTGCAAGTCGTTCAATCTCAAGGCGGCTTCCTGGGCCCGACCTTCAACGTGGTCGGCGAAAGCCTGAAGTACTGCGTCGTCATGATCTTGATGGCCATCATCTGCTTCCAGGCACCCAGTCTCGCCTCCGCGCTGACGGGAGGCGCCGCCGTTCAACAAGGCATCCAGATGATCCAGAACGCCATGATGGTGTCTGGGTTGCGTTCTGCGTCGTCATCACGGGGCGCGAGTGCTGCGGCAGGGGCCGGCGGCGTCATCCGCGCCGGAACTGGCCTGCCCTACGCTGCAGGCGCAGCCACTGCCGCCACCGGGCGCTACACCAGCAACATGGCACGACGCGGCTATGGCGCTGCCCATTCTGCCGCTTACAAAATCGCCGCCCTGCGAGGGCGGTCCTGATCGTCAACCCAGCACAAGGAGCCTCACCATGCGCATGCATCTCAAAGTTGCGGCCGCCGTCCTGATCACCTTCGGCGCGAACCACGCGCGAGCGGGTGGCATCCCGGTCATCGATGTCGCCAACCTGGTTCAGACGGTGCAGCAGGTGGTCAACGACATCACCCAGATCAACAACCAGGTGCAGCAGATCACCCAGTTGCAAAGCCATTTGAGCAGCATCAACGGCGTGCGCAATCTGGGCAATGTGTTCAACAACCCGCTGTTGAAGAACTACGTGCCGGCAGAGGCCTACACCCACCTTAATGCGGTGAACACCTCGGGTTACTCCGGTCTCAACACGACCGCGAAGGCCCTGCGCGACGCAGGCATGGTCTACAACTGCATGGACCTCATGGGTGACGCTCGCACCAGTTGCCAGGCAACTCTGGCGCAGCCTTACCAGCAGAAAGGCCTGTTGCAGGACGCGATGAAGTCGGCCGCCGGTCGCCTCTCGCAGATCCAGTCGCTGATGGGCCAGATCAACGCGACCACGGATCAGAAGTCCGTGCAGGAGATCCAGGCACGCGTGGGTGCCGAGAACGCGCTGCTGTCTCACGAGATGTCGCAGCTGCAGATGCTGCAAGGCATGGCCGACAGCGAGGAGCGCATCGCTCGCTCCCGCGAGCGCGAACGCCAGTACCAGATGCTCGGGCGCACTGGCAAGGTGTCCGACTTCCTGCCCTGACCCGCTGCCCTGACCACCAGCCTTACCGGAGCCTCCAATGAGCGCCATCCTGACCTCAGGACAAGCCGCTGCATGGCTGGATCGCAACAGCGACCCCGGGCACGCAGCCGAATCACCAACCTTCATCGCGAACCGCGACTGGGAAATCGACCGTGCCCTGATGCTCGAACGCTCGGAGCGCCGAGCCTGGGCGGTGGCCATCGCCGGGCTGGTGATGGGTCTGATCGGCATCGCCGCTGTGTTCGTGCAGGGACCACTGCGCCGCGTGGTCGAGATCCCGATCGTGGTGGACCGCATGACTGGCGAAACCACCATCCAGCAGCGACTGAGCGAAGAAACCATTCCGCCCATGGAGGCCTTGGACAAACACAACCTGGCCACCTTCGTGCGCGCCCGCGAGGGCTACAGCTGGATGTTCCTGCAGCGCGACTTCGACCAGGTGGCACGCATGGCGGTACCCGGTGTCTTTGCGGACTACAACCGCCGCTTCGAAGGCGACAGCGCCCTGCAGAAAAAACTCGGCGCCACTGAAGACTGGCGCATTCAGGTCGTGGGCGTGCGCCTGGCCGCGTCGGGCCGCACGGGCAACCAGAGTGACGCCACCGTCACCTACGACAAGGTGGTGCGGCTCTCCGACCGAAGCCTGCCCGAGGTCAAGACCCGGCACGTGGCCAGCATCGTTTACCAGTACCAGCCCAAGGTGCTTGCCAAAGAAGGTGATCGGCTGGAGAACCCGTTCGGCTTTGTGGTCACAGCCTACCGCTCCGACCCCGAGATCAACACCGTTCCAGCGGGAGACAAGCCATGAGTCGCACGTCGTTCGCCTTGGTGATCGCCAGTGCGCTGGTTATCGCCCCCGCGCCGGGAGCAGCTGCTGACATCGCTGTGGCCTCGACGACCGCCCCCGCAGACCCACGGCTGCGCGAAGTCGTCTACGACCCGAAGGCTGTGGTCACAGTACCGGTCAAACGGGGCGTCGTGACGCTCGTTGTGTTCGATCGGGACGAAGCCATCACCGAAGTGGCCGCCGGCCTGGGCGGCGACTGCAGCAAGGCCGATGCCGTGTGGTGTGTGGCCGCCCAACCGGGTGGGCGCCATTTGTTCGTAAAAGCCAAAAGCAGCGCCAGTGATCCCAACAACCTGGCCGTGGTCACCGACCGGCGCTCCCACAGCCTGCGCTTTGTGGTGCTGTCCGACAACGACCGCCAACAACCGGTGTACCGCTTGACGATCCAGGCACCCGCCCGACCCATGCCACCGCAGAGGCTCGCGCTGCGCGACATGCCCGGCCTCAACACGCTCCCAGCGCTGCCCCCACCCCCCTCGCCCGAGCAAGTGGTGGCCGAACGGCTGCAGGCAAGGCCATCGGTGATGAACACCCAGTACTCGATCGCCGAAGGTGCAGGATCGTTGGACATCGTGCCCACGCTGATTTATGACGACGGGCGTTTCACCTACCTGCGTTTTCCGGGCAACCGCGAGGTGCCCGCTGTCTTCCACGTGTTGGGCGATGGCGGTGAGACCCTGGTCAACGCGCGCATGGAAGACGACCTGCTCGTGGTGGATCGGGTCAGCCGCCGCTTGATGCTACGCGCGGGCTCGGCCGTGGTGGGCGTCTGGAACGAGGCTTTCGATCTAGATGGTGTCCCCACTGAGGGCGCCACCACCGTGCCGGGCGTGCAGCGTGTGCTCAAAGCGGGTGGCACCCCATCCACCGATCGCCGAACGGGAGACACACCATGAACGATCGAGACGTCCCGGCGGGTCTTCCCTCGGCCGAACCTTCCGCTGAGACAGACGGCAACACCATCACGCCGCTGCCTGGTGAGGCAGGCATTCCGAACGTCGCCGCACGCCAGCGCGTCTCGTGGTCGGCCAAAGGCCTGCTCGCGGTGGCCCTGCTCATGCTGTCCTTGATCGCGGTCTCGGCGTTCTCCATCCACCGCTTTGCCGCCAGTGGTCACGATGCCGACAAAGAGGCGTCCAAGCTCGCGCACGACCTCCCCTCTGCTGCCACGACGGAGCCCCGCAGGCTGGACATGGCGGTTGTTGCACCACTATCCTCACCCCGCATTCCGGCCCTGTTGCCCACGGCCAACGAAGTAGCCGAACCCATTGGTGTGCGCCGCACCGGGGAAGCGGCCCCGACCTCAGGCGGCCCAAAGGGCGTGCAGCCCGAAGACGCCCCGGTGCTGTTGGTGTCCTCGCGCCCTGGTGCACCGCCCAGTTCATCGGGAGTAACGCCCCAACGGCAAGTGGCCGCCGCCCCGATCCCTGAAGCAGGCGCAGCACGTGGAATAGGTGAAGGGCCGATCGACCCCGACGACCCGCTCGCCGCCACCTCGCGCAACCTCCAGGCCTACCAGCGCCAGCTGCAAGGTTTGCTCGACGACCTGACCCAAAGTGCAGCGATCGCAACGGGCCAGAACAGCGGCCCGGTCCCATCGCCCGCCATGGCGGGCGGACCTATGGGGGCGAGTGCTCCACCGGCTGCAGCGGGGCTCTTTGGTGGGCAACTGCAGGGCTCGGCCACGCCCAGAGTGGCTGCCACCCTGCTCGGGGACCGAAGCCTCACTTTGCCCAAAGGCACAGCCTTCACCTGTGCCCTCAAAACCAAGGTGATCAGCGCCACCTCGGGCCTGGTCGGCTGCCAGGTCCAGCGCAACGTGTTTGGCGACAACGGCCGGGTTCTGTTGATCGAGCGCGGCTCGCATCTGGACGGGGAATACCGCATCGCCTCGGTGCGGCCCGGCACGGTGCGCATTCCGGTGTTGTGGACGCGTATCCGCACGCCGCTGGGGGTGACGGTGGAGATCGACTCCCCGGGCACGGGCCAACTGGGTGAATCGGGGATCGACGGGTATGTCGACAACCGCTGGGGCGAGCGCATCGGCGCGGCCATGCTGCTCTCCCTCATCGACGACTCGGTCAAGCTGGTGATCCAGAACCAGGCCCAAGACCAAGAGGCCAACACCATCATCCTGCCCTCGACCACCAGCAACACCAGCAAGCTCGCCGAAAAAGTGCTGGACAGCACCATCAACATCCCGCCTCTGATCTATCAGAACCAGGGCGGCATCGTCGGCATCTACGTGGCACGTGATGTGGATTTTTCATCGGTTTACGAACTGAGGCCGGTGGAGCGATGAACACCCTGCCCCACCATCAGGAAGGGCTCTTCGAGGGCTGGTGCGGTGACGCCACCTCGGTCATCGAGTTTCTGCGCCCGCTGCGTGCGCAGCTCGATGCACCGGGCGTGCTGGAGGTCTGCGTGAACCGGCCCGGTGAACTCCAGGTGGAGACGGTGCGGGGTTGGCAGACCCTTGCCGCCCCCGAGATGACGCAGGAGCGTTGCCTGTCCCTGGCCACCGCCGTGGCCACGTTCTGCGACCAGCAGATCAACCAGGAACGGCCCCTGCTCTCGGCAACGTTGCCAAGCGGCGAGCGCATCCAGTTCGCCATTCCACCAGCAGTGCCACGCGGCACGGTCTCGATCACGGTGCGCAAACCGTCCGAGCTGATTTTGCGACTCGGCGATTTTGAGCGCGACGGCCTGTTCGATCGCCTCGGTGAACACAACAGCAAGGACAGCGGCTCGACCAACGATGGCCTGCGTCCCTTTGAACAGGAGCTGCTCACCTTGAAATCGGCAGGACGCTACGCCGAGTTCCTGCGCCTGGCCGTGCACCACCACCAAACCATCGTGGTCAGCGGCAAAACCGGGTCGGGCAAAACCACCTTCATGAAAGGCCTGGTCGAGGAGGTGCCGAAGCACGAGCGGCTGATCACGATCCAGGACACGGCCGAACTCACCTTGCCGAACCACCCGAACGTGGTGCACCTGTTCTACAGCAAGGATGCCCAGGGCACCGCGCGTGTATCGGCCAAGTCGCTTTTGGAAGCCTGCCTGCGCATGAAGCCGGACCGCATCTTCCTCGCCGAGCTGCGCGGTGAAGAGTGTTTTTCGTTCATCCGGCTGGCGGCCTCCGGCCATCCGGGCAGCATCACCAGCGTGCACGCCGGCAGCTGCGCGCTGGCCCTGGAACAGATGTCGCTGATGATCCGTGAGAGCGGTGCGGGTGGTGGCCTGCGCATGGACGAGATCAAGGCCCTGCTGCACATCGTGGTCGATGTCATCGTGCAGTTCGACCGAGACGAGCGGGGACGCTTCATCGCCGATATTCGTTACGAACCCCAACGCCGGTACGACTCGCCGGCGCAGCAATGCGGGATCGATCGGTCAACGCCATGTTCGGCAACCTGTGAGGGAGTGCGCTGATGAGCGCACTGACCTCAGTACCCCTGTCGGCCTGGCCCGTGGGTCGCAAAATGGCGGCGGGCATTTTTGCGGCCACGGCCTACGGAGCGCTCACCTGCGCGGCCGTGTACCTGGCGGGAGTGCTGTTTCTGGTGTTCAACAAGGCGGATCCGCGGCAGGCCCGGTGGGACAGCATCGTCGGCTACTGGCAGATCTACGCCAGCGACGCGGCGCTGCGCAAACAGTTGCTGGCCGCCACGGCCTTGTCCGGCATTGGGCTGCTCGTGGTGTTGCCCGGCGCGCTGATCGCAGCAGCCAGGCCGCGCCGGGCCTTGCACGGTGACGCGCGTTTTGCCACTCCGTCCGAGGTCGTGCGCGCTGGATTGATCGCCTCAAACAACCCGTCGTCCGGGCCCAGCATCCTGATCGGGCGCTTCCGCGGCAAGTTCCTCGCCCTGCCCGGCCAGCTCTCGGTCATGTTGTCCGCGCCCACACGCAGCGGCAAAGGTGTCGGGGTGGTGATCCCCAACCTGCTCAACTGGCCCGATTCCGTCGTGGTGCTCGACATCAAGGGCGAGAACCACGCCGTCACGGCCGGTTTTCGTGCCGCCCACGGTCAGGCGGTGTTCGCGTTCTCGCCGTTCGATGAAGAGGCGCGCAGCCACCGCTGGAACCCGCTGAGTGCTGTGCGCACCAGCCCGCTGCACCGGGTGGGGGACCTGCTGGGCATCGGACAGGTGTTTTTTCCGAACGACGGGGGCGGCAGCTCGTCTGAGGCCTTCTTCAACGACCAGGCGCGCAACCTGTTTTTGGGTTTGGGCTTGCTGCTGCTGGAGTCCCCCGAGCTCCCGCGCACGGTCGGCGAGATGTTGCGCCAGTCCTCAGGCCAGGGGCGCGCTCTCAAAGACCACCTGAGCAGCCTGATCACCCAGCGCCGCGACGATGGCCATGCGCTGACAGACGAGTGTGTCGATGCCCTGCAGCGCTTGCTCTCGAACTCGGAGAACACACTCGCCAGTGTGGTCGCCACCTTCCACGCGCCGCTGACGATTTTTGCGGACGCGGTGGTGGACGCCGCTACCAGCGCCAACGATTTCCGGCTGGAGGACCTGCGCCGGCGGCGTATGTCGATTTATGTGCGCATCCCGCCCAACCGCCTGGCCAACGCACGCCCGCTGCTGAACCTGTTTTTCTCGCAACTGGTCAGCCTCAACACCCAGCACCTGCCCGAGCAGGATTCCAGTCTGAAGCTGCAGTGCCTGCTGGTCAATGACGAATTCACCGCCATGGGTCGGGTGGGCGTCATCACCAACGCAGCAGCCTTTCTGGCGGGCTACAACCTGCGCCTGCTGACGGTGGTGCAGGCCATGTCGCAGCTGGACGCGGTTTACGGGGACAAAGAGGCGCGCACTTTCGCCACCAATCACGGCCTGCAGATCCTTTACGCGCCGCGTGAGCAGCGCGATGCCGATGAATACAGCGCCATGCTGGGTCATTTCACCGAACGCGCCACCTCGCGCGGGCGCAGCCGCTCCTTCAGTGGGCACGGCCACAGCACGGTGAGTCGCAACGAGAGTGAACAACGCCGCGCCCTCTTGCTCCCGCAAGAGTTCAAGGAACTGGGCCGCGAGCGCCTGGTGGTGATCTGCGAGAACTGCAAACCCATCCTGGCCGAGAAGATCCGTTATTTCAGTGACAAGGCTTTCAAATCACGCCTGGTCCCCGCCCCACTGGTGCCCCGCATGGACGTGGAGCTGCACCTGGCCCGGGTGCAGCAGCGCTGGCGGTATGCGGACGACGAACTCGCAGTGGACCAGAGCCTGTCCCTCAAAGCCCTCGCGCATGACCTCACGTTGCTGCCGGACGACTTTGACGGGTCTCCTGAACAGACGGCCGAGGCACTGCTGGAGTTTTTCAGTCAAGGTCTGCTGGCCACTTCGTCCCCCAACTTGGACAAAGGTGGGTCGATTGAACCCGTCGAGCTCAACCCAGCTGCGGACGCAGATGGCACAACGACGTCAGCGGCCGCACCCGCACAGGCGGGTGTGAACCGCGAACTGTTCGAGACCACAGGAGCCCGACCATGAAAATCCCCACCCCTAGCCTCGCTGCGTGCTGCTTGCTGGGTGCGCTGCTGAGCGCCTGTGGCTCGCCGCCCAAACCACCGACGGTGGACGAATCGCAGAAGCGTCCGGCCAACGCACAGATCGCGGTGGAGCTGCAGGTCTGCAAGAACGACCTGCACAACACCCGCATTCTGGCGATCGAATCGGGTCGGTTGGCAGACACAGCCTCCGCGACCCTGGCCCACCTGGCAGCGCGCCAGCAACTGCTCGCAGCCATACAAATGCCTTCGTCATCTTCGCCGCCGTCCTTGTCAACGGCCCCGTTGGCCAACAGCGTGCACACGGTGCGCTTCGCTTTTGGCAGCGCGCGCGTGCTCATCCCCACCGAGGTCGCCGCCTCCCTGCTGGAGGACGCCAGAGTCGCGCCGCTGGTGGTGCTGCGAGGACGCACCGACGGCAGCACCGACACACCCGCCGAGAGCCGCATGGCACAGGCCCGCGCCGCGGCCGTGCGCGACTACCTGGTGGCAGCCGGCGTCGATGCTGCGCGCATCCGCAGCACCCACCAGCCCAGTGGGGACCACGTCGCCGACAACCACCACCCGCATGGCCGTGACCTGAACCGGCGGGTCGAGATCGAGGTGTATCGGGCTTTGCCGGTGGCCCTGCGGGCGACGCCCTCTCCCGAGCCCTGACACACAGCCCGCCAAACACCAGCCACCAGCCACAACCGAGCGAGGTTTCCATGGATGCCAACAACGCCCCCAGCCGCCGCGCGACCCGTGCCACCCCGGCCAACACTCCGCCGCAAGGCGGGACTGTCGAGCCCGCCAACCGCGCCACGGTCGCCATTGAGCGTTTTCAGACGCCACCGGAGCCACCTGCTGAACGTTTTGAACTGCGGGATCCGTTTGCCGACGTGACCTACCGCAGCGACCGTTTTACCGACATGGTGGCCAAGGCCGACCGCCTTGGCGCCAGCCGCTTCGTGGCCCTGGATGCACAAGGCCAACGATCGTGGGTGCACAAAGTGGATGGCCAATGGCTGCGCGACGACCCGCGTTTGCCGCAGCGCGCGGCCACGCCCGAGCGGCCGGTGAAGGACGCAACGGAACAAGATCGGTCGGTACCTTCCAGCAACGTCATCCCGTTGACGACGACACCAATGCCCCAGCCACCACCTCGGTCGCCCGAGGTCGCCGACGCACAAGCCTCGGCCAAGATAGATGCCCAGGCAGAACGTGCAGCTCTGGTGGCACGGCTGGAAGCTGCGCTGATCGACCGTTACCTGATCAAACGTGCGCCCGTCACCGTGGGCGACTTGACCATTGGTCTCACCGAATACCGGTTTCGGGGAGACACCTCGCGCGTGGCCTTCACCGAGTCCACGTTCCGCCTGGCCACCGACACCAACAGCCCGTCGGTGGCGCGCTCCATGGTCGACGTGGCTGAGGCGCGCAACTGGCAATCACTTCGGATCTCGGGCAACGAAGACTTCAAACGCCTGGTCTGGTTGGAGGCCGCTGCACGCGGCGTCAAAACGCTGGGCTACGAGCCCAACCCGGCCGATCTGGAGCGCCTCAAGGTCGAACGCGAGCTGCGCCAGGTCAACCGCATTGAACCGGCCCGGGATGCCATCACGGGCAAGGAGACGGCAAGCACTGCGACCCCCACTGGCCGTGGCAGCGGTGGCCGCAAAGCGGTGCTGGCGGCCATTGATGCCATCCTGCTGGCCAAACGCGTTCCCGAAAAACACCGCATAGCGATCATGGCGGCAGCCACGGAAAAACTCGCCCAGCGCATGCGCGACGGACAGGTGCCCAAGGTCAAGGTCTACGACACAAACGCCCCCTCTCGGCGCCCCGCCGTGATCACGCCTCGGGAAGTGCAACGCACCCGCGAACGGGCGGCACCAGTTCGTTGAGGATGCTGCTGTGCGTGCCACGGAACACGTTCTCGAACCGTCGGAGCCGCAAGTCGCTTACGAGATCGGCGGCCAGCGCTGGAACAAGGGCAGCACAGGTTTTGCAGCGGCCGTCGCGCAAGCCCACGAACAGCACCTGCGCCCCCGCTGCCTGTGCCAGCCAGGCGCCGAGGGCCAGGGCATCGAGATGTACGTGGCCCGTCTGCTGGATGGCTACATCGTCAAACGCATGCCGAACACCGGCAGCCAACACGCCACAACCTGCCCCTCCTACGAGCCGCCAGCCGATCTGTCCGGTCTGGGGCAACTTCTCGGAACGGCCATTCTCGAAAATCCGTCCACCGGCACAACCACGCTGAAGCTGGATTTCCCGATGACCAAGATGCCGGGGCGCTCGGCACCACCGCCGGCAAGCAGCACCGCCAGCAGCGTCTCGTCCCAAGGCAACAAGCTGACCCTGCGCAGCCTGTTGCACTACCTGTGGGACCAGGCCGAACTGACGCGATGGCAACCCAGCTTCGCTGGCAAACGATCCTGGGCCACCGTGCGCCGCCACCTGCTGCGCGCCGCCGAGAACAAGGTCGTCGGCGGCCATCCGCTCTTGGCCAGCCTCTACATCCCGGAGATGTTTTCGGTTGAAAACAAGGACGCCATCACCGCGCGCCGCCTGCAGCAGTGGACGCGCTCAAGACCAACATCGGGGTCTCCCCAGCCATTGATGCTCATGATCGCCGAGGTCAAGGAGATCGTCCCTGCCCGTTACGGCCACAAGGCAGTCATCAAACATGTGCCCGACCAACCGTTCGGGCTCGATGAGCAGCTGTACGGCCGGCTTGGCCGGTGTTTTGAGCAGGAGTTGGCGCTTTGGAGCGCGGCAGAAAACCTGCACATGCTCATGATTGCAACCTTCAGAACGATTGATGAAGGGCTGCCCAACATCGTGGAGCTGTCACTGATGCCAGCCACCGCGCAGTGGCACCTCATCGAGGATCATTTCGACCGCCAACTCGTTGAAAAGCTTGTAGGAGAGGGCCGCTCATTCATCAAATGTCTTCGCTTCAACGCGCCGGCATCCAAGGCGGGGATCAGTGCCAGCCTCACCGACTGTGGCACCTCGCCGCAGATCTTGATCGTTGCACGGCGATCCTCCAACGAGGAAGAGATCGCTGGGGATTTCGAACGATTGATCACCAGTGAGGGTCAGCGCCCGTGGGTATGGAATGCGCTCGATGAGCCACTACCGCAATTCCCTGTCAAAGATTGAAGCCACATCAAGCTTTTTCTGTTTTTGTGACTTTCGGGTGATGCAGAGGTTGTGTAAACACCCGACGCTTGCCACCACGCTCGTTCGGCGGTAAACGGCGTCGAGCCGTAGGGCTGTTCTGCAGCGAGGCCGTGTGATAACTCAATGGAAGTCCGCGTGAGTCACGCGCAGGTTGCAGATTTGTCTGTTTCCGCGAATTGACGCCGTCTGAGTGGCGCCAAGGCGATGCTGAAGCCCTCTCGGGCCCGTATTTGGGGTCTGCAGCGACCGCAAAGGGCGCCTATACGCCCAACAACCGCATTGCCTTCTTGGTCCCTTCAAGGCCCAGGATACTGAGGACGCGTTTGAAGTTGTACGCCAAGACGGCCAGCCTCATCTCGGTTGCCACGTTCTGGATGCCTCGGGTCAGGAAGTGCGTCCAGCCCATCCAGTGCTTGAGGGTGCCGAACACATGTTCTACGGTGCTCTTGCGCACCGTCATGGCGTTGGGCATCTGGTCCAGCCGTTGCTGGGCCTTGTCCATGACTTCCTCATGCTCCCATCTCCTGATGCGTCGGTAGTCGCCCGTTGTGCATTGCGCCTTCATGGCACAGCCAGGGCAGGCACTGGACCAATAGATGCTGATCTGCAGTCCAGCCTCTTCGCGGCTGAAGCGGCGAATCGCCCGCTGGCCCACAGGGCATTGGTACTCGTCGTCGCCAGCGATGTAGATGAAATCTGTCTTGTCGAACCGGCCCTCGGCCCGCGCATTGGATGTCATGGGCTTGGGCACAAGCGCTGCAATCCCCCTGTCCTCACAAGCCTTGAGCTGCATGCCGTTGTAGTAGCCGCGGTCAGCGATGGCCGTCAATCTGCGCTTGCCCATCGCATCGCGCGCGGCCAAAGCGATCGCACTGAGTTGTGAACGGTCACTGCCGTTGTTGGTGACCTCGTGGGCGACGATCAGATGATTCTTCGTGTCCACCGCTGTCTGCACGTTGTAGCCCACCATGGCCGTGCCTTTGGCGCTGTGGGTGGTCATGGCTCGTGCGTCAGGGTCGGTCTGGGAGATCTGCCGATCAGGCACCGTCTCCAGTTGCGCCTTGACGACTTGAAGGTCTTGCAGTCGCTGGCGCATCTTCTGAATCTTGCCTTGCAGACGCTCGGTCTTGGCCTGCATCTCAACTGGCTGGGTTCGATCCGCAGTCTCCAAGGCATCCAGGTAGCGCTGGATGCTCTCCCCCAACTCACGTTCGCGGCGCTCGATCTTGCCTGGTATGAAGTTGCGCTCGCGATTGTTGACGGCCTTGAACTTGCTGCCGTCGATGGCCACGACGGCGTCGGTGAACAGCTTCAACTCGCGGCACAGCATCACGAAGCGACGGCAGACGTTGCGAATGCCTTTGCCGTTGTCGCGGCGGAAGTCCGCGATGGTCTTGAAGTCAGGTGCGAGGCGGCCCGTCAGCCACATCAGCTCCACGTTGCGTTGGCATTCGCGCTCCAACCTGCGGCTGGATTGGATGCGGTTGAGATAGCCGTAGAGGTACAGCTTCAACAGCACCGAGGGGTGATACGAAGGCCGACCGGTTGCGGCAGGCTTTGCGCCATCGAAACCCAAGCCGACCAGGTCCAGCTCATTGATGAAGACATCAACGATTCGAACGGTGTTGTCATCTGCAATGAAGTCGTCCAGACACTCCGGCAACAACGTCACCTGCTGCCTGTCCTGACCTTCGATGTATCTCGACATATTGACCCCCTTGTCCAATTGACCTGCCCCCCACCGCCCGTACCAAGCTGAAGTTAGTGAAGTCCGTCAACCACCAGGAGAATGACGGACATGAAGAAGAGCAGATTCACCGAGGAACAAATCATCGGCTTCCTCAAGCAGGCCGAGGCCGGCATGCCGATCAAGGAGTTGTGCCGCAACGGCGGTTTCAGCGATGCCACTTTCTACAAGTGGCGCGCCAAGTTCGGCGGCATGCAGGTCTCGGAGGCCCAGCGCCTGCGTGAGCTGGAGTCCGAGAACGCCAAGCTCAAGCGGTTGCTGGCCGAGGCGCACCTGGACATGCACGCGCTCAAGAGCGTTTTGGGGGTAAAGCGCTAGCCCCACAGGCCTGGCGCGAGGCGGTTGGGCGCATGGTGAGTGAGCACCATTTGTCCGAACGCCGTGCGTGCAGGCTTGTGGGGCTCTCCCGCGACAGCTACCGCCATCCACCAAAGGCCGACCAGGCTACGCTGGATCTGCACGAGAAGATCGTGGAGATCGCGCATGTGCGCCGGCGCTTTGGCTACCGGCGCATCCACGACCTGTTGCGTCCACAGTTTCCCGGCGTCAATCACAAGCGTGTGTACCGCCTCTACCGGCAAGCCAACCTGGCTGTGCGCCGGCGCAAGAAGAGCAAGCGACCCATCAACGAGCGCGTGCCGCTGCAGTTGGCACGCACGGTCAATGAGGTATGGAGCATGGATTTTGTGAGCGACAGCCTCTCGGGTGGACGGCGCCTCAAGTACCTCACGGTGGCCGATGACTTCAGCCACGAGAGCGTGGACATCGTGGTGGACTTCGGCATCTCGGGTCAGTACGTCACCCGTGTCCTGGACCGCGCTGCGCTGTTTCGCGGGTATCCGCAGGCGGTGCGAACCGACAACGGCCCGGAGTTCACCAGCCGGGCATTCATGGCCTGGGCGCAGGCGCATGGCATCCGCCACATCTTGATCCAGCCCGGGCGCCCGATGCAGAACGGCTACATCGAGAGCTTCAACGGCAAGTTCCGTGACGAGCACTTGAACGAGTGCTGGTTCCAGACCTTGCATCAGGCCAGAACAGCCGTGGCCATCTGGCGCACGGACTACAACGAAGTCAGGCCGCACAGCAGCTTGGGGCGCATGCCACCGGCTCGCTTCGCCGAGCTGCATCGCCAGCGCGCTGGCGATGCAGCTCTACCCACATCAACCCAGACACCCATCGAGTAATCTTGAACCCGGACTTCCACTTCTGATTGGTACGTCTACAGGGGGCAGGTCACAATATGTCTGTGAACTCTACCGAGTTCGACTTCGGGCGGGGAGAGGGTTTTCACACAGCCTCCAGCGATTGCTGACTTTGGGGATGGAAAGCTGAGACAGCAGTCCCTGCCGCATTTCGGGCATCCAGGCCCAGGCAACCACAGCTGTTGAGTGTCAGCTCGTGGTGGTGCTGCAGACGTTCAGGTCAGCTTGAGCGAGGGGTTACTCCAGTGCGAAATGCGTGCGTTGCACTGAAACTTCTCGGAAGACGACTTACGCATCAGGTTTCTACCTGCACTTGTCTATTGCGCCAGCGCGATGACACTCGCCATTGCCATCGAGTCGGTGTGGCTCGCGCTCACCAGCCAGCCTCCGATTCTCTGCTGCTCCGCAATGGTGACCAAATTCCGGTGTAGCACGACCGATGGCGCGCCTGCCCGCTGAGAAACGACTTCGACATCGGTAAATGCGATGCCATCACCCCACCCCTTTCCAAGTGCTTTCAGCACTGCCTCTTTGATAGCAAAGCGCGCGGCAAGCCTTTCAATTCTGTTACCTCCTTCGTTTGCAGCGACAAGCTCCGCTGCAGTGAAGTACCGGTCCAAGTAGTCGCTTGCCTGTTCGTTCACCAGACGCGCGAAATCCGCCACATTGACAATATCTACGCCGTGGGCCACCACGTTCCCGACACTAGGGATCTGCCTTCTGTCAGTCATCCTGATCCGCGCGCCTTTCGCCAGGTTCAAAAACTATCGAGACTTACGTGGAGGCTTTCTTCGTCCGCCATCTGCCGGCCCAAGATAGGTCAAGTTCTTCGCATCCTGATCGACGAGAATCTTTCCACCGCCAGCACTCAGAACCTGGCGCCACACCTCGAATCCAAGCAGGATTGCGCGCTGCCACTCACCTAGCGACCGCTCTCGTACTTCGAGAAGCGAGGTCACGCCCTTGATCGTGCGCAGCAACTTGTAGTCCAAATCGCCGACGCCTTCGAGCCATCGATGTTCCTTTGCGTAGTCGAACACCAGCGCTGCGACGCCCTCATCCAGAACCTGGGCCCTACCACCGTCCTGCACCTCGTCCACTTGAGGAACGCTCTTACGCTTTCTTTTCAGCAACTTCCGAATAACAGGCGACCAACCGAGTACGGCGACGTACCCCAGATGGAAAACGTCATGAAACCGATATCCATCGGGGTCATCAGCGTTGTCGGTCAAGTCATCGCCGATCTTGTTGCCGTTGATGCGCATTCGAATCTTCTTGCGCCCCTTAACGACAACCTCGCTAAGTTCAACTTCGAACCGTCGAGGCAACCGCTCGTTCTCGTCGAACTCAGCATCAAAAGCAAGCCCTCCCGTATCCTGCGGTCCCCAGCGATCCCGCGTCTTTTTCAGATTTGCTTGCGCAATATCGCCAAGCTTGAGATCAAACTTTGCCGCGACGTTTGCGACGTACCAGAGCAGGTCGCCCAATTCTTCCGATACACGCTCCCTGAACAGGAGATGGGAATCACCGTCTCGAAGGTGCTTCTTGTACTCGCTGAGCAGTTCGCCCGTCTCACCTGCCAGCCCGAGCAAGGGAACCACGAGGTCGGCTCCCGTCTCGCCGCCTTTACGTCGCGAAGGAACGCGGTCGGTCTCCTGTGCTTGTCGCTGGTAGGTGTTCAAGTTCATTACGAGCTTCCTAAGTCCAAGGTTGACTGGGCAGTTGACCTCGCGGCTTTCACGCCCCGCACAGAGTTGACGCGGTGGGAGATATCCGCCTCGATCTTCGAGTTGATGCCCCATTTGGGTGGGTACCAAGGCAGTTCCAACGGGCCTGTGGGAGAGAACTTTTGCTTGATGCGCGTTCGCCCGGAAATGCCGGCCACGTCTGGGTGGGCAACCCGTGCGTACTTGTCGACCTCACAGAAGAGGTTCTGGCAATCGATCAATTGCAACCGGCGTCCCCACAAGGTTTGGAACTTGATGTCTAGCCGCTCGAACTCGCGCTCCTGGTTGTCGGCCATCAATCGGATTAGTTCAGCTTCGTTGAGGCCCGCGCTTTCACTGAAGCACTTCCTGAGGCCATCGCGAGCACCGGGCCCTGGTATGACGAAATCCATCTCCGAGAAGTCGGTGACTTCGCTGTAGTTGATGTCCGTCACGAACTGGTACGCCAGAAAGTCCCCAATCGTTGGATAGCTTCTGAGCAGCTCGAATGCGGTCTGCATCTTCTTCAACTGCGCCAACTGGCCCGCGAGATCGTCAGCCATCATTCGTTCCAGTAGGCGCAAATGGTTTTGATGCTTGGCCGTATGTCCGAAGGCGGAACCGCCGGGCGGCATGATGTAGGCGGCCGAGTAGATTCGGCCCCCTGCCCGCATCGCTTGGCTCAGAACTTTGTCGTAGTGCTCGAACTTGTAGTTCTTGAACGTGATCTCGCCGAAAGTGTGCTCAAGCAACTTCCAGGTCTCGATCTTGTTGAAGAGCTTGAACAGCAAAGTACGGAAGAGCACCTCGGACGGTGACTTCGGGAGATCGTCGCGGTAGATCACATGCCTGATCAAGTACTGGCTGACACGATCCGAAGCGCGATATGCGTTTGTAAACTTGTGAATCGCAATCACTGGATCGCTAGTCCACGGTGCTGGTTCGCTCTCCAATCGTCGGCAGAAGACGTTCTGCCGTTCCACGGCGAACCGCCAGTAGCTATCGAATACCGGCGTCACTTTGATCGGAAGCAAGTGCGACGGACCGGCAATGGGCACGGGCGCAGCCACTGAGTCGCCCTCCAAAACTAGGCCGCTTTTACTGATTCCAGCCCTCACGCGGCAATCTCAACATCTTGCGCGGGAACTTCCACACTCTCAGCTGCCTGCTGCTGTACAGAAAGACTTGTGCGGGCTGCCGCGATCAAAGGTTGAAGATCAGCGTCGGACTTGGAGATCCGCTCGAACTTCGCGACGCCGACGACAACGTTCATTCTCAAAAGCTTGGTTTTCATTTCATGGGCCATGAAGGCGCCTAGTTGGGCAATGCCGAGGTAGTTGCCATATGCCTTCACGAACAGCTGCTGTGTCGCGTAGAAGGCGTTGATGACCAGTCCCTGCTTGGTCGGCTCGAAGCTGACGTGCTGAAGACAGGGGAACTGGAGTTGAGCGTCAGCTACGTGGTCTCGGGCTGGATCAAATACGCTCGCCTGAAACATCGACCGCCGCACGCCCTCCCGTCCCTCGAACTGGGACAGGATCCATTCGAGCTGATTGCCATCGCAGGGACCGCGCCCGTACCCGGTCATTCGCTCGAAATAGAGACCGCGGCGATTGTCCCGCGGATTCATTGCCTGGTAGCGCGGGAATGCGTCTTTGTAGTACCGAAACAGCGCGGCGCGATCGCCCTGGGCGACCTGCCACAAGCGCTGCGGGAAAATTGTGAACGCCACATCGTCGACGCTGCGCATGCGCTTGACTAAAAGCAGCGCATCGAGAGCCGTGCGGATGGCCGATGTCTCCTGGACTACCCCACCTTCACCGAAGCCGGACACGCTCAAGATCAAAGGCGATATCTCGGGACCTGCATGATCGATGACGTGGAGCACGGCCTTGGCCCAGGCTCGCGAAATGTCAGGCTCGTTCACGAGGAGCGGACCAATCGAATGGGAAAGCTTAGTCATCTGCAGTCTCCTCAAGGTGACGAAATCGAGCCAGACCGACGTACTGGCGCCGAGCGATGCGGACATAGGTCGCCCACGGTGTGCCGGGTATTGCCACTCGCGTGATGCCACACTTTGCAGCGCGAAAGAGTCGCCCGGCAGCCAGCTCGCGCTCGGGCGCAAGCATTGAGACGTCCACGACGACACCCGCTGGAAGGAGCAGCAGCGCGTCCTGCTCAATATCGAGCGTTGGTGAACTCCAGTGCTGATCCGCTACCGTGAGTGGCACGGAAACGACCTCGCCCAGCAGTTCCGTGCGGATCATCTTTGGCGTTATCCGCCCCAGGCGATCACGCTGCAGCTGGTTGATCATGTTGATGCCGTAGGCAAGGTGGTTCACCAGAGTCGCTTGCCCGACACCGAAGTTGCAGGCGATGGCGTACATGTCGAAGGCCGTTGCACGGTTCGGATCCAGGCCGCGCTTCGCAAAAGCCTCCCGCAGGCCAAGCGTCGGCATCAAGACGAATGCCGCGAAAGCATCTGCCAGAATTTCGTTTGGAGGGCGATCGGTGCTATTGGCCTGATCTTCCCGCAACTCGTCGATGGTCGAGCCGTGCCCGAAGACGTGATGCCCCAGTTCGTGCGCGCAGGTGAAAGTTCGTCTCGCCAATGGCCTGAGCACAGAGACATGGATGCGCGGCTTCGGCGTCCGGTCGTACATGCCCTCCATATTGATATCGTTGAAGCGGACTGCCACGTTGTGCGCCTCGCACAAGCCATATATACAGGCGGGACTCTTGAGATCCACGCCCGCCTTCACGCGCGCGGTGATTGACGCCTGCATGCCTTGCATCACCAGGGCTTTTCGCCCCGCGGCCGACGTGTTCGAGAGCTGAGCACTCATTTGCTCTCCCCCCCCTCTTCGGCGTCCGAGCTACGCATCGACGCCAGCAACCGCAGCAGTCGATCCAGGTCGTCGGGTTTCAGCTTGCTCAGTTCGCGCGCGGCAAGCTGAAGTCGCGGATCATTCATTTCAAGCTGTTCGGCTGTTTCGCCGAGTAGCCATGAAACGGTGACATCGTATGTCTCCGCAAATTTCGTCAGTTCTTCTGCAGAAACACGGCGATTGCCTGCCTCGATCTCAGAAACCGTCGGCCGATGCATCTGCAGCAACTTGGCCACCTGGCCTTGCGACAGACCTGCGGCCTTTCTGGCCTCTCGCAGGCGTTCGGCGAGCGCCGAGCGGTGGGAATCCGGGCCGTCCGTCATTGCGCGTTCGCCTGCTTGGGTTCAACCACGGCCTGAGCTTCTACCAGTGCAACGACCTTGGCCACGATCTCGTCGATCGTCAGCGCAATGCAGGAATCGTCTTGCCGGAAGATGTTCACATCATTGGCGATGCTGATCCCGAGCTTTGCGCCCAGCATGCCAATGGCGACGGGCCAAATCTTGCTGTCGAACTTCGGCAAGTCTTCGATAGGTTTCGTCGCGCCGGCAAGGGGTGGGCACTCAAGCTCGCTCGTGGCCTGTATGTTCTGCAGCACTTCCACCAGGGTCGTCTGAATCAAAGCGGCATCCATTTGGACCTCCATGTGGGCCATTACGGCCGGTAAGAATAGCTTACCAAGACTTTTGGATCCCCGCAAGTGCACCGTGGAGATTGCGATGGAGTTCGCCGTCAGTAGCGGTGCGCGGCGACGCGCGCTGGCGGCAGGCACTTGAAAAGTGTCAGAAATTACGTCATACTTCTACCACTTAAAGAGTTACCGTCATGCAGACCCTCGCCAAACAAGTTCTAGAGCACGCCGCCGGGTTGCCGGAAGGCACGCCCTTGGTCGCAAAGGAACTGCTGCACCTAGGGAGCCGTGCCGCCGTGGATCAGGTTCTGTCTCGGCTTGTGCAGCGGGGCGCCTTGCTGCGCGCGGGCCGCGGCATCTATGTCCTGCCGGTCGAAAGCCGGTTCGGCTCCCGTGCGCCCTCGACCGCCAAGATGGTCGAGGGTCTGGCCAGTCAGCGCGGGGAAACCATCGTGTCGCATGGCGCGTCTGCAGCCAACGTACTCGGGCTCACGACTCAGGTGCCGATGCGGTCCGTCTATTTGACGTCCGGCCCCAGCCGCCGCTTGAAGCTTGGCGCCCAGACCGTGGAGTTACGGCATGCGCCGGTGTGGCAGCTGATCTTTCCTGGCCGAGCAGCCGGCGATGTGGTGCGAGCGCTGGCATGGTTGGGGCCCGAAAAGGCCGGCGCTGCGTTGCGGGAGTTGCGCACCAAACTGCCGCCGGCCGAGATGAAGGAGGTGGCGTCGGCACGCGCGCGCCTGCCGACCTGGATGGCGCAAGAGGTGAGCGCGCTGGTATCGCATGGCTGAGTTCTTCGAGCTCTCTGCCGACGAACGCCTGGAGGCTCTTGTCCAGGCCGCCGACGTGTCTGGGCGCCCTCCCCACCTGCTGGAAAAGGACGTGTGGGTGGTGTGGTCCCTGCGGCATCTTTTTGCCGCACCCTATGCGCCCCATCTTGTCTTCAAGGGTGGCACCTCCTTGTCAAAGGTCTATGGCGTCATCCAGCGATTCTCGGAGGACGTGGATCTCACCTACGACATCCGCGCCATCGCCGCTGATCTGATCGGCGATGCAGGTGTGCCGCTCCCGGCCAGCAAGAGCCAGGAGAAGAAGTGGAGCAAAGAGATCCGCGCCCGCTTGGCTGAATGGGTGACCACCGATGTCGTTCCGCGGCTCCAGCAGGACCTGGGGCAGCATGGCCTGCCAGCGACGGGCCGGGCCGAAGGCGACAAGGTGTTCATTGACTACACGCCCTTGGCCTCGGGAACGGGTTATGTCCCATCGGCAGTCATGCTCGAATTTGGCGCGCGATCCACCGGCGAGCCTTGCGAACTGCGCTCCGTTCACTGCGATGCAGCCGCACACGTGCGGGGCGTTGAGTTTCCCGAAGCGACGCCACAGGTGATGCGTGCCGAGCGGACCTTCTGGGAAAAAGCCACTGCGATTCACGTCTTCTGCGAGCAAGGTGCCTTTCGAGGCGGGGATAGGTTCGCTCGCCATTGGCACGACGTAACGCGGCTGGACGCCGCCGGCTTTGCCGACTCGGCGATTGCGGACAAGGCGCTGGCGTACGCGGTGGCAGATCACAAGAGCATCTTCTTCGCGGAGAAGAACCTGGATGGTGGACTGATCGACTACCACGCCGCAGTCGCGGGCGGTCTTCGCCTCGTTCCCGACGACGGCGCCTTGGCCAAGTTAGCCGCCGACTACAAGCACATGGTTGACGATGGCTTGTTCCTTGAAGAGGTCGAGTCATTCGACGCTCTTCTCCAGCACTGCCAAACCATTCAAGAGAAGGCGAATGGGGCATGAGGCCTGGACAACTGGGCCCCCTGGATCGCATCGAACTGCGGTGGACGCAACATGGCTGATCTATCGTCCATTGAACGGCGCAAACTAGAGCGGCTGTTCCGAATGGGCGGCGGCTATGTTCTCGACTTCTCGGACCGGACCTTCAGTGAATTTTTTGAAGAGCACACGCGCCGCGACATCGATGCAGCAATCTACCGCGAACGCGGGACCTCAAAGGCTAACCGTCTGCGCGGCTTCTGGGCGGTCGAGGGCAATCACTTGGTCGGCAAAGTCATCCAAGCACTGATCCAGTACGGCCAGGCCGAAGAATGCCTGGCAAATGAAGCGGAATTGACCGACCTCACCGATGACTGCTGGAAGATCGCAGCGCGCATGCTGAATGACACACCGGTGGCCGAGCTGGACGCCCTCACGGCCACGGCCGACGAGCGCGATTTCGAGACAGTGGCGCAGCACGTGCGCGAAGCGATCGAAAAGAACCAGCCCGAAGCTGCCCTGGACCGCCTGCACACCTTCGTCATCAAGTACCTGCGCACCGTGTGCGCGCATCGCGGTGTCGAGATCAATCGCGACAAGGCGCTGCACAGCATCCTCGGCGAGTACGTGAAGCGCTTGCGAGACGTCGGGATGCTTGAATCGCTGATGACTGAGCGCATCCTGAAGTCCAGCATCTCCGTGCTGGAGGCCTTCAACGACGTGCGCAACAACAAGAGTCTGGCGCACGACAACCCGATCCTCAACTACGAGGAAAGTCTACTCATCTTCAACCATGTGGCCAGCTCGGTGCGTTTCATCAAATCGCTCGAGGCCAGGGCGAAGCCAGCGACTTCATCCCAAACGACTGCAGGCTTCGCGGACGATGCGGCGTTCTAGGTTGTTCAGAAAACTGTCAAATTTACTGTGAAGTAAACAATCAATAAACGAAGAGAGGTCATATCAATGACTCGTGCTCCCGACGCCCCGAAAGTTCCAGCGCCCTCGTCGACCGTTCGACCTGAGGCCGAACTGGAAAGCCGATTGGCCGCCGCATTGTCTACTGCGTTCCCGAACATCCCGCGCGATCAAATAACCGAACAGCGCCGATTCACCGTGCGCCTCGGGCACGACACGCACGAATTTGACAGCGCCGCGCAATGGGTGAAGAGCGGACGCGCCGACGTGCTGATCTTTCACGGTGACCGACCGCTTGCGGTCGTGGAGATAAAGCGCGAGGACCTATCGCTCACGTACGCGGACTATGAGCAAGCGCAAAGCTACGCGAACCAGCTGACTCCACGACCGCCGCTGGTCGTCGTCACGAATGGACGCGAGACCCGCGTCTACGACGCCAACACGGGACAGCTTTGGTCCGGCGAGAAGGATGCGGCTCACACCGTAGCGCGTCTGCTGGCCAACGCGGCCAAACTGGCAGCGGCAGATATGCGATGGGCGACTGAAGCGTTGATGGGGCGGGAAACCGGCGTATGGACTGCGATCGCGCGCTCCGCCACGACCAGGGTACTGGCCGAAATGACTGACCTGCCCGGCCAATCTGATCGGGCCTTCGCCGAGCTTCTGCTGTTTCCTCGCCGCGCGACCTATACCGCAATCAAGTCAGCGCAGGCCGGCACGAGTTTTACAGTTGTCGAAGGCGCAGCGCAGAGCGGCAAGAGTAGCTGCCTGCGAGAGCTCGCTTTGCGCACTCAAGACAGTGAAGACTTGGCCGTCTTGATGCTCAGGGGATCGGGGCCTGGCCTGTTCCAATCGTTGGCCAACCTGTTCGCCGCCGAGCTTGAGTGGAACCTCACCGCCAACGACGCCCGCCAGTGGCTGCGGCGGATGTCTAGCGGGTTGGCGGGGCCCGCCCTCGTGCTCGCCATCGACGACGTGGAGCCCGACACACCGATGGCCACGGACCTGGATGAGTTGGCGAGCCTGCGCCCTGGCAAAAAACTCAACGTCATTCTCACCACCGATCGTGCGGAACGGCTGACCAGGGCTCCAAACGGCCGCACGCCGACGGCGTTGGGAACCCAAGCAGAAGTGATCGAGATCGGTCCTTTGGGGCTGGATGAGTTTCAAACAGCGCAGCGCACCCTCGCCAATCACAAAATTCACTTCCAGCAAGGCGCCGAGTATGCGGAGGACTACCGTACACCATGGGTACTGCGCACGATCTATGACGCCGCCGCACGTGACCCACGACATCAAGACCCAAGCCGCAGCTTGCTTCTTCCTCCGGCGCTTGGCCTCGAACTCGTAAATGCGGCGCGCCTGAGCTATGCGGGCCAAGCGGAACTGCTGCGCGGGTACCGGGTGCTCGCCCGCTGCACTCTCGCCGATGCAGGCGCCCGTTCTGCCGAACTCGCCTTGGCGGCAGCGAATGGCTTCGTCGTGCGACAGGACGCGCTTTCCGGCGAAGCTCGCGATGCGGTAGCCGAACTCAAATCGACAGGTGCCGTACGCACCTACCGTCACGCAGGTGGCGAAGACGTCGTAGTGCCGACCGTTCCTGCCGCCTTCCTCGTTGAGCTTGCTGACGCCGCCGGTGACGAGCTCGCACGACGCGCCCAAGTCAACCCACAGGAAGCCGGCACCTGGCTCGGCGACCGTTTGGCAGCGGTCTATCTCGGGGATTTGGTCGGCGCGCAGGCGATTCGCAGCATCGCGGAAAGGACGGGCGGATTCAGCTCGGGAATCATCGATGGCCTTCTCGCCATCGAGCCCACGGAAAATCTAATGGAAAACGCACTGATCGCGATGGCAGCGCCAGACGGTCGGCTGATTCACTTGAAGATAGAAGGTGGGAAGGTCTGGCGTTCGAACCGCCACGGCGAAGTCCGAGGCGAGCCGGCAGATCTTGGAGCGGAGCGCTCGCGGACGTACGGCAACACGACAGCATGGATGATCCTCGGGCAATTTGCCAGGCTTCCCACGGCGGTGGTTGACGACGACAGCCAGCGCATGGACGCTTGGGTTCTTCTGAACATCGGCCAGTGCCAATTCCCCTTGCTGCGCGCGAACGAGGAAGGACTGGGCCACCTCGAACACGATCTCGGCGATCACGGTCGAGTCCTCTGCCAAGATCAAGGTCCCATCGAGGCGACGACGCAGGCAATGGCCGATCTGCTGTCGCGTCCGTGGACGCACGCAGACGACTGGGTGGACGCTGCGATCGACAACCGGTCTCTGCCACTTCTGCATCGCTTGACGATTGCGCTGCGCACAGTGCGGCTACGCAACATACCTGACCTTTCCGATTGGGCCGACGCGACGATCAAAGACCGCGTACTTCCAGCACTCAGCGCTGCCCTTCGAGCACCAGTCAACGGCCAAGACGGCGACACGCGTTGACCCAAGCCATGCCGACGCTTCATCGACTCGAATTCGGCTATTTCCCTGAGCCGCTCAATATTTCCTCGGGACCAATCACCGTTTGTCAGCTCGCTGACCTTGCACTGACCATTGCCAACGTCGAAGGCGGCGACCAATTGGAACAAGGCTGGATCTACGCACCGCCGCAACTCGTGCGCAACTTGGGCGGGCACGTGCGACAGCGTCCCTACTCCGCCCGGGTTTTCGGACTCCCGAAGACGCACGCGATTGCGCACGCGTCGAGCGAAGGCCAAGTGGGTATTTCGGACCAACGTGACCGCTGGTTTCGGTATCGTGACCGAGGATTTCGGCCCATCGTGACCGACTCCGTTGTCGGTTCATCGTGACCGGCCGTTTCGGCAACGTGACCGATCATTTCGGTCATCGTGACCGCC
>JAUXNG010000080.1 GCA_030682835.1 Hydrogenophaga sp. | reverse complement strand
GCCGCGTAGCACGGCCTCGCACGCCACCATTTACCCCTATGGCCCGTTTGCGGCCAGCGACGGTACCGTCATGTTGGGTCTGCAGAACGAGCGCGAGTGGGGGGTGTTTTGTGAGCGCGTGCTGGGCCAGCCCGCGCTGGCGGCCGATCCGCGCTTTGACAACAGTGCCAGTCGCAACGAACACCGCGATGCGCTTGAGGCCATCATCCTCGCCGCGTTTGCCGGCATGACTGCCGGCGATCTGACACGCAAGCTCGACGAAGCGCAGATCGCCAACGCCCGCATGAACGACATGGCCGGTCTCTGGGCGCACCCGCAGCTCAAGGCGCGCGGTCGCTGGCACGACGTTGCCACACCCGTCGGTGACATTCCCGCGCTGCTGCCGCCGGGCCGCAACAACAGCTTTGACTACCGCATGGACGCCATCCCCGCGGTCGGCCAGCACACCCAGGCCATCCTGCGCGAGCTGGGCCACGACGAGGCCGCCATCGCCGCGCTGCGGCAGGCGGGCGCTATCTAATTGATAGCTGTATCTCCATACCCGACAAGAGCTGGAAGGCGATTTGACTTGAAAGATGGCCGCAAAATCGGCCAGATCCTCCGACTGGACGTCTGTTTTTATAGTAAACAGGTCGCCAGCCCATGTCCGACGGGCGTGGATAGCTATCAATACAGGAGTGTGCACCATCGCCGCGGGGGCGCTGCCATGGATTGCGGGTCAGGCCCGCAATGACAGGCAGTGGGGTCAAAGCCTGCTGTTTGTCATCCCGGCCTTGAGCCGGGATCCATGCCGCATGAACCTCCGACCCGGGAAATACCATGGATTGCGGGGCAGGCCCGCAATGACAGGCAAGGGAGTCAATACCTTGCTGCTTGTCATCCCGGCCTTGAGCCGGGATCCATGCGCATGAACCACCGACGGGAAATACCATGGATTGCGGGGCAGGCCCGCAATGACAGACAGGGCTTAGGCAGGCAGCGGCGTCTTCGGCCTGAAGTCGCAATACGGCGCCACCGCGCACTGCCAGCACATGGGCTTGCGCGCCACACACACATAACGCCCGTGCAGGATCAGCCAGTGGTGCGCGTCCACCAGGTACTCGGGCGGAATGCGCCTGAGCAGTTTCAGCTCCACTTCCAGCGGCGTCTTGCCCGGCGCCAGCCCGGTGCGGTTGCCCATGCGGAAGATATGCGTGTCCACCGCCATGGTCGCCTCGCCAAACGCGGAGTTGAGCACCACGTTGGCCGTCTTGCGGCCCACGCCGGGCAGGGCTTCGAGTGCCTCTCGGCTGCGTGGCACCTCGCCGCCGTGCTGCTCCACCAGCATCTGGCAGGTCTGCAGCAGGTGTCGTGCCTTGCTGCGGTACAGGCCGATGGTCTTGATGTACCCCTCAAGCCCTTCCAGCCCCAGCGCCAGGATCTTCTGCGGCGTGTTCGCCACCGGAAACAGCCGCCGCGTGGCCTTGTTCACGCCCACATCGGTGGCCTGCGCCGAGAGCAGCACCGCGGCCAGCAGCTCGAACACGCTGGTGTATTCCAGCTCCGTCTGCGGGTGCGGGTTGGCCGCTTGCAGCGTGGCGAAGAAGGCTTCTCGTTGGGCACGGTTCATGGGCGGTGAGTTTATCGCGCAGGATTCCTGCAGCGCTTTTGGCGACAATGCGCTTTTGCCTGGCCGTTCCACCTAGTCGAGACCCTTCCATGCCCTTCACCACGCCTTTTGCCGACCGCCTCAACAACGTCGAAACCTCCGCCATCCGCGAGCTGTTCAAGCTGCTTGGCAAGCCCGGCATCATCAGCTTCGCCGGCGGTTTCCCGGACAGCGCCATGTTCGACGTGGACGGCATCCGTGAGGCGGTGAACGCCGCCCTCACCGAAGAGGCCGGTGGCGCGCTGCAATACGGCGCGACCGAGGGATACAACCCGCTGCGCGAGCAGCTGGCTGCGTTCATGACCAGCAAGGGCAACCAGGGCGTGAAGCCTGAAGACCTGATCGTCACCACCGGCAGCCAGCAGGCGCTGGACCTGCTGGGCAAGACCCTGATTTCCCCCGGTGACAAGGTGATCGTGGAAGGCCCGACCTTCCTCGCAACCATCCAGTGCTTCCGCCTCTACGGCGCCGAGCTGATCACAGCGCCAGTGGACGGCGAGGGCGTGCAGACCGATGCGCTGGAAGCCCTGATCGAGCAGCACAAGCCCAAGTTCGTCTACCTCATCCCAACCTTCGGCAACCCCAGCGGGGCCATGCTCAGCCTGGAGCGTCGCCAGAGGGTGCTGGAGATGGCGGTGAAGCACAACACCCTCATCGTGGAAGACGATCCCTACGGCGACCTGTACTTCGGCGAAGCCCCGCCGCCCAGCCTGCTGGCGCTGAGCGCCAGCGTGCCCGGGAGCCGCGACTTGCTGGTGCACTGCGGCTCGCTGTCCAAGGTGCTCAGCCCGGGTCTGCGCGTGGGTTGGATGGTTGGCCCGGCCGAGCTGCTGGCCAAGGCGACCATGTGCAAGCAGTTCAGCGACGCCCACACCAGCACCTTCGCCCAGGCCACGGCCGCCCAGTACCTGAAGGCCGGCCGCATGCCCGGCACGCTGGCCAAGGTTCGCGCGGTGTACGCCGAGCGCGCCGCCACCATGGGCACGGCCCTGCGGCGCGAACTGGGCGACGCCATCGAGTTCGTGCAGCCGCAGGGCGGCCTGTTCGTGTGGGCGCGCCTCACCGGTGCGGGTGGCCAAGTGGCCGACGGCAGCGAACTCGCCAAACGCGCGATTGAAAAGGGCGTCGCGTTCGTGCCCGGGGCCCCGTTCTTTGCGTCCAACCCCGACCACGCCACCCTGCGCCTGAGCTTCGCCACCGTGGGGTTGGAGAAGATCGAAGAAGGCGTGGCGCGCCTGGCGCAGGCGCTGTAAGGCACGAATGCCATTCAGCCGCGCAGCCGCCGCGGCTGAACGCCCATGGGTCGTGCCCCTGTTGAGCGGCAGGGTGTCGTTGCGTTCGGGTGGACTGCGGCCCTGCGCTTCCCCGCCCGTCCGAGGTGATGGGCTGCGGTGTGCCTGACCGCTCTAGGGGCAGGCGGCAGGCAAGGTACGCACGCCGTCCACAGTTGTCGCCTGATGAGGCTGGCGGTGAGCTTTGTCCCGGGCAACGGGAATATCGCGGCAGGAGGGATGTCATGCCCCTCGCGTGACCGCCGGGAGCAAGGGTGCTAAAAGGTGACTATTTTGGCCATATATGTAACAAAATAAATCCAAAGTTGTTACTTTTGGCCGATAATTCAGGCTATGCATGTAGCACTGAAGCGTACGAAAGCTGCTTGAGGCGGTTGCTGCAGTGACTCAGGCGCTCTGATGCAGCGCAGGCCCGCAGCGGTATTCAGGACGGCGAAGCGAATGTGCCTGTTGCCTGCCGAGCGGGTGCCTGTGTCGCCACCGCCTTCGCATCGGGCGCCAACGTGTTCCTGCGACCCCGTATCCCTATCCAGATGACCCTCCATTCCGCCACGCGCGCCCAGGCGACGCCCATCCCATGGCCCCGTGTCCGCGCAATTGCCTGCGCGGGTCTGGTGTCGCTCGTGGGTGCGTCGGCCATGGCACAGGGCGCCCAGGCACTCCCAGCCGATCACTCCACCGGGATGGCGTCACTGAGCGCTGTGTGGGAAGCCGGGTCGACCGATGCGCGCCTGGCCGAGCAGCTGATCGCGCATTTCAGGGCAGGTGCTCAACCGCTGCGGGCCATTGCTGTGGCCGAACAGGCCTACGAGCGACTGCAGGAGCCCCGCTGGCTCCTCCTGGCCATGGACACCGCCGTCGCGTCCGGCCAGTCCCAGGCATTGCGGGCGCTGCTGGCGCGGGCGGGGCGCGAACAGTCGAGGTTCGACGGGTCGGCCATGTACTGGCTCATACAGGCGCACGCCGCCAGCGGGGACGGTGACCGGGGCGCCGCCCGCGCTGCCTACGACAAGGCGCTCGCGATCGATCCGGGGTCGGCAGATATCCGCGCCCAGGTGCTGTGGTTCGAGATCAACGGTGGCGACACCGATGCCCTCTCGAAGTGGATCCAGCGGTGGCAGGAAGAGGCGCAGTCGCAACCCGGCCTGTGGATGCCTTTCGCCGTCGGGCTGGTGAAGGTGGGCCGTCCCGACGATTCGGTGGCCTGGTATGAGCGCCAGGCGCTTGCCGCACCCGACGACGTGCTGTGGCGCCTCAGCTATGCCTACGTGCTCGCCGAGGCGGGCCGGCCAGACGTGGCCCAGAACCTGCGCCGTGCCATCTACCAGCACCTCAAAAACAACCCGGGCCTTGCCGATGCGCTGGCACCCACCGAGCAAAGAACCCTCTTGCTCGCGCAAGCCGGTATGGCGCTGGATGTGGACGGAGCCGCCGCAGCCCAGCAGGTACTGCAGAACACGCTGGCGCGCGGCCACCGGGACGCCGAGGTCTACAGCCAGCTGGTGGGTGCCAGCCTGGCGCTGGGCCAGACCGGCGCTGCCCACGGCTGGCTCGGCAATGCCCGGGAGGGTGGTTTCGTGCTGCCGGCGTACCAGGTGCTGGGCGTGGCCACCGCGCGCCATGACACCGCTCTGCTGGATACCCTGCTGCGGGAGCGCAGTGAAGAACTGAGCACGCCCGACCAGGTATGGGCCCTGCGTCGCCTGCGGCGACATGCCGACGCCATGGCACTGGTCGAGCGCAGCCTGGCGCAAGCCGACGAGGCCACGGCACGCCTGCTGCGCCAGCACCGCCACGATATCCAGCGCGACCAGGCCCGCCATGTCGAGGCCCGGGTTGAAGGGCGCGACATTGGTGAGCTGGACATCCGCCGCCACGAGATCAGCGGCAGCAAGCCCACGCCCTGGGGTCGCGTCACGGTGAGCCTGGCCGACAACGCGCTGCGATCCGAAAAGGGTGCGACGGTCCTGGCGGTTTCCCACCGCGAGACCGATCTCTCGGTGGTGGCCGACACGACGGCCGGTGGCGACCCGCTGCGCCTGACGCTGGGCACCAGCCTGGGCTCACCCGCTTCGCTGGTGTATGCGAGCGCGGCCTGGTCGCGCGGGCTGGGCGGGAGCCTGCGGGCAGGGGTCGAAGCGCGGGTGAACGCGCTCACCGAAGAATCTGCCGCCATGCGCGCGCTGGGCCGCAAAGACAGGCTGTCGTTTGCGCTGTCGGGCAATCCGTCTTCCACCACCCATGCGCGCGTCGAATGGGCCATGCAGCGCTTCCAGACGCGTGAGGGCGCTTCACTCGGGCGCGGCCTGCGGCTGGAGGGTGAAATCGGTGCCGAGCTGGTGGCCGGCTCGCCGAGCTGGCACGTGCGCCTCTCGGGCTCGGCAGACCGCAACCGGCTCGCCGGCGGTCTGCCGGCCTCTCTCGTGGGCACGTCGCTGTCACCGTTCGCCACGGTCGAAAGCCTGCTGTCGCCGCGCTTCAGCACCCTGGGCGTGGGCTCCACGCTGCGGCTGGGGCAAATGGACGGGGCGGAGCGCGAGCCCCATGGTTTTGTCGATTTCTGGCTCGGCCGGCAGTGGCCCGCCAGCGAGCTGGCCTACAGCCTTCGCCTGGGCGTGGGCGTGCCGGTCCAGAGCGCCGGCCTGATCCAGCTGGAGGCGCACCACATCAACATCCAGAACAGCGTGACCGGCGCCGGGAAAAGCGCCCAGGGCATCTCCATGGGGTACCGCCATGCGTTCTGATCACGGTCGCCACGTGGCAGGGCGGGTGATCGCTACCGCCGGCGCATTCCCCAAGCGTTCCCTGTCTCACGCAGGTTTGCATGGTGCACGTGTCGCACGGGTTCTGGGCGGCACGTGGCACGCGCTGGCAAGGGCCACCAGGTTCGCGAACGCGCATGTGGCGAGCCGGTTTTCGGGTCGCACGGCCCTCGTTCGTCTGGCTTCGGTGCCCACTTGGACGCGCCCGGCCGTGACCGAAACCCTGCTGTTTGGCGCCGGTGTGTCGCTGATGCTGCTGTGGTTTTCCGCGCAGGGCCGCTGGGCCGCCTATGCCGTTCCATTGCTTTACCTGCTGCCGCTGGTGCTGGGATTGCGTTACGGGTTTGTCGCTGGCCTGGCCACGGGTGCGCTGGCCTCGGCTTCGATGGCGCTCGTGGCCACACTGCGGCCCGACCCGGCGCTGCTGACCGTGGCGGCCCAGTCGATCGGGCTGCTTCTGGTCGGCATGGTGGCGGGGCAGGCCCGCGACAGCTGGAACGCACGTCTGCGCAAGCTCGATGCGCTCGCCCGCTACCGGAACGAGCGGCTGGAGCAGTTCACCTCGGCCTTTCATTTGCTCAAGGTCTCCCACGCCCAGCTGGAGCAGCGGGTGGCCGGCGGCGCCCTCAACCTTCGCAACGCGCTGGAGCGCCTCAAGCAGCGTGCACCGCAGGGCAGCCAGCCGCTGGCCGAGCTGGCGGCGGACCTCCTGCACATCCTGGTGGAACAGGGCGACCTGTACACAGCGGCGCTCTATGCTGTGAACGAGCGTCACCTGCTGTGCATGCCGGCCCTCGCGCAGGCGGGCAATGCGCCTGAGCTGTCGGTGTTCAATCCGATGCTGCGCGAAGCGCTGCGCACCGGCCGCGTCACGAGCGCCAAGGCGGGCGCCGACACCGGGCACGACGAGGTGATTGCCATCGTGCCTCTGGTGGATTCGCGTGGGCACGTTCACGCGGTGGTGGCGATCTATGACATGCCATTCCTGGCGGCCAATGTCGACACGTTTGGCCTGCTGGGTGTGCTGGGCAAACACATGGGCGACATCCTGGCGAGCCGGACCCGCGCGCTGGACGCCACCGGCAGCGTGGCCAGCCTGCGGGAAAGTATCCAGCGCCACCTGGTGGATGCGCGGGAGCACGGCGTGCCCACCGCGCTGCTGGCGTTCCGCATCGCACCTACCTCATGGCGCGATCAGCTGGTGGCGCACTGCAGCCGCAGCGGCCGCGGCCTGGACCAGAGCTGGCTGGCCTACGACCGCCAGGGCCACCCGGCGGTATTCCGGTTGTTGCCACTGACCGATGAGCTGGGCGCCCACACCTTCATGCGGCGACTGCAGCTCGAACGCGTCGGCTCCCGCACCGCTGAAAGCGGCATGGTGAGCTACCTGTGGATGCTCGACCGGTTTGCCTGTGCGGACGACATGATTGCCGAGGTGGGGCGCACCTGCAGCGTCGACAACCTGGGCCTGGCAGCGCACAGCGACGTGCCCGCGCTGCGCATGGGAGGCCAGTCATGAGCGTGGCCCTCGTCGCTGGCATGCTCACCATCGCGCTCGACGCGGGGGTGGTCGCATTTGCGCTGATAGACGCCAGCACGCTGGCCAGGGGTCTGGCACTGGTTGCTCTGCATGCAGTGGCGTGCTTGTTGTTTGCCCGGTCTTTTGTGGCGCTCTTGCCCGAGGCCTACCGCAGCCCGCGCAACCGGGCCACGGCGTTTGTCTTCGGCTCGGTGTTGTTTGTACCGGTGCTCATGATGCTGGGCTTCCTGTGCAGCCTGCTGCCGGCGCTCTGCCGCCAGCGCGAGTTGCGCGCGTCCGCGGGCTGGCTGCATCCCGCCCCCGTGTGCCTGCCCAGCCAGGCGGTAGGGCCACAGGCGGCGCATCCGTTCGCCTGGGCCGGCAGTCTGGCCGGTACGCTGCAGAACGCGCCCGACCCCAACAAGCGCATGGCTGCGCTGGTCGCTACGCTGTCCATCAAGGAGCAGGACGCCATACCGCTGTGGCGCTGGGCACTGAAGGACCCCGAGGACGAGGTGCGCCTGCTGGCCTACAGCCTGCTCAACCGCAAGGAACGGGCGATCGAGGCCCGCATCCGTCAGGCGCAGGACCAGCTTGACGCAGCCACGGCGTGCGACTTCAGAAGGGCGTTTGAACTCAACAAGGCGCTGGCGCACGATCTCTGGGCCTTGTCCCAGCTTGCGTCCAGCCGCAGCACCACCCAGCTCGCGCTCTGCGCGCGTGCTCGCGAGCGCTCCGAGCGGGCCCTGGCCCTGGAGCCGGCGGATGGGGGCACGCGGCTGCTGCTGGCGCGCATCCTGATCGTTCAGCGTGAGCTGGCGCAGGCCCAGGCCGAACTGCAGCGCGCGCGTGCCGAGGGCGTGGATGCGCGGCAGATCGAGCCGTTGCTGGCCGAGATGGCGTTCATCGACCGCCAGTACCACGCGGTTGGCCACCACCTCGCACGCACCCGGCCAGGGCGCAGCCTGCCCCGCATGGGCGGATCGGCGAAGCCGTGGGAAGGAGCTGGGCATGCAGCCATTGCCGCCTGAGGCCGATGTCACGCTGCTGCTGGAAGGTTCATACCCTTTCGTGCGGGGTGGCGTTTCGGCCTGGGTCCACGCGCTGATCGAAGGCCTGCCTGAGCTCACGTTTTCGCTCGTGCACCTGGGTGCGGACAACTCCGCAGACGAACACATCCGGTACCCGTTGCCGCCCAACGTGGTCGAGCTGCAGCGCCATGACCTCATGGGCGACCTCGCGCTGGGCGAGCCCAGGTCGCTGCCCGGTGACAAGGCCTTTTTTGCCGCCAGCGAGCGTCTGCACGACTGGTTTCGCGCGCCAGCAGGCGCGCCCGATGACGAGTGGATCGACCAGGTGGTGGTGCAGAGAGGGCGTTCCGAGACCGCCGGTGCTCACGACTTCTTCCACAGCAAGGCCGCCTGGAAACAGATCTGCGAGAGCTACACCCGCAATTGCCCCGACGCCTCATTCCCGGCCTATTTCTGGTCGGTGCGCAACATGCACACGCCGCTGATGAAGCTGGCGGGTATCGCCCGTCAGGTCAGACCCACGCGTGTGTTTCACGCCGTGACCACCGGTTATGCCGGCCTGCTGGGCGCGATCCTCCAGCAGGGCACAGGGCGTCCGCTGGTGCTGACCGAACACGGCATCTACACCAAAGAACGCAAGATCGAACTGCAGGCCCGTTTCCTGCGCGATGCACCCGACGGTCTTGTGCAGGCCGGCGGCAGCATGGAGCACCACCATGCGACCTGGCTGCGCATGTTCGAGGGCATCGGCCGGCTGGCCTACCACTCGGCCGATCCGATCATTTCGCTGTATGCCCAGAACCAGCAGCGCCAGATTCGCGACGGGGCTGATGCCGAGCGCACCCGCATCATTCCCAACGGCGTGGACATTTCGCGCTTCGAGCACCTGAGGTCGCGTCACGCCGATAAAACCCCGCCCGTGCTGGGTCTGATCGGCCGTATCGTGCCCATCAAGGACATCAAGACCTTCATCCGCACGGTGGGTGTGCTCGCGCAGTCCATGCCCGAAGTGCAGGGCTGGCTCGTGGGGCCCGAGGAAGAAGACCCTGCTTACGCTGAAGAGTGCAAGGCGCTGGTGCAGAGCCTGGGCCTGCAGGCGCACATCCGCTTCATGGGCTTCCAGTCGGTTGAGGACATCCTGCCGCAGATGGGTCTGATGGTGCTGACCAGCATCAGCGAAGCGTTTCCGCTGGTCATCGTGGAGAGCCTGGCCGCCGGCCTGCCGGTGGTGTCGACCGACGTGGGGGCCTGCCGCGATCTCATCGAGGGCAACGACGCCGGGGACCGTGCTCTCGGAGTGGCCGGCGCCATCGTGCCCATGGTTGACCACGACGCGCTGGCCCGTGCAGCCTTCGGCCTGCTGACCGATCGCCGGCGCTGGCTGGCCGCGCAGCAGGCGGGCATCACGCGCGTCGAGCGCTATTACCAGCAGTCCCGCGTGATCGATGCGTACCGCACGATCTACCAGGACCGCATGGGAGCCAGCTGATGGCGGGCATCGGCTTCGAACTTCGCCGTCTGATGCAGAAGGACACCCTGGGTGCCCAGCTGCAGGCCTTTGTGTTCTCTGCGGTCATTGGCAGCGGACCCTGGATCCTGTCGATCGTGGCCATCATGGCCATCGGCATGCTCAACCTGGGCCGCGAGACGCCCGGATCGCCGGTGTCCGCGTTCCAGATCTCCGTGACCTACCTCATGGCGTTCTCGCTGATCTTTTCCAGTCTGCTGCAACTGGTGTTCACCCGCTTCGTCGCCGATCGCCTGTATGAAAAGCGCGACCGGGTGGTGCTGCCCAATGTGATGGGCGCTCTGCTGGTGACCTTCGTGGTCGCCGGCCTGATCGGGTCGGTGGCCGCTGTTTGGTGGCTCCAGGGCTCGCTGCTGTACCGCCTGGCCATGCTGGCCGGCTTCGTGATTCTGTGTGGCATCTGGATCGCGGTGATCTTCGCCTCCGCCGTCAAAGCCTACCGCCGCATCCTCGTGGTGTTCGCGGTGGGCTACGGTGTCACGGTGGGTGCTGCCTACCTGTTGCGCGGACATGGCGTCGAGGGCTTGCTGCTGGGGTTGGTGATCGGGCAGGCCACGCTCCTGTTCGCCTTGCTCACGCTGGTGGTGCGCGAGTATCCGGGCGACCACCTGGTGTCTTTCGAATTCATGCAGCGCGACAGCATCTATCCCAGCCTGATCTGGACCGCGCTGTTCTACAACCTGGGCGTGTGGATCGACAAGTTCGTGTTCTGGGCAGACCCCGTGACCGGCGTCAACATCCTGGGTCCGCTGCGCGCAGCGCCGGGTTATGACCTGTCGATGTTCCTGAGCTACCTCTCGCTCATCCCCGGCATGGCGGTTTTCCTGATCCGCATGGAAACCGATTTCTCCGAGAAGTGCGAGCGCTTCTACGGCTCCATCCAGCAAGGCGGCACGCTGGCCCAGATTCAGGCCGCCCGACATGAGCTGGTCGAGTCGCTGGGGCAGGGCATGCTCATGGTGCTGAAAGTGCAGGGCGCCGTCACCCTGGTGCTGCTGCTGGCCAGTGAAGACATCCTCGCCTGGCTGGGGGTGTCAACGGTCGACCCGCTGATGTTCAGGATTCACCTGCTCGGCGTGGGTGGACAGCTGCTCGTGCTGTCGATGCTCAACGTCTTCTATTACCTCGACCACCGCCGCGCCTCGCTGGCCGTGTGCCTGGTGTTCATGCTGTCCAACGGCTTGCTGAGCTGGCTCACGCTGCAGTGGGGCCCGTCCTACTACGGCGGTGGCTACGCGCTTTCCATCCTGCTGACCTGTGCCACGGGCGCGGCCTTGCTCTTTCGCAAGCTCGCGTCGCTCGAGTACGACACCTTCATGCTGCAGCCCGTTCATGCCTGAACGAGCCGCAGCCCCCGTTCCGTCTGTTTCTGCCCCATGGAGTTTCACATGACCACTCGTGCACCTTTCCCCTCGCGCAGCGTGTTGCTGATCCAGGCCAGCATTGGCCTGGCGGCCTGGTGTCTGGCTGGCCAGGTGCACGCGCAGGTGGTTGAGCCCGCGACCGATGCAGGAGCGCCGGTGCCCGCGGCCGGGGCGAAGGACACGGCCAGCCCTGGCAAGGCAGGTCAGGGCGGTGCGCGCGGCACGCCACCGCGGCGCGAAGCGGTTTCGCGTGGGCCCGTGCAGGCACGGCACTACCCGTCCAGCCCCTTGCCCCCGGTGCCGGCGCCCCCGTCTAAACGCTGATGCGCTGCTGCCACCCGTCGCCTGTCTGCTCACCCATTTCTGATCAGGAGTCCAGCATGGACCACGCCACAACTCCCCGCCGCACCGCCGTCCAGGTCGACCCCGGCGCCGCGGACAATGCACCGGTTCCCGGTGCCTTCGCTGCGGGCCTTGTCCCATTGAGTCACCGGCTGGTCCGGTGGACGCGCCTGCTGACTGTCTCGGTGGCGGTTGCACTGGTGGCGGCCTGTGGTGGCGGCTCTGTGGATGAAGCGGGGGTGGCCGGCTCGTTCGAGTCGCGAGCGGCTGCCGGCGGCATCGCGCCCCAGTCGCTGCAACTGAAGGTGCTGGTCATTTCAGCCGAGGGCGTGGCCTCGCGACCCAGCTACCTGGCCATCACCTCGGTGCTCGATCAGATCGGTGTGCCCCATGACAGGATCGTGCTCAAGGGGGCGAATGCCACCGCGCTCCAGCTCGCGCCCGGCACGCTGCACGATGGCGCCGGCAACGGGAAGTACCAGGGCATCATTCTGGAAACGGGCGACCTGGCTTACGAGCAGCGCCCCGGCTATTTCCCCAGCGCGATGACGGCGTCGCAGTGGGCCATGCTGCGGCAATACCAGACCGACTTCGGGGTGCGTTCGGCCACTATGTACACCCGCCCGGCCGTGACGGTGACCGATGACGGTATCTACCCGCTGGATGTGGCCTACGGTCTGACCAGCGCGGGTGCCGTGGTGGCCACCGACGCCCGCCCGATCACAGCCACGTTCACGGCTTCGGGTCGGGACGTGTTCAGCTACCTGAACAGCGCCAGCCCGATATTGTTCAAGACCGGGAACGGCACCAATCTGTTCACCTACCCCAGCACGCCGGTGTCCAGCGCCTCCGTGGTTCCGCTCTTGCTGACCACCGATGGCGTCAACTCGATGGCGTCTGTCTATACGGCGCCCGAGGGCTGGCAGAACCTGACGCTGTCGGCGGACGGGAACCCCGACCTGACCCACTCGCTGCTGCTGGGCTACGGCGTGGTCAACTGGGTCACAAAAGGAGTCTTCCTGGGCGAGCGCAAGGTCTACATGACCGCGCAGCCCGACGACATCATGATCCCCGATGAGCTGTGGGATCCGGTGAGCAAGTCCACGCCGGGGGGGACGTTCCGGCACCGCAACACCGCCACCGACTACAACAGGCTCGTGGCGTGGCAGGCGGGCTTTCGCAGCGACCCGCTGATGTCCGCTTTCCGGCTCGAGATGCCCTTCAACGGTGTGGGCTACAACACCACCAACCCCGAGTACCTGAATCCGGGCGAAACCGTCGACACGCTTTCACCTGCGATCCGGGCCAACCCCAATGCGTTCCGCTGGATCAACCACACCTGGGACCACACCAAGCTGGATCCCAAGGACGACTTCACCCCCACGGTGGCATCCATCACCAGCCAGCTCGCGTGGAACCACCAACTGGCCATCGGCGAGCGCAGTGGCGAGCCCAACGATGTGCTGGCACCCAAGGTGGTGTTCGGCCTCTACGAGCGCAACGCCTTCATCCAGCCAGAGATTTCTGGCCTTGAGAGCCCCGTGTTCTGGGAGGCTGCGCAGAACTTCGGCCTGCGGTACATCCTGATGGACACCTCCAAGGCGTACAGCAACTTCATCCCGGCCCGAACGACGGTGGACGACATCCCGCCCAACACCGGGTACACCAGCAGCATGGACACATTCGTGCCGGGCAACCCGCGCATCTTCATCATCCCGCGCTACCCGACCAACCTTTACTACAACGTGTCCACGCCGGCCGAGTGGGTGTCGGAATACAACCACTTCTACGGCACCAACGGCATCGTGCCGCCACCGCCCGGCCAGGCGTCGTGGTTCGGCGGCGATTCCACCTACGAGCAGATCCTCGACCGTGAGTCGGAGGTGCTGCTGCGCTACATGCTCAAGTTCCACGCCAATTCGTGGATGTTCCATGCGGCGAACCTGCGGACCTACCAGAGCAACTCCAACCGCTCTACGCTGAGTGATCTGCTGGACCTGGTGGCAGCCAAATACCGCTCGATGTACCAGCTTCCCGTCCTCAGTCCGAGCCAGACCGAGATCGGCCGCATCATGCAGGCGCGGATGGCCTACAACGCGGCGGTGGCGGGTGGACTGAATGCTCGCCTGGTGTACGGCGCCACTGGCAACAAGTTCGAGATCCAGAACCCTTCGGGCGTGTCCGTTGCAGTGCCCGTGACCGGCCTGTCCGCCCATGGCACCGTGTACGGCGGCCAGACTGTTGCCTCCATTGCGCTGGCACCGGGGCAGTCGCTGCTACTGGACGAGAACGCGCCAGCGCACGCCGACCTCTCCATGGCCGCGCTGGCGAGCACGACGACGCCGGCACCGGGGGGCACGGTCACTTTCCAGCTCGTCATGTCCAATGTCGGTCCAGGCGCCGTGTCGGGCGCTGGTTTCTCCAGCAGCCTGCCTGCGGGTATGGGCACCATCACGCAGGTGACGAGCACGTTGACGGGCGGGGCTGGCACGTCCAGCTTCAGCAGCTCGGCCTCGGGCCTTGCGGGCCGGGTGGATCTTCCAGCGGGTGCGCGTGCAACCGTCACTTTCCGGGCGAGCGTGTCGATTCAGGCGGGGGGCACCCTCACGCAGGTGTCGAGCATCACCGCCCCGAGCGGCGTTCTGGACACCAATCTGGCCAACAACTTCGCAACCCTGACGCTGGCCGTGCCCACGCCCGACGTGGCCACCAGCCTGCAACTGCCGGCCGGGGCAGCAGCTGGTTCGGTGATTCAGGGAACGGTCACATTCAGCAACATCGCGACCGGAACGACGGCCTTCACCGCCACGGCGGTCACCGGCTCGGTGAACTTGTCCAATGGCACCGTGCGCCAGTTCGCGGTGGGCAGCCTGGCCCCCGGGGCCCGAAGTGTGCAGACCTTCACCACCACCGTGCCCACGCTGTCCACCGTCGCAGTGCTCAACGGCACCAGCACGGTGGCCACGGTCGGGGCAGACCGCAACCTGGCGAACAACACCGCCACTGCGTCGATGCTGGTGCAGCGTGCCGACGTGCTGACCAAGGTGTCCCTGCCCACCAGCGCTTGGCGCATGACATGGGTCACCGGCTACGTGACCTTCACCAACGGAGCCACCGGCCCCAGCGCCCACGCCGCCGCGGCGGTGACGGGCAAGGTGACCCTGTCCAATGGCAACTCGTTCAGCTATTCCCTGGGCACCCTGGCCCCCGGCGCCAGCGTGACGCGCAGCTTCCTCTTCCTGGCACCCTACAGCCCAGGCACACTGACCGCCACCAGCCAGGTCGCCACGACCACCGTGGAGAGCAACACCGCCAACAACACCAGCAAGACATCGATGCAGATTCGCTGATGGCGTGCAAGGCCGGGCGATGTTCGCATCACCCCGCCTTGCTGGCTGCAGCCGCAGAACGCTTCAGCGGCCGCGCGCTGCACTCACCAGCCGCTTGGCCACTCGCAAATGGTTTGTTGCGAAGCGCTGGCGTCTGACACCGAGGGCGAGAAGCCCCGGGCGCGGCTCGACAGGAAAGCCGCCTGCGCATCGGCGGTGTTGGTGCAGCTGCCCACGTAGTCCAGCGTGCCGATCCAGAAGGGTCGGCCGCCCGGCGTGAGCTTCATCGCCGCCCAGGCCAGCAATTCCGCCTCGGCCCATGTGTCCGGGGCAGGGCGGTAGACCGATTCGTGTGCGATCCCATCCAGCAGGCCGGGGAAGTCCACGCTGCCTGTGGCGCCGCTGGCTGTGCCCAGGCGGGTCCGGTCACTGGTGGCGTTCTGCATGACGAACAGCAGACTCGGGTATTGCTCCCGCAGTCGGGCAATGAGGTTCAGACCCCCCTGGCTGCATGCGGCGTCACACGGGCCATTGGTCGTGCGGGTGCCGTGCTCCACGATCTCCATGTTGTCGAGGTAGAAACCGTCGATACCCTGGGCCACCAGGCGCGGTGCCACGTGTTCAAGGATGAGGCGCTGATAGTCTGCGTTGCCGGGATTCATCCAGACCTCATCGGCGTAGCCTTCGTAGGCACCCAGCTGCGCCGCCTGGTTGGCCGCACAAGATCGCAGACCAGCCGGCACTGTCGACCAATAGCTGCGAAAGCTCTCGCACGAACCGATGTTGAGGTAGCTCAGCACCTTGTTCTGGCCCCCGTTCTGCAGCAGGCGGATCTGGGCGGGGCTGAAGTTGCCTGTGTCGGGGTCGGCGTCGATGTCGAAGATGCGGTAGGTGCTGGCCAGTCGCGCGAGGTCCACCGTGCTTGCACTGCCGTAGAACGACACCCAAGGCCCCGCGGCGGGGAAGCCGCGCTCTGCGGGGCGGTCAGCGCCCGGCCCCGCGTTGGCAACAGCGGCAGTGCCGCCGCCACACGCGCTCAGTGCCATGCCCAGGCCAAGGGTCAGGGCAAGCCAGCGCCGGGGCAGCGGCCCGAAAAGCCCCGTCCGCAGGGCGCGGGATTTGCAGAACGAGAAGGGCATCAGCGGGGCTCCGGCTGGGTTCACACCATGCTCGTAAGCGGCACAGTTTGGTGACCGATTGTAGGCAGGGGCTGCGCAGGGACGTCCTTGCTGATACGGTACCTGCTCGCCGTCGTGCGTTGGCTGCGCCGCTCCTTTTCACCTCCTTCAGATGCGGCATCGCGCCTGACCCGAACACCACCGTTGGTTCGCTTGACATCCGATCGCTTTCATCTGCTCATGCGTGACGTGCGCGCCTGCCAGGCCTGCCTCGGCGCGCTGCCGCACGGCGTGCGCCCGGTGGTGCAGGCTCACCCCGATGCCCGTGTGCTGCTGGTGGGGCAGGCGCCGGGACGCAAGGTGCATGCGTCCGGCGTGCCGTTTGACGACGCCAGTGGCGAGCGCCTGCGCGGCTGGCTGGGCATGACCCGCGACGTGTTCTACGACCCGCACCAGGTCGCCATCCTGCCGATGGGTTTCTGCTACCCCGGCACCGGCCATTCGGGTGATCTCCCACCGCGCCCGGAGTGCGCGCCTCTGTGGCGCGAGCGGCTGCTGGCCTTCCTGCCCGACATCCGCCTCACGGTGGTGATCGGCCAGCACGCCCAGCGTCACCATCTGCCAGAGCCCGGGGCCAGCTTCACCGAAGTGGTGACGGGCTGGGCCGGCTATCTGCCCGGCGCCATGCCCATCCCGCACCCGAGCCCGCGCAACAACGCCTGGCTCAAACGCCATCCGTGGTTCGAGCGGGACGCGGTGCCTGCCCTGCAGGCAGCTGTGGCGCTGGCACTGGGGCACGACGAGGGTGTGTCGAGAAGGGCTTCAGGCCGCTGATTCAAACTGGCCCGGATTGCGGCCTTTGAACGGGGCGTAAAAGGCTTTGATGGTCGCCATGTCGGCTTCAGCGTCGCCGGTGGGAACAAAAACAGGGCCCAGGCCGCTGCGCTTGTTCGCGTAGTCCATGTAGGCCATCACGATGGGCACGCCCGCGCCCAGCGCGATGTAATAAAAGCCCGTTTTCCAGTAGCGGGTCTTGCTGCGCGTGCCTTCGGGCGGCACGATGAGCTGCAAGGGGCCGCGCGCCTCGCGGATGGCCTGCGCCGATGCAGCCACCAGGTTGGTCGACTGCTCCCGGTTCACCGGTATGCCACCGAGCCACTTCATGACACCGCGAAAGGGCGGGCGAAAGATGCTCTGCTTGCCCATCCAGTACACGTTGAGGTCCATCGCAAAGGCCACCATCAGGGTGTAGGGCAGATCCCAGTTGCTGGTGTGTGGTGCGGCAATGAGCACGCTGCGGACCGCTTCGGGCGGCAGATGGCCTTCGATGCGCCAGCCGGTGAGCTTGAGGAAGCCGCGCGAGAGCGCGCGCAGCACGGGCCGCACGACCGGCGTGGTGAAAATGGTGCGATGCATAAAGCATAAGTATCGCTTCAAGCGTCGGCGTCTGGCGGCTTGTGCGCGGGACTACCATCACGTCGTCGAAAGCTCCCCCGTACACCGATGAAACCCGAAGACCTGGAGCGACTGCTCACCGTGGAGATGCCCTTTGGCAAGCACAAGGGGCGGGTGATTGCCGACCTGCCGGGCAACTACCTCAACTGGTTCGCACGGGAAGGTTTTCCGAAGAGCGAGGTGGGGCGGCTCTTGCAGCTCATGCACGAGATCGACCATAACGGCCTGTCGGACCTGCTCACGCCCTTGAGGCGGCGTTGAGCCGCCATCGTTCAACTCGTGTCCAGCGCCTGGTGCACCCGCGCGGCGGCCCACGCGTCGTTGGCGGCGTAGACCAGCTGGGCCTCTGTGAGGGTGGGGTTGGCCCAGTTGGAGGTGGCCGCTTTCTTCGACTTGATGAAGCGTTGCCCGAACAGCACCGCCACCGCGCCCTTCACGCCCATGTCCTTCCGGTAGCCCTGGGCCCGGAACACCGCGTTCAGGTCCAGGATGCCGGCAGGTTCCACCGCCAGCTTGGCTTTCAAGCGCTTGCGGTCGTCGCCCAGCCCGAAACCGGCCAGCGTGTGGCCCGGCCGTCCGAGCAGCTCGGCCACCGCATCGCGGCAGGCCGTGTCGTGCAACTGAAAGACCCAGGCGCGCTGCTGCGTGGCCAGCTGCACGATGTGCGGCCCGTCCGACACCTGCTCCTTGAAGAAGGTGGGCTTGGATTCGGTGTCGAAACCCCACACCGGGTGGTCGACCAGCTCGGCCAGCGCTTCGCGCGCCGCGCCCCCGGTGACGACCCGTACGATGCGGTCCAGCCCCAGGCGCGGGAACTCGGGCAGCAGGGCGATCTCGTCTTTGCTGGGGGTGGCGCGTATGGTGTGCTCGGTCATGGCGTGTGGCGGGTCGGCGGGCGCGCCGGTAAGGGCAGGGCGAAGCTCGTCAAGGGGCTCGATAATCGCGCATTGTGCAATGCACCGCCCGAATGCCAGTCTGTTCCATGACCTACCGCCTCCGTCTTTTCGTGTCCGATGACAGCTCGCCCGCCCAGCGGGAGGCCGCCGAGCGGCTGTTCCGCCAAGCGCTCGAGAGCAGCCTGGGCGATGCGGCGCTGGTGCTGCCGGTCCACGCCGCCTGGCAGCGGCTGGCCGCACGCCACGGCGAGTCGCCCGACATGGAGGCCCTGACCGTGGAGGAACGTATGGTGTTCGAAACCTGGCAGCTCGCCGAGGCGGCGGCCTTGCAGGCGGTGTTCGGGCCGCACCGGCACTTGGACGAGGGCGGATACGAGATTTCTGCCATCGACTGAGCACTCAGCCTCGGCCGCTTGCGGCCTTCGCCGATAATCTCTCTCCACTGTCTACGTCCTCCAGGGCGCTCACTCCCTTTGAAGGACTTCCCATGAGAAAAACATTCCCCCTGCGTACCGAGGGCAAGCATCCCGACCGCGTGCTTGAAGCGGTCAAACACGACATCCGCAAATACATCAAGCGCGAACGCCGCCGCGAGCTGCCCGAAGGCGCTGATTTCTGGGACTTCGACTGCCGTTTCGGTGCCGACAAGGAAAGCGCCGAGGTGATCGCCCCGGCCGACCTCACCGCCCGGCTGGATTCGCTGGCCCAGGGGGGCGGCGAACAGTGTTACGTCGAGCTGCTGGCCAGGCCCGCCGTCTGGCAGCGCCGCCCGAAGGGTGCCGACACGGCTGGCGACCATCCGGCACAATCATCGGATGCCCCTGACACCCAAGCTCCCGCTGCCGACGACACCGCTGCATGAGGTCCTGAGCGAACCGCCCGTCGAGGGCGAGTTCCAGCGCTTTCCCGGCTCACCTTTCGAGCTGTTCCTGCCGTACCCGCCGGCCGGCGACCAGCCGCAGGCCATCGAGCAGCTGGTCGAAGGCGTCAATGACGGCGAGGTGTTCCAGACCCTGCTGGGCGTGACCGGCTCGGGCAAGACGTTCACCATGGCCAACGTGATCGCCCGCCTGGGGCGCCCGGCCATCGTGTTCGCACCCAACAAGACGCTGGCGGCGCAGCTCTACAGCGAGTTCCGCGAGTTCTTCCCGAAGAACGCGGTCGAGTACTTCGTCAGCTATTACG
>JAUXNG010000071.1 GCA_030682835.1 Hydrogenophaga sp. | reverse complement strand
CCACCATCAGCGAGTGTTTGCCTTTGAGCGTTAAAAACAGTTGCGCGGTGCGTTCGGTTTCTTCGTCGGTCATGCCGGCAACAGGCTCGTCCAGCAGCAACAGCTTGGGTTCTTGCATCAGCAGCATGCCAATTTCAAGCCACTGCTTTTGCCCATGGCTCAGCAGGCCGGCTTGCCGCCCGGCGCTGTCCAGCAGGTGGATCGTCTGCAGCACCTCGGCCAGGCGGTCTTTCTCTTCGCCGCTGAGTGTGAACACCATGCTGTGGCGCACGCGCTTGTCGGTGGCCAGCGCCAGTTCCAGGTTCTCGAACACGCTGAGCTGCTCGAACACCGTGGGCTTCTGGAACTTGCGGCCGATGCCCAGCGCCGCAATCTCGGCTTCGCGGTGGCGCAGCAGGTCGATCGTGCTGCCGAAGTAGACCGTGCCTTTGTCGGGCCGGGTCTTGCCGGTGATGATGTCCATCATCGTGGTCTTGCCCGCGCCGTTGGGGCCGATGATGCAGCGCAGCTCGCCGGGGGCGATGTCCAGGCTCAGGCCGTTGATGGCCTTGAAGCCGTCGAAGCTCACATGCACGTCTTCCAGGTACAGGATGCGTCCGTGCGTGGTGTCCACCTCGCCAGCGGTGTGGATGCGGCCGTAGGCGGCGCTACGCCCGCCGGATTCGGTCTGGCCCGGCACCAGCCGCGGAGCGATCTTTTCGTAGCGCTGCGCGCCGGCGTCCATCAGGTCGGGCGTCATTCGCGCGCTCCCTTGAGTTTGCGGACCAGGCCCACCACACCCTGCGGCATGTAGAGCGTCACCACGATGAACAGCCCGCCCAGGAAATACAGCCAGTACTCGGGGAAGCTCACCGTGAGCCAGCTCTTGGCGCCGTTGACGATGAAGGCGCCGATGATGGGGCCGATGAGCGTGGCCCGCCCGCCGACCGCTGCCCAGATGGCAATCTCGATGCTGGCGGCGGTGCTCATTTCACCGGGGTTGATGATGCCCACCTGCGGCACGTAGAGCGCGCCGGCCACGCCGCACATCACGGCCGAGATGGTCCAGATGGTGAGCTTGTACGGCAGCGGGTTGTAACCGCAGAACATGGTGCGGCTCTCGGCGTCGCGCACCGCCTGCAGAACGCGACCGAACTTGGAATTTACGAGCCAGCGCGCCCACAGGAAAAAGCCCAGCAGCGTGATGCCGGTCAGCACGAACAGCGTCATGCGCATGCCTTGTGTGGCGATGGGAAGACCCAGGATGCGCTTGAAGTCGGTGAAGCCGTTGTTGCCGCCCAGGCCGGTCTCGTTGCGGAAGAACAGCAGCAGCGCCGCGAACGTGAGCGCCTGCGTGATGATGGAGAAATACACGCCCTTGATGCGCGAGCGGAAGGCAAAGTAGCCGAACACGAAGGCCACCAGGCCCGGCACCAGCACGATCAGCAGCAGCGTGGCCACGAAGCTGTCGCTCAGCGCCCAGTGCCACGGCAGCTCCTTCCAGTCGAGGAAGACCATGAAGTCGGGCAGCTCGCTCCTGTAGTTGCCATCCAGGCCGATCTGGCGCATGAGGTACATGCCCATCACGTAGCCGCCGAGCGCGAAGAAGAGGCCATGCCCCAGCGAGAGGATGCCGGTATAGCCCCAGATCAGGTCCATGGCCAGCGCGCAGATGGCATAGCACATGATCTTGCCCAGCAGGCCCACCATGTAGTCGCTCAGGTGGAAGGCACTGTCGGCAGGCACCAACAGGTTGAGCGCCGGCGCCACGGCGCAGACCACCAGCAAGGCGACCATGAAGGTGCTCCAGCCGCTGCGGGTGAGCAAGGGGCCGGCCTGGGGCAACGGGGGACGGACGGGGCTCGCGAACGCCTGTGCCGGGGCTTCGACAGGCGAAGCCTGAAAGGGTGGGTGGGGTTCCGCCCGGACCGAGGAAGAAGCTTCGTGGGCTGGCGCAAGCCCGGCTGGATGGATGGTGGTGGTGTTCATGCTTCTGCACTCCGGCCCTTCATGGCAAAGATCCCCTGCGGCCGCTTCTGGATGAAGACGATGATGAAGACCAGCACGGCGATCTTGGCCAGCACCGCGCCGGCCCAGCCTTCCAGGAACTTGTTGAGAATGCCCAGGCCCAGCGCGGCGTACACCGTGCCGGCCAGCTGCCCCACGCCGCCGAGCACCACCACCATGAACGAGTCCACGATGTAGCTCTGGCCGAGGTCGGGGCCCACGTTGCCGATCTGGCTCAGCGCACAACCTGCCAGCCCGGCGATGCCCGAACCCAGCGCAAAGGCGTAGGTGTCGATGCGCGCGGGGTTCACGCCCAAGCAGGCCGCAATGGGCCGGTTCTGCGTGACGCCACGCACGAACAGCCCCAGCCGCGTGCGGCTGATCATGAGCGCCACGCCCAGCAGCACCGCAGCGGCAAAGGCGATGATGATGATGCGGTTCCAGGGCAGCGTGAGGTTGCCCATGAGGGTGACGCTGCCGCTCATCCAGCTCGGGTTCTCCACCCCCACGTTCTGGGCGCCGAAGAGGCTGCGCACCGCCTGCATCAGCACCAGGCTGATGCCCCAGGTGGCCAGCAGCGTTTCCAGCGGGCGGCCGTACAGGAAGCGGATCACCGTGCGTTCCATGGCCGCGCCCACCAGGGCCGAGGTGATGAAGGCCAGCGGCATGGCCACCAGCAGGTACCAGTCGAACATCTCGGGGAACAGCTGCTTGAACGCCAGCTGCACCAGCCAGGTGGCGTAGGCGCCGATCATGATCAGTTCGCCGTGCGCCATGTTGATGACGCCCATCAGGCCGTAGGTGATGGCCAGGCCCAGCGCCGCCAGCAGCAGGATGCTGCCCAGGCTGAGGCCGGTGAACCCTTGCGCCAGCACGCTGCTCAGCTGCAGCGCGCGCTCGACCGCCTTCAGGGTTTGCTGCAGCGCGGCCTTCACCGCAGGGCTCTGCTCGCGTTCGATCTGCGCCAGCAGCAAGGGCCGCACGATCGCCTGGCGCGCCTCGCCCAGCTTGTCGGCAGCGGCCAGGCGCTGCGCTTCGTCCTCGCTGTCCAGCAGCACGGCGGCTTGCGCCAGTTCCAGGGTCTGGCGGGCCTGCGGGTCCAGGTCACCGGCCAGTGCCTTTTCAATCAGCGGCAGCTGCTCGATGTCGGGTTGATCAAACGCGCTGCGCTGCAGGGTGCGCGCAGCTTCCCGCTGGCGCCGCGGTTCGGCGTACAGCAGGTCGAGGCCGGCGAGCGCAGTTTCCAGCGCGCCGCGCAGGCGGTTGTTCAGGCTCACGTCCTGCGCGTCTGGCGGCAGGGTGGTGGGTTCTCCGGTGACGGCGTCGAGCACACGGTCGCCGTCAACGATGTACACGCGCTCATCATGCAGACGCGCGTTTTGCGCTGCCATGGCGCGAATCAGGGCCGCAGCGCGCTCATCAGGCGCCACCGTCAGGCGCTGCAGCGTTTCCACGCGATCACTCGCGCTGCCTTCCACAAGGGCCAGCGCGTCAGCAGGCGTGAGTGCCTGCGCCGTGCCCGCGCCCATGCACAGCGCGAGGCACAGCCCAAGCATGCGCAGCCAATGCGTCGTCATATCCATCCTTCACCAGTCAGCAAGCGGTGCTTCGTTTCTCAGCCAGGCACCCAAAGAACGAGGGAAATTCCCTCCAGCAACACAAGGGTCCGTCCGTCGACAAGCTCAGGACGGCCCCCGGTGTCACTCCCCTCCCGCATCAGACGAGAGAGGGCGCGCGCCAATGCGCGCGGGTTTCCTCACATCTTCGAGACAGGCTCGTCCTTCTTGCCCTTGTTCTCGGGAATGAAGGGGCTCCAGGGCTGGGCCTTGACCGGGCCGGGCGTCTTCCACACCACATCAAACTGGCCGTCGGCCTTCACTTCGCCAATGAACACGCTCTTGTGCAGGTGGTGGTTCTTCTCGTCCATCTTGCTCACGATGCCGCTGGGTGCGGTGAAGGTCTGGCCGGCCATGGCGGCGATGACCTTGTCGGTGTCGGTGCTCTTGGCCTTCTCCACCGCCTGCTTCCACATGTGGATGCCGATGTAGGTGGCTTCCATGGGGTCGTTGGTCAGCGGACGGTCTTTGTGGCCGGCGATGTTCTTGGCCTTGGCGTAATCCGACCACTTCTTGATGAACGCGGTGTTGGTCGGGTTCTTGATGCTCATGAAGTAGTTCCAGGCGGCCAGGTGGCCCACCAGCGGCTTGGTGTCCACACCGCGCAGCTCTTCCTCACCCACGGAGAACGCCACCACCGGCACGTCGGTCGCCTTCAGGCCGGCATTGCCCAGCTCTTTGTAGAAGGGCACGTTGGAGTCGCCATTGATGGTCGAGATCACCGCCGTCTTCTTGCCTTCGCTGGCGAATTTCTTCACGTTGGCGATGATGGTCTGGTAGTCCGAATGCCCGAAGGGGGTGTACGACTCCATGATGTCGCTGTCCGGGATGCCCTTGGACTTGAGGAAGGCGCGCAGGATCTTGTTGGTGGTGCGCGGGTACACGTAGTCGGTGCCCAGCAGCACGAAGCGCTTGGCGCTGCCGCCATCCTTGCTCATCAGGTATTCCACGGCGGGAATGGCCTGCTGGTTGGGCGCGGCGCCGGTGTAGAACACGTTCTTGCTCAGCTCTTCACCTTCGTACTGCACGGGGTAGAACAGCAGGCTGTTGAGTTCCTCGAACACCGGCAGCACCGACTTGCGCGACACCGAGGTCCAGCAGCCGAACACCACCGCCACTTTGTCCTGCGTGATCAGCTGTCGGGCGCGTTCGGCAAACAGCGGCCAGTTCGACGCCGGGTCCACCACCACGGGCTCGAGCTTCTTGCCCAGCACGCCGCCCTTGGCGTTGATCTCTTCAATGGCCATCAGCACCGTGTCCTTGAGCACGGTCTCCGAAATGGCCATGGTGCCCGACAGGCTGTGCAGCACGCCGACCTTGATGGTCTCCTGGGCGTGGGCCGAAAGACCTGTGGCAGCCAGGGCGGCGGCCACAGACAGGGCCTTGAGAGTGAATCGACGTTGCATCATGGCGCTTCTCCAGTGTTCGAAAACATCCAGTTGAGGGGGTGACTCTGGCCGCCGGACCACCCCTTGAAGGCGGTTCACAGCGGACAACTGGATGCTAGGGAAGACCCTGATGAACGTCTGTACGCCGGGTGGCGTACGCGGCGCGCCGTCAGGGCCGTGCCCCGCTTCATATCACTGGCCATATGGACGCCATACAGCCGGCGGGGGTGGCGGACGCTGGGCGCGGGCCTGCGATGCGCCTAGAATCAGACACCGGGCCCAGGATTCTTGCGCCCGGTTTTTTTGTGCCCACGCGGGCACGTGAAGCCGGCCCAGGTCCCGAGCACCCCGTTCTGCAACGACCACTGGAGCCTGGTTTCTCGATGGAAATTTTTGACTACGACAACGTTCTGCTGCTGCCCCGCAAATGCCGCGTGGAGAGCCGCTCGGAATGCGATACCGGCGTGGAACTGGGCGGGCGGCGCTTTCGCCTGCCGGTGGTGCCGGCCAACATGAAGACGGTGGTGGACGAGTCTATCTGCCTGTGGATGGCGCGCAATGGCTACTTCTACGTCATGCACCGCTTCGACCTGGACAACGTGCAGTTCGTGCGCGACATGCACGCCGCTGGCCAGTACGCATCGATCTCGCTCGGCGTGAAGGCACCCGACCGCGCCACCGTGGACACACTGGCCGCCGAAGGCCTGGTGCCCGGGTACATCACCATCGACATCGCCCACGGCCACGCCGACAGCGTGCGCGACATGATCGGCTACATCAAGGACAAGCTGCCCGGCAGCTTCGTCATCGCCGGCAACGTGGCCACGCCCGAAGCCGTGATCGACCTGGAAAACTGGGGTGCCGACGCCACCAAGGTGGGCGTGGGCCCGGGCAAGGTCTGCATCACCAAGCTCAAGACCGGCTTCGGCACAGGTGGCTGGCAGCTCTCGGCGCTGAAGTGGTGCGCCCGCGTGGCCACCAAGCCCATCATTGCCGACGGCGGTATCCGCAGCCACGGCGACATCGCCAAGAGCATCCGCTTCGGGGCGTCGATGGTCATGATCGGCTCGCTGTTCGCCGGCCACGAAGAATCGCCGGGCAAGACGGTCGAAGTCGATGGCGTGCTCTACAAGGAGTACTACGGCTCGGCCAGCGACTTCAACAAGGGCGAGTACAAGCACGTGGAAGGCAAGCGCATCCTGGAGCCGATCAAGGGCACGCTGGCCGGCACACTCACCGAAATGGAGCAGGACGTGCAGAGCTCCATCAGCTACTCCGGCGGCACGCGCCTGATGGACATCCGCAAGGTCAACTACGTGATTCTGGGCGGCGACAACGCCGGCGAACATCTGCTGATGTGAGGGCGCGGCGGCGGTTCAGATGAGCTGGCGCAAGGCGTTGAGCACCAGCAGGCCGCCGCTGAGCACGAGCAATGCGCAGATGGCGCGGCGCAGGTGGGCCGCGTTCAGGCGCCCGGCCACCGCGTGTCCCAGCCAGACGCCGGCCAGAGCCACCGGCATCAGCACCAGCACGCGCTGCCACAACACACCAGACGCCAGCCGTCCGTCGGCAGCAAACAGCGCCAACACAAAAGCGGCCACCACCAGCATGATCACCGGCGTGCTGGCCCGCACCGCCAGCGCGGGCACAGACCGACGCGCCAGCCAGGCCAGCACCAGTGGCCCGGCGGTGCCGAAGGCCACCTGCACCAGGCCCACGCCCAGGCCATAGAGCGCACCGAGCCAGGCGGAGGCCGGTGCGGGTTCGTCAGCTGCCGCGACCTGGCGCAGGGCACGCAGACCCACCCAGGCCACGTAAACCCCCAGCGCGAGCAGCGGCCAGGCGGACGGTGTGCGCTGGAACAGCCACAGACCCAGCACGCCGCCCAGCAGCATGCCCGGCGCCAGCTGGCGCAGCACGTCCCAGCGCACCAACGCCAGGTTCAGGCGCCCCATCAGCGCAGAAGCGGCCACGTCCATCAGCAGCGCCAGCGGCACCACCTCGGCCAGCGGCCAGCGCCAGGCCAGCAGGGGCACGATCACCAGGGCCGAGCCAAAGCCCGTGATGCCCAGCACCACATAGCCTGTCAGCACCACGGCCACGGGATACGCCCAGATCAGCAGCTCGGTCAAGCGGGGTCGATCGCTGGCGGGCGAACAGGCAGGGTGTGCGCGGCCTCAGGCCAGCAGCTCCAGCGCGAGCCGGTGCAGCCGGTGGCGCGGCTGCACCAGGGCTTCCAGCACGCTGAAATGGTTCAGCCCCGGCAGCGCTTTGCACACCGGCACCACCGCCTCGCCCCAGGCCGACTGGATCAGCTGGTTGTGGCGCAGGAATTCGCTGCTTTCTTCGCCACCGGCCACGCTGCAGAGCTGACCGCGGCCCTCGCGGATGGGCGGCGCAGGGAGCAGGGCCGGGCTGGCTTTTCGGACCTGCGCTGGCGTCAGGCGCAGCGAGTCTTGCAGAAACGGCGAGCGGCGCACCGGCTCCAGGTCGTACAGCCCGGAGATGGACAGCGCATTCTTCACCAAGGCGGACGGCAGATCGGCCGCCACCTGCCCCCAGCGGCAAGCCAGCAACATGGCCGCCAGGTGGCCGCCAGCCGAGTGACCCACCACCGTGATGCGCTGGGGGTCGCCTCCGTGCACGGCAATGTGGCGGTATGTCCACTCCAGCGCGCGCACCATCTGCATCACGATTTCAGGGATCGTCACGGCCGGACACAGAGCGTAGTTCGGCACCACCACGCAGGCCCCCTTCTTCACGAAGGCCGGTGCCAGGAAAGAGTGGTCGGATTTGTCCAGGCTGCGCCAGTAGCCGCCGTGGATGAACACCAGCACCGGCGCCAGCGGTGCACCGCGCTTGCGGGCCGCTGGGAATACATCAAGGGTTTCGCCCGCTCCGTGTCCGTAGGGCAGATCCAGCAAAGCGGACCCCGACGCACGGGCCTGGGCCGATGCACTTGACCAGCGGGCGAAATGCGCCGCGTGCTCGGGCACGAGCGCCCGGTTGTTGTACTGGGCATCCAGCCAGCGGGGATCGAGACGGGTCTGGGGCGTGGTGGCGATCATGGGCGGCATTGTGTCATGCACGTTTTCGGGCGTCCGATCCACGCTGTCGCCGAAAGGCCTCGGTGTCGGGTCCGCCGACAGATCCCATGGCACGCGATACCTGGCGGGTGCCCTCTACAATTTTCAGCAGAACCTTCCAGGACAAGCCATCCTGTCACCGCTCACTCCTATACCGGTAACCCTCCTTGAACGACCCCACCTCCCCCACCTCCACGCCACCCGCTGGCACCGCGCAACGTCCCCTTCAGGTGGCCGTGCTCGGCATCGGCATGATGGGTTTTCCGATGGCCCGGCGCCTCTGCGAAGCGGGCTGCCAGGTGAGCGCCTGGAACCGCTCGCGCAGCAAGGCCGAGCGGCTCGAACCTTTTGGCGCGCAAGTGGCCGACACGCCGGCCCAGGCCGTCGAGCATGCCGACGTGGTCATCACCCTGCTGGAAAACGGTGCGGTGGTTGAGGACGTGCTGTTCCAGCAAGGCACCGCGGCCAGCCTGCGCGCCGGGGCGCTGGTGATCGACATGTCGTCGATCCAGCCGGCCCAGGCCCGTGACCACGCCCAGCGCCTGTGCGCCCTGGGCGTGCGCCACCTCGATGCGCCTGTGTCGGGAGGCACCGTGGGTGCCGAGCAGGGCACGCTCGCCATCATGGTGGGGGGCGACCCGGCCGACATGGAACGTTCCCGCGCGGTGCTGGAACTGCTGGGGCGCCCCACGCACGTGGGCCCGCACGGCGCGGGGCAGCTGGCCAAACTGGCCAACCAGATGATCGTGGGCATCACCATCGGCGCCGTGGCCGAGGCGCTGCTGCTGTGCGAAAAAGGCGGCGCCGACATGGCCCAGGTGCGCCAGGCCATCACCGGCGGATTCGCCGACAGCCGCATCCTGCAACTGCACGGCCAGCGCATGGTCGAGCGCGACTTCACCAAACGCGCCGCCATCCAGGTCCAGCTCAAGGACATGCGCAACGCCCTGGCCACGGCCAGCAGCATGGGCTTCGACGCCCCCATCACGGCGCTCTTCGAACAGCTGTTTGCCGACGCAGCAGAGCATGGCCTGGGCGATCTGGATCACTCCGCCCTGTTCGTTGAACTGGCGAGCCGCAACGGCATGAACTGAACCCGCCCGCCGTCCGACACAGACGAAAAAAAGCCGGACCAAGGTCCGGCTTTTTCATGGGAGCCGCGAGGCTCTGGCGCTCAGCGCATCAACGCGGGCTGCGGCGTGCCACGGGGCGCGACGGGGCGCCTTCAGGGCGGCGCGGGGCGAAATCGCCGCGCATGGCCGTGCGCTCGGAATTGCCACGGTCGCTGAAACGGTCACCACCGCGCTCGGGGCCACGATCGGCACCCTTGTCGCTGCGGCCGAAGCTCGAGAAACCGCCCGGCTTAGGGCCGAAGCCGGGGCGCGCAGGAGCGCGGTCAGCAAAACCGCGACCGGCCGGGCGGCTGTCGCCACCGCGGTCGTCGAAGCGAGGCGCGGCGCGGTCGAAACGGGGCGCATCACCACGGCCTTCGAAGCGAGGGGCATCGCCCCGGCCTTCGAAACGCGGCGCATCGCCACGGCCTTCAAAGCGAGGAGCGTCACCGCGACCTTCGAAACGGGGCGCGTCGCCACGGCCTTCGAAGCGCGGTGCATCACCACGGCCATCGAAACGCGGGCCGCGCGGTGCGGGAGCACCACGGCGATCGGCAAAACGGTCGTTGCTGCGACCGGCCGGACGGCCACCAGGCGCGCCGCGGCCAAATGGCTCGGCCGACGGAGCACGCTGACGCGGCTCCATGCCGGGGATCGTTTCCACACCGATGCGCTGGCGCGTGAAGGCTTCGATGTCGAAGATCTTGCGGCGGTCGCGCATCTCGGCAAAGGTGACGGCCTGGCCATCGCGGCCGGCACGGCCGGTGCGGCCAATGCGGTGTGTGTAGTCCTCGGCCTTCATGGGCAGGCCGAAGTTGAACACGTGCGTGATGGTGGGCACGTCGATGCCGCGTGCGGCCACATCGGTGGCGACCAGGATCTGCACCTGACCACCGCGCAGCGCCATCAGGCGGCGGTTGCGGATGCCCTGGCTCAGGGCACCGTGCAGCGCGACGGCCGAGAAGCCTTCCTGCTGCAGGTCGTTGGCCAGACCGTCGCACTCGATCTGGGTGCTGGCGAAAACGATGGCCTGGTTGATCGTGGTGTCACGCAGCCAGTGGTCGAGCAGCTGGCGCTTGTGCTGGGCGTTGTCGGCCCAGAACAGCTTCTGCTTGATGTTGGCGTGCTGCTCCTGCGGGCTGTCGATCTGGATCTTCTGCACGTGCTTGCCACCGTCGTGCATCACCCGCATGGCGAGTTGCTGGATGCGCGGCGCAAAGGTGGCGCTGAACATCATGGTCTGGCGGCGTTGGCTGGTGAGTTCGTTGACTTCGGCCAGGTCGTCGGCAAAGCCGAGGTCCAGCATGCGGTCGGCTTCGTCCACCACCAGGAACTGCACCTTGTCGAGCTTGAGCTGTTGCGAGCGCTGAAGATCCAGCAGGCGGCCAGGGGTGGCGACCACGAGGTCGGCGTTCTGCAGCTTGGCGATCTGCAGCTGGTAAGGCATGCCACCCACCACGTTGGCCACGCGCAGGCCACGGCAGTGGCGCACGAGG
>JAUXNG010000020.1 GCA_030682835.1 Hydrogenophaga sp. | reverse complement strand
GCAGAGCTTCTTCATGCGCGTGGCCATGGTCCTGGCGTTGAACGAGATCGACCGCGAGGCACGCGCCAACGAGTTCTACGAGGTGCTGTCCTCGTTCGACTTCATGTCGTCCACGCCCACGCTGTTAAACAGCGCCACGCTGCGCTCGCAGCTCTCCAGCTGCTACCTGACCACCGTGCCCGACGACCTGGACGGCATCTACGAATCCATCAAGGAAAACGCGCTGCTGAGCAAATTCGCGGGCGGCCTGGGCAACGACTGGAGCCGCGTGCGCGCGCTGGGCGCCCACATCAAGGGCACCAACGGCGAGTCGCAAGGCGTGGTGCCCTTCCTGAAAGTGGTCAACGACACCGCCGTGGCGGTGAACCAGGGCGGCAAGCGCAAGGGCGCGGTCTGCGCCTACCTGGAGACCTGGCACCTGGACATCGAAGAGTTCCTGGAGCTGCGCAAGAACACCGGCGACGATCGCCGCCGCACGCACGACATGAACACCGCGAACTGGATTCCCGACCTGTTCATGAAGCGCGTCATGGAAAAGGGTGACTGGACTCTGTTCTCGCCCAACAACGTGCCCGACCTGCACGACCTGTTCGGCGAAGCCTTCGAGAAGGCCTACATCGCCTACGAAGCCAAGGCCGAGCGCGGCGAGATCAAGCCGAGCCGTAAGGTGCCGGCGTCCGACCTGTGGCGCAAGATGCTGACCATGCTGTTCGAGACCGGTCACCCCTGGATCACCTTCAAGGACGCCTGCAACGTTCGCAGCCCGCAGCAGCACGCCGGCGTGGTGCACAGCTCCAACCTCTGCACCGAGATCACGCTCAACACCAGCGACACCGAGACCGCCGTCTGCAACCTTGGCTCGGTCAACCTGCTGAACCACGTGCGCGTGTCCGACGACGGCGTGAAGACGCTCGACCACGAGAAGCTGCAGCGCACCATCAAGACCGCCATGCGCATGCTCGACAACGTGATCGACATCAATTACTACGCGGTGAAGAAGGCGCGCGACTCCAACATGCGCCACCGCCCCGTGGGCCTGGGCGTGATGGGTTTCCAGGACGCACTGTACGAAATGCGCATCGCCTACGCGTCCAACGAGGCGGTCGAGTTCGCCGACCGCTCCATGGAAGCGGTGTGCTACTACGCCTACTGGGCCTCCACCGAACTGGCCCGCGAGCGCGGCCGCTACGCCAGCTACCGCGGCTCGCTGTGGGACAAAGGCGTGCTGCCGCCCGACACCCTGGACCTGCTGGCGCGCGAGCGCGGCGGCTATGTGGATGTGGACCGCTCGTCTTCGCTCGACTGGGACGCCCTGCGCCAGAAGATCGCCCGTGACGGCATGCGCAATTCCAACTGCGTGGCCATCGCGCCCACCGCCACCATCTCCAACATCATCGGCGTCGACGCGTCCATCGAGCCCTGCTTCGGCAACCTGTCGGTCAAGTCCAACCTGTCGGGCGAGTTCACGGTCATCAACAGCTACCTGGTGAAAGACCTCAAGCGCCTGGGCCTGTGGGACGACGTGATGGTCATGGACCTCAAGCACTTCGACGGCTCTCTGCGCCCCATTGACCGCGTACCGCAAGACGTGAAGGCGCTCTACGCCACGGCCTTCGAGGTCGAACCGCTGTGGCTGGTGGAGGCCGCCGCACGCCGCCAGAAATGGATCGACCAGGGCCAGAGCCTGAACATCTACATGGCCGGCGCATCGGGCAAGAAGCTCGACGACACCTACAAGCTCGCGTGGCTGCGCGGCCTCAAAACCACCTACTACCTGCGCACCACCTCGGCCACGCAGGTGGAGAAATCCACCGGTCGAACGGGTCAGCTCAACGCGGTGGCCACGGGCTCGCATGAGGCGGTTTCGGCCGCTCCGGTGGCGGCGCACATGCCCGCTTCCGAGCCCGCCACCGACATCAAGTTTTGCGCCATCGACGACCCCGGGTGCGAAGCTTGCCAGTGAGCATTGCGCCGCGGTTCTGACGTGCGATTCACGTCCCAACCGAAGGCTTTCGATGCGACACCGCAACACAAAGCAAAGCCCTCTTGCATGAGGCTTTGCTTTTCATGCTGACACTTTGATAATCCGCAGAATTGGATCCAACTATGCTGACCTGGGACGACCCCATCACGCCCTCACTGAAGCCCGCGACCAGCCCCCTGGCCCCTGCCATGAGCGGCTTCCCAGCGACTCCCGCGAGTGCGCTGAACGCCCCCTCTTCCTCTGCTCCCACTCGGCCTTCGACCGCGCCTGTGGTCCCGGCCGCACGCCGCGTCAACGCAGCCGACAAACGCATCATCAACGGCCAGACCGACGTCAACCAGCTGGTGCCCTTCAAGTACAAATGGGCCTGGGACAAATACCTGTCGGCTTGCGCGAACCACTGGATGCCCCAGGAAATCCAGATGAGCCGCGACATCGAACTCTGGAAGAATCCCAACGGGTTGACCGAGGACGAGCGCCGCATCGTCAAGCGCAACCTCGGCTTCTTCGTCACCGCCGACTCGCT